>NZ_JAGL01000003.1 GCF_000526635.1 Aminobacter sp. J41
GAAGGAGCATCGGGCCAAGCTTCACAGCACGAATCCGATCGAACGCCTTAACGGGGAGATCAAGCGGCGCACCGATGTCGTCGGCATATTCCCGAATGACGACGCCATCGTGCGTCTCGTCGGAGCCCTGCTGCTCGAACAGAACGATGAATGGGCCGTTCAGCGTGCCCGCTACATGACGCTGGAAAGCGTCGGACAATTGAGCGATGATCCCTTCATCAGCCTGCCAGCAGTAGCAGCACGCTGACCAACCCGGCCAAGCCGGACAGCACGGCGACCAATGCCGTCAGTTACACCACGCGGTGGGACACCATCCCTCTGGCTACGCCTCGCTCACCAGCGCATCCTTACGCGACGCCATCAAACGGCTGCCGAACGTCCAGCTCAGGTTGAATTCGCCCGTCGCCATTCTTAATCCCGAGAACGCCATCCTTGGGGACGGAACGCTGGTCGAAGCTGACTGCGTGATCGATGCACGCGGTTTTCGGCCGAGCAGCGCAATTGCGTTGGGCTACCAGAAGTTCGTCGGCCTCGAGATCGAGACGGCCGCAGCGCATGGCGTTGTGTCTCCGGTCATCATGGACGCGTCGGTAAGCCAGCTGGACGGCTATCGCTTCATTTACCTGCTGCCGTTCTCATCGACCCGCATTCTGATCGAGGACACCCGCTATTCGGACGGACGCGATCTCGATGGCGGGGAGATAGAGGCGGCGATCCTCAACTATGCCCGCCTGAAGAGGTGGGCGGTTGCGGAAGTGGTGCGCCGCGAGACCGGCGTTCTTCCGATCACACTGGCATATGACGCGGAGAAATTTTGGGGGCAGGCCCCGCAGGAGGTGCCTCAGGCCGGCATGCGCGCCGCCCTGTTCCATCCCACAACTGGCTACAGCCTTCCCGATGCCGTACGGGTCGCCAATCTCGTCGCGGAAAGCTGGCCGGTGAACAGTGCGACGTTGGCCAAAAAAATACGGTCGTACGCGCTTCAGTGGCAACAAGGTCAGCGGTTCTACCGGCTGTTGAACCGTATGCTGTTCCGCGCCGCGCAACCAGAGCGCCGCCATCTCGTGCTGCAACGCTTTTATCGGCTCGATCAGTCACTCATCGAACGCTTCTACGCAGGCCAAAGCACGGCGGCCGACAAAGCCCGCATCCTCACCGGCAAGCCGCCGGTGCCGATCCACAAGGCAATCGCATGTCTGCGCGAGGCTCCTTTTCTGTCCAAGGAGGACGCGTGAGCAACACCAGGACAGCGGCGGTGATCGGCGCGGGCTTCGGCGGGCTTGCTCTTGCGATCCGGCTCCAAAGTGCCGGCATTCAGACCACGATCTTCGAAAAGCGCGACAAGCCGGGTGGACGAGCCTACGTCTACAAGGAGGCGGGCTTCACCTTCGATGCTGGCCCCACGGTCATCACCGATCCCGACTGCCTGGAACAGCTATGGACGTTGTCTGGCCGGCGCCTTTCTGACTACGCGACGCTGCTGCCGGTCGCACCTTTCTACCAGCTCTGCTGGGAAGACGGTTATCGCTTCGACTACGCCGACGACCAGGAGGCTCTGGACCGCCAGATCGCGGCCAAGTCCCCGCAGGATGTCGAAGGATACAGGCGCTTTCTGGCCTATTCGGCAGATGTCTATCGGGAGGGCTACGAAAAGCTCGGGACGGTGCCCTTCCTCAACCTTGGTTCCATGCTGAATGCGGCGCCTCAGCTCGTGCGGCTGGAGAGCTATCGCAGCGTCTACTCGAAGGTGAGCCAGTTCATCCGCGATGAACAATTGCGGCAGGCCTTCAGCTTCCACACGCTGCTCGTGGGAGGGAACCCGTTCGACACGTCCTCGATCTACGCCTTGATCCATGCGCTGGAGCGGAAAGGCGGTGTCTGGTTTGCCAAGGGAGGCACCGGAGCGTTGATCGCGGCGATGGTGAAGCTGTTCGAGGATCTTGGCGGCACGATCCATCTCAATGCGGAAATTGACCGCATCGTGACAAGCGAAGGGCGTGCGTCGGGCTTGGCTCTAGCAGACGGTACGGCCTTCACCTTCGACCAGATCGCGTCCAATGCCGATGTCGTTCATACCTACAGCCACATGCTGCGGGGAACGAAAAGAGGCGACACGCACGGTCGGAAGCTGGCGGCAAGGCGCCACTCAATGTCGCTGTTTGTCATCTATTTCGGCCTTCGCAAACAGCACCCAGAGCTCAAGCATCACATGGTTCTGTTCGGCCGGCGCTACCGAGAGCTCATCGACGAGATATTCAGGGGTCAACGTCTTCCCGACGATTTCTCGCTCTATCTTCACGCTCCCTCAGTGACCGACGACAGCCTCGCTCCGCCGGGGCACAGCGCTTACTATGTCCTGTCGCCGGTTCCTCACCTTGGCACGGCTGATGTGGACTGGGACGCTGAAGGGCCGCTCTATCGCGACCGGATCCTGAAGTATCTCAACGATCGCTACATTCCAGGTCTGCTGGAAGACCTCGTCACCGTCCGCCACTTCTCCCCCTTCGATTTTCGTGACGAACTCAACGCTCATCTTGGCTCGGCGTTTTCAATAGAGCCTATCCTGACGCAGAGCGCCTGGTTCCGGCCGCACAACCGCGATGACGTCATTCCGAACCTCTATATTGTCGGCGCGGGCACCCATCCGGGCGCAGGAATTCCGGGAGTGGTGGGGTCAGCGAAGGCTACCGCCGGGCTCATGATTGCGGACGCGCTGCCATGACAGACGCTGTCGTTGAACGCAGTGAAGAGGACATCGCAAAAGGGTCGCAGAGCTTTGCCGCGGCGGCGCGTCTGTTTGACCGCGCCACCCGTGATGACGCGGTAATGCTGTATGCCTGGTGCCGCCATTGCGATGACGTCATTGACGGGCAGGTGGCCGGGCACGGCCATTCAACGAATTTTCGCGACGGGCAGCGCAAACGTCTCGCCGAACTGCGGCAGAAGACGAGCGCGGCGCTCGCTGGCAACTTTTCGGGCGACTACATATTCGAAGCCCTGCACCGGGTGGTCATCCGGCACGACATCCCGGATCGCCATCCGCAGGAACTCCTGACTGGCTTTGAGATGGACGTGGAACAGCGGCGCTACCGCACGGTCGGGGAAATTCTGGACTACTGCTATCACGTCGCCGGAGTGGTCGGGGTAATGATGGCAATGATCATGGGGGTGCGGGAGAGGGCGGTGCTTGATCGCGCCTCTGACCTAGGGCTTGCCTTCCAGCTCACCAACATCGCCCGTGATGTCGTTGATGATGCCCGGGCGGGACGGATCTATATCCCCGACGAATTGCTGGTGCGCCAAGGGATCGGCGAAATCGTGCCTGAGGATCGGGATCAGTGGCCAAGGCTGCACGCTGCGGCGCTCGACCTTCTCGATCTCGCGGAAAAATACTACGAGTCGGCCTATGCCGGGCTGCCGGCTCTTCCGGCGCGTTCCGCGTGGGCAATTGCCGCAGCACGCCGCATCTATCGCGCGATCGGGCAAAAGTTGCGCGCCGGAGGGCCTTCCGCTTGGGACCATCGCGTTTCCACTACAAAAGCCGAGAAGGTTGCCCTTCTGATGGCTGGGCTTGGAGATGTCGCGATAACCAGGCTCTACCGAGCGACGCGTCCACGCGAAGGGCTCTGGCAGCGGCCGGCGTGACTAGTGCAGGGCAGAGCGCTCGTCGTCACCTGCAAGCGCAGTTTCATCCACGTTCCTGCGGTTTTCCTGCAGCTCTCGAACCAGCTTTTCCACGGGCGGTGCATAGACGAACCCGAATGAGACGCACCCATCCTTGCCTTTGACCGCATGATGCAGCCGGTGTGCCTGGTAGACGCGCTTGAGGTAACCTTTGCGCGGAATGTACTTGAAGGGCCAGCGCTGGTGCACCAGCCCGTCATGCAGCACGAAGTAGAGAAAGCCGTATATCGTAACGCCCAGGCCGATCCATGTGAGGGGGCGCCACCACGTTTCCCCGGCAAGGAACAGCAGGATGGCGACACCTGCGAACACGACCGCATAAAGATCGTTCTTCTCGAGCGCGTGGTCATGCGGCTCGTGGTGCGATTTGTGCCATCCCCAGCCCCAGGCGTGCATGATGTACCTGTGCGACCAGGTGGCGAACCATTCCATGAACACCACCGAGCCTATGACGAGCCCTGCCGGTACCAGATAATAAAGGGCAGTTTCCACCTGATCTCCTTGCCTGCTAAAGGCTCAGCCGCCAGCGTGAGACCACGATGCTGGTGCCGAGTGCCAGAAGGGCCACAACGCCCAGAAGAGAAAGCTCGGGGAGAAGTTCCCTTGCTGGTTCGTCGCGCCACAAGATGCCGTAGTAGGCTTCGATCGCCCAGGCGTTGGGCGTATACCAGCCAATATCCTGTAACCACGGCGGCATCATGAAACGGGGCACCATGGAGCCACCGAGTGCAGAACTCACCAGCAACACAAAGGTTGAGATCGTCTGTGCCTGCTGCTTGCTCGTACATGCCGATGCGGCCGCAAGGCCAATTCCCGCAGCTGCCGCTGCCGCTACAATCGTGATCGCCAGCCATGCGCCGAAGTGCCTAGCAACGTCGAGATCATGCAGGAGCGCCGCTACCAGGAAGATCAACGCTACCTGGATTATTCCCTGGACCGTCAGGAAAAGGAATTTTCCGAGGACGACGACATCGCTTCCGGATGAACCAACTGCAATGCGATCAAGAATGCCGGCATGACGCTCCTCGATGAGCGTTGCCGCTCCCTGAAGCGATGAAAAGAGCAGGAAAAGTATCGATACCGCTCCGGCATAATAGGCAATCGTGGCTGTGCTCGCCCTTCGGACCCCCAACTCCTCGGTGATTACAAGGGGGGGTGGAATCCACAACTCGCGCATCCTTTTCGGCCACCGCCCTCAGTGACGCGTCGAGGCGCACTTTTTGGTCGATCGTAAAGCCGCCAGCCATGCGTTCAACGGTAATGGCAGTCTGCGAACGGGCTTCAATATCCACGCCTGCGGTGGGTTCATCGAGGATCAGAAGTGCGGGGAGGTGAAGGATCGCCGCCGCTATGTTGACGCGACGCTTCCAGCCTCCCGACAGATGCTCGACGCGCTCGTCGAGGCGCTCGGCTACCTGAGAGGCCTTGCTTGCCCAGTCCAGCCGCTCGCAAAGATCACGACGTCTGATGCCGGACAGGCAGCCAAATACCTCGAGGTTTTCCCTGATGGTCAGATGCGAATAGAGAGCGAGTTCCTGCGGGGCGAGGCCGAGGCGCCGCACCCGGTCTTTTCCGCGTGATCCACCAACCGCCACGGCTCCGGCTTGCGGCTTCAGCCGTCCGCAGATGGTCCGGATCAGCGTCGTCTTTCCCGCACCGTTCGGGCCGAGGAGGCCGAAAATCTCACCCTTAGCGATTTGCAGCCTGAGGTTGTTCAGAACCTGTCGCGATCCGTAGCCCACCGACAGACCGTCGATACTGAGCGGCTGCACTTCATGCTCCATGGAACGCGATCTTGCTCTTCAGGTATCGCTCCATCAACGCTTCGATGGGAGCAGCGCGAACACCCGACGCGTGAAGCGCCTTGGTTGCCTCATCTATGTGTTCAAGGCAGGTCATCCGCGCCCGGCGCTCGCCGTAAAGCGAAACGATCGTCGCCTTGTCGTCATCCTTGTTGATGTCCTTGCCGATAACGGCAGGATCGCCCGATACGTCCAGAAGATCGTCAGCGGTTTGGAAGGCTAGACCCAGATGCCGGGCGAAGGTGCGGACATGACCGATCTGCATGCGGGTCATGCCACGGAAGGTCGCCCCCATTTCGGCGCACGCCACAAACAGGACACCGGTTTTCAGCCAGTTCAGGCGTTCGATATCGTCCTCGGCGCGGAGACCGGCCCTGCCATTGAGATCGATCTCCTGACCTGCAACCAAACCCGAATGTCCGACAGCGTTGGACAGGCTTACGGCCAGTCTGGTTCTGACCGCCGGCGGCACGTTGAGTTCGGCGATGATACCGAATGCGCGTGTCAACATGGCAATCGCACTCAGGATCGCCGTTGCCTGGCCGAATGCGACATGCGTCGTCGGGCGCTCGCGCCGCATCTTTGCATTGTCCATGCAGGGCAGGTCATCCAGGATGAGCGAGGCCGTATGGACCATTTCAACGGCACCGCAGAGGTTTAGTACCGCGTCTTCACCACCTGCGTCCGGCTCGGCGATGAGATAGAGCAAAACGGGCCGGACCCTTTTGCTTGGTGCCATCAGCGCATGCTCCATCGCCGCCGTCAGGTTTTGAGGAATCTCGCTCGAGCCTTCCAGCAAATGCCGCAGACGCCTCTCTACTGCCTCTCGAACACCTAAGGCGTAAACAAGGGCCGCAGTATCGGAAGCGTCGTCGCGCACCGTTTCGGGCGGCATCATGTTCCGCCCCCTGGCGCTGCGCGCAGGCAGCCGTAAAAGGACAAGATTATGGATGGTTGAAACCCGCCAGATGCAGGCAAGTTAATGAGGGACCGCCGTGCGCTTAACTCTCGAAGGGGACCGCTCATTGTCGATCAGCCGTAAGAACGATCATCTCGACATTGTCCTTTCCGGACGGGGGGCTTCCTCCGTCAGTGCAGGTTTTGACCGCTTTGTCTTCGAGCACGTTGCGCTTCCTGAAATAGACATGGATGAGATCGAGGTCGGCACCCGCTTTCTGGGCAAGCATATAAGCGCCCCGCTTCTCGTCAGTTCCATGACCGGTGGGCCCGAACGCGCGGAATTGATCAACGCCAATCTGGCGACCGCATGCGAGGAACTGAAGATCGCTTTCGCCGTCGGCTCCCAGCGCGTGGCGATAGAGGCGCACGGCGATGCCGGCCTCAGCCGCCACCTGCGCGAACTTGCTCCCTCGATCCCCCTCCTGGCCAATTTCGGTGCGGCCCAGCTGAACCTCGGGTTCGGGCAGGATCAGGCAGCACGCGCGGTGGAGATGGTGGGTGCCGATGCCCTCATCATTCACTTGAACCCGCTGCAGGAAGCTGTGCAGCCGGAAGGCGATCGCAACTGGCGCGGGCTTTTGCACGCCATCGAGCAGCTGGCGCGCCGCATTCGCGTCCCTCTGGTCGTCAAGGAAGTTGGTTGCGGCATTTCCGGGCGTCTGGCGCGCCGTCTGGTCGATGCAGGCGTCTCCGTCATCGATGTGGCCGGCGCTGGCGGGACGAGTTGGGCGGCCGTTGAGGCCGAACGGGCATCCTCGCCTCTTCAGGCTGACGTCGCCCGCGCCTTCATCGGCTGGGGCCAGCCGACAGCGGAAGCCATTGCCGAAGTACGTGACGCTTGTCCCGAAGCTTTCATCATCGGTTCCGGCGGCATTCGCGACGGCGTCGATGCTGCCAAGGCAATGCGCTTGGGGGCTGACCTGGTCGGGCAGGCTGCCTCGACGCTTGATGCCGCGACCGTTTCGGCGGACGCCGTCGCGGATCACTTCCGGGTGATGATCATGCAGCTGAAGGTCACCTGTTTTTGTACCGGTTCCAGTGACCTCGTGTCGCTGCAGGCGTCACGACTTCGTCGTCTCGATACGGCAGGTTCCTACGCCAGCGATGTGCCAGTCAGGAGACGAAGTGCGCCAGCGACGAGACCGTCGCCGATCAGCAGATAGACCGCAACTTCGATGGCAAGCACCAGAAAGAGCGCCAGCGTCCAGTTCAGCCTCGCGGCGATGGCTGCTCCGAGCAAGGTGAATAGCGTATCGCCCAGTGAGTTGGCCAGGCTGTCGCCGCCATAGTCGAGATTGCTGCTCCAGCTCGCGAAACGGTCGATTATGAACGGCGTGTTTTCCGCGACTTCCCAGATCGCGCTGCTTGCCGTGACGGCGATTGCAAGGCGGGCCATGCTCCAGTCGGGACGGAGGCCGGCGAGAAGGTGAAAAAGGCCGATCCCGAAAGCAGCGTGAAGGAACGAGTAGTGATCGGCGAAGTGCTGGGAATTGTGGGCGGGGGACGGCGTTCCTTCCCAGAGCTTGAGCACTCCGCAATCGCAGATGACTGGACGACCGATAAGGTGCAGGATCATGATCTTCGCGATGATGATCATGACGACCGCGAGCGTGGCTTCCGATTTGGGACGTGGGGTGACGGCGGAAAAATTCATCAGGGCAGAACTATTCACGCTTGAACAAGTTCAACTGAGGTCGAAACACAGCGGGAAGTCGCGTTGCGCTTGGCACTCATCTGTCCGCCCTTTCCGAGCCATGTTCAGGTGTTCGGCACCTTGGCTTGCGCCCTCCAGAGCCGGGGCCATGAGGCAATACTGATCTTGCAAGAGGGAGCGGAGGCGTTCCTCTCCAACCACGCTCAGTATGTGCTCGTCCCGTCGCCGCCAGGTCTGACGACGCAGGTGCTTCTTCAGCGCGCGGCGAGGCCGGCTGGGCTTTTTGGCGTGCTGCGCACGGTGGCTGACAGTGCCGCGACGACCGAGAACCTGTGCAGGTATTTGCCGGAGATCCTGCATCGCGAAAGCGCTGACGCTGTCATCGCTGACCAGATGGAGCCTGCCGGAGGGCTAGTAGCCCGCCATCTTCGGCTTCCGTACCTTTCCCTTGCGAGCGCCCTGCCTTTGGAACGGGATGAGCGGATCCCGCCACCATATCTCGATTGGCCCTACGCGAAGGATGAACCGGGAATCAGGAGAAACCGCGGCGGGGAGATGGTTTCGAGACAGCTCCTGAGCTGCCAGCGGCGAATGATCAGGCAGTGGGCTAAGCGCTTCGGGCTCGAGGAACTGGAGACTCTGGAAGATTGCCTCTCGCCGCTGGGCACGATCGCCCAGATGCCGCAGGCGCTGGACTACCCGCGCACGCAAGGCGTGCGTTCCTTTCTGCAGGTGGGGGCGATCCGTGACCCAAAGGGCGGTGAAGAAGTCACGCCTGAAATCGATCCGCAACGCCCGTTCGTGTTCATGTCGCTTGGAACGCTGCAGGGGCACCGGATCTCTCTGTTCAAAGCGGTGGCGCGCGCGTGCCGTCAGCTAGATGCGCAGCTTCTCGTCGCTCACTGCGGATGCCTCAACGCGGCGCAGGCAGCCAGCATCGATGCGACGTGGGTCACGGATTTCGTGCCTCAGCGCGAGGTGCTTGCCCGCGCAGACATATGCGTCACTCACGGCGGTCAGAACACGGTGCTCGATGCTCTGGGGGCTGGAACACCGGTACTGGTCATACCCATTGCCTTCGACCAGCCAGGTATTGCGTCGCGCGTCGTTCATCACCACGCCGGCCTGAAACTCTCCTTGCGCTTTCTGACCGCCAGAAAGGCGGGGCGGGCCCTCAAAACCCTCCTTGAAGACCGGTCCTACAGCCGAAGCGCCCGCTCTCTTGGGACGCAGCTACAATCTGACGGCCTTGCACTCGCCTGCGCGCAGATCGAGCGGCTGCTTACCCCGCATGTGCGTGATGAGGAGCGGCAGCACGAACAACAGTAAGGCGAGGATGAGAAAGTAGCTGCGGCACTCAGCTACGGTGCTCATTTTGCGCTTCGGTGCGCTGCTCAGCATGTCGGTAGCAGACCACTTCGAGCACGATCTCGACATGATGGCTTCGGACGCAAGGATCGCTCACCTGTCAGGCGGCGGCGGAAAGCTTCTTCAGGTCCCTACCCATTGGCTCTTAGCGTGTGGAAAATTTCCCCCGGAAAGGCCTCCTGGGACCACTTGTGCGGGTGAGGGCGATTTGCTACATGCCCGTTGCCGGTCGCAACCGGCCCCTGTCATGATGCGGTCGTGGCGGAATTGGTAGACGCGCAGCGTTGAGGTCGCTGTGGGGCAACCCGTGGAAGTTCGAGTCTTCTCGACCGCACCATTCTCTCCCGAAAGCCTGTTGCTCCAGTTGCTTGGCCGTCGAGCGGGCCACAGCACGACCATTCTCAATATGCGGCTTAGCTCCTGTCGTGCCGGCAGGAGGGTCCGATCTAGGCCCGGCTTCAGCAGGCAGGTTTGGCCGTCGTGGCTCTGGTGGTTGCCAGCGCTATCGCGCGACTGTGACCACAACCGAGCGCCCGACGCCGCCGCGCCCATAAATCTCGACCAGAACGACGGCGCCGCCACGCATCACGTCGCGCGCGGCCTGACGCGAAATTGAGCCAGATCGCAGCATGCTTTCGAAGGCAGCGCGGTTGTTGGCGTCGTGAAAGAAGCTGTCGCCCTCATCCAGCCGATCGCGGATCCGAAACCGGTGATAGTTGGCGCGGTCCTGGCGCAGTACCTGCCATGGCTGGCTGAGCCGGGCGCCACTCGAGTTGATCAGATCGCGCGGGCCGATTTCGGCGATGTATTGCTCGATCAGCACATCGCCCCTCGGAGCGGACTGGATGATGGATTGTGCCCCGGACGTGGCGGGCAGGGCGGCCAGCGCAACCAGTCCTGTGACCGTACCTCGAATGAATTTCCTCACCATGCCAGGCAGCATCGATCATCCTCCCGCTCGCTGCATTCCCCGGTTCTTTATAACCAGCGGCAAAGGGCGAGTCGCGCCCGGGCACCGCGAAGAACGGCAAAACGCAAAACGGCGGGCCGAAGCCCGCCGCAATTAAAATCCTTAGTCGGCCGCCGGCGCGCCGGCGCAGAGCTTGTTGCCGATTGGATCGCGCAGATAGGCGAGAAAGAGCTTGCGCGGGCCGACCTGGCGCACGCCCGGAGGGTTTTCGCAGGTGGTGCCGCCGTTAGCGATGCCCGCCGCGTGCCAGGCTTCGACCAGTTCCGGGCTCGCCATCTTGAAGCCGATGGTGCCGCCATTGGCATGGGTAGCCGGCTCGCCGTTGATCGGCTTGGTCACCAGGAAGCGCATGCCGTCTTTGGAATAGACGACACGGCCCTTCGGATCGATCTGTCCGGCCTCGCCGCCGGCTGCAAGGAAAATTGCGTCATAAAAGGCCTTTGAAGCCTCAATGTCGTTCGCGCCGACCACGATGTGGCTGAACATTCATGCCCCTCCTCAGTGAGTGTGTTGCCGCCAAGGAGCTAGACTGATTCCGGAGAGCCGCCAAGGCAAACCGGAGCAGCCGCGCGGTGCTTCCCGATCATGTGAACTGAAACCTCGCGGGAGCCGGCGCGTTGCTCGTGGCTGGCCTGCAACATCATCTTGCTATCCTTTGGAGAGATAAGGCAGATGGGTTCCGCACGGCTCCGCTCCGGGTTAAACGGCATAGTCACGAACTGAAAGGCGGGAGGCGCTTTTGGAAAATCCGCAAGACCGGCCTCCTGAATTCGAAGTCCGCGATTCCGTTATGGAGGGCGGAATCTACGACGAATCCGGCGTGCTGCGGCCCGAGTTCCTAAACCGGGTGACGACGGCGATCGCCGAGGGCGACACCGAGACGCTCAAGCAGAACGTTGGCGAGCTTCACCAGTCGGAGGTCGGCGACCTTCTCGAGACGCTTTCGCCCGACCAGCGCCTCGCGCTTGTTGAGCTCATGGGCGCGGACTTCGACTTCTCGGCGCTGACCGAGGTCGACGAGGCCATTCGTCTCGACATCGTCGAGAACCTGCCGAACGAGCAGATCGCCCAGGCCGTCCAGGAACTGGATTCGGACGACGCGGTCTACATCCTTGAGGACCTCGACCAGGAAGACCAGGACGAGATTCTCGCGCAGCTGCCGTTCACCGAACGGATCAGGCTGCGCCGGTCGCTGGACTATCCGGAAGATTCGGCCGGCCGCCGCATGCAGACCGAATTTGTCGCCGTGCCGCCGTTCTGGACGGTCGGTCAGACGATCGACTACATGCGCGAGGACAGCAATCTGCCGGAATCGTTCAGCCAGATTTTTGTCATCGACCCGACCTTCCGCCTGCTTGGGACAGTCGATCTCGATCGCATCCTGCGCACCAAGCGCGCGGTGAAGATCGAGGAGATCATGCACGAGACGCGCCACGCCATTCCGGCCACCATGGATCAGGAAGAGGCGGCGCACGAATTCGAGCAGTACGATCTTCTCTCAGCCGCCGTCGTCGACGAGAACGACCGCCTCGTCGGCGTGCTGACCATCGATGACGTCGTCGACGTCATCCAGGAAGAGGCCGAGGAAGACCTGATGCGCCTTGGCGGCGTCGGCGATGAAGAGCTGTCGGACTCGGTGCTGGCGACCTCGCGCTCGCGCATTCCCTGGCTGATGGTGAACCTGTTCATGGCCTTCCTCGCCGCTTCGGTGATCGGCCTGTTCGACGGAACGATCCAGCAGATCGTGGCGCTCGCGGTGCTGATGCCGATCGTGGCTGGCATGGGCGGCAATGCCGGATCACAGACCATGACGGTCACCGTGCGCGCGCTCGCCACCAGGGACCTCGACATCTACAACGCTGGCCGAATCATCCGCCGCGAGATCGGGGTGGGGCTGATCAATGGCATCATCTTCGCCACCCTGATCGGCATCGTCGCCGGCTTCTGGTTCTCGGACCCCAACCTCGGCGGCATCATCGCCGTTGCGATGGTGATCAACCTTCTGGTCGCCGCGCTGGCCGGCATTCTGGTTCCGCTGCTGCTCGACAAGGCAGGGGCGGATCCTGCTGTTTCGTCGGCGGTTTTCGTGACCACCATTACTGACGTCGTGGGCTTCTTCGCCTTCCTCGGCCTTGCGACCTGGTGGTTCGGTCTCCTCTAGGTGCACTCCTCCAAGAGGGGAGTTTGACTTTTACGTAAGTGCCGTGGCAAACATGCGCGAGCGGCAGGACAAGCGAAATGCGTGAATATTACACCATCACCGAGCTGACACGGGAATTCGACGTGTCGACGCGGACCCTTCGCTTCTACGAGGACGAGGGGCTCATTTCGCCGATAAGACGCGGACGGACCCGTCTGTTCCGTCCGTCCGACCGTCATCTGATTCGTCAGATCCTTCGCGGCAAGCGTCTCGGGTTCTCGATCGCGGAGATCCGCGAGATCATCCAGATGTACAAGGAGCCACCGGGCGAGGTGGGCCAGCTCAAGCTGATGATCCGCAAGATCGAGGAAAAGCGCGAGGAACTGCGCCAGAAGCGGCGAGACCTTGAGGAGACTCTCGCAGAGCTCGACAACGCGGAGGAAAGCTGCGTTGAGCGGCTGGTCGAGCTTGGCGTGACCACCTGACCGGACAGGCAGTCCTCATAAAGCTGGCACAAGGCTTCGGGTATCGCAGGTCGCACTGAGCCGTGTTATCTGCGAACCAATGAACGCAGCCGCCTCCGCCTCTCCTGACACGCACTCGACACGCATCCGCTGGTTCTTCCGCGGCGTGTCCGCGGCGGTATCGATTCCCGGCCTTATCCTCATCAGCGCGTTTGTCGGCTTTGCGGGCCTCGCCCGCGAGGCAGGCATCACGCTGCCGCAGGCCGTGTTCATGACCGGCCTCGTTTGGGCGCTGCCTGCCAAGGTGGTGCTGATCGGCGCCATCATGTCGGGCGCGTCGCTGCCCGCAGCCGCCCTTGCCGTCAGCCTGTCGTCGGTCCGCCTCACCCCGATGGTTGTGGCGCTGATGCCAGAGCTGCGCAGCGAGCGCGGCCGGCCGATCGTGCTCTACCTGTTGTCGCACTTCGTGGCGGTGACTTCGTGGGTCATCGCGATGGAGAAGGTGCGCGAGGTCCCGCGCGAGATGCGCACCTCCTGGTACGCCGGCCTTGGCGGATCGCTTGTCCTGGGCAACATGGTGGTCGTCGCGTTGGTCTATGCCGTCGCCGGCAGCTTGCCGCCGATCCTGTCAGCCGCGTTGCTGCTTTTAACGCCGATCTATTTCCTGACTTCGCTCTGGGGATCGGCGCGCGAAGCTGCGAGCCACTACGCAATGATCTTCGGGATCGTGCTTGGCCCCGTATTCCACCTTTTCATGCCGGGGGGCGATCTGATGGCTGCCGGGTTCATCGGCGGAATCGGCGCCTATGTCCTTTACCGGTTGCGCAAGGGGCAGGGCGCCTGA
Organism: Aminobacter sp. J41; assembly: GCF_000526635.1. Classification (GTDB taxonomy): domain Bacteria; phylum Pseudomonadota; class Alphaproteobacteria; order Rhizobiales; family Rhizobiaceae; genus Aerobium. Next base: position 13,887 of record NZ_JAGL01000003.1, read on the forward strand.
TGACCTTTACCGCATTTGACAGTTGGTGGTGGCCCTACCTGTTCATCCTGATTGCCGGCTCGCTTGCGACCGACATCTGGCGCTTTCTCGGCGTCTATCTCGGCGGGCGGATCAGGGACGATTCGGAGGCGCTCGTCTTCGTGCGCGCTCTGGCAACGGCACTGGTGGCCGCCGTCATCGGCAACCTTATCGTGTTTCCGTCGGGAGCTCTGGCTGCCGCGCCGCTCTTGTTGCGGCTTGTCTCGGTGCTGGTGGGTTTTGCTGCTTACCTGAGATTCGGCAAATTGGTGATCGTGGGGATCATGGTGGCGGAGGCCGTGCTGATCGGCGGCCTCTACCTGATCGGCTTCGAAGCCTAGCCGTTACTCGACGAGGGCAGCGCGGATCTTCTCGGCATTTGCCGCCAGCACGCCCTGGTCTTCCATCTGGCCGGTGTGCGGCTTGAGTGCGACACCCTCGAAGCGCGGAATGACGTGGACATGGAGGTGGAATACCACCTGCCCCCCGGCGCTCTCGTTGAACTGCTGAACCGTCACGCCATCAGCAGAGAATGCCTTTTTGACGGCACGTGCGAGCTTCTGTGTGGTCTTCGCAACGGCAGCAAGGCTGGCTTCCTCGACGTCGAGGATGTTGCGGGCCGGCTGCTTCGGCAGCACGAGGCAGTGGCCGTCGCCGCGCGGCATGATGTCCATGATCGCGATGGTGTCGTCGTCTTCATAGAGCTTGTGGGATGGCAGCTCGCCGCGCAGGATCTTGGCAAAGACGTTGGTCGGATCGTAGGCAGGTGTCGTCATCGAAGCCTCTGGTTCGCTCGGTTGGTATGTTATCAGGGGAATAGGATATTGGCGCGCCCGGTCAACTGTCAGGATGCGGCTTCGGGGTCCTTGCGGAACGGCGTTGCGTCCTCCAGCCACTCGCCCACCTGTTCCACCTCTCGTCGTTCCTGCTCGAGGTAGTCGGCGACCGCCCGGCGGAAGCCGGGATGAGCGATGTAGTGCGCCGAATGGGTCGTTACCGGCCGGTAGCCGCGCGCGAGTTTGTGTTGGCCCTGCGCGCCGGCCTCCACGACGCGCAGTTTTCGCGAAATCGCGAACTCGATCGCCTGATGGTAGCAGACCTCGAAGTGTAGGAATGGATGGTCCTCGATGCAGCCCCAGTTGCGGCCGTACAGTGTGTCCGAGCCAATGAAGTTGATGGCGCCGGCAATGTAGCGGCCATTGCGGCGGGCCATGACGAGCAGGATGTCGTCCGCCATCCGCTCGCCGATCAGCGAGAAGAACTGCCGGTTTAGGTAAGGCCGGCCCCACTTGCGGCTGCCGGTGTCCATGTAGAAGGCGAAGAAATCGTCCCACACCGCTTCGGTGAGGTCGCTCCCCGTAAGCCACTCGATGGTAATGCCGGAACTCACTGCCTCGCGGCGCTCGCGCTTCAGCGCCTTGCGCTTGCGAGAAGCAAGTGTGGCGAGGAAATCATCGTAGCAATCGAACCCTTCGTTGAAGAAGTGAAACTGCTGGTCGATGCGATGGAGGAAGCCTGCCTCAGTAAGCGCGTCGATGTCGTCGCCCTGGGCGAAGGTGACGTGGACCGACGAGGTGCCGAGCGTGTCGTTCAGCGCCTTGAGGCCGTTGGCGAGCGCGGCCCGAACAGCATTTCCGTCGAACCCCTCGCGGACCAGCAGGCGAGGGCCGGTTGCCGGGGTGAAGGGAACAGATACCTGCAGCTTCGGATAATAGTTGCCGCCGGCACGCTCGAAGGCATCGGCCCAGCCGTGGTCGAAGACGTACTCGCCCTGGCTGTGGCTCTTGGCATAGCAGGGCACTGCCCCCACTAGCGTTCCGTCAGGCGCTTCGAGCCGCAGGTGCCGAGGGGCCCAGCCAGTTCGTGCCGTCGCGCAACCGCTTTCTTCGAAAACTCTCAGAAAGTCATACGAAATGAACGGGTTATAGAGCGAAATTGCACTGGTAGAAGAAGTGCCGGAGAGTAGATTCCACTCTTCCGGCCGGAAGTCGTGCATCCCCGTGACCGCACGCAGGACGAAGTCGCCGGCACTTCCTTCTGAAACACTGCGCTCGCTCGTGGCCATAACGCATAGATACGCGCCTCAAGGAGCGATGCAAGTGCGGCCTAGGCCTCGTAACCCTCGAAGGTGACCTGATCCGCGTACCCGGCGGTCGTGTCGCGCGCCTGCTGGTCCCGAACCGTCCAGGTGATGACCGGCATGGCAAGCTTTTCACGCACGAAGCAGATGAACGGGTTGGGCAGATCGGAGACGCTGAACGAGACGAACGAGATCGGATGCGCCAGCATCGAGAAGTGGAGTTCGAGGTCGCGGATGCCCTTGCCCTCGGCCGTCAGGCCGCCCGGAATGCCAGGCGCGTCTTCGGCGAAGCGGCGGACCAGCCAGTGGTCGAACGACATGATCGCCGCCTGGCCCTTGTAGCCGGAGAGGACGGAAGCCACGGCCTTCACGAGGCCGTTGTCCTTGCCCTCGATGCCCTTGAGCTCGATCACCAGCGGCACGCGGCCGCCGATGACATCGAGTAGCTCGCGCAGCGTCGGCGCATGGTCGTTGGTGCCACCGATCTTCATCGCCGCCATCTCGGCAGCCGTCTTTTCGTAGATGAAGCCCTTCTGGCCGGTCAGGCGCTCGAGTTCCGAGTCGTGGAACACGACCGGCACCCCGTCGGACGAGAGGTGGACGTCGCACTCGATCGCATAATTGCGCTCGATTGCTGCGCGCGCCGCCGAGAGGGTGTTCTCCCAGCGGGTCTTGTTCATGTCATGATAGCCGCGATGGGCAATCGGCCTCTGCGTCAGCCACGAGATGTCGGTCATGTCCTGATGTCCGTCTGGGCGGGGTACTGTTACTTGAGCTCGACGATCGCCTCGATCTCGACCGGGGCGTTGAGCGGAAGGACCGCAACGCCAACAGCCGAACGGGCATGCTTGCCCCGCTCGCCGAGCACCTCGGCCAGGAAATCGGAAGCACCGTTGGCGACAAGGTGCTGCTCGGTAAAGTCAGGCGACGAGGCGACGAACACGGTGATCTTCACGAGGCGCGCGATCTTTTCGAGATCGCCCGTGGCAGCCTGGATCTGGGCGAGGATGTTGATCGCGCAGGCGCGCGCCGCAGCCTTGCCGGCCTCGGTGTCGACGTCACGGCCGAGAAGGCCGGTCGAAATCAGCTTGCCGTCGACCAGCGGCAGCTGACCGGCCGTGAGAAGCAGGTTGCCGCTCTGTGCAAACGGGACATAATTGGCGGCAGGGGCAGCTGCAGCAGGAATGGTGACGCCAAGATCGGCCAGCCGTTTTTGGATTGTGTCGCTCATGCTCTCTTCCCTATGCTTGCGCGCAGGCGCGGGTCAGGCGCTGTGATGCCCCGCTTCTGCCACGAATAGCCTTTCTGTTAAATACCAGTTTGCGGCATCGCCGCGTCGGGGAGATTACACATGCGCGCCGCGTGCCTTGCCTTGCCGTTCGTCCTGTCCGCTGCGCTCCCTGCTCAGGCAGGTCCGCTTTTACCCCACCGCGCGGTCTACGACCTTGCCCTCGAGAATGCCTCGGATCGTTCCGGCATTACTGGAATCGCGGGGCGCATGGTCTATGAGTTCAACGGCTCGGAGTGTGACGGCTACACGGTCAAGTTCCGATTCGTGACGCAGATCGACACGCCCGACATAACGCGTATCACCGACCAGCAGACGACGACGTTCGAGGACGGTGACGGCAAGACCTTCAACTTCGTCACCCGCTCCTTCGTCGACTCGGTCATGGACAAGGAAGTGAAGGGTTCGGCGAAGACCGAAGGCAGCGAGACGGTCGTGTCGCTCGAAAAGCCGGAGAAGCAGGAATTTGCGCTCGAGAAGACTCAGTTCCCGACGCAGCATCTCCTCGAATTGCTCGACAACGCCCGCAAGGGCGAGACCTTCTACGAGACGACGCTGTTTGACGGTTCGGAAGATGCCGACCGGATCATGACGACCACTGTCATTATCGGCAAGGGTTCAACGCCAGCTGCGAATGATCCGGAACGTAAGGCGATCAAGACGCTCGCCGATGATGAGTTCTGGCCGGTCGACATCGCCTATTTCGACCTCAAGGGCGATCAGGGCGAGGAGATCCCGACCTACCGGATCAGCTTCAAGCTGCACGAGAGCGGCATTACCCGCGACCTCATCATGGACTACGGCGACTTCTCCATGACCGGCACGCTGGTCGATCTCGCCCTGTTCGAGCCGGCAAAGGACTGCGCCCAGTAACGGCTGCCCATGGCTGTCTATGTCGATGATGCGATCTGGAACTTTGCCGGTCGCAAGTGGTGCCACCTGATGGCCGATTCGGAAGAGGAGCTGCATCGCTTCGCGGCACGGCTCGGCGTGCATCGCTCTTCCTATCAGGGGCCGCCGAAGACGGCAGCGCCTCACTACGACATCACGGGATTCGAGCGGGACCGCGCCATCCGCATGGGCGCGCTGGCGGTAAGCCGAGCCGAAATTCTTGCGGTGTACCGCCGGGTGAGGCGGCCTGGCGAAAAACTACGCCGTCAGCTTGTCTAGCCGGACGGTTGCCTTTTCTCTTCGTCGCCTATATATGCGCGACCATTCCACACGCGGACTTGGTTTCATCCGGGAGAAATCCGGCTGCGACCGCCGGTGGCGCGGAGCTCCGCTTCTCGTCATGTCCGTGGAGGCTAACCGGAAAGGAAAAAGAAAATGGCACTGCCTGATTTCAGCATGCGCCAGCTCCTGGAAGCTGGTGTTCACTTTGGCCACCAGACCCACCGCTGGAACCCGAAGATGGCTCCGTACATCTTCGGCGCTCGCAACAACATCCACATCATCGACCTTTCGCAGACCGTGCCGCTGCTGCACCAGGCTCTCAAGGTCGTTTCGGACACCGTTGCCCGCGGCGGTCGCGTTCTATTCGTCGGCACCAAGCGTCAGGCTTCGGACATCGTTGCTGAGTCTGCTGCCCGTTCGGCTCAGTACTACGTCAACTCGCGTTGGCTCGGCGGCATGCTGACCAACTGGAAGACGATCTCGAACTCGATCCAGCGCCTGCGCAAGCTCGACGAGCTGCTCGCTGGCGAAGCCCTCGGCTTCACCAAGAAGGAGCGCCTGAACCTCGAGCGCGAGCGTGAGAAGCTGAGCAAGGCTCTCGGCGGTATCAAGGACATGGGCTCGACCCCGGACCTGATGTTCGTGATCGACACCAACAAGGAAGCTATCGCCATCCAGGAAGCCAAGCGCCTTGGCATCCCGGTCGTCGCGATCGTCGACTCGAACTGCGATCCGGACAAGGTCGACTACCCGATCCCGGGCAACGACGACGCCGCACGCGCTATCCAGCTCTACTGCGACCTGGTTTCCCGCGCTGCGATCGACGGTATCGCTCGTCAGCAGGGTGCTCTGGGCATGGACCTTGGCGCTTCGGAAGAAGCTCTGGTTGAGCCGACGCTCGAAGCAGACGGCAACGACGCGTAATCCCGTTGGCCGCTTCGTGCGGCTGCAGACTTGAACTTCGGGCAGGCGCACCTGGAAATCCATGGTGCGCCGCGCTCTTTTGAAAATACCGGATTTGAAGAGGCGACAATGAGCATTTCTGCTGCACAGGTCAAACAACTGCGCGAGATGACCGGCGCGGGCATGATGGACTGCAAGGCTGCGCTGGCCGAGACCAACGGCGACCTCGAGGCCGCTGTCGACTGGCTGCGCGCCAAGGGCATTGCCAAGGCCGACAAGAAGGCCGGCCGTACCGCTGCTGAGGGCCTGGTTGCCGTCGCTGCCGACGACAACGGCGCCGTCGTCGTCGAGGTGAACTCCGAGACCGACTTCGTTGCCCGCAACGACGCCTTCCAGGACATGGTCCGCAAGATCGCCACGGTTGCTCTCGGCACCGACGGTTCGGTCGAGGCTGTTGCCGCTGCTGGCTACGCAGACGGCAAGTCGGTTGCCGACACCATCAAGGACGCCATCGGCACCATCGGCGAGAACATGAACCTGCGCCGCTCGGCCAAGCTGACCGGCACGGTTGCGACCTATATCCACAACGCGGTTTCCGACGGCCTCGGCAAGCTCGGCGTTCTCGTTGCTATCGAGACTTCGGGCAATGCTGACGCTGCCCGCGCTTTCGGCCGTCAGGTCGCGATGCACGTTGCTGCTACCAGCCCGCTCGCTCTGACCGCTGAAGAGGTCGATCCGGCCGCTGTTGCCCGCGAGAAGGAAATCTTCTCGACCCAGGCTCGCGAGTCCGGCAAGCCGGAGAACATCATCGAGAAGATGGTCGAAGGTCGCATGCGCAAGTTCTACGAGGAAGTCGTGCTGCTGAAGCAGGCTTTCGTCATGAACCCGGACGTCACGGTCGAGCATGCCCTGAAGGAAGCCGAGAAGGAAATCGGCGCTCCGGCGAAGATCACCGGCTTCGTCCGCTTCGCTCTCGGCGAGGGCATCGAGAAGGAAGAGACCGACTTCGCTGCCGAGGTTGCAGCTGCGGTCAAGAGCTAATCGTTCTTCCCAGCCATTCACTGGTAACGACAGGGCGCCGCGTGACATCGCGGCGCCCTTCGTGTATCGGGGCACCGCATTCATGAATTTGCCGAGGGAGCCCATGCCGAACACGCCAAAATATCGTCGCGTCCTTCTGAAGGCTTCGGGCGAGGCCCTCATGGGCAATCAGGGATTTGGCATCGATGTCGAGGTGGCAGATCGTATAGCCGCCGACATCAAGGAAGCCCGCGAGATGGGCGTCGAGGTGGGCGTCGTCATCGGCGGTGGCAACATCTTCCGCGGCGTGGCGGTTGCCTCCAAGGGCGGTGACCGTGTGACGGGCGACCACATGGGCATGCTGGCGACCGTCATCAACTCGCTCGCCCTGCGCACGTCGCTCATCAAAGCGGGCGTCGACGCGGTGGTGCTTTCGGCCATCGCGATGCCGGAGCTCTGCGAAAGCTTCTCGCAGCGCCAGGCGACCGCCTACATGAATGCGGGCAAGGTCGTCATATTTGCAGGCGGTACCGGCAACCCGTTCTTCACGACCGACTCTGCCGCGGCGCTGCGAGCTGCAGAAATCGGCGCTGACGCGCTGTTCAAGGGCACCCAGGTTGATGGCGTCTACTCGGCCGATCCCAAGAAGGACCCGAACGCGACGCGGTACGACAAAATCACGCACGAGCAAGTCATCCGCGAGGGCCTCGCCGTCATGGATACGGCGGCGATTGCGCTTGCGCGTGAGAACAACATTCCGATAATCGTCTACTCGATTCATGAAAAGGGCGGGCTCGGCGCGGTCCTGCGTGGCGAAGGCCGTTGCACGGTCGTCAGCGAAACGTGACGAAGCCAGCTCCTAGATTTCCCACAATCAGCGCCGACCATAAGGCAGCGGAGGATTACCGATGACCAACGGAGTCGATTTCAACGACATTCAGCGTCGCATGGACGGCGCCGTCAACGCTTTCAAGCATGACCTTGCCTCGCTGCGTACTGGGCGCGCCTCGGCAAACCTGCTCGATCCGATCCAGGTTCAGGCCTACGGATCGACCATGCCGATCTCCCAAGTGGGTACGGTCAGCGTTCCGGAGCCGCGAATGATCTCGGTGTCCGTCTGGGACAAGCAGCTGGTGGGTGCGGTGGATCGCGCCATCCGCGAGTCGAACCTCGGCTTCAACCCGATTGTTGACGGCACGACCCTGCGCATTCCTCTGCCGGAGCTCAACGAGCAGCGCCGCAAGGAACTCGTGAAGATCGCTCATCAGTACGCTGAGAACGCGCGTGTCGCCGCTCGCCACGTACGCCGCGACGGCATCGACGCCTCGAAGAAGGCGGAGAAGGATGGTGTCATCAGTCAGGATGATGCCCGCGTTCAGTCGGACCGTATCCAAAAGATTACGGATGACACGATCGCACTGATCGATAAGCTGCTCGCCGAGAAGGAAGCAGAGATCATGCAGGTCTAGGCCTCGCGGCCTGACGCCTGGTCTGCTTCTCGGGGGAAAGGAACCGGGATTTGAAACCCGAGCACATCGCGATCATCATGGACGGCAACGGCCGGTGGGCGAAAGCTCGCGGCCTGCCGCGCATTGCCGGGCACAGGGCCGGCGTCGAGGCGCTGCGCCAGACCGTGCGGACCGCAGGCGACCTCGGGATTCCGTGGCTTACCGTCTACGCATTTTCCTCCGAAAACTGGTCACGGCCGCAGTCGGAGATCAGCGATCTCCTCGGCTTGCTGAAGACCTTCATCCGCCGCGATCTCGCCGAGCTGCACAAGGCTGGTGTCAGGGTGCGGATGATCGGCGCGCGCGAGGGGCTCGCTAAGGACATCCGCCTCCTCATTGAGGAGGCCGAAAGCCTGACCGCTGGCAATACGTCACTCAACCTGGTGATTGCCTTCAACTATGGCAGCCGCGACGAGATCGTCCGGGCGACGCGTTCGATTGCCGAGGCGGTTGCCGCCGGCTCGATGCGTCCGGAAGATATCACCCAGGAAAGCTTCGCAAAATTCCTCGACACGCACTTCGTGCCGGATCCGGATCTCATCATCCGCACAAGCGGCGAGCTGCGCCTGTCGAACTTCCTGCTCTGGCAGGGGGCCTACAGCGAGCTGGTCTTTCTGCCGTGCTACTGGCCGGACTTTGGCAAGGCCGAGTTGCTGGAAGCCATCAAAAGCTTTGGGGCGAGGGAGCGGCGCTTTGGCGGCGTGACGCCGGCACGGGACGTCGCCCTATGACGGCGGCGGGCGGTCGCAGCAATTTGCAGCTTCGCGTGATGTCGGCAATCGTGCTTGCGATCGTCGTGCTTGCGCTGACCTGGGCCGGCGGCTTCTGGTACCGGATGCTGTCGGCCGTCATCGGTGCGGCGGTTCTCTACGAGTGGACCAGCATGGTGCTGCCGAAGGAGAAAGTGGTTCACCGCGTCCTCCTAGGGCTCCTGTTCCTGCCCGTTCTTGCGCTTCTCGTCATCGGCTATCCCATCTTGCCGACGCTGATTGTTCTCGTGGCGGTTTTCCTGGTCGCGCTGATCTACGGCGTGGCGACGAAATCCGGCCTCTGGCCGTCGCTCGGCGTTATCTATGCCGGCATCAGCGCCATTTCGCTCGCTGCCCTGCGCAACGACGATTCGTCCGGCCTTGCGGTCACGATCTTCCTCTTCGCGGTCGTATGGGCGACCGACATTGCCGCATATTTTGTCGGCCGGAAGTTCGGCGGCCCGAAGCTCGCGCCTTCCATATCGCCCGGCAAGACCTGGAGCGGCGCCATCGGCGGCACGCTGGGTGCTGTCGTTGCGGGCCTCATCGTCGCGTGGTCCTATGGCACCAGCTGGAACATCGTGGCGCTGTTCGTCCTCATCCTGGTGCTCTCCGCGATCTCGCAGATCGGCGACCTGTTCGAATCGTCCATTAAGCGGCGCTACGGGGTAAAGGACTCGAGCCAGCTCATTCCGGGCCATGGCGGAGTGATGGACCGTGTCGACGGGCTGGTGGCGGCAGCGGCCGCACTGTTCATCCTTGGCGCGGTCTTCGTGTCACCGGATTTCCCCGCTCATTTCCTGTTCGCCCGGTGACCACCGCGGAACTGTCCACTATGGTCAGCTTCGGACACGGATTTGCCCGTATTGATCCTGTATCTGGGCGAAGGAACAAGAGCGGGCAGGAACCGAAGTGAACGACATCCTGGGCACATTCTTCAGCCTCGACAACATCATCTTCACGACGCTGATTCCCTTCCTGTTCGTGCTGACCGTCGTCGTCTTCGTGCACGAAATGGGGCACTACCTCGTCGGCCGCTGGTGCGGTATCGGCGTGCGCGAGTTCTCGATCGGCTTCGGCCCAGAGCTGTTCGGCTTCTTCGATCGCAAGGGGACCCGCTGGAAGCTTTCCGCCATTCCGCTCGGCGGCTACGTGAAATTCGTCGGCGACATGAGCGTGACCAGCGATCCCTCGACGCAGGAAACGGGCGTGCTGACGCCGGAGGAGCGCAAGGGCGCGTTCCATCTCCAGCCGGTCTGGAAGCGCGCCGCGACTGTATTTGCGGGCCCCTTCGCCAACTTCCTGCTGACGATCGCCGTCTTTGCGGTGATGTTCTCGCTCTATGGCCGCTACGTCTCGGAGCCGATGGTGGCGGAGGTGCGGCCGGGCAGTGCGGCCGAGGAGGCAGGCTTCCAACCGGGTGACCGTTTCGTTTCGGTCGATGGTAAGCGCGTGACGACATTCGGCGACGTTCAGCGCCTGGTTTCGGGGCGCGCCGGCGATACCATCACTTTTGTCATGTTGCGTGGCGAGAAGGAAGTGACCCTGACCGCGACCCCGCAGCTCGTTGAGCAGCAGGACGCGCTCGGCAACACCATTCGCATCGGCATCATCGGTGTCGTCAACAATCAGGAACTCGGCCAGCCCCGCCACATCGAATACGGGGTGGGTGAGGCGCTGGTCGAGGCGACGAAGGAGACGGGCCACATCATCGCCCGCACCGGGCAGTTCTTCCAGCGCTTCGTGACGGGACGCGAGGACCGCTGCCAGCTCGGTGGACCGGTCAGGATTGCCGACATGGCAGGGAAGGCGGCTGCGCTCGGCTTCGAGTGGCTGGTTCAGCTGGTGGCGATGCTGTCAGTCGGAATTGGGATTCTCAACCTCCTGCCGATTCCCCCTCTTGATGGCGGACATCTGGCGTTTTACGCAGCGGAAGCCGCCTTGCGCCGTCCGGTGTCCGAGCGCGTGATGGAGATGTTCTACCGGGCGGGGCTGTTGGTTGTGCTCGGCTTCATGATGTTCGTGTTCTGGAACGACCTGTTTGGTTGCTGAAAGATGAACAAAATGATCGGCTTGCTAATGAAATTGACGGCGCATTTACCATGGCGCGGCTTACCCGTGACGCTAATGCCACGGCCGGTGATTAAGTAAATGGATCTTAACCAGAACCCTTGCGTGTAGGCGAAATCCGGGTAATACGGTACGACACTTGTGACAGCCACGTCCGGTGTTCTCGCCGTGGGGACTACGAGAATAAAAGGTTTCAGAGCCCAATGAAGGCAGCTTCTAATTTGTTCGGCGCCGTTTCGGCGATCGCTATCTCGGCCGGCGTTGTGGTGAGCGGCGCAGGCGCATTGCAGCTGGCAACCGTGGCCGTCGCAGAAGCCGCCGTGGTCAACAGGATCGAAGTCCGCGGCAACCGCCGTGTCGATGCGGAGACGATCCGCAGCAACATCGCGATCCGTCCCGGCAGGAATTTCAATAACGACGACGTCGACGAGGCTGTGAAGCGCCTGTTCGCTACCGGCCTGTTCTCCGACGTGCGCATCAATCAGGCTGGCGGCGCGCTCGTCGTCACCGTCGACGAATACTCGATCGTCAACCAGGTTTTGTTCCAGGGCAACAAGCGCCTGAAGGACGAGGACCTCATCCGTCAGATCCAGCTGCAGCCGCGCGGCTCGTTCTCCAGCGCGACCGCCGAGGCTGACGCCGAAACCATCCGTCAGGCCTACGCTCGCGTCGGCCGCGAGGGTGCGAATGTTTCCTACCAGGTCGTCGACCTCGGCGAGAATCGCGTCAACGTCGTCTTCAACGTGGAAGAGGGCGGCCGCACCAAGATTTCGTCGATCACCTTCGATGGCAACTCTGCCTACTCCGACAGCCGTCTGCGCGACGTCATCTCGACCAAGCGCTCGGGCGTTATGTCGTGGCTGACCCGCAATGACATCTACGACGCGGATCGTCTGCGTGCCGACGAAGAGGCGCTGCGTCGCTTCTACTACAACCGCGGCTATGCTGACTTCCGCGTGATCTCGTCGTCTGCGCAGCACAACGACCAGACCAACTCCTACGACATCACCTTCGTGGTGGATGAGGGGCAGCGCTACCGCTTCGGCTCGATCGAGGTCGAGAGCACGGTCGAAGGCCTGTCGCCGGAAGTCCTGCGCTCGCAGATCAAGACCGTCGAGGGCAAGTACTACTCGGCCAAGGACGTCGAGGACACGCTGCTCGGTCTCTCCGAGCGTTCTGCTGACCTTGGCTACGCATTCGCGCAGGTTACCCCTCGCGGTGACCGCAATTTCGAGAACGGCACGATCTCGGTCGTCTACACCATCGACCAGGGTCCGCGCGCCTACATCGAGCGCATCGAAATTCGCGGCAACAGCCGCACCCGCGACTACGTCATCCGTCGCGAGTTCGACGTCAGCGAGGGCGACGCTTTCAACCAGGTCCTGATTCAGCGCGCCAAGCGCCGTCTTGAGGCTCTGGACTTCTTCCAGACCGTTAACATCGCGACCGCTCCCGGCTCTGAGCCTGACCAGGTTGTTCTGGTTGTTGATGTCGTTGAGAAGTCGACCGGTGAATTGTCGATCGGTGGGGGTTACGCGACCGGTGGTGGTCCGACCGGCGGTTTCTCGGTCGAAGGCTCGATTGCAGAGCGCAACTTCCTCGGCCGCGGCCAGTCCATCCGCCTCGCTGGCGGTGGCGGCAAGAACTCGCGCGACTACCAGCTGTCGTTCACCGAGCCGTACTTCCTCGGCCGCCGTATTTCTGCGGGCTTCGACATCTTCCGCAACACGCGCGAGTACGATGAGTACCATAGCCAGCTGACCGGTGGCACGATCCGCTTCGGCCTGCCGATCACGCAGGGCCTGAGCACGCAGGTCGCGTACAACTACACGCAGGAAAAGTACAAGTTCGACGACGACTGCATCCAGGAAGGTGGCTCGCGTTACGACTGCCGTGACGACAATGTGCTGTCGAAGCACATTCAGGATGCGATTGACGAAGGTACCTGGACGAAGTCGTCGGTCAGCGGCTCGCTGATCTACAACACGATCGACAACATCCAGAACCCGCGCAACGGCATCTACGCCAACTTCACGACTGAAGTCGCCGGCCTTGGTGGAGATGCGAAGTGGGCGAAGTTCACGGCTCGCGGCAGCTACTACAAGCCGCTGGTCGATGAGCTCGACCTGGTTGGCCTTCTCTCGGTGGGCGCCGGCCACATTATGAGCTACGGCTCGGGTGAATTGCGGGTGTTCGACCACTTCCAGGGCAACGACCGCATGATTCGCGGCTTCCGCCACAACGGCATCGGCCCGTACGATCCGGATGTGAACCGTCGCCGCGACAGCTACCACCTGGGTGGCACCACGTACTTCAATGCGTCGGCTGAAGTGCAGTTCCCGCTGCCGTTCCTGTCGGAGAGCCTCGGCTTCCGCGGTGCAGCCTTCGTCGATGCCGCGACGCTCTATGGCAGCGACATCGCCGGTGCAGCCGGGACCGGCATGGAGTGGCGTGCTTCTGCGGGCGCCAGCATCATCTGGGCCTCGCCGTTCGGTCCGCTGCGTGTCGACTACGCTGTGCCTTTCAAGAAGGAAGCTACCGATCGGGTGCAGGAGTTCAGCTTCGGCATGTCGACCCGGTTCTAGTCACAGCAATAACTCTTCCGGGCCGCTCGCGGCCCGGATAAGAAGGCTCGCATGACGGACCCGGTTTTCTTTCAAGCGTCGCGCACTTTCACCGCAGCTGAAATTGCGGCGCTGACGGGGGCGGAGCTTCGCACTCCTGAACACGCTTCGATGACAGTGGCGTCACTGGCGTCTGCCGAAAACGGCGGCGCCGGTGCGCTTGTCTTTGTCGAAGGGCGCCGCAACGCTGGGCTGCTCAAGGGCATTGCCGGCGGCGTGTTGCTGTGCACCGACGACGTGTCCAAAGACGTGCCGGCTGGTATTGCCGTTCTCGTTTCGAAGGCACCGCAGCAGGATTTTGCGAGCATCGGCCGCTTGCTGTTCCCCGCCGCTGCGCGTCCGGTCTCGGTGACCGGTGAGACCGGGATCTCGAAGGCTGCCTTCGTTCATCCGAGCGCGACCATTGAAGCAGGCGTGATCGTCGAGCCAGGTGCGGTCATCGGCGCTGATGCCGCAATAGGCGAGGGGTCCATAATCGGCCCCAACTCGGTCATTGGCGCCAACTGCAAGATCGGGCTCGAGTGTTTCGTGGGGCCTGGTGCCAGCATCCAGCACGCTATGATCGGCAACCGGGTGATTGTGCACGCCGGCGTTCGCATAGGCCAGGATGGCTTCGGGTTCGTCGGCGGACGGACCGGCCCCGAGAAGATGCCGCAGGTTGGCCGCGTAATCATCCAGGACGACGTCGAGATCGGCGCAAACACCACCATTGACCGCGGTGCGCTGTCCGACACAGTCATTGGCGACAAATCGAAGATCGATAATTTGGTCCAGATCGCGCATAACGTGCGCATCGGACGCGCCTGCCTGATTGCGGGCCAGTGCGGAATTTCCGGCTCCGTCACCCTCGGCGATGGCGTGATGATGGGCGGCAGCGTTGGCATTGCCGATCACATCAATGTAGGCTCCGGCGCGCAGATCGCCGCCAGGTCGGGTGTGATGAACGACATTCCGGCCGGCGAACGGTGGGCTGGCGCCCCCGCGCGGCCGATCAAGGATTTCTTCCGCGAAGTCGCCGCTATCCGGAAACTGATTACTCCAAGAACAGAGAAGGGACAGGGCGATGGCTGAGGAAACTCAGGGCAACACGCTTGAAAGCCTCGACATTCTGCAGATTATGCGGCTGCTGCCGCACCGCTATCCGTTTCTGCTGATCGACCGCGTCATCGAGATCGATGAAGACAACTCCGCGATCGGCATCAAGAACGTCACTTTCAACGAGCCGCATTTCACAGGACATTTCCCGGAACAGCCTGTCATGCCGGGCGTCCTCATCATCGAGGCCATGGCGCAGACGGCCGGCGCGATCTGCATCCGCAAGACCGGACTCGACAAGCCTTCGCTGGTCTACTTCATGACGATCGACAACGCGAAGTTCCGCAAGCCTGTCGTCCCCGGTGACCGCCTCGAGATCCACGTGAAGAAGCTCAAGCAGCGCGGCAACATCTGGCGTTTCGCCTGCGAAGCAATTGTTGAAGGCAACAAGGTTGCCGAGGCCGAAATTTCGGCCATGATGTCGCCTAAGACGGCGAGCTGACGGAGAATTTTTTTGACTTCCGAGACTTTTGTTCATCCGAGTGCGCTCGTCGAAACGGGCGCACAGCTCGGATCTGGCGTCTATGTCGGTCCCTTCTGCTATGTGGGGCCGGACGTGGTGCTGGGTGACAACGTTCATCTCGCAAACCACGTATCGATCCAGGGCGCCACGACGATCGGCGAGGGCACCCGTATTCAGGCATTTGCCGCGCTTGGTGGCCTGCCGCAGGACACCAAGCACAAGGGCGGCCGCACGACGCTCACCGTCGGCAAGAATTGCGACATCCGCGAGTCGGTGACCATTCACAAGGGCTCTGACGCAGGTTCGGGCGCTACAGTGGTCGGCGACAACTGCTTCCTGCTGGCCTATTCACATATTGCGCACGACTGCGTGGTGGGCAACAACGTCACGCTTACCAACGGCGCGACCCTCGGCGGCCACTGCGAGGTCGGCGATCATGTCATCATCGGCGGCCTCACGGCCGTGCACCAGTTCTGCCGCATCGGCCGTCGCGCCTTCCTTGGCGGGTGCTCCGCGATCGTCGGCGACGTCATTCCCTTCGCCATGGCGGTCGGTAACCGTGCAACTCTGCACGGCTTCAACGTTGTCGGGCTGAAGCGCTCGGGTATGACCCGCACCCAGCTGCAGGCGATGCGTGCGGCTTACCGCATGCTGTTCTCGTCGAGCGGCACGGTGGCGGAAAACGCCGAGGCCGTCCGCAAGGAGTTTGCGGACATCCCCGAGGTCATCGAGATCCTCGACTTCATGACCAGTCGCGGCAAGCGGCATTTCGTGGTACCGGCATTGGGTGACCGCGATGATGCCCATGATGACATCGACTGACGAAGACAATCAGATCAGGCATATTCCCTATGGACGCGTCGCCATCATAGCTGGCGGCGGCGCGCTTCCCGTGGCGGTCGCCCGCACGCTGGCCGAGCGGGGCAGCAATCCGTTCGTCGCCGTCCTCCAGGGCGAGGCTGCCGAAGCAGACTTTTCCGGCATCCCGCAGACCACGGTGAGGCTCGAGGACTTCGGGCCGCTGCTCGATCGCTTTACGCAGGAAAAAATCACGCATGTGATCCTTGCGGGCAGCGTCGGCCGCCGGCCGAAACTTACCGGCATGAAATGGAACGGGACGCTGATGCGCCTGATCTCGCGCGTCATCACCGGCCTCATGCGTGGTGACGACGGCCTGCTGCGCACCGTCATTGGCGCGATCGAAAAGCAAGGATTTCGCGTGGTCGGTGCGCATGAAGTGGTGCCTGACCTGCTCGCGCCCGCAGGTGTTTTGACGAAGGAAGCTCCGGCAAAGGGCGACAAGCGTGACATAGAAGCCGCTTCACAGGCGGCCGAACTCATCGGCAAGCTCGACATTGGCCAGGCGGCTGTTGCTGTTGGCGGCCGCGTCATTGCCCTCGAAGGCATTGAGGGCACCGAAGGTCTGCTCGAACGCACGGCGGCCCTGCGCGGGCACGGGCGTTTGGCCGGCAAGAAGCGGGGGGTGCTCGTGAAGCGCCTCAAGCCGCAGCAGGAGCGCCGGGCAGACATTCCGGCCATTGGCCCCGACACGATGGATCAGGCCCACCGGGCCGGGCTCGCAGGCGTTGCCGTCGAGGCGGGCGGCTGCTTCATCCTTGACTTTGACCGCGCCATTGCCCGGGCCGATGAGCTCGGCCTGTTCGTCGTCGGCATCGAGCCGCAGGCTGCCAAGGAGGACATATGACTTCGGAGAGCCCCCTGCGAATCGCCATGGTTGCCGGAGAGGAGTCCGGCGATCTTCTCGGCGTCGATCTTGCCGAGTCGCTTCGCAAGATCACTGGCCGTCCGGTTGAACTTTCAGGCGTCGGTGGCCGGCATCTGCGCGAAGCCGGGATGGATCCGCTGTTCGATGGCTCCGAGATCGCTCTTATGGGCATCACGACGGTGGTGAAGGAGCTGCCTAAGCTGATGCGGCGGATCAACCAGACCGCGGCGCACATCGTTGCCTCGAAGCCGGATTGCCTCATCACCATCGACAGCCCCGACTTTGCTCTGCGGGTGGCGAAAAAGGTACGTGAAGCCGATCCCAAGATCCCGATCATCCACTACGTCTGTCCCAGTGTATGGGCATGGCGGCCGGGCAGGGCGCCGTCGATGAAGCCCTACATCGATGAAATTCTTTGCGTGCTACCGTTCGAACCGGAAGCGCTGCGGACACTCGATGGCCCGCAAGGCACTTATGTGGGCCACTGCCTGGCCGCCAATCCAGGCGTTGCGCAGGCAGCACAGATGCAGACTGAGCGCATCCGTGAAGGACGCAGAACACTGCTGGTCCTGCCGGGCTCTCGTCGAAGCGAAGTGCGCCGCCTGTTGCGGCCGTTCGGGGAAACCGTCGGCATCCTTGCTAAGCGCGGCCATGACTTTGAGGTCGTGGTCCCGACGGTGCCGCATGTCGCCCAGATCGTTCGCGACGGCTGCCTCGAGTGGCCCGTGTGGCCGCGGTTTGTTGAGTCTGCGGAAGAGAAGTGGCAGGCATTCGGCGAGGCGGATGCAGCCCTCGCAGCCTCGGGCACGGTCCTGCTGGAACTAGCCTTGTCGCGTGTGCCGATGATTTCCTGCTATCGGCCCGACTGGATGGCGTCGCAGCTGATGCGGTTCGTGACGACCTGGTCGGCGGCATTGCCGAACCTCATCGCCGACTGGCCGGTTGTCCCGGAGTTCTACAACGACTTCGTCCGGCCCGAATATCTCGCTCGCCTCATCGAACAGCTGTGGGCGGACACGCCCGCCCGCATCGCGCAGATCGACGGCCTTCTGCACGTGGCGCGGCGAATGAAGATGCCAAAACCTCCCGGCGATTTGGCTGCGGAAGTCGTCCTCCGCCGCATCGGGCGCTAGCATCGACCCGCCGCCACTGCCGCAATTTCCCGCCGAGATCAACCGGCAAAACAAAAGAGGCGCCCGAGGCGCCCCTTCTCTTTAGATCTTTTGCGATCAGCGCTGAGCGATCGGCACATAGTCGCGGAGGGTATGGCCGGTGTAGAGCTGACGCGGACGGCCGATCTTCTGGTGCGGATCCTCGATCATTTCCTTCCACTGTGCGACCCAGCCGACGGTGCGCGCGACGGCGAACAGCACGGTGAACATGGTCGTCGGGAAGCCGAGCGCCTTCAGCGTGATGCCCGAGTAGAAGTCGATGTTCGGGTACAGCTTCTTCTCGATGAAGTACTCGTCGGTCAGGGCGATCTTCTCGAGCTCCATCGCGACGTCGAGCAGCGGATCGTCCTTGATGCCGAGCTCGCCGAGCACCTCATGGCAGGTCTTCTGCATGATCTTGGCGCGCGGATCGTAGTTCTTGTAGACGCGGTGACCGAAGCCCATCAGGCGGAACGGATCGTTCTTGTCCTTCGCGCGGGCGATGAATTCCGGAATACGGTCAACGGAACCGATCTCGGCCAGCATGTTGAGCGCAGCCTCGTTCGCGCCGCCGTGTGCCGGGCCCCACAGGCAGGCAATGCCGGCCGCGATGCAGGCGAATGGGTTGGCGCCCGACGAACCGGCGAGGCGGACGGTCGAGGTGGACGCGTTCTGCTCGTGGTCGGCGTGCAGGATGAAGATGCGTTCCATCGCGCGAGCGAGGATCGGGTTGACCTTGTACTCCTCGCAGGGAACCGCGAAGCACATGTGCAGGAAGTTGGCCGCGAAGGACAGCTCGTTCTTCGGGTAAACGAAAGGCTGTCCGATGTGGTACTTGTAGGCCATCGCTGCGATCGTCGGCATCTTTGCGATCAGGCGGATCGACGCGACCATGCGGTGATGCGGATCGGAGATGTCGGTGGAGTCGTGGTAGAAGGCCGAAAGCGCGCCGACGACACCGCACATGACAGCCATCGGGTGGGCGTCGCGGCGGAAGCCGGTGAAGAAGCGCGACAGCTGCTCGTGCACCATGGTGTGGTGCGTGACGCGGTAGTCGAAGTCTTCCTTCTGCGCCTTGGTCGGCAGCTCGCCGTAGAGGAGCAGGTAGCAGGTCTCGAGGAAGTCGCCGTGCTCGGCGAGCTGCTCGATCGGATAGCCACGGTGCAGCAGGACGCCCTGGTCACCGTCGATGTAGGTGATCTTGGACTCGCAGCTTGCGGTCGAGGTGAAACCCGGATCGTAGGTGAAAGCGCCGGTCTCCTTGTAGAGGGAGCTGATGTCGATGACGTCCGGCCCCACCGTCCCTTGTCGCACCTTGAATTCAGTGGGTTTTCCCTTGAAATCAAGTGTTGCGGCCGTGCTGCTCATGACAATCACCTCTTAAATATGTTTCCCCGCCACCGATCAGTTTCGCTCAGCGAGTTCCTCCGATCGCGGGCCCTAGCTATCCGATTTGGACTGGCCTGCCAAGCTATTCCGACGGGCAGATGTTGCAACGCAAAAATGCAACAGCTGCCCAAAAAGTTATCTTCAGCCTGCGGCCTGATCAGCCAGGCGCGCAATACTTTCATCGCGTCCGAGAACAGCCAGGACGTCGAACACGCCGGGCGAAGTTGAACGTCCCGTAAGGGCCGCGCGGAGCGGTTGCGCGATCTTTCCGAGCTTCAGTCCAGTCTCCTCGGCATAGGCGCGCACGACCGACTCGGTCGATGCCGCGGTCCACTCGCCCAGGGCTTCAAACCGCGGCAGGAGGCCGGCGATCGTGGCGCGCGCATCCGCGTCGAGGATCTGCGTCGCCTTCTCGTCGAGGTTCAGCGGACGCTGCACGAACAGGTACTGGGCGCTGTCCGCCAGCTCCACCAGCGTCTTTGCACGTTCCTTGAGGCCCGGAAGCGCGGCGAGCAGCTTAGCCTTCTGCTCGTCGCTGAGCTCGGTGGGGATTGCGCCGCGCTCCTCGATGTAGGGCAGGGTGCCCAGGAACTGGTCGAGCAGCACCTTGTCGTCGGTGTTGCGCATGTGGATGCCGTTGAGCGCCCCAAGCTTGGCGAAGTCGAAACGGGCGGCGCCCTTGTTGACGTCCACGATGTCGAACCAGCTGATCATGTCCTCGATGGACATGACCTCGTCATCGCCATGGCTCCAGCCCAGGCGGGCGAGGTAGTTCAGCAGCGCCTTGGGCAGATAGCCCATCGCGCGATAGGCTTCGACGCCCAGCGCACCATGGCGCTTCGACAGCTTCGCACCGTCCGAACCATGGATCAGCGGAATGTGCGCCATGACCGGCACGTCCCAGCCCATGGCCTGGTAGATGATGGTCTGACGTGCGGCATTCGTCAGATGGTCGTCGCCGCGAATGATGTGGGTGACGCCCATGTCATGGTCATCAACGACCACGGCATGCATGTAGGTCGGGTTGCCGTCCGAGCGCAGGATGATGAAATCGTCGAGATCCTTGTTCGGGAAGCGGACCTCGCCCTGCACCTTGTCGTAGACGATCGTCTCGCCTTCCTGAGGCGCCTTGATGCGGATCGCGGGCTTCACGCCGGCCGGTGCCTCGGACGGATCGCGGTCGCGCCAGCGGCCGTCATAGCGCGGCGGGCGTCCCTCTGCGCGAGCCTTCTCGCGCATCTCCTCGAGCTCCTGCGGGGTCGCATAACAGTAATACGCCTTGCCCATGCGGACGAGTTCCTCGGCCACCTCGCGGTGACGGTCGGCGCGCTGATACTGCGAGATCGGCTCGCCTTCCCACTCGAGCCCGAGCCACTTCAGACCGTCGAGGATCGCCCGGGTTGCCGCCTCGGTCGAGCGCTCACGGTCGGTATCCTCGATGCGCAGCAGCATGATGCCGCCGGTGTGCTTGGCATAAAGCCAGTTGAAGAGCGCGGTGCGCGCACCACCAATGTGCAGGAAGCCGGTAGGTGAGGGCGCGAAGCGGGTGACAACCTTGTCGGACACGGGATCCATCCATGAGAAAACTGGCCGTTGAACGGCCGATGGTATTTGTCTGGCGCTCATGTAGCATAGCGACCTCATCGTGCAAGCGCCTACGGGGCTGGGAAACGCGGCATGGGCGGGGAGGAGCATGCGGAAATTGACGAGCGCCGCCTGTTCTTCGGCGGGACCGATCTCGCGCGAACCGATGGTGCCCGGAGCCAAATTTTCGGCAGAAGAGGCCGGATAAGCTGGCGCACGCGCCTCGGAAAGGCCCGCGATTGGACGGATATCACAAGAAGCGCGCGCGCGGCGTTTGAAGCTGAAATTGATCGCGGGACGCCGTTTCTTTGTATTCCGGTCTTTATTGGTGCCGGGGCGCTCACCTATTTCGCCCTGCCGCACGAGCCCACCCTTCTTCCGCTCACTGCGCTCGTCTTCGGCCTCCTGAGTCTCTGTTGGTGGCTGCGCACACACTTCGCCTGGCGTCTGCTGGCCATGTCAGGGCTGCTCGTTGCCAGCGGTGCTGTGAGCGCCAAGATTGAAACGCTTACAGCAGGCACGCGCATCCTCGGCTCGGAGGTAACCACAAGGCTGACCGGCCGCGTGGAGTTGATCGAGCAACAGGCTTCCGGGCGGGTGAGACTGACGCTTCGGGTCCTCGACACCCGGCGGCCCGTCCTGCGCTATGCGCCGGACATCGTACGTGTCACTGCGAGGTCGATGCCGCAAAATGCCGGAATAGGAGAGGTCATCGAAGGCGTCGTCAGGCTTATCTCGCCCTCGGGTCCGGTACGGCCGTACAGCTATGACTTCTCGTTTCAGAGTTACTTTTCGGGCATCGGTGCAATCGGCTTTTTCATGGGCGCACCCGAGATTGTGGAGGGCGAGTGGCCCGAGCCGGCCCTCTGGATGCGCGGAATGGCGTGGGTCCAAACGCTGCGCCAGAAGATGGCCACGCGGATCACAGAGACGATTGGCGGTCCAGAAGGAGCGATTGCAGCCGCTCTGATCACCGGCATCCGGGCAGGCATTCCGGAAGAAATCAACGAGGCTCTGCGCATCACCGGCCTCTACCACGTCATTTCAATCTCGGGCCTGCATATGGCCCTTGTAGGCGGCACGCTGATGGTCGCACTGCGCAGCGCCTTCGCGCTCGCTCCCAATTTCGCGATGCGGCGGCCGGTGAAGAAATATGCGGCGGTGATCGCTCTGCTAGCAGCCGCCTTCTACCTGCTGATCTCCGGGGCGGATGTCGCGGCGCAGCGCAGCTTCATCATGCTTGCGGTCATGCTGCTGGCGATCGTGTTCGACCGCGCGGCGCTCACCATGCGCAATCTCGCCATCTCCGCGATCATCATCTTGCTGATCTCGCCGCATGAGGTGGCAGGGCCTTCCTTCCAGATGTCGTTCGCAGCAACCGCCGCACTGGTCGCATCTTACGCTGCGTGGACCAGCTACCGCGCAGGGCAGGAGCCGCGACGCCGGCGCACTACGCCATCCTTCCCGGGACGAATTGTACGGTACTGCTCTGCGGCTGCCATTGCCCTCGCAGCGACATCGATCATCGCCGGCGGCGCGACGGCGCTTTTCAGCGCCTGGCATTTTCAGCAAGTCCGCCCCTCGGCCTGTGCGCCAATCTTGCCGCGATGCCGATCGTGTCGGTGGTGGTGATGCCGATGGCGGTAGCAGCGTCGATCCTGATGCCGCTCGGTCTTGACGCGCTCCCGCTGATTGCGATGGGCGAGGGGATAGCAGCGGTCATTGCAGTCGCGCAGTGGCTCGCGGAGCGTTCGTTCTACGACTCTACCGGTGCCATTCCCGGCGCTTCTGTCCTCTTGTTGGCCGCTGGCCTCGCAATCCTCACAATGTCGCAGACGTCCCTGCGCTGGCTGGCAGCAGCGCCGATCGCCGCAGGCCTGACAATACTTGTTCTTGTTGACGCCCGACCGGACGTCCTGATCGCCGAGGACGGCAGGCTCGTTGCGATGCGCCTGTCGGACGGGGCTGTTGCCGTCAACCAGTCGCGACCGCGCGGCTTTGCGCTTGAAAATTGGCAGCGCGCGATGCGGGCAACCACGGTAGTGCGGCCGCAAGCCGAAGACGACTCGCTCGAACAGGGCTTCATCTGTTCAGGAAAGACCTGCACCGCCCGTCATGAAAGCGGAAACACGATTGTCTACACTGCAGATGAGGAAGCGGCACGTGATGCCTGCGGACGGACGGCGCTGCTTGTGCTCGCCGATGCCACAACGCCCAATCCCTGCGCGGGCTCAGGCACGTTGACGCTCACCACGCGCGATCTGGCGATGCACGGGGCAGCGGAAGTTCGATTTGATGCGCAAGGTCGGGCGCAAATCCGGCACGCCATCAGCATGCCATACCGGCCGTGGCATGATCATCGCCGCTTCTCGCGGGCTGCGCGCGGATTGCCTGAACGAACGACGGCCACACAAGGTGCGGCCGGCGCGAACAGTGAAACTAAAGAAACGGTTCAGTAGCGGCGGATGAGGCCGACCAGCCTGCCCTGGACCTTCACTCGGTCCGGCCCAAAAATGCGGGTCTCATAGGCGGGGTTAGCGGCTTCCAGCGCAATCGAGTCGCCTTTCCGGCGGAAACGCTTGAGCGTTGCTTCCTCGTCATCGACGAGGGCGACGACGATGTCGCCCGGGGTCGCCGATGAGGTGTTGCGGATGATCACCGTGTCGCCATCGAAAATGCCTGCCTCGATCATCGAGTCGCCCTTGACCTCGAGCGCATAGTGCTCGCCGCCGCGCAGCATGTCCGGCGGCACGGCGATCGAGTGGGTCTGCTGCTGAATCGCGCTGATCGGCACGCCCGCTGCGATGCGGCCCATCACCGGAACGGAGATGCCGGATGCGGCGTCGTCATTGCTCGGCACCTGCACGCGCGCAGGCTCCGGCACCTTGCCAAGGCTGCCCTGGATCACGCTCGGCGAGAATTTTTTCGCTGAGTTGAGACCCGGCGCAATCGAGTCGGGAAGGCGCAGAACCTCGAGGGCGCGCGCCCGGTTGGGCAGGCGGCGGATGAAGCCGCGTTCCTCAAGGGCGGTGATAAGGCGGTGAATGCCCGACTTGGACGCCAGGTCCAGCGCCTCCTTCATTTCATCGAATGAAGGAGGAATGCCCGTCTCCTTCAACCGCTCATGGATGAAGAGAAGCAGTTCGTGTTGCTTGCGCGTAAGCATCGGGCGCCCCTTGGGAATCAGAAAAACAAACCCTGAACAAAACACTATATGTTCCATTTGTGTTCCGCAATCGTTAATAGGGGCGCGCCCTGCTGCACGAGACGACGGGTTGTGGCACAAGGTGCTTCGATTGAAGTTCCAGGGGAGGGGCTGGTGGAACCAAGAGTCTTTGATGATCGGCTTTGTGCGCTTGGCGAGGGGCCGCTGTGGCATCCGGACAGGGAGCAGCTTTTCTGGGTCGACATCGTCGGCCAGAAGCTGCGGTCGCGGAAGGAGGAGAAGGTCTTCGAGTGGACTTTCGATGTACCGGTCTCGGCCCTCGGCTGGATCGACCACGACAACCTGCTTGTAGCGGGGGCTGGCGGCCTGATGCGCTTTAATATCGAAAGCGGCTCGCGGGAGACGATCTGCCGGATCGAGCCGGATCGGCCAAGCCTGCGTACCAATGACGGTCGGGCAGACCCGAAAGGGGGCTTTTGGATCGGTACGACGGGACGCAGGGCGGAACCGGGCTTAGGCACCATCTACCGCTACTATCGGGGCGAACTGCGAGCCCTCTTCACAGGTATCGATATTCCCAACGCCACCTGCTTTTCGCCGGATGGCGAGTTCGCCTGTTTTGCTGATAGCCGGGAGCGCATCATCTGGCGCCAGGCGCTGGACCGGGACGGCTGGCCGACGGGCGACCGGACGATTTTCCTCGACCTGCGGCAGGTCGCGACAAGTCCAGATGGAGCCATTTTCGATGCCGATGGCTTCCTCTGGGTGGCGTGTTGGGCGAAATCCTGCGTCGCGCGCTATACGCCGAACGGACGCGAGGATCTCAGGATCGAACTTCCGGTGAGCCAGATCACCTGTCCGGCCTTTGGTGGCCGGAACTGGTCCACCCTTTTCGTAACCACTGCGCAGGAAGGTTTATCTGCAGAAGCGCTTGCCGCCCAGCCGCTCGCCGGTGCCGTCTTTGCGGTCGAAACCGGCTTCCGGGCGCTGCCTGATCCAAGGGTGGTCCTCTAGCGGAAACAGCGGACAGGAGCCTTTGTCATTGATGATGCCATGAAACCGCTCAAAATGCGGTGGTATGGGGCATTCATTGGTGGCCGAGTCTTGACCCGGTCGGAACGCGGATGCGACACATCAGATCGATGGGCGTCCGCTGCAGATTGGCCTCCATCTGATCAGGCGACGGAAAGCGATGAAAAAGACACTCGAACCGCAGGAACCGCGTTGGCTCGGCTCCGCCACTCCGACGCGGATCGCGCTGGTACCGCCCCTTTCGGCGGCGCGGTGGTTGCTGGTGCTGGTGTTTGCAGCCGGCATCTACTTCTTTCATGGCTTTCTCGTCCCAGTCCTGGCCGCGTTGGTGATCGGTTTCGCCAGCTGGCCAGTCTACAGCGACCTGCTGCGCCGTTGCGGCAACAACCGCCCGATAGCGGCGTCGATCGCCATTGCGCTGATCCTTACCTTCCTCGTCGTGCCGGTGGTGCTCGCCATCAGCTACACGATCAAGGAAGTCGGCGTCTGGTTCACCTGGGCCGTCGAGGCCAACCGCACCGGCTCGCCGCCGCCTGAATGGATGATCACCCTGCCGGGCGGCATCGGGCCGTGGCTCGACGAGCAGTGGCAGCGCTACATCGGCCATCCGGGCGCGCTGGGCGAACTGGTGCAGATCGTCAGCGGCGCGAATATCGGCTCGATCTACCGCGCCGTGCTTGCTGCCGGCACCGGTCTCTTCGACCTCCTGCTAACGCTGCTCTTCATGCTGATCGCGCTGTTCTTCGTCTACAAGGACGGGGAGATCTTCGTGAAGCAGGTGGACACGCTGGGTGAACGGATCCTGCCGATGCGCTGGGAGCGCATTTCGCGCGTGGTCCC
The DNA here is from genome assembly GCF_000526635.1 of Aminobacter sp. J41. Taxonomy (GTDB): domain Bacteria; phylum Pseudomonadota; class Alphaproteobacteria; order Rhizobiales; family Rhizobiaceae; genus Aerobium. Next base: position 39,766 of record NZ_JAGL01000003.1, read on the forward strand.
GGCGACGATCAGCTCGACCGTTATGGGTATGACGCTGATCGCGATCGGCGAAGGCATCGTTCTTGGCACGGCCTACTGGATCGCGGGCGTTCCGTCGCCGGTTACCCTTGGCGTCATCACCGGCGTCATGGCCCTCATCCCCGGCGGTGCACCGCTCAGCTTCACGCTGGTCTCTCTCTATCTGGTCGCGTCGGGTTCGCCCTTTGCCGGCCTTGGTCTGTTCGCGTGGGGTTCGATCGAACTCTTCATCGTCGACAAGACGCTGCGCCCGAAACTTGTGGGCGGGCCGATCAAGCTGCCGTTCCTGCCAACCTTCTTTGGCCTGATCGGCGGCGTGAAGACCATGGGCTTCCTTGGCCTTTTCATCGGGCCGGTGCTGATGGCGTTGCTGGTAGCTATCTGGCGCGAGTGGCTGCATGAAATGCAGGCTTCTCCCGCCCCCGTCACGGTGGAAGCGCCGGAGGAAGAGTCCGTCAAGACTACCCTTGCGGCAGGTTCTGGCGGGGCATGATCTTTGACGGCCTTGCGCCAAGCCGACGCAGTATCCCAATTTTTGAGCATAAGGGGTTGACTGGGCGGCTGAATCTGCGGCTTTTCAGAATATCCGGACCCCCAACTCCCCTTTTACCGAATCACGCGGAATGACTGACGCGAACCTGCTACTATTTTTGGTGTTGCTGCCGTTCGCAGGCAGCGTAGCGGCTTCGTTGCTTCCCCGGAACGCGCGCAACGCCGAGGCTTGGCTGTCGGGTCTGGTCGCGCTAGCAGCCTTTACGATCACGGCCTTCCTGTACCCTGCAGTCAGGGAAGGCGGCGTCATCCGCCGCGAGGCGCAGTGGCTGCCGGAGCTGGGCGTCAACTTCACACTGCGCATGGACGGTTTCGGCTGGATGTTCTCGGTGCTGATCACCGGCATTGGGCTGCTCGTCGTCATTTACGCGCGCTACTACATGTCGCCGAAGGACCCCGTGCCGCGGTTCTTCTCGTTCTTGCTCGCTTTCATGGGTTCCATGCAGGGCCTGGTTATTGCCGGCAACCTGATCGTGCTGGCGATCTTCTGGGAACTGACCAGCATCGTCTCCTTCCTGCTCATCAGCTACTGGCACCACAACCAGGCCGCGCGTGACGGCGCGCGCATGGCGCTGACGATCACGGGCATTGGTGGACTCGCGCTGCTCGTCGGCCTGATGCTCATCGGCCATATCGTCGGCAGCTACGATCTCGACGTTGTGCTCGCCTCGGGCGACAAGATCCGCGGGCACGAACTCTATTCGACGGCCCTTGTGCTGATCCTGCTCGGGGCACTGACGAAAAGCGCGCAATTCCCTTTTCACTTCTGGTTGCCCAACGCGATGGCGGCGCCGACGCCCGTGTCTGCCTACCTGCACTCGGCAACGATGGTGAAGGCTGGCGTCTTCTTGTTGGCCCGACTATGGCCGGTTCTGTCGGGCACCGATGAGTGGTTTTTCCTTGTCGGTCTGACCGGCATGGCGACGCTGATGCTGGGCGCGTTCTATGCGATCTTCCAGCAAGACCTGAAGGGTCTGCTGGCCTATTCCACCATCAGCCATCTGGGCCTCATCACGACGCTGCTGAGCCTCGGCAGCCCGCTCGCCGCGGTCGCGGCCATCTTCCACATGATCAACCACGCCACGTTCAAGGCGTCGTTGTTCATGGCCGCCGGCATCATCGACCACGAGGCGGGTACACGCGACATGCGCCGGCTGTCCGGCCTGTTTTCATTCCTGCCGATAACGGCAACGCTGGCGATGGTGGCAAGTGCCGCGATGGCGGGCGTGCCGCTTCTGAACGGCTTCCTGTCGAAGGAAATGTTCTTCGCCGAGACGCTGGAGAAGCATCACGGGTCGATCCTCGACGGACTTGCACCCTATGCCGCAACGATCGCAAGCACCTTCGCGGTGACCTATTCGGTGCGGTTCATCCATACCGTTTTCTTTGGGCCAAAGCCCGTCGACCTGCCACATGAGCCGCACGAGCCGCCGCACTGGATGCGTCTGCCGATCGAGCTCCTGGTGCTCATCTGCCTGATTGTCGGCATTGTGCCGAGCATCACCATCGGGCCGTACCTGCACACCGCCGTCGTGGCAGTGCTTGGCAGTGAGACGCCCGACTACAGCCTTGCCGTGTGGCATGGCCTCAATACACCGCTGATCATGAGCGTCATCGCGCTGGTAGGTGGTACGGCGCTCTATCTTGCATTGCGCCGATACCTAGCGACATGCGAGGACGGCACGCCTTTTCTGCGCAACCTCAAGGGCCAGCGCATCTTCGAGCGCATTCTTGTTACGATCTCCTGGCGCTGGGCGCGCTGGATCGAGGCCAATCTGGGCACGCGCCGTCTGCAGCCGCAACTGCGGCTTGTCGTCTTTGCCGCCTTCGTGGCGGGGCTGGTTCCGCTATTCCGGGGCGGGTTCCGTCTGCCGAACGTCAGCTTCGACGGCCTCGACCCGACCTTTGCCGCCTTCTGGGCGGTGGGCATCGTCTGCGCGCTGGGCGCAGCTTATCAGGCCAAGTACCACCGCCTGGCCGCGCTCATCTTGATGGGCGGTGCTGGCATCGTCACCTGCATCACCTTCATCTGGTTCTCCGCGCCGGACCTTGCCGTCACGCAGCTCGTGGTCGAGGTGGTGACGACGGTTCTCATCCTGCTTGGTCTGCGTTGGCTGCCGAAGCGTCTCGAAGAAGTGGATAACTCCGTTCGCCCGATGGACCGCATGCGCCGTCACCGCGACTTCGGCCTTGCCGTCATCTGCGGTGTCGGCATGGCGATACTCGCCTACGCGATGATGAAGCGGCCGGAGACGGATACGATCGCCAATTTCTTCCTGGAGAACGCTTACTCCGAGGGCGGCGGCAAGAACGTCGTCAACGTGATCCTGGTCGACTTCCGTGGCTTCGATACCTTTGGCGAAATCACCGTGCTCGGCATCGTTGCGCTCACCGTTTTCGCCCTGCTTCGCCGCTACCGACCGGCGGCGGACAGCGTTGGCGTTCCGGAGCAGCAGCGCATCCAGAACATGTACGACGACGCGCGCCCGGACCGGGAGATCGGGTCGACTGTCCGCGACTACCTGATGGTGCCCTCCGTGCTGATGCAGTGGATGTTCCCGGTGATCATCCTGCTCGCTGCCTTCCTGTTCCTGCGCGGACACGACCTGCCGGGCGGCGGCTTTGCGGCCGGCGTGACGATGGCAATCGGCTTCCTGCTGCAATATCTCGGCGGCGGTACACGCTGGGTCGAGGATCGCCTGCGTATCCTGCCCGTGCGCTGGATCGCCTTTGGCCTGATGGCGGCCGCCGTCACGGGCCTGGGTGCCTGGCTGTTCGGCATGCCGTTCCTGACCACCTACTTCCAGTACACCGAGATTCCGCTGATCGGTAAGGTGCCGACGGCGAGCGCGCTGCTATTCGACCTCGGCGTGTTCTCGCTGGTTGTGGGCGCCACCGTGCTCATCCTTATCGCGCTGGCCCATCAGTCTGTCCGCAGCTATCGCGTGCGTGCCTCCGAAGCCGCGAAGGCGGAGGAGGACGCCTGATGGAACTCGTCCTATCGCTAGGCATCGGCGTACTCGTAGCCTCCGGCGTGTGGCTGCTCCTGCGTCCTCGCACCTATCAGGTGATCATCGGCCTTTCGCTGCTGGGCTACGCCGTCAATCTCTTCATTTTCTCGATGGGACGGCTGAAGTCCAACGCGGCACCCGTTGTGCCGGGCGCTGAAGTTGACCCCTCGACGTTTGCTGATCCGATCCCCCAAGCGCTGGTGCTGACGGCGATCGTTATCGGCTTTGCAACAACGGCCCTGTTCCTCGTCGTGCTCCTTGCCGCCCGCGGCTTCACGGGTACCGACCATGTCGACGGCAGGGAGCCCGAAAGATGATCCCTGCACCCGAACACCTCGTCATCCTGCCGATCGTGCTGCCGCTGGTGGCTGGCGCCCTGCTGCTGTTCTTCAACGACCAGGAGCGCGTGCTGAAGGCGACGATCACCATCGGCACGGCCGTGGCGCTGCTCATTGTCGCGATCCTGCTGCTGCGCATCGCACATGCAGATGGCAGGCCGGGTGGCGGGCGCGTCGTCGTCTACCTGCTCGGCAACTGGCCGCCGCCATTCGCAATCGTGCTGGTCCTCGACCGCCTCGCGGCGATGATGCTGGCGCTGACAGCCGTCCTCGCCATCCCGGCGCTCGTCTTTTCGATCGTGCGCTGGCAGAAGGCCGGTCCGAATTATCACACGCTGTTCCTGTTCCTGCTGATGGGCCTCAACGGTTCGTTCCTGACGGGCGACCTGTTCAACCTATTCGTCTTCTTCGAGGTGATGCTCGCGGCGTCCTACGGGCTTGTGCTGCACAGCTCAGGCTCACTGCGAGTGAGGGCTGGTCTGCACTACATCGCGATCAATCTGGCGGCGTCGCTGCTGTTCCTGATCGGCGTTGCCATGATCTACGGCGTTACCGGTACGCTGAACATGGCAGACCTCGCGCTCCGGATCCCCAAGGTCGCGCCCGAAAGCATGATGATGCTTGAGGCGGGTGCGGGCATCCTTGGCATCGCCTTCCTGATCAAGGCGGGCATGTGGCCGCTGTCCTTCTGGCTACCGACTACCTATACCGCCGCGCCGGCGCCGGTCGCCGCGATCATGGCGATCATGAGCAAAGTCGGCGTATACGTCATCCTGCGACTGTCACTGTTGTTCTTCACCAAGGAAACGGTCTCGTTCGGTTTCGGCACCAACGTGCTGTTGCTCGGCGGAATCCTGACCATCACCTTTGGTGCTATCGGCGTGCTGGCTTCGCAGTCGCTCGGCCGGCTTGCCGGCTTCTCCGTGCTGGTTTCCTCCGGAACGCTGCTTGCCTCGCTGGGACTCTTCGAGGTTGGCGTGACTGCCGGCGCTCTGCTGTACCTTGTTAGTTCCACCATCGCGATCAGCGCCTTCTTCCTGCTGATCGAACTCGTCGAGCGCGGGCAGGACCAGTTCGCTAACGTTCTTGCCGTGACGGTGGAAGCCTTCGGCGAGGGCGAGGAAGACGAGGATGTCGAGGAAGAGGTTGGCGTGACCATACCGGGCACGCTCGCGATCCTTGGCATCAGCTTTGGCGCCTGCGCCCTCCTGCTGGCAGGCCTGCCGCCGCTGCCCGGCTTCGTCGCCAAGTTCATCATCATCGACGCGAGCTTCAACCATGGCGCGCTTGGTGACACAGCGACAATCCCCTCAGCCGCGTGGTGGCTCGCGACGTTCCTGGTTCTGTCGGGTCTCGCGTCGCTGATCTCGATGAGCCGCGCCGGTATCCGCACTTTCTGGGCGCCGGTCGATGTGGTCATCCCGCGCGTCCAGCTGATGGAAATCATCCCGATCGGCGTCCTGCTTGCGCTGACGCTGGCCCTGACTGTCCAGGCTGGCCCGATCATGCGCTTCATGCAGGCGACGGCTGACAATCTGCATGACCCGCGCATCTACATCGAGAGCGTGGTCGATGCGCCGCGTTCGGTGCCGCGTGGCCGGGAGGCGACGCGATGACGCGCTTCTTCCCGTTCCCGCTGCTGCTCGTCTCGCTGGTGCTGATGTGGCTGGCGCTGACCAGCCTCTCGCTTGGAAACCTGATCGTCGGCATCCTCGTCGCGCTGATGGCGGTGCATGGCTTTGCAGCGCTTCAACCTTCGCGTCCGAAGATCAAGAAGTGGCATCTGGTGCCAAAGCTGATCGGCGTGGTGCTGCTCGACATTCTGCGCTCCAACATCGCGGTGGCGACGATCATACTGCAGGGCCGCCGCCGGCAGCGGAAGTCCGGCTTCCTGACAATTCCGCTCGACCTGCGTGATCCAACAGGGCTTGCTATCCTTTCTGTGATCATCACGAGCACACCGGGCACAGCCTGGATGGACTACAATTCGGCGCGTGGTGAGGTGCTTCTGCACGTCTTCGACCTCGTCGATGAGGCGGACTGGCTCGATACCATCAAGAACCGGTACGAGCATCTGCTGCGGGAGATCTTCGAATGAGCGAGATGATCGTTGTATTCGCGGTCTGGGTTGCGCACGGCGCGCTCGCGCTTGCTATGATTTTCGCAATGGCGCGGATGATGCGGGGCCCGCGCGCGCAGGACCGCGTGCTCGGCCTCGACACGCTCTACGTGAACTCGATGCTGCAGCTGCTGGTATTCGGCATCCGCACCGGAAGCACCTTCTATTTCGAAGCCGCCCTTATCATCGGCGTCCTTGGATTCGTGGCGACGGCAGCACTGGCAAAGTTCCTCATGCGCGGCGAGGTGATCGAATGAGCATGCCTCACGCCGCTAACCTGCCGCTCTGGGCGGCGATCCTGGTCGCCGCGTTCCTGGTGATCGGCGCCGGCCTGACGCTGATCGGTTCGTTCGGCTTCTGGCGCCTGCGTTCGTTCTACGACCGGGTGCATGCGCCCACCCTTGGCACAAGCTGGGGCACGGGCGGGATTGTCTTCGCGTCGATGATCTACTTCACCGTTCTTGAATTGCGACCAGTGGTGCACGAAATCTTGATCGGCATTTTCGTGACGGTCACGATGCCGGTGACGCTGATGCTGCTTGCCCGTGCGGCCATCTACCGTGATCGCGCCGAGCAGAATCCGGACGTGCCGGTGATGGAACCAGCGCGAGCAAGGCTGGAAGAAGCGTCGACGGGCAGCGAGACCGGTAGCCGTCTGCAGAATGGGATCTAGATGATTCCACATGGCCGGTCGGGACGCCGCAGCGGCACTGATCTGCCTGTGGCTTCGTCGGGGAGGGCGATATGCAGTCCATCACTCGCCACATCATCACCGGAGTCCTGACGATCATCCCGCTCGGGGTGACGGCCTGGATTGTCTCGTTCGTGGTGGATATGCTGGTGTGGGCCGGACGTCCCGCAACCTTCGCACTGGCGGGTGTGTTGCATCCGACCATGCCCGAGGTGGCGGAGCTGTTACTTGCCGGCTGGTTCCAGTCCGGCGTCGCCCTGGTGCTCGCGCTTCTCTTTCTCTTCCTTCTCGGCAAGACCTCTAACGCCGTGGTCGGACGACGTGTGCTGCGCGCGCTGGACAGGCTGGTCGAGCGCCTCCCGTTTGCTCGGACCGTCTATGGTGCGACCCAGACCTTGATCCGCTCGCTGGGCGGCGACGGAACGCCCACCGGACAGCGCGTTGTTCTGATCGAGTTTCCCTCCGAAAGCATGCGCGCCGTCGGCATCGTGACGCGCATCTTTCCGGAAAGCGAGCATCACCCGGAACTTGCGGCCGTCTATGTGCCGACGACGCCGAACCCGACGTCAGGCTTTGTCGAGCTCGTTCCGACGTCACGCCTCGTCTGGCTTGACTGGACCAAGAACGACGCCATGGCCTTCATCGTCTCGGGCGGTTCGATGGCCCCTGAAAACGTTCCGCTCAGCTGGCCCCAGCTGAACCAGAACGTCGTTATTCCTGATGCTGCACTAGCTGTGAGCGCTCAAAGCCGAGCACGACGAACAGAGCCATCACAAACGGGATGATCAGGTAGAGTAGGCGAAACACCAGCAGGGCCGCCAGCACGTCCGCCGGATCCATTTCCGACAGCCCCGTGATGAAGACCAGTTCGAGCACGCCAAGGCCGCCTGGCGCATGCGAGATCAGCGCCGCCGAAAAGGAGATCAGGAAGATACCGAGCACGACGATGTAGCCGGGGTTTCCCGCCTCCGGCAGTGCAAAATAGATGATGGCGGCAGCACCGATCAGCTCCAGCGGCGCGATCAGGAGTTGGCGCCAGACGATCGACAGGTTCGGATAGTGGATCTCGATCTTGCCCAGCTTCAGCGGACGCAGCTTCAGCGCGCTGCCGAGAACGTAAAGCCCAACGATTGCCAGCAGCGCCATACCGGTCGCCGAAGTTGCCGACACGGGCAGCACGTCAACGAAACGCTCGGTCAGTTCCGGCTCAAGGATCAGCACGATTCCCGTCAGCATCAGGGTGCCAAGGGCGAATGTGAACGAGCAGAACGCCACCAGCACGCCGACTTCGGCCGCGCTCAAACCCTTGGCGGAGTAGGCGCGGTAGCGGACGACGGAGCCCGAGAAGACAGATGCGCCAATATTGTGCGACAGCGCATAGGTCGTGAACGAGCAGACCGTCATGTAGAGCCAGCCGACGCGGCGGCGCAGGTGAAGCAGGGCCAGGTGGTCATAGCCGGCAAGAGCGGCGTAGGCGAGGAGGGTCGCACCGATCGAAAGAAGCCAGTGGCGTATCGTTATAGCTGTCAGGCTGTCCCAAAGCTCATCGAGTGAGAGACCTCGAAGCTCGTGGTAGAGAAGCCAGATCGAAAACGCGACGGCTCCAACTCCGACCACAGGCCAAAAATACTTGCTCACATACTTCACCGGCACCTATCCCCTTCAGTGGCGAGCCGTCCGTCAACCGCCGCCACGCCCCGTTTCCCCGGAGGTCGCCAAGCGACCGATTCTTATGGTTGGCCCCGGCATTCAGCCTGAGAAACCGGGACGTCGTGAACGGCGACGGAAGGCGAGGGAACCCTCGTGAATCCTCACCGCCACCCTGAGTAACATAGCGGGATTTCGGGAGATGAAAGGGAAAAAGCGCCTCTGTCAGGACGCCCGCGTGCATTTTTCGCAGCTGACCAGCGGGAGCCTGAGGGCAGCTAAAACGCAGGGTTGCGTCAGCGCAGCATCAGCACCTTGCAGGGGGCTCCGGCGTCGGCCGGAGGAGCATGCGGCTCACGGATGATCAGCGCATTGGCTTCCGCGAGCGTCTTCAGCATCGACGAATCCTGCGTCGGGAACGGGGTCGCAACCAACTGATCGCCATGATGCTCGGCGCTCGCCACGACAGCGCGGACATAATCGCGACGCGACTCGTTTGCCCCCATTGGTGTGCCAAGGACCGCGCTGCGGATATCGTGCTCGTAGGCCTGGCCGGTGAGGGCGGCGACGAGCGGTTTCAGGAACAGATGCCCGCAGACGATGCTCGAGACGGGATTGCCCGGAAGGCCCAGCACGCGCAGTTCGCCGAGGCGGCCGTACATCAGCGGCTTGCCCGGACGCATGGCGATCTTCCAGAAGTCGAGTTCCATGCCGGCGGCACCGAGCGCGTCCTTGACGAGGTCATGGTCGCCAACAGATGCCCCGCCAAGAGTGACGAGAACGTCCGCTCCGGACTCCCGGGCGCGACGAATCGCGTCATCCAGCGCGCCGAGATCGTCGCTGACGATACCAAGGTCGATCGAGCGTCCGCCTGCTTGCTGTACCAGCGCCATGATGGCGTAGGTGTTCGAGGCGACGATCTGGTCAGGGCCGGGCGTTGCGCCGGGTGCAACGAGTTCGGTGCCAGTGGCAAGGATTGCCACGACCGGCTTTCTGGCGACGTCGAGCACCGGATGATTGGCTGCTGCAGCAAGCGCCAGGGCGGCGGCGTCGAGAACACGTCCCGCTGCCAGCAGCTTCTCGCCTTCGGAAAAGTCGAGACCCGCCTTGCGGATGTGCCTGCCGCGTGCGGTGGCTTCCATCGCTTCGATCCGCCCGTCCTCATGGACGATCGCATCTTCCTGCAGCAGGACGGTGTCGGCGCCCTCCGGCACCGGTGCGCCGGTAAAGATGCGGACGGCTTCACCCGGCTGCAGCGTTCCTGAAAAGCGTTTCCCGGCGACAGATTCGCCTGCCGGACGGAGATAGGCCGGGAGCGTGGCAATGTCTTCTGCTCGGACGGCATAGCCATCCATGGCCGATGCAGGGAAGGGCGGCTGGGTGCGCCGCGCATGGAGGTCGGAGGCGAGAACTCGGCCAACCGCTTCGGCCAGCGACACCTGCTCCGAGCCAAGCGGTTCTACGCCGGCCAGAAGCCTCTGCAGTGCCTCGTCAACCGGTAGAAGCTGCGCCATTTCACTCGTTCTCCGCGCGGCGGAAGTCGCCCGACTTGCCGCCTGTCTTCTCCATCAGGCGGATGTCGGAAATGACCATCGCCTTGTCGACGGCCTTTGCCATGTCATAGATCGTCAGGCACGCCACCGACACGGCGGTAAGCGCTTCCATCTCGACGCCGGTCTTGCCGCTGACGCGCGCAAGCGCCGTGACCCGTAGGCCCGGCAGGGCGTCATCAGGCTCGATCTCGACCGCGACCTTGTTAAGGAGGAGCGGATGGCAGAGCGGGATCAGCTCGTGCGTCTTCTTGGCCGCCATGATGCCGGCAATGCGCGCTGCGCCAAGCACGTCACCCTTCTTTGCGTCGCCCGCCAGGATCGTGTCGAGCGTCTCGCGCTTCATGATGACCGAGCCCTCGGCTACGGCAGTGCGGACCGTCTCCGCCTTGTCTCCAACGTCGACCATGTTGGCCTCGCCGGATGCGCCGAGGTGGGTCAGCTTGCTCATGTCACGCCGCGATCCGCTGTCCGAGCAGCGTCTGCGTGGCAAGTGTCACGTCTTCCTGGCGCATCAGGCTTTCGCCGACCAGGAAGGTCGAGATGTTGACGCGCGAAAGGCGCACGCAGTCGTCATGAGTGAAGATGCCGCTCTCACCGACGATGATCTTGTCCTGCGGGATGAGCTTTGCCAACCGTTCAGACGTTTCGAGAGACACCTCGAAGGTGCGTAGGTTGCGGTTGTTGATACCGACCAGGGGCGAGGTGAGGGACCTGAGCGCACGCTCAAGCTCTTCCTCGTCATGCACCTCTATCAGCACGTCCATACCGGTCTCGAACGCCGTATCCTCGAGCGCCTTCGCCTCGTCGTCCGTCAGGCTCGCCATGATGATGAGGATCGCGTCCGCCCCCCAGCTGCGGGCCTCGTAGACCTGATATGGCTCGAACATGAAGTCCTTGCGCAGGGCAGGCAGCGAGCAGGCCTCGCGGGCGGCGGTGAGGAATTCAGGCGCGCCCTGGAACGACGGCTTGTCGGTGAGGACGGAGAGGCAAGCCGCACCACCCGCCTCGTATGCCTTTGCGAGCGCCGGGGGATCGAAATCGGGACGGATCAGGCCCTTGGAGGGGCTCGCCTTCTTGATCTCGGCGATGAGCGCGAAGGCGCCATGCGCGTGCTTGGCCTCCAGTGCCTTACGAAAGCCGCGGGCAGGGGCGACGTCGGCAGCACGAGCCTTGACCTCAGCGAGCGGAAGGGCTGCCTTCGCGGCAGCGATTTCCTCGCGCTTGTAGGCTTCGATCTTGCGCAGGATGTCAGTCATGCCTTGGCGCTCCGGTTCGACACCTCTATCAGCTTTTCGAGCTTTGCCTGTGCAGCGCCGCTGTCGATGGCCTCTGTTGCGAGCCTGATTCCTTCATTGAGGTCGACAGCCTTCGCGGCCACGACCAGCGCGGCAGCGGCGTTTAGCACCGCGATATCACGATACGGGCACTTCTCACCTGCGAGAACCCCGCGCAGCGCCTTCGCATTGTGCTCGGCATCGGCGCCCTTGAGGTCGGCTGGCGTTACGCGCGCCAGACCAACCTCTTCCGGCGTTACCTCGAAGATGCGAATCTGGCCGTCGCGGACCTCTGCTACCTGCGTTGTACCGGCCGTGGTCATCTCATCCAGGCCCTCGCCATGGACAACCCATGCAGACGTCGCGCCAAGGCCCTTCAGCACCTCGGCGATCGGCACCACCCATTGCGGCGAGAACACGCCGACCAGCTGCCTGGTTACGCCTGCCGGGTTGGCCAGCGGTCCGAGGAGATTGAAGATCGTGCGCGTACCGAGTTCAACGCGGCTCGGCCCCACATGGCGCATCGCCGAATGGTGGGCCGGTGCGAACATGAAGCCGACGCCGGCTTGGTAGATGCACTCGGATATCGCGTCGGGGCCGATCTCGATGTTGACGCCAAGCGCCGCAAGCGCATCGGCCGCGCCTGACTTGGAGGAGAGGGCGCGGTTGCCATGCTTGGCAACAGGAACGCCTGCGCCGGCCGCGATGAACGCCGCGCAGGTCGAGACGTTGTAGGAGCCCGAAGCATCGCCGCCGGTGCCGACGATGTCGACGGCATCGGCTGGCGCCTTCACCGGCAGCATCTTTGCGCGCATCGTCGCGACCGCACCGGAGATTTCGTCGACGGTTTCACCACGGGTGCGCAGCGCCATCAGGAAGCCGCCGATCTGGCTCGGCGTTGCCTCGCCCGACATCATGATGTCGAAGGCGTCGCGCGCTTCCTCGAAGGTCAGCGGCTGCCCGTTGGCCACCTTGGCAATGTGCGCCTTGAAATCGCTCATCTGGCCGCCCCTCAGAAACTCAATGCCTGCTGAATCGCACCGCGATCAACGCTAATCGAGTACTGCCCCTGCAACTTCGCCACAAGCTGGTCGATCAGGTCATCCGAGAGACCGGCGGCAAGCGCATCCTTGGTCTGCTGGTTGATCGCTTCGGCGGTGGCATTCATCGGCTGGACGGTTTCGACGACGCGGAAGACAATCTGCGTGCCTTCTTCCGGGCCTTCGACAACGCCGCTTTCGCCGGAAGCAACGCCGAACGCCGCCGCTACACCGGCCTGGCCGATGCCTGCATCATTGGCGTCACGCTTGAGGCCGCGCCGGGTCTGCAGCTCGACGCCGAGCTCCTGCGCGATCGCCGCAAAGTCTTCACCGTCCTTTACGCGCTTCTGGATCGCAGCGGCACGCTCGCCGAGACGAACCTCGGCTTCCTGCGTGGTCCAGTCGGCAACGACCTGGTCGCGGACTTCCGCGAGTTCGCGGTCGCGGGCAGGGGTGACACCTTCGACCTCGTAGAAGAGGAAGCCGTTCGAACCCAGCGGGATGGAGGGATTCTCGACGCCGACTTCGGTGTCGAAGGCCTCACGCAGCAGCGTGCTCGATTCCGGCAGGTCGGTCAGGATCGTGCCTTCCGGCGTCTTGCCGGCGCGGTCGACGGCCTCGATGGTGACGACTTCGAGCTGCTGGCGGGTTGCCGCTTCGCGCATCGTCTCGCCGGCGGCGCGCGCATCCTCGTAGGCGTCGTGCACTTCCATCAGGACTTCATTGGCCTCGGCAAGAGCGATTTCGCTGCGGATCTGGTCGGCGACTTCCTCGAACGGCTTGATTATGGCCGGGGTGATCTCGGTTACACGGACCAGCACCGGGCCGAAGGCGCCCTGGACGATCTCGCTGACCTCGCCCTGCTTGAGGGCAAAAGCTGCCTCGCCGATTGCCGGATCAGCAACGCGTTCCTTCTCGAAGGTCCCGAGCAGCGCGTCCTTCAGTGTCTTGCCCTGTGCGGCGACGATGTCCTCGAACGAGGTACCGGCGCGGATCTTGTCGAGCGCAGCCTCTGCCGCATCCTCGTTGGCGAAGACGATCTGCTCGATCGTACGCTTTTCCGGCGTGGTGAAGCGGGTGATGGTCTGGTCGAAGTGCTTCTTGGCATCTTCGTCGGTGACGGCGGCCGGATCGGCAATCGCCTCCGGCTCGAGCTTAACGTAGGAAATCTTGCGGTATTCCGGCGCTGCGTATTCCGCCTTGTGCTCGTTGAAGTAGGCGTTGACCTGCTCGTCGGTTGGCGCGGGTACCGGCTCGACCAGCGAACGGTTCAGCACGACGTATTCAACGGTGCGGTCCTCACCCTGGTAGAGCGCCATCGCCTTCAGGAAGGTGTCGGGCGTCGTCAGGCCATCAGAGACCGCCTCGACGATCTGCTGGCGAATCGCAACCTGCTCGCGGTTCTTGAGGTAGTCGTTCGGCGACATGCCGACCTGGCGCAGCACCCACTCGAACTGGGCGCGGTCGAAGCGGCCGTCGGCGGTGCGGAAGGCCGGGTCCTCTGCCGTCAGCGCAGCAAGGCGGTCGCGCGACAGGCCAAGGCGCATCTCGCGAGCCTGCTCGTCGAGCACTGCGCCAGCAACGAGCTGCGCCAGCACCTGGTTGTCGACGCCGAAGGCCTGCGCCTGCTCGCGGGTCAGCGGCGCGCCGAACTGCTGCGAGAGCTGGCGGACCTGACGGTCATAGGCGAGGCGATATTCGAGGATCGAGACGCGGGTCTTGCCAACCTCGACGACGTAGGAGCCGAGCCCACCAAAGATCTGGCCGGAAATGCCCCAGACTGCAAAGCTCAGCACGAGAATGACGAGGAGCAGTTTTGAGACCCAGGTACCAGCTGCGTTTCTAAGAATGGTGAGCATGTCGTTTCCCGGTTAGTGCCTAATACCGAGCGGAATGGCCGCGCTTCGGCAATACCGTCCTTCCCCGCCGGTGTCGATTGCTTTGTGTTCTGATTTTGATAGGAAAGCCCGGCGTCACCGCCAATTGAAGGGATTATGCTCGATGACACCCGGAATTCGTCCGCTCGTGGCAGGAAACTGGAAGATGAACGGCACGAGCGCATCGCTCACGGAACTGGCCGCGATCGCCAGCGGATTTTCAGGCGGACTCGAGGCGGAAGCGGACGCGCTGATTTGCGTGCCGGCAACATTGCTGTCGCGCGCCAGCGACGTCTTGTCGAAGAGCGTGGTTCGCTCGGGCGGCCAGGACTGCCATGCCAACGAGTCCGGCGCGCACACCGGTGACGTCTCAGCGGAGATGCTGAAGGACGCGGGCGCGGCGTTCGTGATCGTTGGCCATTCCGAGCGCCGCACCGATCATGGCGAAACCGACGAGGTCGTTCGCGAAAAGGCATCCGCTGCCTGGCGCGCGGGTCTGGTGGCGATCATCTGCATCGGCGAGACTGAGGCGCAACGCCGGGCAGGGGAGACGCTTGCGGTTCTTTCCCGTCAGGTCCAGGGTTCCGTACCACCCGGTGCGACCGCACAGACAACGGTGATCGCATATGAGCCCGTCTGGGCCATCGGCACCGGCCTTACGCCGTCGGCTGCAGACGTCGAGGAAGCCCATGCCCACATCCGCGCCGAGCTTGCGAAGGTGATGGGCGACGAAGCGGCAAAGACGCGCATCCTCTATGGCGGCTCGGTGAAGCCTTCCAACGCCAGGGAACTGATGGCCGTCGCAAATGTGGATGGCGCGCTTGTCGGCGGCGCCAGCCTCAAGGCTTCGGACTTTCTTGGTATTGCGGAAGCCTACCGTTCGATATAGGCAGATTGCCTGACAGGTCCGCGTCGATTTCGACGGAGGCCTTTTTGAGACGCATTGCGTCCCAATATGATTGGAAAACACGACGAAGCCGTGTAAGGAGCCGCGTGGCTGCCGCGCAAGTTTGCGCGTGGCCCGTGAACAACGCTGGAAGTGAGCCATGCAGACAGTCCTTATCGTCATCCATCTGATGGTCGTCCTCGCTCTGGTCGGGGTCGTGCTCCTGCAGCGTTCGGAGGGTGGCGGTCTTGGCATCGGCGGTGGCTCCGGCTTCATGACGGCGCGCGGCGCGGCGAACGCGCTGACCCGCACCACCGCCATTCTCGCGGTCGCGTTCTTCGCGACCTCCCTGGCGCTCTCTCTGCTTGCTCGCTACCAGGAGCAGCCGGTCAACATTCTCGATCGCCTTCCGACCACGGAACAGGGCCAGTCGGGCGGCGCGGGCATTCTCGATCAGCTTGGGCCGTCGGAGACGCCGGCGGAACAGCCGGCCCAGCCGCAGGTTCCTTCGGGCCAATAAGGTCCTGAAAGATCGATAAAAGCGCAGGGCCGGCGCGCGTCGGCCCTTTTCTTTTGTGAAAACTTGAACAGGAAATTGCTCCCTGTGAGCATTTTTCGCTGGCGGAATCAAAACCAGAAGGCTAAGCGACGACTCCCATGGCGCGATATGTTTTCATCACCGGCGGCGTGGTCTCCTCACTCGGCAAAGGCATCGCTGCAGCGGCTCTCGGAGCCCTGTTGCAGGCGCGTGGCTACCGTGTCCGGATCCGCAAGCTTGATCCCTACCTGAATGTCGATCCGGGGACGATGAGCCCCTACCAGCACGGCGAGGTGTTCGTCACCGACGATGGGGCCGAAACCGACCTCGACCTCGGTCACTACGAGCGCTTTACCGGCCGCTCCGCGACCCGGCAGGACAGCATCACCACGGGCCGCATCTACCAGAACATCATCGAACGTGAGCGCCGCGGTGACTATCTCGGCGCGACCGTGCAGGTCATCCCGCATGTCACCGACGAGATCAAGAACTTCATTCTCGATGGCAACGACGACTTCGACTTCGTGCTCTGCGAGATCGGCGGCACCGTCGGCGACATCGAGGCGATGCCGTTCCTCGAAGCGATCCGCCAGCTGGGCAACGAGCTACCGCGCGGTGGGGCCGTCTACATCCACCTGACGCTGATGCCGTGGATTCCGTCGGCAGGTGAACTCAAGACCAAGCCGACGCAGCACTCGGTCAAGGAGCTCCGCTCGATCGGTATCGCGCCGGACATCCTGCTCGTTCGCGCGGATCGTCCGATCCCCAAGGAAGAGCGCCGCAAGCTGTCGCTGTTCTGCAATGTTCGCGAGAGCTCCGTCATCCAGGCGCTGGACGTCGCGCACATTTACGACGTGCCTAATGCTTACCATCGCGAAGGCCTCGACAACGAGGTTCTGTCCGCCTTCGGCATCGACCCGGCTCCGAAGCCGCGCCTTGAGCGTTGGAAGGAAGTCACCGACCGGATCCACAATCCGGAAGGCGAGGTTACGATCGCCGTAGTCGGCAAGTACACCGGCCTCAAAGACGCCTACAAGTCGCTGATCGAAGCGCTCTCGCACGGTGGCCTTGCCAACCGCGTCCGCGTCAAGCTGGAGTGGATCGAGTCCGAGATCTTCGAAAAGGAAGATCCGGCGCCGTACCTCGAAAAAGTCCACGGCATCCTCGTTCCCGGCGGCTTTGGCGAGCGCGGCTCCGAGGGCAAGATCCTTGCCGCGAAATTCGCACGTGAGCGCAAGGTGCCGTATTTCGGTATCTGCTTCGGCATGCAGATGGCGTGCATCGAAGCCGCCCGTTCGCTGGCCGGCATCAAGAACGCCTCGTCGACCGAGTTTGGCGAGACGTCGGAGCCGGTCGTTGGCCTGATGACCGAATGGCTGCGTGGCAACATGCTTGAGAAGCGCCGCGCCAGCGGTGACCTTGGCGGCACCATGCGTCTTGGCGCTTATCCGTCGGTCCTCAAGGAAGGCTCCAAGATCGCGCAGATCTATGGCGCCACAGAGATTTCCGAGCGTCACCGCCACCGCTATGAGGTGAACGTCGACTACCGCGCACGCCTTGAGGAGTGCGGCCTGGTCTTTTCCGGCATGTCGCCGGACGGCGTGCTGCCGGAGACGGTCGAGTATGCCGACCATCCGTGGTTCATCGGCGTCCAGTACCATCCGGAGCTGAAGTCTCGCCCGCTCGAGCCGCATCCGCTGTTCTCGAGCTTCATCGCCGCGGCGGTCGAGCAGAGCCGTCTGGTCTGATGCGAGGCAGCCGCACAGGCGGCCCAACGATACGATTGCAAGGGCGTCGCAGGGAAACCTGCGGCGCCTTTGCTTTTGACCTCTCGAGCGCGCCCTCTGTCCTCCGGAAGACCTTCAGCGGCGTCCGCGCTGCCAGCACTTGGCAATCCTCCCGACGGGTGACTCGCCTTAATACGGGCAAAAGAAAAAGGCGGCCCGAAAGCCGCCTTTGTCGTTTCTGCCTAGCCTTGCCTTACTTCAGGCGGCCGCTGGCGTGCGCGAGCATCGTGTAGACCTTGCCGGTGTCGGAAGACAGGTAGGTCTGGGTCATGATGTTGTCGCGGTCGTTGCGGCCGACATCCTGCAAGAGCTTCTCGAAGTCGCGGCAGTAGCGGTCTACGGCGGCACGGAACTCCGAGTCGTTCTGGTACTTGCGACGGATCTCCTCGAACGTCTGCTGGCCCTTCAGCGTGTAGAGCCGGCGGGTGAAGACGTTGCGCTCGCCGCGGCGATAGCGCTCCCACAGCTCGATCGAGGCGTCGTGGTCGATCGCGCGAGCGATGTCGACCGAGAGCGAGTTCAGCGACTCGACGAGGTGGAGCGGCGAGCGGCTGACGTCGCGCGGCTTCGGTGCCGGTGCGGGAGCAGCATCCTCACGCGAGGCGCCGCGCAGCAGGTCTTTCACCCAGCCGCCGGAAGCCTGGCCGCCATTGTCCGCCGGTGCGGCAACGGCCGGAGCCGGACGCACGGGCGCAGCGACAGGAGCGGGAGCCGGTGCCGGCGGAGGCGGCGTCAGCGTCTGCACCGGAGCCTGGGGAAGCGGGGCGCGGGGCGCGGGCTTGCGCTCGGTAGCGTCGAATGCGCGGCCGGACTTGGCGACGATGTCGGCCAGTTCCTTGAGCGCGTTGATCTGCTCGCTGACGGCGCGGCGCATCGCGGAGGTCGACTGCTTGGTCTCCTCGGGCAGTTCCATCACGCCCTTCTTCACCTCGGCGCGGGTCAGGTCGAGCTCCTGGCGGATCGTCTTCGCGGTGCGGCGGATTTCCTCCGTCGCATCGGTAAAGCGCTTGGCTGCACTCTCGACCGTCTCGGCAATAGCCGCGCGGATCTGCTCGGTGGAGGCACGGGTGCGGCCCTCGGCGGCCTGCAACGACCGGTTGATGAGGTCTTCGAACGACCGCATCACGCGCTCGATGTCGGCCGACTTGTTGACGAGGCCGGTCGCAAGCGCTTCAAGCGCCTCCTTGCGGCTGTCGATGGTCGAGACGAACTCGTTCTGTGCGGCACCCAGCAGGTCGGATGCAGAGCGCAGCATGCCGGCGTGGTCGTCGAACCGGTTCGCGATCTGCGCGATGTCCTTGAGAGTTACCGACGACAGCTCGCTCAGGCGGCCGGCATTCGCGTCGATCAGACGAGCCGAGGAAGCGAAGGACTGAGCGGCCTTCTCGGTCGAGGCTGCGAACCGCTCGGTCGAGCCGACGATCTTTTCGTCGATCTGGTGCAGGTTGGACGCCGCATTGTCGACCAGCTCGTGCAGCTGCTCGTTCGAAGAGCCAAGCCGGTCGATCAGCTGCGACACGCGCTCCGCGAGATTGCTGGTCGCGGCATCGACCGCAGAAAGTGTCTCGGCCGTGCGGGAGGCGAGGGCGTTGACCAGAGCGGCGTTCTGCTGGCGCAGGCGCTCGGAGGCTTTGTCGGTGGCTTCTTCGAGGCTCTTCTGCAGTTCCTCGCCCCTCTGTGCGAACTGTTCGACCAGCGGCTGGGCGCGCTCATCGAGGATGCGCGACAGCTCGTTGGAGCGGGCAGCAAGCAAGGCATTGAGCTGGCGGGTCTTCATGTCGATCGCGCCAGTAGCCGAGCTCGTCGACTGCTCGATCTTTTCGCCGACGCTCGTGAGTGCCTCGGTGAGGCCCTCCGCGCGCGCGGCAATGTCGGCTTCGACCTTGGCGACGTGCTCCTGCAGGGTCTGGCCGGCCTCGACAGCGCTGACCGCGAGACGCTGCTCGGCAGCAGCGAGGGCGCTCGACAGTGCATTCACGCGGCTGTTGAGAACCTCTGCCGTCTGCTGGGTGCGGGCGAGGATCGCATTGTCGGCCTTGCTGAACACCTCGCCGAGCTCGTTCGTGCGGGTCGCCAGGCGCTCATCCACATCGTCGAACGACGAGGTGATGTTCGAGACGCGAGCAACGAGCGACGAAGCGGTCTGCTCGACGCGGTCGCCAAGGTGACGGCCGGCCTCGTCGAAGACGTTCTTGATCTGCTCGGCGCGGGCGGTGAATTCCTCCGCGCTGCTGCGCACGCGCTCGCCGAGATGCTGGTCGGCCTCGTTGAAGGCGTTGCGGATCTCTTCCGCGCGGGCCGTGAAAGCCTGCGCCGTGCGCTGGACGCTCTCGCCGAGGTAACGGTCAGCGTCATCGAACACGGCCTTGATCTCCGCCGCGCGAGCGGCAAGAGCCTGTGCCGTCTGCTCGACGCGGGTGCCGAGCTGGCTGTCGGTGGCGTCGAAGATGGTCTTGATCTGCGTGGCACGCTCCGCGAACGCCTCTGCGCTCTGGATGACGCGTTCGCCGATCTGGCGGTCGGCCTGGTCGAATACCAGCTTGATTTCGCCGGCGCGGGCAGCAAAGGCCCGGGCGATCTCATCGACCTGGCCGCCGATCTCAGCACCGGAGAGGGAGATCCGCTCGGCGAGACGCTTATCAGCATCATCGTAGGCGGCGCGGATTTCGGCGGCGCGGATCGCGAAGATTCCGGCGGCCTGGTCGGCCTGGGTCTTCATCTGCTCGGCAGCTTCGAGGGTCTTCTCGGCCATGCGGCGCTCCGCAGCGGAGAAGACCTGCTCGAACTCGCCGACGCGGGCGCTGAAGGCTTCTGCAGTCTCGGCGGTACGAGCCGCGATGCGTGCATCCGCATCGGCCAGCGCGCGGTTCGCCTGTTCGCCGATCTCGGCGGTGGCTTCGAGCACCTTGTCACGCAGCGAGCCGGCAACGACGACCGCGCTGTTCTCGAGCGCGTTCTTCACATTGTCGACACCGATGCGCAGCGCCGTTTCCATCGTGCGGGTGCGCTCTTCGATGATGCCGGTCTGCTGTGCGAACACGCCTTCGATCTGCTGGATGTCCTCGCCGACCGCGTTGCGGACCTGGCTGACGCCTGAGTGCAGGGCATCGGCGAGCGCTGCGGTGCGCTCCTCGATGACGCCGGCCTGACGGTCGAACAGGCTTTCGATTTTCTCGACGTCCTGGCCCAGCGCATTGCGGACCTCCGCAGCGCCGGAGACGAGCGTGTCAGCGAGCGCACTGGTGCGTGCCTCGATAACGCCGGCCTGACGGTCGAACAGGCTCTCAATCTTCTCGACGTCCTGGCCCAGCGCGTCACGGACNGTGCGTGCCTCGATAACGCCGGCCTGTTCGGCAAACACGCGCTCGATCTGCTGGATGTCCTCGCCGATGGCGTTGCGGACGACCGCAGCGCCGGAAGCGATGCTGTGTGCCAGTTCGCCGGAACGCTCCTCAATGAGGCTGGAGTGCTGGATGAAGGCGTTCTCCAGACGGTTGACGTCGTTTGCGAGAACCGCCTGCACAGTCTCAGCACCTTCACGCAGCCTGTCGGCGAGGGCACTGGTGCGCGCCTCGATGACTTCTGACTGACGGTCGAACACATGCTCGATGCGGCCGACGTCGGAGGCAAGCGTCTCGTGCAGCGCGCGGGTGCGCTGCTCGATCACGCCGCTCTGGCGGGCAAAAACGTCTTCGATCTTGGCGAGGTCTTCGCCAAGGGTATTGCGGATGGTGTCGGCACCGGCATGCAGCGCGCTCTCGATGGTGCGGGTACGCGACTCGATGACCTGATGCTGGTTGGCAAGCGCCTCTTCGATCTTGGCGAGGTCCTCGTCGATCGTGCTGCGCAGGGACTCCGCGCCGCTGGCAAGTTTGGCCTGGATTGCCAGCGCGCGCTGCTCGATGATCTCGGCATTGCCCTTGAGGACATTGTCGATGCCTGCGACCTCACTGCCGAGCGCGTCCTTGATCTGCTCGACGCTGCTGGACAGCACGTCCTGCAGTTCCGACGTGCGGTTGCCGAGGACGCTGGTCTGGCGATCGAACGCTTCCTCAACGCGAGCGATGTCGACGGAGAGGGCGGTCGTGAGGTCCTTCTGGCGCTCGACGAGGGTCGCAAGATGCTGCGCGACGGCACCGTCGAGCTCGTCGCGAGCCTGACGGACACGCTGCAGGTCGTTCTCGAGAACCGCTGCGATCTGCTCGCGGCCCTCGGCAAAGCGCTCGACGTGACCGGTCACGGCCGCATCGACCTGGGCGCGGGCCTCGGCGAGCTTCTGGAGATCTTCCTCCAGCGCGCGGGTCATGACCTCGCGGCTCTGCGCGAATTTTTCGACGTTCTCACGGACGGCAGCCTCGATGCGCTCGTGGGTAGAGGCGACCTTTTGCAGGTCTTCTTCGAGGATGTTGGCAAGGAGCTGGCGGCCCTGCGCGAGGCGCTCGACATGACTGGACATAGCGGTGTCGACACTCTTGCGTGCCTCTGCCACCTTGGCGAGGTCGGCTTCGAGCGCCTGTGCGATCAGGTCGCGGCCCTGGCCAAGCTGCTGCGCGAAGTCAGCTGCGCGCGCCTCGAGCATGGTCGAGGTGGACATGACCAGCTCCGCCATCTCGGAGCCGATGCGCGCCTTGCTTTCCTCAATGACGCTGGTGATGGCCTGCTTGCCGTCGGTGAAGGTCTGGGCGATCTCCCGGGAACGATCGACCAGCGTCTCATTGATCTGGCGTGCTCGGGCCTCAAGAGCCGCGTTGAGCTTCTGGGCACCAACGTCGAGGGCTTCGGCACGGGTTTGGAACTCGTGGATGAGGGCCTGGCCGCGCTCGCGCAGCGTCGCCTCGATGCCTTCGAGGCGGGCGGTTAGCTCGGTGTTCAGCGTGGTTGTGGCTCCGCCAAGGAGGGACACCATGCCCGAGGTGCGCTCGTCGAGCATCTGCGACAGAGTGCGGGTGGCTTCGTCGGCGCTCTGCGTCAGACGGGCGATGCGCGTGTCGAGCAGGCTCGCAAAGCCTTCGCCTGACGTGGTGATACGGTCGGCAATGGCGTCGAGACGCTCATCGAGCGAACTGTAGAGGCTCATGCCGCTTTCATTGATGCGGTCAACGAGCTGCGCGCCTGACTCCGTAATCGTCGAGGACAGGCGGCTGGAAACACCATGAATGTTCTGGGCGATGACATCGCTGGCGGAAGCGAGTTCTTCCTTCAACGCTTCATGTGCGCCCGAAATCGAGGCACGGACGCGCTCAGCGTGCATGACAACGGCTTCACGCTCGCTGCCAAGGCCGTCGATCAACGCACGGATGCGGCTCTCATTGTCAGAATAGGCGCGCTCGAGTTCATTGACCTCGGTGTGCACCAGCGTCTCGAGTTCAACGGCACGGGCAAGGGTCCGTTCGATACCTTCGCCCATTGCCTGCACCTCGCGGCGCACAGCCTGACCGACCATCATGACGCGGTCTGTTGCAAGCTGTTCCGGCTCGGCGAGGCGGATGGCAACTTCAGTCATGGACTGCGCCGCGGCGCGCATTTCCTGCGCGCGGCGCATCATCACGCCGAAGCCCCAGAACAGGATGACAGGCACGACGATGGCGACGATCAGGCCGATTAGACCTGGCGAGGCGATCAGCTGTGAAACCGAGCGCACTTCCCACAACGGCGGCTGGAAGAGCATGCTGCCCATGATCATCGCGCCGGCGATCCAGGCAAGTGAGAGCAGGGTGACCCCCCAGTAGATGGCGCGCGAGCCGGAGCGGCGAACCATCTGCTGCAGCGCGCGATAATCCTTCTGGCGGTCGTCGTTGGCGGGCGACATCTGTGCCGGCGCCGGCTGGCTCGGAGCCACGTCGACCGGCTTCAGGTCATTCAGATCGCGCTTTTCGCCGGGCTTCGGCTGCGGTTTTTCAGCAACGGGCGCCTTGGCTGCCGGAGCCGCTGCCTTTGCAGCTGGCTTTTCAGCAACCGGCTTTTCCGCCTTTGCCTCGGACACTGTCGCTGCGCGCGAGTCGCGCGCAAGGTCTGCCGCGGCCCTGGCGATCTGCGCCTCGAAATCCGCTATCGAGCTGGCCATATCCAACCCCGGCTCGTCATCGACGAACAGATCGATGTCGAGTGCGTCTTCCAGTTCCTTAGCGACCTCATTGTCGAGGCCGCTGGTGTTAACTGCTTTACGCGCCATGCCGCTGATACCCTGTACTCTAAAGGGCGGGCCGCCTTTCGGCGCCTCGTGCCCGCACGCCTGACCCTTTCCGGGCCAATGCGTATCGTACTGGCACAACCGGACGAAGGGAACTCGGATTTGCGCCCATGTGTAAAACTTTAAACATAAGGTTAACGGGCGGAAACCTTTGAAAAATTTTCTAAGTTCGTTAACGGGTGGGTAGGAGGCCGGTTGGGCCTTCCAATCAAGGTGCATCACTGCACCATCCAACGAGCAGTATCGGCCCTTCGAATGGCAATCGAGTTTACAAACGCGGTAAATCCACAGCTAAAGCCGGAAGCGTCGGAAAACGCCCTTCCGCCCATCGACCTTGAGCATCTCGCGCGGCAGACGATGGGCGATCCCGATCTGCGTCGCGAAGTGCTGGGCATGTTCCTGGACCAACTCACCTCGACACGTGCGGCGCTGGCCGTTGAGCATGGCGAGAGCAGGGGGCGTATAGCCCATACCCTGCGTGGTGCGGCCGCAGGCATCGGCGCCTTTGCGGTTTCCGAATGCGCCGCAAATGTTGAACGCAGCCCTGACGACCCCGCGCTTGTCGAGCGGCTGATCTCCCTGATAGATGAGGTCCGAGCTTTCACGCAGGCCGAGATCGCGGTTTCTGATCGCTGACCGGTCGTTGACTCACTTCATTCGCCGTCTGTATACAGCGCGAACTGCGGTGCAACTATCCATTCCCCAAGGCAAATCTGTCGATGACCAAGATCACCTACATCACCCATGACGGCACGCGCTTCGAGGTCGAAGCCGCAAACGGTTCGACCGTCATGGAAAATGCCATCCGCAACTCCGTTCCCGGCATTGAGGCCGAGTGCGGCGGCGCCTGCGCATGCGCGACCTGCCACGT
Organism: Aminobacter sp. J41; assembly: GCF_000526635.1. Lineage (GTDB taxonomy): Bacteria > Pseudomonadota > Alphaproteobacteria > Rhizobiales > Rhizobiaceae > Aerobium. The sequence goes on from NZ_JAGL01000003.1 coordinate 64,158, forward strand.
CTATGTGGATGAGGCGTGGGCCGATGTCGTCGGTGCGCCTGAGGCGATGGAAGAGGACATGCTCGACTTTGCCTGGGAAGTTGGCCCGACCTCGCGCTTGTCGTGCCAGATTAAGGTTCGCGACGAGCTCGACGGCCTGGTCGTTCGCATTCCGGAGCGTCAGGGCTAACCCCCGGATCCGCTCTTCATGCGTTCGGCGCGGTACTGGATGAGCCGCGCCAACCGGTCGGAAAAGTTGATGCTTTCGACCCGGTCGAAACGCTCCTGTTCACGATCATGCCGTGCGAGAAGTTCGGCGGTGCGCCGCTGAACCTCTTCCTGCGCGAGTTGGCAACCGCGCAGACCCACGATGCCCTTCAGGGCCTGTTCCAGCTCACGTGCGTGGTTCTTGGCAATGACCACGTGGAACTCCTCGTGCCGCTTGATGTCGGCCGCGAGCGTGTCCCAGATCAGGCGAGTATCCGCATCGGCACGACGGTTGCGGGTCCAGCGCGGCAGCATAATCTCGGCCTTTACCGTCACCGAAGCGTCGATGACGCCGCAGCGGCCGTTCCTTTCGCCGTAGGTGACGCGGGACTTGAACTCGAGGCTGGTGGCGCCCGGATGCGTCGCTCCGGATTTGTTCAGCTTTGGCCCGCGGCGGGCAAGGTCCCGCTCGATCTCTGCCAGTGTCGCACCGCCGACGGAAAAATAGTGGTAGGCCTTTGATACGGTGGCGGCGTTCGCGGCTGGCGCCCAGGACGTCGCTGCAGCCATGAAAAAGCCAAGGGTAGCCGCCCAACGCATTAAGACAACACCTCAATCCCGGGTACAAAGCGCTTTGGCCAATCTGGGTCAGTTGCACTGCTCTGGCAATCGGATATTTGCCGTAGCACTACCTCTCGGCTCGACCGTCTGGAAATTCGTTGTCACGGACCGGCAGCATGGGTAAGACAAACTGTATACAGCCGGAGCAACGCATGTTTGCACCCTATCAATGGCCCCTAGCGCATGGCCGAAGCCTCGAACTTGGCCCGGTTGCGCGGATCATGGGCGTCCTCAACGTCACGCCCGACAGTTTTTCGGACGGCGGCAGCTATGTCGAGGTGGAGGCGGCGATCGCACAGGCCGAGGCGATGATCGCCGAGGGCGCCGACATCATCGACATCGGTGGCGAGTCGACGCGTCCGGGGGCGGCTCCAGTCGATGCGGCCGAGGAGCAGCGCCGCGTACTGCCGCTCATCGAGGCGCTGGCGGGCAGGGACGATGTTCTCATCTCCGTTGACACCTACCGGGAGGATACCGCCCGCAAGGCGATCGAGGCCGGGGCGCATATCGTCAATGACGTCTGGGGGCTGCAACGGGAGCCAGGCATTGCGAGGGTCGCGGCCGATGCCGGTGCCGGTCTCGTCGTGATGCATACGGGGCGCGAGCGCGAGAAGCTGGCTGATGTCATCGATGACCAGATTGCTTTCCTGCGGCGTTCGCTTGAGGTCGCAGCGCAAGCCGGCGTCGATCCGCAACGCATCATCCTCGATCCCGGCTTCGGCTTCGCCAAGGAAACGGCCGAGGAAAATCTCGACCTGATGTCGCGTCTGGGCGAGATTTCTGCGCTCGGATGCCCGCTGCTGATCGGAACATCGCGTAAGCGCTTCATCGGAACCGTGACGGGGAGGGAGCCGGCTGACCGGGACGCAGGCACCGCTGCAACGAGCGTTATCACCCGTCTGCAAGGTGGTGCCATCTTCCGGGTGCACAACGTCGCCATGAGCAGGGATGCCTTGCTGTTCGCGGACGAAATGATCCGGCGTGGATTGACCGCGCAAATGAAGGCGCAGAAGGAATAGCCAATGTATGTGATACGGATGAAAAACTGCGCCTTTTTCGCCAGGCACGGTGTGCTTGACGAGGAGGAGCGCCTCGGCCAACGCTTCTATGTCGACGCAGAGCTGCAGGTGAAGCCGGACACCCCGCTTGAATCAGATTCCATAAATTCTACAGTCGATTACGGCGTAGCTTTCATCGAGATCGAGAAGATCGTGACGGGTCGCCGCCGCTTCCTGATCGAGTCTCTGGCGCTGGATATCGCGCAGGCGCTTTGCCGCAAGTTCCCGCAGATCGTGCGTGCTGAAATCACAGTCCGCAAGCCCAACGCGCCGGTGCCGGGCGTACTCGACCACGTGGAGGTCACGGTTGCCTGGCCACAGTAGCACGCTCGCCTATCTTGGCCTTGGCGGCAACATTGGCGATCCCGTTGCATCGATGGCGGCAGCTTTGCAGGCGCTCGACACGCATCCTGCCGTTCGCGTGGCTGCCGTTTCGTCGCTCTACCGAACACCGCCATGGGGCGTGACCGATCAGCCGGATTTCATCAATGCCGTGGCCGCGGTAGATACCTATCTGTCGGCACGCGAGCTTCTGGATCTCTGCCTCAGCAGTGAACTCGCCCTCAAGCGCGTGCGCAAGGAACGCTGGGGACCGCGCTCGATCGACATCGACATCCTTCTGTTCGGCGATGACGAGATTGATGAAGACGGCCTGCACGTCCCGCATCCACGCATGACGCAACGGGCCTTTGTCCTGGCGCCTCTTGATGAAATCGCTGCCAAGCTGAAGGTGAAAGGCGAGCCGGTGTCCCAACTTCTGACGAAGACGGATCAGGCAGGCATCGTCAAGCTCGACGGCGGCAGCGCGTGGTGGCGCGCGGCGTGACTTTGCCCGAATTCGCCTGTATGGCTCGCGCAACCCGTTCCGCCTGGCTACATTTGCCGAGATGAGAAGCTATCCGAACCACAGATTTGCCGTGGCGCCGATGATCGACTGGACCGATCGGCACTGCCGGTTCTTCCACCGGCAGCTCACGCGCCGGGCACTGCTCTACACGGAAATGATCGTGGCAGATGCGATCATCCATGGCGGCCGCGATCGGCTGCTGGGTTTCGACGATGCCGAGCATCCGGTCGCGCTGCAGCTGGGCGGCTCCAATCCGCAGAAGCTGGCTGAGGCCGCGCGGATCGGCGAGGAGTTCGGCTACGACGAGATCAACCTCAACGTAGGCTGCCCTTCTGATCGCGTTCAGTCGGGCACGTTCGGCGCCTGCCTGATGAAAACGCCGCAGCTTGTCGCCGAATGCATTGCGGCCATGAAGGCTGCGGCCCGTATCCCTGTCACTGTGAAGTGCCGTATCGGCGTGGATGAACAGGATCCGCAACCGGCGCTGGACGAGCTTGCGAACGCGGTTTTGCAAGCGGGTGCAGATGCTCTGTGGGTGCATGCGCGCAAGGCATGGCTTCAGGGTCTTTCGCCAAAAGAAAACAGGGAGATACCTCCGCTTGATTATGCGCGGGTTTATCGACTTAAAGCGCGGCTTGAAGATGTTTTCGTAGGGATCAACGGCGGCATAGTCACACTCGAAGAGGCGCGGGGTCATTTTGCGGCAGGCGTGAATGGCGTGATGTTCGGCCGCGCCGCTTACCAGAACCCGGGCCTGCTCGCGCAGGTCGACGGCGCGCTCTACGGCCAGCCTCAGCGCGACCCGAACTGGAACGAAATAATCGACGAAATGATCCGCTACGCTGCCGAGCACACCCAGCGCGGCGGACGGCTGGTTCACATCACGCGGCACATGGTTGGTCTGTTCCATGGCCTGCCAGGCGCGCGCCGCTGGCGGCAGATGCTGTCGGCAGACGCAACCCGCGCTGATGCAAAGCCGGAGCTTCTTCGCGAAGCGTTGGCACAGGTCCGCTTTGATGAGGTCGAAGTTCCGGCCGCCTAGTCGCGCAGGATCAGCCTGTCGCCGCGCATGTCGAAACCTGACAGCGAGCCAATGAAGTTCATACCGAGGAGGCTGCGGTCGAGGCGCCCGGCCTCCGCGACAAGGATCGGCACGCGGCGGCGCACGATGTTGCCGACACGGATCTCGTCAGCGACGGCCCTTGCGGCACTCGCTGCGCCGTTGGCGGTCATGACGGGAATGTTGAAGCTGAGCGTTCCGGGCTCGAAGCCCGCACGCTCCGCATCCTGAAAGGTGAGGACCGTCGAGGTCGCACCGGTGTCAACCATGGCGGTCACCGGAGCCCCATCAATCTGCGCCCGCACCTCGAAATGGCCGTTGCGCAGGCGCTCGAGCATGACCGACACACGGCCGTCTGCGTCCGTCATCGACAAGGGGCTGCCGGGGATCAGGCCAGCTGTGATGCGGCTTGCCGCATCCTGCAGCTCGTAGCGGAACTGGTAGCCGCCGACGAGCGTGACGATGATCAGCAGCCACAGGACCAGAGATCGGGCAAAATAGCCGAGCCCGAGGCCGGCGCGCAGGTTGCTGGCGCCAACGACGGCTGCCAGCACTCCAAGGGCCAGCAGGCGGCCGAAGGATTCGTTCTCGATGCCGAGAATCGTCCCGGCATCATGCCGGGCAACCAGCACCACGACCCCGACCGCCATGACAGCAAGGACGATCCAGAGGAGGCGCGGCATTACGACGCTCCGCCGCGCTCGCGTGCCATCCTGGCACGCCGGGTCTCACGGCGCGGTTTGCGCTCGATCCCGCTCAGCCGTTCCGGCAGTTCGGCCATGACGGAAGCCCGCCGCTCTGGCGTCATGGTGATCCAATCGGCAATTTCGGCCGACGTGCGCCCGCATCCGAAGCATAAGCCTGTCTTCTGGTCGATCACGCAGACGAGGATGCAGGGAGATTCAATAACCATGAGCGCAGATTGTCGCCTTCCTCTTGCTGTCTTCACATGGGACAACGGCTGGAGCGATGCAAGCCGGATATTGACCAGATGCCGGGCATTTGGTTTGTGGACGGCTCTACAGATTTGCTGCCGGCGCGGTTTGCCGGTGAAAGAGGATACGGGCATGGCAAGCATGGATGAACGCAAGGACGCCTTCGAGAAGAAGTTCGCCCATGACGAGGAACTGAAGTTCAAGGCAGTCGCTCGCCGCAACAAGCTCCTCGGGCTCTGGGCGGCAGAGAAGCTGGGCAAGACCGGCGAGGCGGCCGAGGCGTACGCCAAGGAAGTGATCATGGCCGATTTCCAGGAAATTGGTGACGATGACGTCTTCCGCAAGATCCGCGCCGACTTCGATGCGGCCGGCGTCGAGCAGTCGGATCACCAGATCCGTCGCACGATGGAAGAGCTGATGGCCCAGGCCATCGAGTCCGTCCGGAACGCATAACGTGAAGAGCCTCGCGGACCGCCTGAATGCCGACGAGACCGTTTTCACGGCCTGGTCGGGTATTCCCGATGCCTTGACGATCGACGCGCTCGCGGCGACGCCAGTCGACGCCGTGACGCTCGACATGCAGCATGGCGGCCACCACGAGGACAGCGTCCTGCGCGGCATCGCGCCGGTCATCGCGGCTGGAAAGCCGGTGGTCGTGCGCGTGCCGGTCGGACGCTTTGAGATGGCGAGCCGCGCGCTGGATTTCGGCGCCGACGCGGTCATCGCACCGATGATCAACTCTATCGACGACGCGCGCGCTTTCGCAGCCGCTATGAAGTACCCGCCGGTGGGCCAGCGCTCCTGGGGCGCGAGCTTTGCCATGGCGCGCCGCGGCCGCAACAATGGCGGCGAGTGGCTGGCTTCCGCCAACAACGACACGCTCGCCTTCGCCATGGTGGAGACCCGCGAGGCACTCGCGATCCTCGATGACATCCTGGCGGTCCCGGGCATCGACGGCATCTTTGTCGGCCCTTCGGATTTCTCGATCGCCTGGACCAATGGCGGGACGGTCAATCCCGGCCTCGATGACATGATGAACGCGATTGCCGATATCGGCCGCCGTACCCGAGCAGCCGGCAAGCATGCAGCGATCTATATCGTCGATCCGGCGCTGACCGGGCGCTACGTTTCCTTCGGCTACCGCTTCCTCGCGCTCGGCAACGAGCAGCGCTACATGTCGCTCGGGGCCGCTTCCCTGCTGGAAGCAGCCCGCAAGACGATCGCCTGAATAATTTTCGAGCTTAGAGCTTCGACAGGAAGGCCGCGAAGGTCATTGAACCTTCCGGCCATGGGCCATGTCCGGATTCCGCGTTGATGTGGCCGGATTCGCCCGCATCGATGAATTTCGATCCCCACGCACCGGCAATGTCCTCGGCAACCTCGAAGGCACAGAAGGGGTCGTTGCGGCTTGCCACCGTCATCGACGGAAACGGCAGCGGATCGCGCGGGTAGGGGCCGAAGGTCATCAGGTGTTTTGGCCGAATCGCCGGATTCGAGACGTCAGGCGGAGCGACGAAAAACGCGCCTGCGACCGGCTTCGTTGCCACCCGAGCGGCATGAATGGCCGTCGGGATACCAAGCGAGTGGGCGACCAGCACCACGGGTCTTACCGCTTCCTCGATCGCCTGCACGACATTCGCCACCCAGTCCTCGCGAACTGGCTTAGACCATTCGGCCTGCTCGACACGACGGGCAGTCGAGAGCTTATTTTCCCAGCGTGTCTGCCAATGGTCCGGACCGGAATTGGTATAGCCGGGGATGATGAGGATGTCTGCGTCTTTGACCTTCATGGGGCGCGATGTAGCGAGGCGGGGCAGGCGATGCAACCTCTTTGCTCCGGTGAACAAGCTTTCATTCGGAACGGGCTTGTGCGCGGACACATGCTGACCATTTTTCGCCGACAAAGTTCGCCTCCCCGACGGAGATTCGCATGGAACAGCTCCCCTTCGCCGCAACCACGCCGGTCAGCATTGGCCGCGTCGGCCTCAAGGCACGCAATGCGCAGCGCCTCGCCGACTACTACGTCTCCATTCTCGGCCTGAAGGTCCTGAGTCGCGAGCGCGGGAGGGTGCTGCTTGGCACGGAGGAGCGGCCCCTCCTGGAGATCGAAGGCTCGACCTCACTGAAGCAGGATGATCCACGATCAGCCGGACTCTTTCACACGGCATTTCTGCTGCCCCACCGCACCGACCTTGCGCGCTGGATCAACTTCGCGATCGAACAGCGCATCCGTGTCGATGGCGCCGCCGACCATGATGTCAGCGAGGCGATCTACCTGACCGACCCGGAAGGCAACGGCATCGAGATCTACACGGACCGCCCGCGGGAAGCCTGGACCTTCAATGGCCCGAGCGTCCACATGGGTACCGATCCGCTCAACATTCAGGCGCTGCTCGACACACTGTCAACGAACGACTCGGACTGGACGGACGCTCCCGTGGGCACCGTTGTGGGGCACGTCCACCTGCGCGTAGGCGATGTGATGACTGCCGAAGAATGGTGGCGACAGGCGCAGGGCTTCGACACGATGCTGCACTATGGCGGGCAGGCGGTGTTCCTGTCTTCGGGCGGCTATCACCACCACATCGGCGCCAATACGTGGCAGGGCCGCGGGGCTGGCACGCGCGAAAAGGACCGGACCGGCCTGAGCTTCGTGGAACTCCTGTCAAAAGGGGCCGCGGACGAACATGTCGCCAGCGACCCCTGGGGTACCGAAATTCGAGTTGTTCCGGTTAAAGCGTGAAGATCACGCCTCTCCGAACACCCGCTTGAAAATCGTGTCGACGTGCTTGGTGTGGTAGCCAAGGTCGAATTTCTCACGGATTGTCTCTTCCGAAAGGGCCGCACGCACGTCGGCATCGGCAAGCAGTTCCTCAAGGAAATCCTTGCCCTGCTCCCAGACCTTCATCGCATTACGCTGCACGAGGCGGTACGCATCCTCGCGTGAGACACCAGCCTGGGTGAGCGCCAGCAGGACGCGCTGCGAGTGGATCAGACCGCGGAACTTGTTCATGTTGGCGAGCATGTTCTGCGGGTAGACCACCAGCTTCTCGATGACGCCGGTGAGACGCGCAAGCGCGAAGTCCAGCGTGACGGTGGCATCCGGGCCGATCATGCGCTCGACCGACGAGTGCGAAATGTCGCGCTCGTGCCAGAGTGCCACGTTCTCAAGCGCCGGGGTGACCATGCCGCGAACGAGGCGGGCAAGACCGGTCAGGTTCTCGGTCAGGACCGGGTTGCGCTTGTGCGGCATTGCCGACGAGCCCTTCTGGCCCGGCGAGAAATACTCTTCCGCCTCGAGCACTTCGGTGCGCTGCAGGTGGCGGATTTCCGTGGCGAGGCGCTCAACTGAGGAGGCGATGACGCCAAGCGTCGCGAAGAACATGGCGTGGCGGTCGCGCGGGATGACCTGCGTCGACACCGGCTCCGGCTTCAGGCCGAGCTTGGCGGCGACATGCTCTTCGACGCGCGGGTCGATGTTGGCGAAGGTGCCAACGGCGCCAGAAATCGCGCAGGTGGCGATTTCCTCACGTGCATGGACGAGGCGTTCGCGGCAGCGCTCGAACTCTGCGTAGGCGAGGGCCAGCTTGACGCCGAAGGTGGTCGGCTCGGCGTGGATCCCGTGGCTGCGGCCGATGGTGACGGTGTCCTTGTGCTCGAAGGCGCGCTTCTTGAGCGCGGCGAGCAGGGCGTCGAGGTCGGCAAGCAGGATGTCGGAGGCGCGGGTCAGCTGCACCGAAAGGCAGGTGTCGAGAACGTCCGACGAGGTCATGCCCTGATGGATGAAGCGGGAGTCCGGCCCGACGAATTCGGCAAGGTGGGTCAGGAAGGCGATGACGTCGTGCTTCGTCTCGCGTTCGATCTCGTCGATGCGGGCGACGTCGAACGTGGCACTGCCGCCGCGCTCCCAGATCGTCTTCGCAGCTTCCTTCGGGATCACTCCGAGTTCGGCCAGTGCATCGCAGGCATGCGCCTCGATCTCGAACCAAATCCGGAATTTCGTCTCCTGCGACCAGATGGAAACCATTTCGGGTCGCGAATAGCGCGGGATCATGAGGCTCGTCCTGATTGTTCCGGGAAGAATGCGCGCTCCCTAGCAGACGCGGTCCAAATCCTCAACGCGATCCTGCCGCTTGTGGATTAGAATCGCCCCGGAACCGCGATCCACCTGAAGTCGGGACCTTCGAAACCGAACGAGCGTACTGCGATCAGAACTGCGTAGACGGGCGGGCCGGATTCCGGGAAGAAGGTCTGCACCGCCCCAAACTGATAGCCCAGCGCACAACCGCGGCTCGTCGGGATGGTCACGTCCTGGTGCAGAAGCGCGGTTTCCTGGCCGGGCGTCAGGCTGACGCGGGTGAGGCGGTAACCTTTTGCTTCAGCAAGCTCCCGGCAAAGGTCCGGTTGCGGGACGTTGATTTCCTCGATGCGGAATTCCAGCGGAACGCCTATTGGCGGGAAGACAGGACGAGGATTGACGGTGATCCGGTGCGGATCGGCGGAAAGCTCAGTCGGCGGATTGAAGCCGACGAGGGTGCCGCGGTTCGCGGCAAGCTCAGCTTCGGCGATGATGGTCTCACCTTTCTCGTGTGCCTGAGTACGCGCCTGCTCGACGGATGCCGCCTCATCATCAAGCCTCACGCGGATGGGCGAACCCGGCACGAACTTGTCGGTCTCGACGTCGATGTAATAGCGGTTGGCGTAAGGAAATCCGGAGCCGTCCTGTACCCCGAATTCCTCGAAGGCGAAGAGTTTTCCGTCCTCGCTGAAGCCAAGAATGTTGAGCTCGGCGACGTCGCCGGCGATTGCCGGGATCGCGAAAAGGCAGGAGAGGGCGAGGGAGGTCAGGCCGGGATGCAGCTTCATGGTCGGCTCCTTTCCATAGCGTCAGGATGCCGCCAGAGCCTGTGCGGGGCAAGTCCTAGCCGAACTGCGCCGTCCAGCTTGGGAAAACGTCGCCCTCGGCCGGAGTGGCGAAATAGACCGCGCGGGCGATCGCACGCGCCATTGTTGAGGCGGCGACGGCGGCAAGGTCCATCGATGCGTGATGATCGGGCACGATCCCGCTCGTGCCGGTTGCCATGCCGAACACAAGATCGCCGTCCCCGGGCGTGTGCGCCGGCCAGATCGCACGGGTAAAGCCATCATGGGCCGCCACCGCCAGCCGTTTTGCCTCGGCCTTCGTCAGCACCGCATCAGTCGCAATCACCGCGATCGTCGTTGCGGCATTGAACGCGTGGTACTTGAAGCGGATTTCAGCAGTGTCGGCCGGCAGCGGCGAGGGCAGGCCAAGACCGCCGAACTCGTCGCCAACTTCAAAGGGTGCCGCCCAGAAATGCCTGCTTCGTCCCATGGTGACCGACCCGAGAGGGTTGGCGGCAACGAGTGCGCCAACCGTTATCCCATTCGGCAGCACCGTCGACGCGGAACCGAGGCCGCCCTTAAGGCCGGCGGTCAACGCGCCGGTGCCTGCACCGACCGTGCCCAGTTCAAACTCAACGCTAGCGGCGTTCGCCGCTTCGTATCCGAGCTCCCGATAGGGCGGAAACCGGCCCCAGGCCTTGTCACCGCCGTTGGCGAGGTCGAACAGAATCGCCGCAGGCACGACCGGCACGCGATGACCTGACACGTCGAAGCCGATGCCTTGCTCGCGAAGGGCTGCTTGCACGCCAGATGCGGCATCGAGGCCAAATGCCGAGCCACCCGACAGTACCAGCCCATGGAACTCCTGCACGGAATTGTGCGGTTCCATCGCATCCGTTTCGCGGGTTCCGGGGGCGCCGCCAAGCACCTGCACCGCCGCCACGGATGGCTTGTCCGGGATGATCGCGGTTACGCCGCTCTTGAGCCGGTGATCCTGTGCGTTGCCGACGCGGAGGCCGGCCACGTCCGTGATGAGATTGCGCGGTCCGGGACGAAGGGTCACCGCTGGTCCTCGACAATAACGAACTTTTCGCCGTCGAAACGGTGCAGCCGGTAGGGATTGCGGCTGAGGTCTCCCTTCGCGTCGAACTTCACGGGCCCCATCACAGTCTGGAACTCGCTCCTGGACAGAAGCTCCTGGATGGATGCCATGTCGTCGCCAGCTTGCGTCAGCGCCGCGGCGGCGATTTCGACGGCCGCATGGGCGGGAAATGCATAGCCTTCTAACTCGGGGGAACCTTCTGGCATGCCCACCATCAGCACGCCAGCCCGAAGCGGAATGCCTGAAGGAGCACGGAGCATTTCGCCACCGGCGATTGTGAGCTCAGCCTTCGCTTCGGCCGCATCGCGGGCGATGATGCCAATGTCGTCGCGGTCGCCGCCGACGAACACGTTTGTGGCGCCAGCGCGCGTCAGCCTTCCGATCAGCGCGAACTGGTTCTCCGATTGCGGCCGGAAGGTATCGACGAAGGCGGGCTTGAGGCCGGCGACTTCGGCGGCAAGACGCAACGTCTCGGCGAGCTCGCGGCCATAGATCGTGCCGTCGTCGACGATGGCAAAAAGGTCATTGCGCCAGAGTGGGACTAGGATGTCGGCTGCGGCAGAGCGTTCCGCATCGTCGCGCGGTGCGACGCGCCAGAAAAGCCAGCCTTCGCGTTCGCGCAGGTCTGTGAAGCGGTCAGCGCGCACGCCGGTGCTGATGACGGGGATGCTTGCCTCGGTGAGAAGTGGAAGTGCGGCATCCATCGCCTCGGAGCAAAGGCCACCAACGACCAAAGCGACATCCCTGGCAATCAGTTCGCGCGCAGCAGAAGCGCCGCCCTCGGCATCGCAGCGGTCATCGGCAATGGCGAGTTCGACGCCTTTGGCCTGCGCCGCCGCAGCCGCACCCTCTTGCATCTGCTTGCCAAGAATTTCGAAGTTGCCGCTCAGCGGCGCCATGAGGCCGATGGGTGCATCGGCAGCAAGAGCTGCCTGACCTGAGAAAACCAGCGCAGCTGCCGCTGCGATAAGACTGACTGGACGCGACACGTGATGCGGACTCCACCCCTGGAGCGATGTGGTAAAGGCTGGCACTATTCTTCGCAACCGATTAGACGATCCGTGCTTGGTGGCAATCGCACCAGCCACTATATCGTGACGAAAGCTAACAATCCGGATCGCGCTCGTGCTTTTGAAGAATGCTGTTGAACCGCGCCTTTACCGTGAGGCCATGAGCCGCTTTGCTGGGGCCGTACATGTGGTGACGACCGACGGCCCCTTCGGAAGACGCGGCACCACCGCAATTGCCGCCTGCTCAGTGTCCGACGATCCCCCAACTGTCCTCGTCTGCCTCAATCGCACCAAGCCGGACAACGACCTTTTCGCGAACAATGGCGTCTTTGCGCTGAACACCCTTTCCGCAGCCCAGCAGCCTATTGCCGATGCCTTCTCCGGCCTCACCCGTCTGCCACAGGAAGAGCGCTTCAAGCTCGGCGAGTGGGAAACGATCTCGACCGGAGCACCGGTTCTGCTTGGCACAGAAGCGAGCTTTGACTGTCACGTTGTCGAGACCAAGGATTTTGCTACCCATCGCATCCTGTTCGGAAAGGTGACAGGCATCAGAATAGGCGATAGCCTCGAGCCGCTCATCTACCATCATCGGGAATACAAGAAGCTGTAAGGATCAAGGTTTGATGGTCAGCTCCCAGTCGCAGTCGCTTCCGACTTCAATTGACGAAACGATGGCGCTGCTGGCGGGTGCCGACTATGTCGCCGATCGTGCCCTTGCGACCGTGCTGTTTCTCAGCCTGCGCATGCAGCGGCCGCTGTTCCTCGAGGGCGAGGCCGGCGTCGGAAAGACCGAGATCGCGAAGGTCCTCGCTAGCTCCCTCAACCGCCGGCTGATCCGCCTGCAGTGTTACGAAGGCCTCGACGTCTCGACCGCGGTCTACGAGTGGAACTACGCCGCGCAGATGATCGAGATCCGCATGGACGAGGCGACGGGCGAGACTGACCGCGCCGCCATGGAGCGCAACGTCTTCTCGGAAAAATACCTGATCCGGCGGCCGATCCTGGAAGCTCTCAGCGGCAAGCCGGGAGAAGCACCGGTTCTTCTCATCGACGAGCTCGACCGAACCGATGAGGCCTTTGAGGCGTTCCTGCTCGAAATACTGTCCGACTGGCAGGTAACGGTCCCGGAACTCGGGACGATAAAGGCGGAAGAGCCGCCGCTGGTCATCATAACCACCAACCGCACGCGCGAAATTCATGACGCGCTCAAGCGCCGTTGCCTCTACCACTGGGTCGATTATCCGGATGCGGAGCGCGAGCTGCAGATCGTCGAGCGCAAGGTCCCGCAGGCCAATGCGCGGCTCTCCGCGGAGGTCGTGCGCTTCATCCAGAAGCTGCGCCAGATCGACCTGTTTAAGGTGCCGGGCGTCGCCGAAACGATTGACTGGGCCGGCGCGCTTACCGAACTCGACAAGGTGGCACTCGATCCGGAGACGGTCTCAGACACGATCGGCGTGCTGCTGAAGTACCAGGACGACATCGCCCGCATCAGCCAGGGCGAGGGGCGCCGGATTCTGGACGAGGTGAAGGCCGAGCTTGCTGCAGCCGAGTGACATGCAGGAAACCCTTCCAGCGAGCGCGGATCCCCACGGCCGTCTCGCGGACAACATCGTCTATTTTGCCCGCGCGCTTCGCAAGGCTGGCATGCGGGTCGGTCCTGCCTCGGTCAAGGATGCGCTCGACGCGGTGCTCGCCGCTGGCATCGGCTCACGAGACGACTTTTACTGGACGCTGCACGCTGTCCTTGTGAAGCGGCGCGAGGACCACCCCACCTTCGACGAGGCATTCAAGCTCTTCTGGAAGTCGCGCGAACTGATCGAGAAGATGATCGCCATGTTCTCGCCGGTCGCGCCGCCGCGTCAGGAGACGCGCAAGAACCGCGCTGCCGAGACGCGCGTGGGCGATGCCATGTTCGAGGGCCATCGCCAGAAGCAGGCGGCTCAGGAAGTCCCGGAGATCGAGGTCGATGCCCGCTTCACCACCTCGACCAGCGAGGTGCTGCGCGAAAAGGATTTTGCGCAGATGAGCGCGGCCGAACTCGCCGAGGCGCGGCAGGCTATCGCAAAGCTGCAGCTGCCCGAGGATTTTGTCAGCACGCGGCGATGGCGGGCTGATCCGCGCGGCAGCCGCACCGACCCGCGCGCTACCATGCGCGCCTCGATGCGAACCGGCGGCCAGCTGATCCTCCCGAAATTCAGGTCGGTGCGGAAGGTGCATCCGCCGCTGGTCGTTCTTGCCGACATTTCAGGCTCGATGAGCCAGTACACCCGCACATTCCTGCATTTCCTGCACGCGCTGCAGGCGCAGCGCGGCCACGTCCATACCTTCGTCTTTGGCACGCGGCTCACCAACCTGACGCGCCAGATGCGCCATCGCGATCCGGACGATGCGCTGACCGACTGCGCGGCGGCCGTGAAGGACTGGTCCGGCGGCACCCGGATCGGCGAGACGCTGCGCGAGTTCAACCTGCGCTGGTCGCGGCGCGTCTTGGGGCAGGGGGCAGTCGTGCTCCTCATCACCGACGGACTCGAGCGCGACGACACCGAGCTGCTTTCCGCGGAAATCGAGCGGCTGTCGAAGTCGTGCCGGCGCCTCATTTGGCTCAACCCGCTGCTGCGTTTCGACGGTTTTGAGCCGCGCGCGAAGGGCGTTCGGGCCATGCTGCCGCATGTCGACGAGTTCCGGCCGGTCCACTCGCTGAAGTCGCTCGGCGGCCTGGTGGCGTCGCTGTCAGCAACGAAATCGCGCTCGGTCCATCCACGGCGCTGGATGGGGGTTGGCACGGCGGCCTGAGCCGGATCATAGTGTTCTGGGAGGAACATCATGCATACCGCGAAAGATGAGACACGGGACCCGTTGGACGCTGCCGAGGAGTGGCTGGGCGAAGGCCGTTCTGTCGCACTCGCCACTGTGATCGAGACCTGGGGCTCTGCACCACGGCCGGTTGGCAGCCAGCTCGTCATCGACGCTGAAGGCAATTTTCTGGGCTCCGTCTCAGGGGGCTGCGTCGAAGGCGCTGTGGTCACCGAGGCCCTCGACGTCATCGACAGTGGCCAGCCACGCATGCTCGAATTCGGCGTTGCCGACGAAACCGCCTGGCGGGTTGGCCTGTCCTGCGGTGGACGTATCCGTGTTTTTGTCGAGCGGTTGAACTGACGTGGACGCATCCATTCTCAAGGCAATCAATGCGGAGCGCCGTGGTCGTCGCGCCGTGATCGTGCTCACCGATCTTGCTGACGGCAGCAGTCAGCTCATCCGCGAGGGCGAGCCAATCGCCAGCGAGTTTCGCGATGCCGTAGAAGCGGCGTTCCGGACCGGGAAATCCGGCACCATCGACGTCAACGACCAATCGTGGTTCCTCAACGCGCATCTGCCACCGCCGCGCATCGTCGTGATTGGCGCGGTCCACATCAGTCAGGCGCTGGCACCGATGGCTAAGATCGCCGGTTTCGACGTCGAGATCGTTGACCCGCGCACTGCGTTTGCGAGCGAAGAGCGCTTCCCGAATGTCGCGCTTTATCCGGAGTGGCCCGAGGACTACCTGAAGCGCCGGCCGCTCGACACCTTCGCCGCCGTGGCGGCGGTTACGCACGATCCGAAGGTCGATGACCTGCCGCTGCAGGCCGCGCTTGAAACCGGCTGCTTCTACGTAGGCGCGCTCGGCAGCCGCAAGACGCACGCCAAGCGGGTGGAACGCTTGCGTGAGGCTGGCCTCAACGACGCGCAGATTAGCCGCATCCATGCGCCCATCGGTCTGGACATTGCGGCAGCGTCGCCAGCGGAGATCGCTGTCGCCATCTTAGGCGACATCATCAAGGCGCTGCGCACGCGTGGCCTCGCTCCCGTTCAGATGGAGCTCGCCGAATGAAGTTCGGAGCGGTCCCGGTCGGCGAAGTAGAAGGCGCGATTCTGGCGCATTCGATCACCGTCGGGGCGCAGACCTGGCGCAAGGGCCGCATCCTCTCGGCCGATGATGTTCGGCAGCTGCAGTCGGCAGGCATGACCGAAGTCGTCGTGGCCTCCAAGGCGCCAGACGATCTCGATGAGAACAAGGCCGCCGAGCTGATTGCGGCTGCACTGGTCAGCCAGGGCATCGAGGCGCGCCCCGCCTCGACGGGACGCGTTAATCTTCACGCCGTTGTCAGCGGCGTCTTTACGGTGGATCGCGGCGTCGTCGACGCACTGAACCGGATCGATCCGGCGATCACGCTGGCGACTTTGCCGGACTTTTCGACGGTCGAGGCAGGTCAGATGGTGGCCACGGTCAAGATCATCCCGTTTGCGGTCGCAGAGCCGCTCGTTCGCCAGGCAATCACTCTTGCATCCCGCGATCTCCCGATAAAGCTGCATCCGTTCCAGCCCAGACGGGTTGGGCTGGTGCAGACGGTGCTG
This sequence comes from Aminobacter sp. J41, assembly GCF_000526635.1. Taxonomy (GTDB): domain Bacteria; phylum Pseudomonadota; class Alphaproteobacteria; order Rhizobiales; family Rhizobiaceae; genus Aerobium. Next base: position 80,232 of record NZ_JAGL01000003.1, read on the forward strand.
CCGTCGATCAAGAAGAGCGTCCTCGACAGGACTGCCGAGCGTACCGCCGATCGTCTGGCGCGCTCAGGCAGCATCCTCGCGGAGGAAATCCGGGTCTCCCACGAGACACCTACCGTGGCGGAGGCAGCTAAGGCGCTGGCCGCCCGCCATGACATGGTGCTGATCTTCGGCGCCTCCGCGGTGGCGGATGCCGACGACGTCATTCCTGCAGCGATCCGCCGGGAAGGGCGCGTCGAGCGCGTGGGAATGCCGGTCGATCCCGGCAATCTGCTCGTCCTTGGCGAAATCGCGAGCAGGCCAGTGATCGGGGCGCCGGGATGCGCCCGCAGCCCAAAGTTGAACGGTTTCGACTGGGTCCTGGACCGCCTGATGGCGGGCCTACCCGTCAGTGATCGCGAGATCTCCGGAATGGGGGTAGGGGGCCTCCTGATGGAGATCGAATCGCGGCCGCAGCCGCGCGAGCCGAAGCCGGCGCGCAGCCTGTCGGTTGCAGCCGTAATCCTCGCAGCCGGCAAGGGCGAGCGCATGGGCGGTCCCAACAAGCTGCTTGCGCTGTTCGACGGCGTTCCCCTCGTCCGCCATATCGCGGACTGCGTTGCGGCGGCGAAGGTTCGCACCTTAGTGCTGGTTGCGGGGCATCAGGCGGACCGCGTAACAGTTGCGCTCGGAGACGCACCGGTGCGCATTGTCGTCAACGACCACTATACCACCGGCCTGGCTTCGTCCCTCAAGGCGGGCATCGGCGCCCTGCCGCCTGACATTGCCGGCGCGATGATCGTCCTTGCCGACATGCCGCGCGTTTCGACAACAGACCTCGACCGGCTGGTCGATGCATTCGTGAAGGCCGGTGGCAGGTCGATTGTCCCGGCAACGCACGCCGGCAAGCGCGGCAATCCGGTCATCCTGCCGCGGTCGCTGTTCCCGGCTGTCGCGAAGCTCGAAGGCGACACCGGCGCCCGTCACCTCGTCGAAGGCAGCGACTTGCCGGTGATCGAGGTTGAGATAGGCGAGGCCGCGAGTCTCGATGTCGATACGCCGGAGGCGATGGCGCTCGCCGGAGGCGTACTCGAAGGATGAGAGCGGCGGCGAGCACAATCCTCATGCTGCTCGCCATCCTGCTTGCGCCTGCCGCCGTTAGAACCGCCAGCGCGGAACTGCTCGGACCCTACAAGGATGACCTCTTCACCTATCCGAAGGCGTTGGAGACGGGCGACGGCGGCGCCTATCTCTCCGTCGACTACCGCTCGGAGCGGGACATCAACCAGCGCGACGAGATCCCAGAAAAGCGAGTGTATTCACGTTACGTCGACCTCGCGCCACGACGGGTCCAGCAGGATCTCAATCTCGTGACCGATGTAGGCCGTATCCCGCATGTCGCCGTCGGCGAACGGGAAGGTGCGAAATTCATCGTCGTCTACGTGCACGGGCAGGGTGGAAGCCGCCTGCAGGGGATGAACGACTTCACCTTTGGCGGCAACTTCAACCGCATTAAGAACCTCGCCGCCCGAAATGGTGGGCTTTATCTCACCGTCGATTTCTCCAACTTCGAAGCCGCGGGCGCGAGCCAGGTCAGCCATCTCATCTCGACCTATGCGGGGGCGTCACCGCGCGCAAAGGTGTTCGTGGCGTGCGGCTCGATGGGCGGCCGAATCTGCTGGGCGTTGGCGGCCGACAAGAGGGTAGTGCCGAAGCTCGGAGGCTTGCTCCTCCTTGGCTCCCATTGGGACAATTCGTTCCTCAGGAGCCCGGCGTTCCAGGCCCGCGTCCCGGTCTATTTCGGGCATGGCGGTGCGGACAAGGTCTTCCCGGTGGAAAAGCAGGAAGCCTTCTTCCGCAGCATTCTCGCCAGGGACCCGAACTATCCCGCACGCTTCGTCCGCTTCGAGACCGGAAGCCATGGCACACCAATCCGGATGGTTGACTGGCGCCACACGCTGAACTGGATGGCTTCAGCGAGCCGCTAGGTCACGTCCACTCTTCGCAGTCGGCAGGGACCGCCCGATCCAGCGGCAGCTTGCTTGGCCGTAGCTTGCCGCGTTCGATGATGAGCGGTGAGAACGTTTCCTCGGAAATGACGCCACCGCGCTTGAGAAAGTAGCAGCCGGCGAAAGTCTGGCGCGTGCCGTCGGCCTTCGTCGCCTCGATGGCGACCGGCAATTCGAAATAGGCGCTCCCCATCGCGCCTTCCTCGAAGACCTCGCCGGTCTTCAGCCGCACGTGGCGGGTGTCAGCGAAGCCGGCGGCATAGCTCTCAAGATCAGCTGCCGGCGGCTCGGCGAAATAGCTGAACGCGCGTGCATACTCGCCGCGATTGATCGCGTTGTAGAGCGAGCGCACCAGCGCAGCCGGATTGGAATGGTCGTCGAGATAAGCCTCCTCTGCCAGAGAGGAGGTGGCGCAGCCCATGACTGCAAGGCAGGCCAGTGCGGAACGAAGCATCCGTTTCTCCTTTTACATTCTGGTTACGATAACTGGGGAGAACGCCTTGAAGGAACTGCACGATCCGTGAGTATGGAGCATAATTCAGAACCTTTTTAACCACTTGACGTTAGCGTCAAATCAAAACGCGAAACTGGGGAGGCCCCTGTGGCCGAGGACGCGAAGCTCGATTTTGCATCGCTGCTGGATGACCTGATCGCTGCATCCGAAGCCGTGGAGCCGCAGCCACGTGAGAAGATTGCGGCGCCGTCTCTCCGCATTGACATGCTGGAGCAGATCGAGCGACTGCAGGCGGAAAACATCTCGCTGTTCCCCGAGCGAGCGATGCAGGAATATGGTTCCAACGCTGGCAAGGTTCGCGAACCCCTCAAGGAGGAGACGCCGCCGCATCTCCAGCCGGCACTCGAGGACTTGTTCTTCCTCGACCCGCAGTCGATTGCCCGCGAACTGGGCATTGCGTCCGCGAAGAAGCCGGAAGACCTCGACCGCGCGCGTCGCATGTTCGCCAAGCGCTACCATCCGGACCGCGTTCCAGAGGAATTCCGCGAGCGCGCGGCCCTGCGCATGCAGATCGCCAACATGCTGATCGACGACGCGAAGCGCGCCCGGCGTTAGGCCGAAACTTGCGCGAAACTTGTGCTTTAAACGTCCCGAGGGCGGCCAATAGTACGCGCGCTCTGGTTGCTGCCAGAACTTCTGCCACGATGTGTTGAAAATTACGCAGCGGCTATTGCTATAGCGACGACCCCCAGTGTTATCCTTCCGTTAAGAATCAGTAGGCCGATCGAACGAGAGGTACGTCGGTATGGGGGATAGGGCCTCTTTTGAGGGGCGATACGCGACCAGCAACGATGTTGCGGACGAAACCAGCGATGTCGATCTCATCGAGGTTTCTGGTAACATCAAGTGGTTCGACGTCGCCAAAGGTTACGGGTTCATCGTCCCCGATGACGCAACCATCGGTGACGTTCTCCTGCACGTCACTTGCCTCCGCAAGGACGGTTTCCAGACCGCCCTGGAAGGTGCCCGTATCGTCTGTCTCATCCGCAAGGGTGAACGCGGCTTCCAGGCATTCAAGGTCATATCGATGGACAACTCCTGCGCTGTCCATCCGGCCGAGCAGCCGATGCAGCGCACGCATGTCACCGTGGTACCGGAAAGCGGGCTCGAGCGCGCGCTGGTGAAGTGGTTCAACCGCACCAAGGGCTTTGGCTTCCTCACGCGCGGCGAGGGCACGGAAGACATCTTCATCCACATGGAGACGCTCCGGCGCTACGGCTTGACCGAACTGCGCCCCGGCCAGGTGGTGCTCGTGCGCTACGGCCACGGTGATAAAGGCCTTATGGCTGCCGAAATTCACCCTGACATAGGTACCTTGCCGATCGCTCACTGATTCATCAGTCGGCAGGGGAACCTGATATGCATCGACCATCTTGGACCGCCGCCCTGCTGGCCATTTCCCTCGTCGCGACCGCGGCTCCTGTTTCCGTGCTCGCACAGGCGCCTGCCGCGACCGGCAATCCGATGATCCTGGAGATCGATCCGGCACCTCTGGTTGCTGAGACCGCCAGCGGCGAAAAGTCGTTCACTATCGAGGTTGCCGACGAGGACCACGAGCGCGCCGCCGGCCTGATGTTCCGCACCGAGATGCCGGACGATCACGGCATGCTGTTCGAGTTCCAACAGACCCGTCGGGTTGCCTTCTGGATGAAGAACACGCCGATGCCGCTTGATCTCGTCTTCATCGGTGAGGACGGCAAGGTGATCGCCGTCCTTCCGGGCGAACCCTTTTCGACTGCATCCATCACGCCGAACGCTCCGACCCGATTTGTTCTTGAACTGAAGGCCGGGACAGCGCAGAAGGCGGGCATCGTCGATGGCGTGCGCTTGCGCCATCCGCGAATTGATGTGGTTGCGGACTAGGCGGTCTGGCTCTGACCGGGTCCAGACGGGGCTGACAGTTTCTGATGCAGACGTTTCATAACGACGGTTTCGAGATCGCGTTCATTGAGCAGTCGCCGGCGAATGGCGGTGAAGGCGAACCGGTCCTCCTGATCCATGGCTTCGCGTCCAGCTATCTCGTCAACTGGATCTCGCCTGGCTGGGTGAAGACCCTGACCGAAGCCGGCTATCGCGTCATCGCGCTCGACAACCGCGGTCATGGCCGCTCGACCAAGAGCTACAACCCCGCCGCCTACACGCCGAGCGAGATGGCGACCGACGCGGCCGCGCTCCTCGATCATCTCGGCATCGAGAAAGCTCACGTCTTCGGCTACTCGATGGGCGCGCGCATTTCGGCATTCCTTGCGCTGGAGCATCCCGAAAAAATCGCGACGTTGATCCTTGGTGGCCTCGGCTACGGTATGGTCGACGGTGTCGGCGACTGGGATCCAATTGCTGATGCGCTGGTTGCGCCCGATCCGGAGGCGATCTCCCATCCGCGCGGAAAAATGTTCCGCACCTTTGCCGATCAGACCCGCAGCGACCGTCAGGCGCTTGCGGCCTGCATCGCTACCTCGCGCGAACTGGTTTCGGAAGCGCAGATGACGACCATCACCGCACCGGTGCTGGTTGGCGTCGGGACCAAGGACGACATTGCCGGTTCCGCCCAACGTCTCGCGGCACTGCTGCCGAACGGTGAAGCATTCGACATCGAGGGCAGGGACCACATGCTTGCAGTCGGCGACCGCACCTTTAAGGCGCGGGTGATCGAATTCCTCAAGGAACATCCGATCACATGAAGCCGGTTTCGCTCGAATTTGCTGGCGCTGAAGGCAACCGCCTGCAGGCGGACCTCTGGGATGGACGCGGCCATCCGGTCGTGCTCCTGCATGGTGGCGGCCAGACGCGTCGCGCCTGGGACGCCACTGCGCGCCGCATCGCCGAAGCCGGCATGCGGGCGATTACGGTCGATCTCCGTGGCCACGGCGATAGCGAATGGGCGGCGAGCGGTAACTATACCTTCAGAGCGTACGGCGCAGACGCAGCCGCCATCTTCCAGCAGGTCATCGACAAATTTCATGCTCGTCCATCAGCCGTCGGCGCTTCGCTTGGCGGACTGTCCGCCCTTCTGGCGGAGACCGGCCAAGGGCCGCTGATCCATTCGCTGATCCTGGTGGACGTGACGCCACGCATGGACCCGCAGGGCGTGAGCAAAGTGCAGGGTTTCATGGGCGCACGTCTCGACGAGGGCTTCGCCTCGCTCGAAGAAGCGGCGGACGCGATTTCAGCCTACATGCCGCATCGCAAGCGCCCGCGCTCGCTTGATGGCCTGCGCAAGAACCTGCGCCTTTGCGAAGATGGCCGTTATCGCTGGCACTGGGATCCGGCCTTCATCACCAGCCCTTCGAACATCAATGCCGGTGCTGCGGCGACAATGGAAGAACTGACCGCGCGGCTGCCCGAGCTGCGCGTGCCGACGCTTCTCGTGCGCGGAATGCAGTCCGAGCTCGTCCAGGAAGAGCATGCCCGAGAATTCGTTTCGCTGGCACCCGCTGCGACCTATGTCGACATTAGCGGGGCAGGACACATGATCGCCGGCGACAAGAACGACGTGTTCTGCAACGCAGTTCTCGATTTCCTGCGCGAGGACGAGGCCGCCTGAGCGGACTCCACTCCGCTTAGCGGCCGCGAAATACGGGCCGCCGCTTCTCGCGGAACGCAGCGCGGCCTTCCGCATAGTCTTCGCTCTCGAATGTCGCGTCACCAAGCGCCACCGCCTGCGCCAGCTCGTCTTCTTTGCCCGTCAGACAGGCGCGGATCGACGCCTTGGTAGCGCGGATAGTGAGCGGTGCGTTCGCCGCAATCTCGGCCGCGAGATGCTGCACATGCGCATCGAGATCCTCTGGTACCAGTTCCATCAGGAACCCCGCTGACAGCGCGTTCTGCGCATCGAGGCGCGCCGCCGAGTAGACTAGGTATTTTGCCAGCTGGGGCCCGACCGAATTAACGATATCGGCCATCGCATCCGCCGGGTAGGCAAGTCCAAGGCGTGCGGCCGGAACGCTGAACAGTGCCGAAGTATCGGCAATGCGAATGTCGCAGGACGCCGCAAGACCAAAACCGCCGCCGAAGCAGATGCCGCGGATCGCGGCGATCGTCGGCAGGGGGCAGTTGCGAATGGCGGCAAAGGTTCGGGAATTTTCTGCCTCATAGGCCCGCGCGCTCGCCGCATCCTTGCGCACGGTGTCGAACTCGTTGATGTCGGCGCCAGCGCAAAAATCTTTGCCACTGCCGGTCAATACGACCACCCGAACATCCTCGTCGCGGGCGAGGTGGGTATAGAGATCCGCCATCTCCCGCCACATCGCCTGGTTCATCGCATTCTTGCGATCCGGCCGGTTAATCGTGATGGTGACGACGGCGCTGTCACGCGCCACATTCAAGAACCCGGATTTCACGATATCACCATCACGCGCATGTCAGTTTCCATTGAACGGACGTTCAGAAGAATTAGGTTTAGTTGACAGCCTGTTGGGTTTATGGTTGGCCCTGCGTCCGCAATAGGGCGATCGACGAGGAAAGCCACGATGAGCAGCACCCGAGCAATCCGGTCCGAGACTGTGAAGCCGATGGATCCGATCTGGGATGCGGTACGCGCCGAAGCGAGCGAAGCCGTTGACCGCGATCCGTTACTTGCGGCTTTTCTCTACTCGACAATACTCAACCAGACCAGCCTCGAATCCGCGGTCATTCATCGCGTGTCCGAACGGCTCGACCATTCCGATTTTCCGGCCGACCTCATCCGCCAGACCTATGAGGCGATGTTCGCCGAGAACCCCGAATGGGGTTCCATCGTGCGGGTGGACATCCAAGCCTATTACGACCGCGATCCCGCATGCGACCGGTTCCTGATGCCGGTTCTGTACTTCAAGGGCTTCCACGCGATCCAGACGCATCGCCTCGCCCACTGGCTCTGGAGCCGCGGCCGCAAGGATTTCGCGCTCTACCTGCAGAGCCGCTCCTCGGCGGTGTTCCAGACCGACATCCACCCAGCCGCCAGGATGGGCAAGGGCATCTTCATCGACCATGCCACCGGCATCGTCGTCGGCGAGACGGCAGTCATCGAGGATGATGTGTCGATCCTCCACGGCGTGACGCTCGGCGGCACCGGCAAGACTGCTGGCGACCGGCATCCGAAGATCCGCCACGGCGTGCTGATCGGAGCCGGAGCGAAGATTCTCGGCAACATCGAAGTGGGCCATTGCTCGAAGATTGCGGCCGGTTCCGTGCTGCTGAACTCGATCCCGAACAACAAGACGGTAGCCGGCGTTCCCGCCCGCATCGTCGGCGAAACGGGGTGCGACGAGCCGGCCCGGGCGATGGACCAGCTCATCACGAGAAGCTGACGCGGCGTATCCCCAACCCTGTCTTGAAAGAGGCCCCTCGGGCTTTACATGCTTGTGCTCAGCGTGCCAGAAGCGCCGCCTAAGCCAAAGTCATCGGAGTACAGGTTTTGAAGCCCGAAGAGATCAAGAAGCTTGATGCCTATTTCAAGCGCACGTTCCAGAACCCGCAGCTTCAGGTGAAGGCACGCCCGCGCAAGAACGATTCCTGCGAGGTTTACATCGGCGAAGAGTTTCTCGGCATCGTGTTCAAGGACGATGACGACGGCGATCTCTCCTACAATTTCTCGATGGCGATCCTCGACGTCGATCTCGACTAAAATGAGCTGGGGCCGCGCCTAAGCGGTCCCATCTTCCTTCAGCGCGTCGAGCGCCAGCTCGATTGCGTGATATGCCGCCTGATGCCGGACATAGTCGCGGCCGCGGTTCTTAAAAATACGATGCTCCGCCCTTGGAGCCTGTCCCTTCAGCGCGACGCCGAACCACACAAGCCCGACTGGCTTCTCCGCGCTGCCACCATCCGGACCGGCAATGCCGGTCACCGACAGCGTCAGTCCCGCGCGCGAGCGCTCTAGCGCCCCCGCAGCCATTTCCAGCGCTGTCTGTTCCGACACCGCGCCATACTTCTCCAGCGTGGCCGACGAGACGCCCAGCATGTCCATCTTGGCTTCGTTCGAATAAGTGACGAAGCCGCGATCAACCATAGAGGACGAGCCAGGCAGGTCGGTCATCAGCGACACGATCATCCCGCCGGTGCAGGATTCGGCTGTGGCAACGAGAATCCCGCGCTTCTTGCAGATTTCGAGCAGGAGGCGGGTGCGTTCAACGATCTCTGTCATTCCGGCAGTTCCCCTGGATAGACGACCGTGGCGGTCGCGATGGCTGCGATTCCTTCTTCGCGGCCTACAAACCCCATCCGCTCATTGGTGGTTGCCTTGATCGACACTCGATCCGGCGAAATTTTGAGCATGTGGGAAAGGGTCGCCGTCATCGCTTCGCGATGCGGTCCGACCTTCGGGGCTTCGGCGATCAGGGTGATGTCGGCATTGGCGATGCGCCCGCCACGCTCGCGCACGATCCGTACCGCCTCCTCGACGAAGATGCGTGATGCGGCACCCTTCCACCGCATGTCGGACGGCGGGAAGTGGGTGCCGATATCACCGGCACCGCAGGTGGCGAGCAGCGCGTCGGTGAGGGCGTGCAGGCCGACGTCCGCATCCGAATGGCCCGAGAGCGCCCTGTGGTAGGGGATAGCGACGCCGCACAGCGTGACATGATCTCCCTCGCCGAACGAGTGGACGTCGTAGCCATTGCCGGTCCGCACGTCCGGAAAGGATTGGGAGAGCCGCGCATTCGCCATTTCGATGTCCTTTGCCCAGGTCAGCTTAACATTGTCGGGGGAGCCTTCGACGATCCGAACCGGAATGCCGGCCCATTCGGCGATCGCCGCATCGTCCGTAAAATCTTCGCGGCCCTGCCGGAAGGCCTCCTCATGCGCTTCAAGAATCTTTCCGAAGGGAAATCCCTGCGGCGTCTGGGCGGCATAAAGGTCGGCGCGGGGAACGGTCGTGACGACGATCCCGTCCTTGTCGGCCTTTTTGATAGTGTCGGATACCGGAACAGCGGGCAGGGCCCCGACCGAAAGATCAGCGCAGACGCGATCGATCAGTGCGGCGTCCACGAACGGGCGTACTGCATCATGAATGAGCACACCGTTCAGGTTCTTGTCCTGCAAGGCGAGGAGCGCCAACCGCGTCGAGGCTTGCCGGGTAGGCCCGCCGGGCACCACGGTGACACCCTCAGCCAGATCGCCAACCGCTTGCCGGAACAGCTCGAAATCCTCCGCGTGAATCGCGACAGAAATTTCCGAGATCAGCGGATGTTTCCTGAAGGCGCGCAGCGCCCGGCGAATGACCGGTTCGCCGCCAACCTTGCGATATTGCTTGGGTCCTTCGACTGACTGCCCCGCTCGTTCGCCGCGTCCTGCGGCCACGAGTACTGCACCGATTCTGCGGTTGCTCATGGTCTTCTGCATTCCCCCAGTGGACCACCGAACCCATAGTTGGAGCGGCGGTGAATGACCAGCCTTCAGAAAATCATTGCGGCTTCAATTTCCGGATTGCAGCGCAACGCGTTCATGTCTATGGAATGTGCATCAACTCTTACTGCATGGTTTTTGTGCATGAGCTGTAGAAGCCTTCTGGCTGAACCATTGAAGATCGGCGGGCTGGAAATTCCCAACAGGGTCATACTCGCCCCGATGTCAGGCGTGACGGACGAGCCCTTCCGCCGCCGGGCGATCGCGCACGGGGCCGGTCTTGTCGTATCCGAAATGGTAGCCAGTGCGGAGCTCGCCAAGGGCCGCCGGAACTCCGAGCTGCGAATCAGGCGTCCGGACGTCGCCATTCACATGGTGCAGCTTGCGGGCCGTGATGCCGAGTGGATGGCCGAGGGCGCTCGAATAGCAGCGGCCGAGGGCGCGGACATCATCGATATCAACATGGGCTGTCCCGCCAAGAAGGTGACGGGCGGCTATTGTGGCTCGGCGCTGATGCGCGAGCCTGATCATGCCCTGACACTGATCGAAGCCGTGGTGAAGGCAGTCGATGTGCCGGTAACGGTGAAGATGCGCCTCGGCTGGGACGAAGATTCAATTAATGCGCCGGCGATCGCTGCGCGGGCCGAAAGCGCCGGCGTCGCCATGATTACCGTTCACGGCCGCACCCGCTGCCAGTTCTACAAGGGCAGGGCCGACCGTGACGCCATCCGCCGGATCAAGGAGAACGTCAGCGTACCGGTCGTCGCCAATGGCGATATTTCCAGTCACGACGACGCTCTCGACATGCTCGAACGCTCCGGCGCCGACGCGGTGATGATCGGCAGAGAGCATTACGGCCGGCCATGGCTCGCAGGCGAGGTTGCCTCGGCAGCGTATGACGAGCAGAACCTCTCCGTACCCCGCACGCCGCGTCAGCTTTTTGATTATATTTCCGATCATTACGCCGACATGCTGATGTTTTACGGTGAGGGGCAGGGCCTGCGCCATGCCCGAAAGCATCTTGGCTGGTACCTCGAACGGCATGCATCCGGCGTGTCGCCGGAACTTCGGCAGCAGATCATGACATCGACGGAACCAGCGATCGTCATCGATGGCCTCAGACAGGCGTTTGCGGACGAGCCGCTCAGGAGTGCAGCGTGAACAAGCGACCAGACATGAGCGGCGATGCCGCCGCGATCGTCCTCAACACGATCCGCAGGCCGGTCATCATGGTGGATCCGAAGGGGTTCATCGTGTTTGCCAATGCCGACGCCGAGGACTTTTTCCGTGCGAGCGCCACGCTGCTGGCTCGCGATGGGCTGGAGCGCTACGTGCCGTTCGGCAGCCCGCTGCTGGCACTGGTAGATCAGGTCCGCCAGCGCCGTGCACCAGTAAACGAATACCGCGTCGACATCTCATCTCCGCGTCTTGGATCAGACCGCGTCGTCGACCTCTATGTCGCTCCCGTTCCGGAGCTCGAGGGGCATGTCGTCGTCATGTTCCAGGAACGCTCGATGGCGGACAAGATCGACCGCCAGATGACGCATCGCGGCGCCGCCCGCTCGGTAACCGGCCTCGCCGCCATGCTGGCACACGAGATCAAGAACCCGCTTTCCGGCATTCGCGGCGCGGCACAACTGCTTGAAAGCGTCGTCGGCGACGAGGACCGCCCGCTGGCGCGTCTGATTCAGGACGAGACCGACCGTATCGTGTCGCTGGTCGACCGCATGGAAGTCTTCTCGGACGAGCGTCCGATCGAGCGCTTCCCGGTCAACATCCACGTCGTACTCGACCACGTGAAGGCGCTGGCGCTGAATGGCTTTGCCAGCCGCATCCGCATCATCGAGGACTATGACCCGTCGCTGCCGCCCGTCTACGGCAATCGCGACCAGCTGATCCAGGTGTTCCTGAACCTGGTGAAGAACGCGGCGGAAGCGATTGGCAACGAGCCAAACGGCGAGATCACACTCTCGACGGCCTTCCGGCCGGGCATCCGGCTTTCGGTGCCGGGAACGGCCGACAGGGTGTCGCTGCCGCTCGAATTTTGCGTCCACGACAACGGGCGAGGGGTGCCCGAGGACCTGCTGCCGATCCTGTTCGATCCTTTCATCACCACCAAGCCGAACGGCTCCGGCCTTGGGCTCGCGCTGGTGGCGAAGATCGTCGGCGAGCACGGCGGTGTCATTGAATGCGACTCGTCGCCGAGGGGAACGACATTTCGCATCCTTATGCCGGCTTGGAGGGAGCCGAGGGAGCCAGAAGAAAAGACGGGTGAAGGGACTGCAGAATGAGCGTGCGCGGGCAAATCCTTGTTGCAGACGATGATGCTGCGATCCGCACCGTATTGAGCCAGGCACTCTCGCGTGTCGGCCATGAGGTGCGCGTCACATCAAATGCATCGACCTTGTGGCGCTGGGTTGGCGCGGGAGATGGCGACATCGTCATCACCGACGTCGTCATGCCGGACGAGAACGCGTTCGACATGCTGCCGCGCATCAAGAAGGCGCGTCCGGAACTGCCGGTGATCGTCATGAGCGCGCAGAACACGTTCATGACCGCAATCCGTGCCTCGGAGGCGGGCGCCTACGAGTACTTGCCGAAGCCGTTCGATCTGACCGAGCTTCTCAACATCGTCCAGCGCGCGCTCTCCGAGCCGCGCCGCAATAAGGTCGACAAGAACGCGGACGAAGCGCTGGAATCGATGCCGCTGATCGGCCGGTCGAGCGCAATGCAGGACATCTACCGCATGCTCGCCCGCATGATGCAGACCGACCTGACGGTCATGATCACCGGCGAGTCGGGCACCGGCAAGGAGCTGGTGGCGCGCGCACTGCATGAATATGGCCGCCGCCGCAACGGGCCGTTCGTGGCGATCAACATGGCCGCGATCCCGCGTGACCTCATCGAGTCGGAACTCTTCGGCCATGAGAAAGGCGCTTTCACCGGCGCGCAGAGCAGGTCGGCCGGCCGATTCGAGCAGGCAGAGGGCGGCACGCTGTTCCTCGATGAGATCGGCGACATGCCGATGGAAGCCCAGACGCGCCTCCTGCGCGTGCTGCAGCAGGGCGAGTACACCACCGTCGGCGGCCGCACGCCCATCCGTACCGACGTGCGTATCGTTGCCGCGACCAACAAGGACCTGCGCACCCTCATCAACCAGGGCCTGTTCCGCGAGGACCTTTTCTATCGCCTGAACGTCGTGCCGCTGCGCCTTCCGCCGCTGCGCGAGCGCACCGAGGACGTGCCGGATCTCGTTCGCCATTTCTTCAAGCAGGTGGAGAGCGAGGGCCTGCAGGCGAAGCGAATCGCCCCTGCCGGCATCGAGCTGATGAAGCGCTATTCGTGGCCGGGTAACGTTCGCGAGCTCGAAAATCTCGTCCGCCGCCTGGCAGCGCTTTACCCGCAGGACGAGATCACCGCCGAGATCATCGAGCAGGAACTGCAGACGATCGAGCCGAAGACCGAGAGTGCCGCAACTGGCACGATGCTGCCGGACGACATCACGATTTCGCACGCGGTCGAGCACTATCTGCAGCGTTATTTCGCGAGCTTTGGTGGGGAGTTGCCGCCACCTGGCCTATACGACCGCGTCCTTGCGGAGGTCGAGTATCCGCTGGTTCTGGCGGCGATGACCGCGACGCGCGGGAATCAGATCAAGGCGGCGGAATTGCTCGGATTGAACCGCAACACCCTGAGAAAGAAGATCCGCGAACTCGGTGTGAACGTCTACCGCGCCTCGAAATAGCCATTTAGTCGCTGGAAATCGCGACCTCACGCTTGCGCTTGTTGCACATTCGCCACAATGCGTTGCATAGATGTCACGCGTGAGGACAGGTTTCCGGATGACGGTGCAGACGCCATCGATTGAGATGCCGATGACGCCGACCGCTACGGCGGCGGACGGCAGGCGTCTGCTTGCGCTGCCTGGTATCATCACCATCGTCGGTGCGCTTATCACCGCCGGCATATCCTTTGTGGTGCTGGCCGGCCTGACGCCAATCACACCCGACGAGACGACCACACTTACCCTCATCGCCGTCAACGCTGCCTTCGTGCTGGCGCTGGTTGCGCTGATCTCTCGTGAAATTCATCGCATCTTCATGGCCCGGCGCCGCGGCAAGGCAGCCTCCAGATTGCATGTGCGCATCGTTGCCATGTTTTCGCTGGTGGCGGCGATACCGGCGCTGGTGGTTGCCGTGGTGGCGTCGGTCACGCTCGACATCGGCCTCGACCGCTGGTTCGAAATCCGAACCAAAGTGATCATCAGCTCGTCACTGTCGATCGCCGAGGCATACGTCATCGAAAACGCCCGCAACCTTCAGGGCACGACCCTGTCGATGGCAGGCGACCTCGACGCGAACCGCACGCTCTACACGCTCGACCGCGTCGGCTTCCGCACGTTTCTCAGCCGGCAGGCGCAGGGCAGGGCGCTTGCCCATGCCGCCCTCATCCGCGCCGACGGCTCGTTCGTGATGCAGGCTGAGACGAGCGCGGAGTTCCCGATCCCGCAGCCGCCGATCGAGGCCGTCCAGACCGCTTCGGACGGATTGCCAGTCCTGATTCCGCCTGCGCAGCGCAACATCGTCGGCGCGATCATCAAGCTCAGGGAATTCGACGACCTCTTTCTCTACACGATCCGCGAGGTTGACCCGGAGGTGATCCGGGCGCGCCAGATCGTGCGCGCGAACACGGACGAATACCGGAAGCTTGAGAGCAACCGGTTTTCGACCCAGGTTGCCTTCGCGCTGATCTATCTCGGTGTCACGCTCATCATCGTCCTGTCCGCGATCTGGACTGGCATCGCCGTTGCGGACCGGCTTGTCCGCCCGATCCGCCAGCTCATCAGCGCGGCGGACAACGTTGCGACCGGCAATCTGGACGTCACGGTGCCGGTACGCCAGACTGACGGTGACGTCGCTTCGCTTGCCGAAACGTTCAACAACATGATCCTCGAGCTCAAGTCGCAGCGAAACGAGCTCATCGCCGCGAAAGACCTGATCGACGAACGCCGCCGCTTTTCAGAAGCCGTGCTTTCCGGTGTGTCGGCCGGTGTCATCGGCGTCGACCATGAGGGCATCATCACGATCGTCAACCGCTCAGCTGCCAAGATTCTGACGCTGCGCCCGGAAAATGCGGTTGGCCGCAAGCTCTCCGAAATGCTGCCACATGTCGGCGCCGTCTTCGAAGCAGGTCGCGACTCAGGACGCTCCGTTTATCGCGACCAGGCAACGTTCTACCGGGGAGGGGCCGAGCGCACCTTCGACATTCAGGTTACGACCGAGGAGGTCACCGCGAGCGGCGGTCACAATTCCTATGTCGTCACCGTCGACGACATTACGGACCTCGTCTCCGCGCAGCGTTCGTCCGCCTGGGCGGACGTCGCCCGCCGCATCGCCCACGAGATCAAGAATCCGCTGACACCGATCCAGCTGTCGGCGGAGCGCATCCGCAGGCGCTTCGGCAAGGTGATCGTTGAGGACAAGGAAGTTTTCGACCAGTGCACTGAGACCATCATCCGCCAGGTCGGCGACATCGGCCGCATGGTCGACGAGTTCTCGTCGTTTGCGCGCATGCCGAAGCCCGAAATGCAGCTGATGGACCTGCGCGTGCCGCTGCGCGAGGCGTCGTTCCTTGTCGAGGTCAGCAAGGCTGACATCGAGTTCGACCGCGCCTTTGGCGATGAGCCATTGCCGGTCACTTGCGATCCGCGCCTGCTGAGCCAGGCCTTTGGAAACCTCATCAAGAACGCGGCCGAGGCGATCGAGGCGGCGGAGCGGGATACCAACGAGAGGGGCACGATCCTCGTGCGCGCCGAGCGCCATGGCCAGGAGACCGTCATCGACGTCATCGACAACGGCAAGGGGCTGCCGCGCGAGAACAGGCAGCGCCTGCTCGAGCCCTACATGACCACGCGCGAAAAGGGCACCGGTCTCGGGCTCGCGATCGTGCGCAAGATTATCGAAGACCACGGGGGCCGGCTCGAACTCCACGACGCGCCGGCTGACTTCCATGGCGGCCGGGGGGCCATGATCCGCGTTGTCCTGCCATCGGCAGGACAGGGCGATACGGGCGGAACCAAGACTGGGAAGGTTGAAAATGGCGTCTGACATCCTCATCGTCGACGACGAAGAAGACATTCGTGAGCTGGTTGCCGGCATCCTGAGCGACGAAGGCCATGAGACGCGCACGGCGCATGACGCCGACAGCGCGCTGGCAGCGATCGCGAATCGTGTTCCTCGTCTGGTGTTTCTGGACATCTGGCTGCAGGGCTCGCGTCTCGACGGACTTGCCCTGCTGGACGAGATCAAGAAGCAGCATCCCCAGCTGCCGGTGGTGATGATCTCGGGTCACGGTACCATCGAAACCGCCGTTTCGGCTATTCGTCGCGGCGCCTACGACTTCATCGAGAAGCCGTTCAAGACCGACCGGCTGATCCTCGTTGCCGAACGCGCGCTCGAAACCTCGAAGCTGCGGCGCGAACTGTCCGACCTCAAGAAGAGGAGTGGAGAGACCTTCGATCTGATCGGCATGTCAGCTGCCATGACGCAACTGCGCCAGACCATCGAACGCGTCGCGCCGACCAACAGCCGCGTGATGATGATCGGCCCGTCAGGTTCCGGCAAGGAAATGGCCGCGCGCGCCATCCATGCCCTTTCCAACCGCAAGAACGGCCCGTTCGTCGTGGTCAGCGCCGCATCGATCACGCCGGAGCGCATGGAGGTCGAGCTGTTCGGCACCGAGCCGAAGAACGGCGAACCACGCAAGGTCGGCGCACTGGAAGAGGCCCACAAGGGCATTCTCTACCTCGACGAGGTCGCCGATATGCCGCGTGAGACGCAGGCCAAGATCCTGCGGGTGCTGGTCGACCAGCAGTTTGAGCGCGTCGGTGGAAATACCCGCGTGAAGGTGGACGTCCGCATCATCTCATCAACGGCGCAGAACATCGAGCAACTGATCGCACAAGGTCGTTTCCGCGAGGACCTCTATCACCGCCTGGCGGTGGTGCCGGTCCGTGTGCCGGCGCTTTCCGAGCGGCGCGAGGACATTCCGTTCCTTGTCGACCATTTCATGCGTCAGGTTGCGGCGCAGGCGGGCATCCGGATTCGACGCATTGGCGACGATGCGCTCGCCGTCCTGCAGGCTCACAACTGGCCGGGCAACGTACGCCAGCTCAAGAATAACATCGAGCGCCTGATGATCCTGGCGCGAGGCGACGATGTCGACTCCCCCATCACCGCTGACCTGCTCCCGCAGGAGATCGGCGACGTGATGCCGAGGGCGCCCAACCAGTCCGATCAGCACATCATGGCGCTGCCGCTGCGCGAGGCGCGTGAGCTGTTCGAGAAGGAGTATCTGCTGGCGCAGATCAACCGCTTCGGCGGCAACATTTCGCGTACGGCCGAGTTCATCGGGATGGAACGGTCTGCCTTGCACCGCAAGCTTCGGTCGCTGGGCGTCTGATAGACATCCGCCAACTGAGTCATTTTAGTCCCCCCAACCGCAACCGAGAGAGCCATGCCTCGCATCGCCTATGTCAACGGACGCTACCTCCCCCACGCCGACGCCAATGTTCACATCGAGGATCGAGGCTATCAGTTCGCCGACGGTGTCTACGAAGTCTGTGAAGTCGCCCGCGGCTTCATCGTGGACATGACGCGGCATCTGGACCGGCTCGACCGCTCGTTACGCGAACTGCGGATTTCCTGGCCGATGACCCGCAAGGCGCTTGAGATAGTGATGGCCGAGGTGATCCGCCGCAACCACGTCGAGAACGGCATGGTCTACTTGCAGGTGACCCGCGGAGTCGCCCCGCGCGACCATTACTTCCCCGCCGCAAACACCGCGCCCGCCATAGTCGTGACCGCCAAGCGCATCGACCCGCACGCTTCGGCAGAGAAGGCCCAGGCCGGCGTCAAGGTCATTACGCTGCCCGACAACCGCTGGGAGCGTGTCGATATCAAGTCCGTCGGGCTGCTGCCGAACGTGCTTGCCAAGCAGAAGGCGCGCGAGGCTGGCGCAACCGAGGCCTGGCTTATCGATGCCGACGGCAAGGTGACGGAAGGCGCCTCGACCAACGCCTGGATCGTAACCTCCGATGGCACGCTGGTCACCCGTCCGGCCGAGCACGGCATCCTGCGCGGCGTTACCCGCACGACCGTCATGGATGTTGCCGCCAAGTTGGGCTTAAAGGTCGAGGAGAGGGCGTTTAACGTCGAGGAGGCGCTGAAGGCGAAGGAAGCCTTCATCACCGCTGCCACGACCCTCGTGATGCCAGTGGTCGCGATCGACGACAAGCCTGTTGCCAACGGTCATCCGGGCGAAACGGCGCTTTCCCTGCGCGCAGCGTTTTTCGACGTTGCAGAGAAGACGCAGGCCTGATAACCGCCTATGGGACGGTTGTCGGGCGTACTGGCAACCTTCCGCACTTGTTAGCTTTTTGTTTGTGTGCTTGACAGTCCGCGCTCAGATAGGCGCTACTATCCGGCACTTTTGGGGATCTGCGAAAGATAAGAAAAATGGCGGAACGGACGCAAAATCTGCAGGATGTATTCCTGAATTCTGTTCGTAAGAGCAAGAATCCACTCACGATCTTCTTGGTCAATGGCGTCAAGCTGACTGGCGTCGTGACTTCCTTTGACAACTTCTGCGTTCTGCTCCGCCGTGACGGGCATTCGCAGCTTGTCTACAAGCATGCGATTTCGACCATCATGCCGAGCCAGCCGGTCCAGATGTTCGAGAACGACGACAAGGAAGCCTGATTGGCGCACACCGGCTCGACCGGTAATCGGGCAGGGGGCTCGAAACGCCGCAGCGGTGCGGCGAGTGAGATGATGCCCCCTGGTCACACTACCGCACGTGCACTGATTGTTGTTCCCGTCCTCACGCGACAGCCGCGCGCTGCCGCCGAGGATGGCGCACGCCCACGCACCCAGCGCTCGCCGCAGGCGCGGCTGGAGGAAGCCGTTGGCCTTGCCGGAGCCATCGACCTCGACACGATCCATTCCGAGATCGTCACCGTCAATGATCCCCGCCCAGCGACCTTGCTGGGCAGCGGCAAGATCGAAGAGCTTGCGGGGATGGTGAAGGAGCAGGAGGTCGAACTCGTTTTCGTCGACCATCCGCTAACGCCTGTACAGCAGCGCAACCTCGAGAAAGAGCTGAACGCCAAGGTCCTCGACCGGACCGGCATCATCCTCGAGATCTTCGGTCGGCGCGCCCGCACCCGTGAAGGTAGGCTGCAGGTCGATCTCGCACACCTCGAATACCAGCGCGGCCGACTGGTTCGCAGCTGGACCCACCTTGAGCGACAGCGCGGCGGTGCCGGCTTCCTCGGCGGTCCGGGTGAAACCCAGATCGAGGCCGACCGGCGTATTCTTCAGGAAAAGATCGTCAAGCTGAAGCGCGAGCTCGAAACGGTGAGGCGCACGCGCGACCTGCACCGCGCCAAGCGCCGCAAGGTGCCTTATCCAATCGTGGCGATCGTCGGCTACACGAACGCCGGCAAGTCGACGCTGTTCAACCGGCTGACCGGGGCAGGGGTGCTTGCCGAGGACATGCTGTTCGCGACGCTCGACCCGACGCTGCGTCGCCTGCGCCTGCCCCACGGTACCATCGTCATCCTGTCCGACACGGTCGGCTTCATTTCCGACCTCCCGACACACCTCGTCGCTGCCTTCCGCGCGACCCTTGAAGAAGTCGTGGAAGCCGATCTCGTCATCCATCTGCGCGACATTTCTGATCCCGACACTAAGGCGCAAGCCGAGGACGTCGAAAACATCCTGCGCAGCCTCGGCGTCGACGCCAAGGACGAAAAGCGCGTGCTGGAGGTCTGGAACAAGGTTGACCTTGTGGACGAGTCTGTGCGTGCGGCAATGCTCGAGAAGAAAGAACGGCCGCCGGTTGCGATTTCCGCAATCACGGGCGAGGGGCTGAACCACCTCGCCACCCTCATCGAGGAGCGGATTGCGGGTTCCCTGCAGACGGTGCGTCTGACACTCGCACCGCATCGGGCCGGCGATGTGGATTGGATCTACCGCAACAGCACGGTGCTCAACCGCGATAACCTCGAAGACGGCAGCATCGAATTGACGCTACGAGCCACTGCCTCGATCCGCGAGGAGCTGGCGACGAAGTACGGGCCAGCACTCGACTGACGGTTACTCGGCAGCCTTTGCCTGCTGCCAAAGCTCTTCCATCTCATCCAGTGACGCTTCATCGAGGCTACGGCCCTGCGCCTTGAGCGCGCGCTCGATATAGTGGAAGCGGTCGCGGAACTTATCGTTGGTCTTGCGCAGCGAATCTTCCGCATCAACCTCCAGATGGCGGCCGAGATTGACGACCGCGAACAGCACGTCGCCCAGCTCGCCAGCGACGAGGTCTGGCCGGCCTTCGGCCATCGCGGCGCGCAGCTCGGCAATTTCTTCCTCGATCTTATCGAGGATCGGCTCCGCAGCACCCCAGTCGAACCCGACGCGCGAAGCCTTCTGCTGCAGCTTGAGGGCGCGGGTGAGGGCAGGCTGGGTCAGCGGAACGCTGTCAAGATAACCCGCCTGCTCTTCCTTCGGCGGAAGGCCGCGTGCGGCTCGTGCTGCCTGCTTCTCGGACTTCTCCTCGGCCTTGATCTGCTCCCACATGCCCTTGGGCAGGCCCTTGCGGCGCGCGTCCTCGTCGCCGAAGACGTGCGGATGGCGGCGGATCATCTTTCGCGTCACCGCCTCGACGACGTCACCAAACGCGAACTCGCCGATCTCTTCGGCCATCCGTGAATGGTAGACGACCTGCAGCAGCAGATCGCCGAGCTCGTCACGCAGCTCGTCCATGTCACCGCGCTCGATCGCGTCGGCGACTTCGTAGGCTTCCTCGATGGTGTAAGGCGCGATGCTCGGAAAATTCTGCTCGATGTCCCACGGGCAGCCGCTGACGGGATCGCGCAGCGCGGCCATGATTTCGATCAGGCGGGAAATGTCTTTGGAAGGCTGCATCGTTCTGCTCGGGCTGATCGCTGGTCGGGAGGATTTTTGTCGTAGAAGAGGCGCGACTGAATGTCCATCAGCAGCGTGGGAGACCCCAACCCGAAAGTCGCATAAGCATGATTATGGAACCACCAGTATGTCCTGATGCGTCGCAATGCTGGAATTCACGGGTTCGATGCGTTTCCAGGATCCCCGTCTCTTCGGCAGCCTGCTCAGTCGATCGGAAACTCGAACACCATGCCGTCGAACGCTGGTTCGACGTTCTCCGGCGTCTCGGCGCGGACAGTCGCGTAGTCCAGCGGCACATGCATGTGCGTCAGCACGGCCTGGCGCGGTTTCAGCCGCTCGATCCACTCCAGTGCCTCGCCAAGCGAGAAATGGCTTGGATGCGGCCGGTACTGCAGCGCGTCGATCACCAGCAGATCGAGATTTTCGAGCCTCGCGACTGTATCGTGCGGATAGTCGCTGACGTCTGAGCAATACGCCAGATCGTGGATCCGGAAGCCGAGCGACATGATATCACCGTGGATCTGCGGCAGCGGCAGAAACGGAATGGGACCGCCCGGCCCGTCAATCTCGAACGGCTCGTCGTGCTCGATCAGATGCGGCTCGACAATCGGCGGATAGCTGCTGCCCGCCGGAGTTTCGAAGCAATATCTGAAGCCTTCACGCAGCCGTTCAAGCGTCGCTTTATCGGCATAGACGTCGACGCGCTTGCGGCTTTCGAGGAAATAGCTGCGCACATCGTCGATCCCGTGGATGTGATCGGCATGGCCGTGCGTGTAGACGACGGCGTCGAGATGCGTCGCCCGCGCCGAGATCATCTGTTCGCGAAAATCCGGGCCAGTGTCGATCGCAATGCGGGTGATGCGTCCGTCGGGCTTGATGCGCTCGACCAGCGCCGCCGGCCGGCGGCGGCGGTTCTTCGGGTCGGTCGGGTCGCAGTTGCCCCAATCGCCGTTGGGGCGCGGAACGCCAGGCGACGAGCCGCATCCCACGATGGTGAAACGCAGTATGTCGCCCATGTCAGGCCGGTCTCGGCATCTTATTAAAAAGTCGGAAGAAATTCTCGGTCGTGATCGCCGCGATCTCGTCTTCGCTCACACCGACCGTCTCGGCCAGCACTTTGGCGGTGTGCTTAACAAAGGCCGGCTCGTTGCGCTTGCCGCGATGCGGCGGCGGCGCAAGGTAAGGCGCGTCGGTCTCGACCAGCATCCGGTCGCGTGGCACATCACCAGCGATCGCGCGGATTTCCTCCGACTTCTTGAAGGTAAGAATACCCGAGAACGAGATGTAGCCGCCGAGCTCGAGGCCGACTTCGGCAAGCCGACGACCCGACGAGAAGCAGTGCAGGACGAATGGGAAGGCGCCCTTCCCCATCTCTTCGGTCAGGATCGCCGCCATGTCCTCGTCGGCATCGCGCGCATGGATGACCAGCGGCAGCTGCGTGATGCGGGCAGCAGCGATATGCGTCCGCAGCCCTTGAGCCTGCGCTTCGCGCGGCCCGTAGTCATAGAAATAGTCGAGACCCGCCTCGCCGATTGCGACCACCTTAGGGTGCTTCGCGTGCGCGACCAGCTCGTCAACGGTTACGTCCAGCTCCTCGGCGGCCTGATGCGGATGCGTGCCGACCGAGCAATAGACTTCCGGATAGGCCTCAGCGATGGCGAGGATCTCCGGGAAGCGGCGCACGCGCGTTGAAATCGTGACCATACGCTCGACACCGGCCGCCTTGGCGCGCGCGATGATGTCGTCGCGCTCCTCTGCAAAATCCGGGAAGTCCAGGTGGCAGTGACTGTCTACGAGCATGATTATTCCTGCGCCGCGGCGGTCGGCTCCACATAGCGCGGGAAAACACCCTGCGGCGCCGGAAGTTCCTGGCCCGGCTGCAGCTCGGAAGCCTCGCTGACATTGGCGAACTTGCGTGCGTCAGGCGCGATGGCCAGCAGGTCGAGCAGCTTGGAGGCTGACTCGGGCATGTAGGGCTGGCAGAGGATCGCGACGCGACGGACGGTTTCGGCCGTCGTCCAGAGCACCGTCTCCATGCGGGCAGGGTCGGTCTTGCGCAGCGCCCAGGGCTCCTGCCCCGCAAAATAGCGGTTGGCCTCGGCGACGACCGCGAACACGGCAGCCAGCGCGTGGTGGATCGCCTGATCCTTCATCGCCTTGCGGCCGGTCTCCAGCGCGTCGAGCGCCATCTGCAGGATCGCCTTGTCGGCGTCTTGAAGTTCACCCTTGGCCGGAACTTTGCCGCCGCAGTTCTTGGCGATCATCGACAGCGATCGCTGCGCCAGGTTGCCAAGATCGTTAGCAAGGTCCGCATTGGTGCGGTTGACGATCGCCTCGTGGCTGTAGTTGCCGTCCTGACCGAACGGAACCTCGCGCAGCAGGAAGTAGCGGACCTGATCGAGACCGTAGTGCTCGATCAGCGCGAACGGGTCGATCACGTTGCCGACCGACTTCGACATCTTCTCGCCGCGGTTGAACACGAAGCCGTGGCCGAACACGCGCTTCGGCAGCGGGATGCCGGCGGACATCAGGAACGCCGGCCAGTAGACGGCATGGAAACGGGTGATGTCCTTGCCGATGACATGGACGTCAGCCGGCCAGTAGCCGTAGAGCGGCGACGACTCGTCCGGATAGCCGATGCCGGTGAGATAGTTGGTGAGGGCATCGACCCACACATACATCACGTGCTTCTCGTCGCCCGGAACCGGAATGCCCCAGTCGAAGGTCGTGCGCGAAACCGAAAGGTCCTTTAAGCCCGACTTCACGAAGCTGACGATCTCGTTACGGCGCTCGTTCGGGCCGATGAAGTGCGGGTTCTCGTCGTAGTACTTGAGCAGGCGGTCCTGGTAGTTCGACAGGCGGAAGAAATAGCTCTCCTCCTCGACCCACTCGACCGGCGTTCCCTGCGGGCCATAGCGCACGCCGTCCTCGCGGACTTCCGTCTCTTCCTCGGCGTAGTACGCCTCATCGCGGACAGAGTACCAGCCGGCGTAGCTGTCCTTGTAGATGTCGCCATTGGCGGCCATCGCCTTCCAGATCGCCTGCGAGGCGCGGTAGTGGCGCTCTTCGGAGGTGCGGATGAAGTCGTCGTTCGACGCATTCAGCGCCTTTGCCATCCGCTGAAATTCAGCCGAGTTCCGGTCAGCCAGCTCGCGCGGCGTGATGCCTTCCTTGCGAGCGGTCTGGAACATCTTGATGCCGTGCTCGTCGGTGCCGGTCAGGAAGTACACATCCTTGCCATCGAGACGTTGAAAGCGCGCCAGCGCATCGGTCGCGATCAGTTCGTAGGCGTGGCCGATATGCGGCTTGCCGTTCGGGTACGAGATGGCCGTGGTGATGTAATAGCGTTCGGTCGACATGAAATGGTCCGGATCCGTTTTATGGGGCGTGGATAGCGCATCGTCGCTGCGATTGCTATGCGCGATCTTATGCGTGGAGCGCTTGCCACATACGCGAAAGCAGCCCGTTGACGTGCTGCTTCTTGTCGAGATTGTAGGTCTCGGTCTCAATAACCTGCTGGCCCGCCTGACGCCAGAGATCAGCGAAAAATGCCGCTGCACCCGCCTGCCCCTGAGCGGCAGCGTTCCTCGCCCAGCTGGCGATCATGTCGAGCGCATTCTGGTTGAAGATTGCGAACTGGACGCTGTTGTCCTTGCCGGCGACGACTTCGGCGATCCGCCACGCCTTTGCGACGGGGTAGGTGCGTTCCTGCATGACCTCGACCACCGCGTCGGCGATATCGAGGCCGCCATACTGGGTCAGCAGCAGCGCCTCGCGCACGCTGCCCCCTGCCCTTTGTGCCAGCGCCGCGCGCGACTGCGGATCGTCCGGCAGCGGTGCACCGAGCGACTGCAGCACCTGGAACAGCTGCGCCTCATTGAGCGGCTTGAACTTGATGAGCTGGCAGCGCGACCGGATCGTCGGCAGCAGGCCCCCGGCCGAGTGGGCGATCAGCACGAACAACGTGCGCGCCGGTGGCTCCTCCAGATTTTTGAGGAGCGCATTGGCCGCGTTGGTGTTCATGTCGTCGGCCGGATCGACGATCACCACGCGCCAGCCGCCGTCGTGTGAGGTCATCGACAGGAAACGGCCGATCTTGCGGATCTCATCGACCGTAACGACTGACTTGAAACCCTTGGTGCGCTCGTTCACCGGCCGCGTCAGGTGCAGCACCGACGGGTGCGAGCCCTGGGCAATCTGCCTGAACAGCGCGGACTGCGGATCACGGCCCGAAAAGGTCGCCGGTGCCAGCTCCGGAACCGGATTCGCGAGGAGATGCTGCGCGAGATGAAACGCGAAGGTCGCCTTGCCGACGCCGGGCGGGCCGGAAAGTAGCAGGGCGTGGTGCATCTTCCCGGACTGATAGGCGGCCGCGACATGCGCAATCGCATCCTCGTGCCCGACGAGCAGGGGATTTTCCGCCGGCTCAGCAATGCCGTCGATGGTGTCGAACTGTTCAGGGGCGAGGCGAACGAAGCTCATGCCGTAGCCCCCTCACCCGCAGTGGCCTGAGTTTCAAACAGCCGCGCAACCTCATTGATGATGTCGGCCGAGACGAGGTTCATCTCCTGGCTGGCGTCGATCACCCGGCAGCGCTCGGGCTCCGCGCGCGCGATTTCGAGGAAGGCGTCGCGTCGGCGGCGATGGACATCCATCGTCTCCTTCTCGAAACGATCAGCGCCACCGTCGCCACGGCGGGCATTGGCGCGGCGCATCCCCTCCTCTGCCGGAAGATCGAGGATCAGCGTCAGATCCGGCACCATGCCGTTGATCGCCGCTTCCTCCAGAGAGCGCATGAAGTCCGGGCTGAGGTTACCCGTCACGCCCTGGTAGACGCGACTCGAATCCATGAAGCGGTCGCACAGGACAACCTTTCCCGCCTCGACGGCGGGGCGAATGACCTGCTCGACGTGGTCCAACCGCGCCGCGGCAAACAACACCGCCTCCATCGCCGGCCCGAACGGCTCCGCGGCACCTGACAGCAACACGTGCCGGACAGCCTCCGCACCGGGCGAGCCACCGGGTTCGCGTGTGACCAGCACCTCGCGACCGGCCTCGCGCAAAGCATCGGCCAGCATGCCGATCTGCGTCGACTTGCCGGCGCCCTCGCCGCCTTCGAAGGTTATGAAGATCCCACGCGCCACGTCAGCCTTTCAGTGCGCCCGATTCCGATGACGCCTTCCACATAGGCCAGCGGCGCGCGTTTATCCACTCGCGGTTCAGCGCAGCCACCCGATCGCCAGTTCCTCGATCGCATCGAAGAAGCGCTGGTGCAGCTTGCCGACGCCAACGCTCTCGGCCGCGTAGAGTGGCGTTTCCTGACTAAGCGTATCGCCGATCCAGACTTTCAGCGATCCGATGCGGGTCCCCTCCTCCACCGGCGCAATGACCGGACCTTCATAGACGATGCGGGCGATCAGCCGGTCGCGATTGAAGGTCGGCACGAAGATCGACAAGGGCCCCTCGCCCTTCAGCGCAACGCCCGACTTGTCGCCGCCATAAACCTTGGCTTCGCCGACGTGCTCGTCGGGCTGGAACAGCGTGATCTTCTGGAACGCGCGCATGCCCCAGTCGAGGATGCGCCGCGCCTCCTCGGCGCGCTGCTTGTCGCTTTCCATACCGCTCAGTGCAACGAAGGTGCGGCGGTCATCGCGGTTTACCGAACCGACGATCGCGTAGCCGGATTCTTCGGTGAAGCCGGTCTTGAGCCCGTCGGCGCCGATGTTCATGCCGAGTAGCGGGTTGCGGTTGCGCTGGGTGATCTTGTTCCAGGTGAACTCAGGCTGCGAGTAGTACTTATAGAACTCCGGATATTCCTTCCACAGATGGTGCGCGAGCTTCACGAGGTCCCGCGCGGTGACGACCTGTCCCTCAGCTGGAAGCCCGGTGGAGTTTTTGAACACCGACTTGGTGAGGCCGATCTCCTTTGCGCGATCGTTCATCAGCTGCGCAAAGTTCTCCTCCGATCCTGCCATGCCCTCGGCGATGATGATGCAGCCGTCATTGGCCGACTGCACGATCACGCCCTGGATCAGGTCCTCGAGCCGGATCGATGAGCCGAGGGCGGCGAACATGGTCGAGGTTCGCGACGGCGCGCCGCCCGTCCTCCAGGCGTTCTCCGAAACATAAAACTCCTCGTCCAGCGACAGCTGGCCCTTGCGGATGGCGTTGAACACCACCTCCATGGTCATCAGCTTCGCAAGAGACGCTGGCGGAAACGGCGTATCCGGGTCCTTGGAATAGAGGACGGTGCCCGTCTCCGCGTCGATCATGAAGGCCTGCTTGGCCTTCGTCTCGAACATGTCCTGGGCGCTTGCGCTCAGCCCCGTGGCGAGCACCAGCAGCGCCGCAACAACGTAGCGAAGAAGCCAGAAATGAAAGATGGATCGCATGCCCAGTCCGCTCCCTACGCGACGGACTGAAGCTAGCAGCCCGGCATGACCGCAATCAAGCCGGGCTAATATTCCTTACCGGAGAGCGGTGGAATATCGCTGGTTCAGCGCCTCAACGACCTTGGCCATTGCCGCAGGGTCGCCTGCAAGCCGTGCCAGGGCATCGTCAGCTGGCTGCTGCTCGCTGTGATGGCCGGCATAAGCGAGCGGCTTTGCGGGAGCAGCGGCCACGCGGACATCCGGGCGCCACGGCACGATCGGGCCGAATTCAGGCAGGACAACATCGACGCTCGCGACTTGGGCCGCCTGCGCAGCAATCGGTGCGGGAGCCGGCGAATG
The DNA here is from genome assembly GCF_000526635.1 of Aminobacter sp. J41. Lineage (GTDB taxonomy): Bacteria > Pseudomonadota > Alphaproteobacteria > Rhizobiales > Rhizobiaceae > Aerobium. The sequence goes on from NZ_JAGL01000003.1 coordinate 107,767, forward strand.
CCCGCCAAAGCTGCCAAACGGGCTCGCTGAAGCCATCACCGGGCGCTGCGTCGGCGTGGGGCCGTTCATGGCGATCATCACGCCAGTCGGCAGGCCATCGGACGGATCCATCGGCTTCTTGCCGTTGCCTGGCCGGAAAGACGCCATCAGGAACTCGTCGTCCTTGCCGTGCAGCGGCGCACGGCCAAGATACTCAACCTCAACCCTGGCGACGCCACGGTGGGCGTAGCCAAGCATCTCGGCAGCCCGGCGAGAGACATCGATCAGCCGGTTGTGTTCATAAGGCCCACGATCATTAACGCGGACAATGACGGAGTTCCCGTTTTCCTTATTGGTAACCCGCGCATAGCTAGGCAGCGGCATGGTGGGATGCGCAGCCGTGAGATGCGTCATGTCGTAGATTTCGCCGTTGGCGGTGAGGCGGCCATGGAAGGCGTCGCCGTACCAGGAAGCGAGGCCCGACTTCTTGTAGTTCGGATCTTCCTTCGGGTGATACCACTTGCCCTTGACCTGGTAGGGTTTGCCAACTTGGTCCCTGCCCCCGCCGCGAGGCAGGTTGCTGGCAAGGTTGGTAACACGCGGGCTGGCCTTCACGCCGTAGACTGACTCGGCGAAGTACTCCTTGCTGCGCTTGGGCTTCTTGGGAGCTTCCGCGACTTTGGCAGCACATGAGGCAAGGGTAATTGCCGATACGACACCAAGAAGCGCGCCCAGCCGCCTGCAGGCTGCCCGTGAGGGGTAAACCGCCATGCCCAACTTCCCCAAACCTCTCGCGCGAAAGACGCAATACAAACAGACAACGCGATCTCGTCCGGTGCCGGACGCGGTCCCGCACAAACTGCGGCAAAAGTCTTAGCAGTACCTTAAGCAAATCAGGCGAGATCGGGGCATAATTGCGTCTCGCCTGAGGTTTGGGCTTTCCGTCAGGGAATCAGGACGGTGGTACCGGTCGTCTTCCGGCTCTCAAGATCGATATGCGCCTGCGCGGCATCCTTGAGCGCGTAGCGCTGGTTGACCGCGACCTTCACGGTCCCTTCTTTCACCACGTCGAACAGCGCGTTGGCGGACTCCTCCAGTTCCGGACGGGTTGCGATGTAGGCGAACAACGACGGCCGCGTTGCGTAGAGCGAGCCTTTCTGCGCCAGCAGATTGATGCTGATGGGCGGGATCGGTCCTGACGACTGGCCGAAGCTGACAAACATGCCCCGCACCTTGAGGCAGTCGAGCGAGCCTTCAAAGGTGTCCTTGCCAACGGAGTCGTAGACGACGTCGCACTTCTTGCCGCCGGTAATGTCCTTCACCGCCGCGACGAAGTCATCCTTGCGGTAATTGATAACGTGCTGATAGCCGTTGGCCTTGGCGAGCGCGACCTTCTCGTCGGAACCCGCCGTGCCGATCAGCGTGACGCCGAGCGAGCTCAGCCACTGGCCGAGGATCAGGCCGACACCGCCTGCTGCCGCATGCACCAGCACGGCATCACCCGGCTTCACCGCGTACGTTCGGCGCAGGAGATATTCGGCCGTCATGCCCTTCAGCATCATTGCCGCCGTGGTTTCGTCGGCGATTCCTTCGGGGATTTTGACCAGATGCCGCGCTTCGATGACCCGCTGCTCGCAATAGGCACCCAGCGGCGTGACGTAGGCGACGCGATCGCCCTCCTTCAGCCCCTCGACGCCCTCGCCTACCGCAAGGACCACACCTGCAGCCTCGCCGCCGAGGATTAGCGGGAAGCCGGTCGGCGACGGATAAAGGCCCGAGCGGTAATAGGTATCGATGAAATTCAGGCCGATGGCTGTATGACGGATCAGAACCTCGCTGGCGCCGGGCGCGCGAACGTCGATCTGCTCGTAGCGCAGGACCTCCGGACCGCCGTTTTCATGAATGCGGATTGCAGCGACCATTTTAGTCCCCCTTTTTAAGTCCAAGCTTCGGCAACAGCTGCATCACCCCGCCGATGCAGAACAGATAGATGCCGGTGAGGCCAATACCGATCTGGATCGGGCGCGATGCGTCCATGTCCTGCACCAGCGCGACGATGCCGAACAGGCACCATGCGAGGAAAATGCCGAGATTGAGCGAGCGCAGCCGCTTCACGCGCACCGGGTGCAGGAAGTTCATCGGCACGAACGAGAGCATTGCGGCAATGACGACCACGGCGAACGACACCCACTCGCCCGGCGCGATGACGAAGAGCGTGAACACGATCATGTTCCAGACCACCGGGAACCCCTTGAAGAAGTTCTCCTTCGTCTTCATGCCGGTGTCAGCGTAATAGATCGCGCTCGATACCACGATGATCGCCGCCGACAGGAACGACAGCTTTTCGCCCATGAACCCGCTCTGGTAGAGCGCGAAGGCCGGGATCAGCACGTAGGTGACATAATCGATGATGTTGTCGAGCACCTCGCCCGACCAGTTCGGCAGCACTTCCTTGACGTCGAGCTTGCGCGCAATCGGGCCGTCGATGCCATCGACGAACAGCGCGAGGCCCAGCCACAGAAACATCGCCGTCCACTGCTTCTCCGCCGCCGAAACCAGCGACAGAAAGGCGAGGAACGATCCCGACGCCGTCAGCAGATGAACCGAAAAGGCGCGGGCCTGCGGCCACGTCACCTTCTTCTTCGGGCGCGGAATGCGGTCGGCGATTTTCTTTTTCAATGGGATATCGTCTTCTGTCACGGTCCGCGCCAATCCAGCTTGCAGATTTCGGCCGATCGGCCGGCGAAGTTCCAGTTGCGGCCGAAGGCGCGCATCCTGCTCTTGTCGGACTTTGCCACGATGATTTCGGGCGCGATCCAGTATTGCGAATTGGTGATGACGGTGTCGCCATCCGGGCTCTTGCCCGGAATCGGCGTCACGGCGCCGTCGATGATGCCCGGTATCTGGAAAATGCGGGTTTTGTCACGGACCTCGTAGCTGATCTTGGCGCGCTGCACGCCGAGGAACTTGCCGACGAGGATCGAAAGAAGGCCCGTGGTGCCGCCGGCCTTGCCCGAAAAGATCTTCTCGATCCCCTTCTGGGCATAGATCGAGGCGCGGTCGTCGAGGAACAGCCCGGCAGTCCAGTTGCCGCGACTCATGTAGCCCGGAATTTCCATCACGAGACCGAGGTTGAGGCCGGAGAGATCCACATCGTCGAAATGGCCCGCATCGATGCGAAAACCCGCCCAGGTCTGGCAGTACCCCTCGGTCGGCGGATGCTGGCCGAGCGACAGCACGCAGGGGCAAAAGACCGTGCAATTGCACGACAATACAAGTTCGCCTTTCAGCGCCCAGCTCTTAACGGCCATCGCAACCTCCCTATGAAAGAGACGCTACAAGGAGCGCCGCCGCCCATACAAGCAATATTCCGCCAGCGAGCCTTGTGAATACCCTTCCGGCCTCCTGCTTTTCAACAAGCGAGAAGATGCCGATCAGCACCATCCAGAACAGGTTCATGGTGCCGACGGCGAACATCACCAGCATCAGCGCCCAGCAACAGCCCACGCACCAGACGCCCTGCTCCATGCCGAGCACGAAGATGCGAATCGGCCTGACGCTCCAGCGGGCGAACAGGATCGTGAACGGGTTGCGGCATTTTTCGAGGCAGGCGTCCTTCAGGCCGCTGAACTGGTAAAGCCCTGCGAGGCCCAGAATCACTGCCGCAGCGACGGAGCCCAGGGGCGCTCCAAGGTCGTGGCCAAGTGCTCGCAGGATCGCGGTCACGGTGGCAAAGATGAGCGCGACGCCCGACCAGACGGCGAGGTAGCCGGCAACAAGAACGAGCGGCGAGACGGCTGCCTCCCCCTTGGCGGCAGCGGTATCCCCGATCTCGCAGTAGGTGCGGATCATCGGCGCCGCCGATGGAAGCATCATCGCCACCGACATCAGAACCCACATCGCCAGCAAGGCGAAGAATTCGCCGGCGGCGCCTCCGGGCGCGCTCGGAGACAAGCACAGAACGAAGAATGTCTCCAGAAAGCCAGGCAGCTCGAGCGCCGGAAGTGCTTCAAGCAGGTTGCTTCCCGGACCTCCGCCCTGAATCTCCGCTGCGCGTCGCGACATCGACAGCAGGACCAGCCATGACAGGACGACACTCAGTCCCAACGTCAGGTAGACCAGGCTTCGTGGCCGGCGCGACGCCTCAGCAACGGCCCGCGCGGGTCCTTCAAGATTCGAGAAATCGTCGCGCGGATCGGCCATCCTTCTCGAATGAGCCATTTCGTCTCGTTGATCAAGCGCCTGAAAAGGCTCTATATCGCGGTATGAAGTTCGATGCTGATATCGTCATTGCCGGCACCGGCCCCGCTGGTCTTCTGGCAGCCCTGGCGCTGGCTCAGGCCGGCCTGTCTGCAATCCTGGTCGGACCTCGGGTCAACACTGGCGACCGGCGCACGACGGCGCTGATGAAACCGTCGCTCGACTTCCTCGATGGGCTGGGCGTCCTTGACGCGGTCAAGGAAGGTTCGGCTCCGCTGCGCGTCATGCGCATCGCCGACGCCACCAGCCGCCTGCTGCGCAGCCCCGTCGTGAGCTTCCGGGCCGCCGAGATCGGCGAAGAGTACTTTGGGCTCAACATTCCGAACCGGAACATGCTGCCGGCCCTCGATGCAGCGGTAAAGGCTAACGACGGTATCCGCATCGAGACATCGATCGTCGCGCACTGGCAGCCGCTTGAAGACGGCATTCAGGCCGAGCTCGAGAACGGCAAGATCATCACGGCAAAACTAGCGGTCGCAGCTGACGGCCGCCTGTCGCCGGCGCGAGAAGCCGCGGGGATTAGCGTGCGTACTGCCTCCACCGGCCAGTCCGCCCTCGTCTTGGATTTCGCGCATACGCGTCCGCACGACGACACGTCGACCGAGTTCCACACCGAGCATGGCCCGTTCACGGTGGTGCCGCTGCCCGGAATGCGTTCGAGCCTCGTCTGGGTCTCGCGCCCGCATCGCGCGGAAGAACTCAAGGCCCTGCCTGACGCTGAACTGTCGCGCCTGATCGAAGAGCGCATGCAGTCGATGCTCGGCCGCGTCGAGGTTTCGCCCGGGCGTCAGGTCTATCCGCTCAACGTCACCCTCCCCGCGCGCTTTGCTGCCAACCGCATTGCGCTGGTCGGTGAAGCTGCGCACGTCTTCCCGCCGATTGGCGCTCAGGGCCTCAATCTCGGCATCCGCGACGTCGAGGGACTGGTGAAGATGGCCCGCCGCTATCCCGCCGATCCGGGCGCTCCGACAGCACTGTCCTACTACGACCGCCTGCGCCGTCCGGACATCATCGCGCGCTCCTCGGCTGTCGACCTGCTAAACCGCTCGCTGATGGCGGACGCCCTGCCCGTCCAGTTCGTACGCACCGCAGGGCTGAACCTCCTCGGCGCTGTCCCGCCCCTGCGCAATTTCTTCATGCGCGAGGGCCTGCGCACCGGCGCCGGCATCATGAGCCTCTTCAGGGAAAGAGGTCCGGTGGCAAGGTTCCGCTCCGAATGAGGTAGAGCAGAGCCGTGATGGTCGCGATCGACAGTACGGTCGTGATCAGGATGCTCGCCGAGGCCCGCTGGACCCAGACATTGTACTGTTGTGCGATGACGAACACGTTCGTCGCCGTCGGCAGCGCTGCGAGTATCACTGCCGAGTACATCCAAGCGGGCTCGAAATTGCCGACCAGGCTCAGCACCAGGTAGCAGAGCGCCGGGTGCACGATGAGCTTGAGCGCCGTGATGAGGCCGAGCTCGCGCGGCACGCGCTTCAGCGGTCGCAGCGCCAGCGTTACGCCCATTGCAAACAGCGCGCAAGGCGCGGCAGCCTGCGCAAGATACTGGATCAGCTTCGAAATGGCTTCCGGCGGCTGGTATTCGTACACCGCCGCCACCACGCCGATCATCGTCGCGACGATGAAGGGGTGGGTCAGGATCTTGCGAACGACGTCGAAGACCAGCTGAGAGGCTGGCGGCTTCTCGTCGCTCGCAAGCGCCATCATCAGCGGCGCGAGGGCAAAGTGCAGCGCGTTCTCGCAGCTGAAGATCAGCGCCACCGGCACGGCCGCTTCAGGACCGAATGCGAGCAGTGCCAAGCCTGGCCCCATGTAGCCGATGTTACCGTAGGCAGCCGCCAGGCCCTTGATCGTACTTTCAGCCAGATTGCGTGAGAAGATCAGTGATCCGGCGAACATCAACGTGAAGACGATGTAAGTTGCCAAAGCCGAACCGGCGATGAAGCGCCACTCGGTCAGCTGATGTACGGGAGTGCGCGAGATGAGCTGGAAGAACAGTGGAGGCAAGGCCACGTAGATGATGAAGGTATTCATCCATCCGAGGGCTTCCAGAGGCTGGCGGCTGAGACGGGCTGCGATGGCGCCTATGAAAATCATCCCGAAGAAGGGAAGGACCAACCCGACAATTTCAGCCATAGTTCCCTCAGTTACCAACCTTGTTGTGCGGCTACTTCGCCTACATACGTCGGTCAAGCCGAGACAGTTGAAAAGCCGACTGTCATGCGCAAGATTACGCGCAAAGGTTCATGCACATGCCTGAGTTCAAGACTGCGAAATTCAAGATCGGCCAGGTCGTCCGCCACCGGCTGTTCCCCTTCAGGGGCGTCATCTTCGACGTTGATCCGGAATTTGCAAACACCGAGGAATGGTACGAGGCCATTCCGGCCGAGGTACGCCCCGCGCGCAACCAGCCGTTCTACCATCTGCTGGCCGAGAACGATGATACCGAGTACGTCGCCTACGTCTCGGAGCAGAACCTGGTCATCGACGACTCGGGGGTCCCGGTGCGTCATCCGGCGTTGAAGGACATCTTTGACGTCACCGGCGAAGGCTACGTCCTGAAGCAGAAGATCCGGCACTAGCCGGAAGACAGAAGGCAATAAAAAAGGCGGGCCGAACCCGCCTTTTCTCGTTTCGCATTGATCGAAGGGATCAATTGCCCTTCTTCGCCTTTTCCTGCTCTTCCTTGAGTTTGGCGGCAAAGTCTTCCGTGTTGCGGTTGACGAATTCCTGCAGCTGGCGCTGGCGGTTCTCGATGTCCTGCTGCTGCAGCGGCTCACCATCGAACGCCCCGGTGAAGCCGGCGAGCGAAACCTTGATCGGGTTCGGCTGGTTCTGGAAGTTCACCGAGGTGAACGTCACGTTCGACCCCTTCTTGAACTGCGCTACAAGCTGGTCGGTCAGCGGAGCTTCCGCGATGCAGCGATCCGGCAGGCAGATCATGTAGTCGATCTTCTGGGTCTGGCCGCCGTCGATCTGCATGCCAATGCCCGGAGGCACGAGGCGGCCGGTCGGGACCGTTACCTGGAAGATCTTGCGGTTCACCTTGCCCTTCACCTCGATCAGGCTCACGCCCGTCAGCAGCTGGCCGGTGTCGGCAACGCTGATGTTCTGCACATTGCAGATGTCGACGTCTTCCTGCTTGCTGCAGGCCTTGAACCAGCCCTTCGGCATTTCCGGCTGCTGAGCGGCTGCAGGGGTCATCGTCATGGCCGCGACGGCAAAGGCACCGCCAGCCAGGAGTGAAAGGCGGGACACGTCGGTCTTCCGGCTGTTCATAGGGTCGTGTTCCTCTCAAGACATATGAGCTGCTTGGCAGCCGTCTGTGCTGCACAGGTGATCAGCAAATACGGCGACAGCATGACTTCTAGCGCCTGTTACACCGCCATGTCGAACGAATCCAGTGCCGCCATCAAAATTGCCAGGCGACTACCGCGATTCCGGCACTTTCCCTGTCATGCTAGGGTCAGTTGATTCGTCGTGCATATCCGTTCCGGAGCCTGATTGATGCGCCTTCTGGCCGCTACCTTTGCCGTTTTCTCTGCGCTCGCCAGTCCGGCACTCGCCGCAGGACCGAGCCATGCCCTTGCCATGCATGGCGAACCCGCCCTCCCCGCCGACTTCCAACATTTTCCCTATGTCAATCCAGACGCACCCAAGGGCGGCAGGGTCGACTATGCCTGGCAGGGCTCGTTCGACAGCGTCAATCCGTTCATCGTCCAGGGCGACGCAGCGCGCGGCCTTGCCGACCTCGAGCTGGGCAACAACGTCTTCGAGACGCTGATGCATCGTTCGGCCGACGAGCCGTTCACGCTCTATCCGCTGATCGCGAAGACCGTGGAGACGGACGACCAGCGCACCTTCGTCGAGTTCACGCTGGACGAACGCGCGCGCTTCTCCGATGGCGAGCCCATCAAGCCGGAGGACGTGATCTTCACGATCGAACTGCTGCGCGACAAAGGTTTTCCCCGCTACGCGACCACCGCCAACAAGGTCGCCAGCATAAAAAAAGTTGGCGAGCGTGGCGTGCGCTTCGAGTTCGCGGAACCCGACCGCGAGCTGCCGCTGATCCTCGGCCTGATGCCGGTGCTGCCCAAGCATGCAACAGACGCCGAAAACTTTGACCGTTCGACGCTGAAGCCCATGGTCGGCTCGGGCCCCTACCTGATCGCCAACATCCGTCCGGGCGAGTCGATTACCCTGAAGCGGAACCCCGACTACTGGGCGAAGGACATTCCGACCAAGGTCGGCCACGACAATTACGACGAGATCCGGATCAACTACATCCGCGACGACAACACGATTTTCGAGGCCTTCAAGAAGGGCTCGACATCGATCAATATCGAGACGGATACCGGCCGCTGGACGACGGGCTATGATTTTCCGGCGGCGCGCCAGGGCCGGGTGATTAAGGACGAGTTCCCGAAGCGCTCGCCGTCCGGCATGTACGGCTTCGTCATGAACACCCGTCGGCCGGTGTTCGGCAACCGCGATGTTCGCCATGCACTGAGCGGCCTGTTTGATTTCGAATGGGCGAACCGCAACCTCTTCAATGGCGCCTACGCGCGCATCCGCAGTTTTTATGATGGCTCGGAGCTTTCCTCGTTCGAACGTCATGCAAGCCAAGAGGAAAAGGCCCTACTTGCCGACTTCCCGGACGCGGTGCTCCCTGAAATAATGGAAGGCACCTGGCAGCTGCCGGTCTCCGACGGCTCGGGCCGCGATCGCAACTTCCTGCGCAAGGGCATGGATGCGCTCAAGGCTGCCGGCTACCGGCTGGAAGGCTCCAGGCTGGTCGATGCGGAAGGAAAGCCGCTCTCGTTCGAGATCATGCTGAACGGCCCGTCTGCCGTGCCGGTAGCGACCGCATGGAGTCGCACGCTCGAACGCCTCGGAATTTCGGCGCAGATCCGCGTGGTCGACGCCGCGCAGTACCTGCAGCGCCAACGCGTCTATGACTTCGACGTCATGCTGTTCAACTACACCTCGTCGCTTTCGCCGGGCGTCGAGCAGGTTTTCCGCTGGGGCTCGGCCAACCGCGACCGCGACGGCACCTACAATTTCGCCGGGGTTGCGGAACCGGCGATCGATGCGATGATCGATCAACTGCTGTCGGCGCGGACGAAGGAAGAATTCGTCACCGCGGTCCGCGCCTATGACCGCGTGCTGCTTTCCGGCGCCTATGTGGTGCCGCTCTATCACCAGCCCGTGCGCTGGATCGCCCGCTGGGAACAGATCCAGCGCCCCGAGGTTACGCCGCTTCTCGGCCCGCAGCTGACGACGTGGTGGCATGCCGGCAAATGATTGGAAACGCTGATGCTTGAACGCACGGAACTTGTCATCGACGTCATCTCGGATGTGGTCTGCCCATGGTGCTTCATCGGCATGAAGCGGCTGGAGCACGCCGCCAACCTTGTCGAAGACGTCGAAATCAAGCCGCGCTGGCGGCCCTACCAGCTCGACGGGAACATTCCAAAGGGTGGCCTGCCCCGCAAGAAGTACATGCTCGACAAGTTCGGCAGCGAGGACCGCATCAACCAGATGCACGAGCGGATTTCGCAGCTTGGCGAAGTCGAGGGCATCCGCTTCAACTTCGACGCCATCCAGGTGTCGCCGAACACGCTCGATGCCCACCGCCTGATCCGCTGGGCGGGCTCGCCCAAGGCGTCTGCGGGTGCGCAGCGGCTGATGGTCAAGCGCCTGTTCGAGCTTTATTTCGAGGAAGGCCGCGACATCGGCGACCACAACGTGCTCATAGAGGCTGCCGACGAATGCGGCCTGGACGCCGCCCTCGTTACAGCTCTTCTTCCCTCGCCGGCTGACGAAGAATCGCTTCGCGCGGAAATCGCCTCGGCGGGTGCAATGGGAATTACCGGTGTTCCAAGCTTCGTCTTCGAGAGCAAATATGTCGTCGTGGGGGCGCAGGAGTCGGAAATGCTTGCGGATGCGATCCGCCAGATCGGCGCCGCCAAGGCGCGCGGCGAACTCGCCAAGGACTTCTGAAGACAGCTTGTTTTAATGAAACAACGCCCCGGCCGTTACCGGGGCGTTTTCGTTTCAGGCCGCCTTGTCGACCAGCTTTGCCAGCTGGGTCATTATGACCGCGGAGCCGGCCAGCCGCTTCTTCGGCGTCGGCCAGTCGCGCATCAGTACGATGCTCTGGTCGGGCCGGATCTTTGCCAGCGAGCCCTGCTCCGCGATGTAGCGCACCAGTCCTGCCGGTTCCGGGAACGTCTTGTTGCGGAACTGTATGACGACGCCCTTGGGTCCGGCATCGAGCTTTTCGACGTTCGCCTTGCGGCACAGCGCCTTGATGTAGACGATCTTAAGCAGGTGCTCGACTTCCTCCGGCATCGGCCCGAAGCGGTCGATCAGTTCGGCGCCAAAGCCGTCGATCTCTGCCGGCGTCTCGAGGTCGGCGAGGCGACGGTAGAGAGCAAGCCGCAGCTGCAGGTCCGGAACGTAGCTTTCCGGGATCATGACTGCCGTGCCGACGGTGATCTGCGGCGACCAGCTTTCATCAAATGTCTCGCCGGTGCCGCGCAGCTCTGCCACGGCCTCTTCCAGCATCTGCTGGTAAAGCTCGAAGCCGACTTCCTTGATGTGGCCGCTCTGCTGGTCGCCCAGCAGGTTGCCCGCACCACGGATGTCGAGGTCGTGGCTGGCAAGCTGGAAGCCAGCGCCGAGCGTATCGAGCGACTGCAGCACCTTGAGCCGGCGTTCGGCCAGCGGCGTTAGCGCCTTGCGTGCGGGCAGCGTGAACAGCGCATAGGCCCGCAGCTTGGAACGGCCAACGCGGCCGCGTAGCTGATAAAGCTGGCCGAGACCGAACATGTCGGCGCGGTGCACGATCATCGTGTTGGCCGTCGGAATGTCGAGGCCGGACTCGACGATGGTCGTCGACAGCAGCACGTCATACTGGCCATCGTAGAAGGCGTTCATGATGTCGTCGAGCTCGCCGGCTGCCATCTGTCCGTGCGCTGTCGCAACCTTCAGTTCGGGCACGTGCTCTGAGAGGAAGGTCCTGATCTCGTCGAGGTCGGCGATGCGCGGGACGACATAAAAGCTCTGGCCGCCGCGATAGCGCTCGCGCAGCAGAGTTTCCCGGATCACCAGCGGATCAAACGGCGAGATGAAGGTGCGCACCGCCATGCGGTCGACTGGCGGCGTCGTTATCAGCGACAGCTCGCGAACGCCGGTGAGCGCCAGCTGGAGCGTGCGCGGTATCGGCGTCGCTGAGAGTGTAAGCACGTGGACGTCCGTCTTCAGTTCCTTCAGACGTTCCTTGTGCTTGACGCCGAAGTGCTGCTCCTCGTCGATGATGAGAAGGCCGAGGTTCTTGAAGGTGACGCCCGAGCCAAGCAGCGCATGCGTGCCGACGACGATGTCGACGGTGCCCTCCTCAAGCCCCTTCTTGGTTTCGGAGAGTTCCTTGGAGGTAACGAGGCGGGAGGCTTGCCGGACGTTGACCGGGAGACCGGCAAAACGCTGGCTGAAGGTGCGGAAGTGCTGGCGCGCAAGCAGCGTCGTCGGCACGACGACAGCAACCTGAAAGCCTTCCATCGCCGCAAGGAACGCCGCGCGCAGGGCAACTTCCGTCTTGCCGAAACCGACGTCGCCGCAGATCAGGCGGTCCATCGGCCTGCCAGCGGCAAGATCCTCCATGACGGCGTCGATTGCCGTCTGCTGGTCGTCAGTTTCCTCGTAGGGGAAGCGCGCCGCGAACTCCGCATAAACGCCTTCCGGCGGCATCATCACCGGCGCCGGGCGCAGCTGGCGCTCGGCGGCGATCTTGATGAGCTGGCCCGCCATTTCCAGCAGGCGCCGCTTGAGCTTTGCCTTGCGCGATTGCCAGGCAACGCCGCCGAGCTTGTCGAGTACCGTCTCCGACGACTCCGAGCCATAGCGCGACAGAAGCTCGATGTTCTCAACCGGGAGGAACAGGCGATCATCGCCGGCATAGTGGATTTCAAGGCAGTCGTGCGGCGCACCTGCCGCCTCAATCGTCTTGAGGCCGACAAAGCGGCCAATGCCGTGGTCCGCGTGGACGACGATGTCGCCTTCGGAGAGTGCAGCTACCTCGGCGATAAAGTCAGACGCCTTCTTGCGCTTCTTGGCGCGGCGGATCAGGCGGTCGCCGAGGATGTCCTGCTCGGCGAGAACGGCGAGGCTGTCCGTCTCAAAACCGGCCTCGAGCGGCAGGACGACAAGCCCGGCCTGCCCCTTCGCCAGCTTCTCGACCTCGTCAATGCTGCCGATCTTCTGCAGGTTTTCGAGCCCATGCTCGGTGAGAACCTGCGTCAGCCGATCAAGCGAGCCTTCGCTGTAGCCCGCGATCAACACGCGCTTCTTGCCGGCGCGGGTGTCTGCAATGTGCTTTACGGCATGGTCGAAGACGTTGACGTTCGGGTCAGCGCGCTCTTCCGCAAAGTTGCGGCCCTGGCGGGCCCCAGCGTGGCGCAGCGCGCGGCCGAGCGTCGGCGGCGTATCGAACGGCGTGAAGTCGACCGATTGCCGTTCCTCCGCCCTCGCCTTCACCTCTTCCGGCGTCAGGTACAGGAGCGGCGGGCGCACCGGCTTGTAGGGAACAGCGTCGACAAGGCCTTCGCTCTGCTTCGACCGCGCCTCGTAGTGATCAACGATCAGCGCATGGCGCTCGGCAATCGCTTCATGCGCGAGATGATCAAAGATCACCGGTGCGTCGGGCAGGTAGTCGAAGACCGTCTCCATCTCCTCGTAAAAGAGCGGCAGCCAATGTTCCATGCCGGCGAAGCGGCGTCCTTCGCTCACCGCCGCATAGAGGGCGTCGTCTCGGGACGGCGCGCCGAATGCCTCGATATAGGCGCGGCGAAAACGGCTGATCGTATCGGGCGTTAGCGACACCTCGCTCATCGGCTTGAGCGAGAACGACTGCTTCTGGCCGGTCGTGCGTTGGGTGGCGGGGTCAAACGCGCGGATCGACTCCAGCGTATCGCCAAAGAAGTCGAGGCGTACCGGCTCGCCCCCGGGCGCATAAAGATCGAGAATGCCGCCGCGCACCGCATATTCGCCGACATCGCGCACGGTGGGCACGCGCTCGAAGCCGCTGGTCTCCAGATGCGCCAGCAGCTGCTTCATGTCGACCTGGTTGCCGGGTCGTGCTGCGAAAGACTGGGCAGCAATCGCCGCGGCCGCAGGCATCCGTTGCAGGAGTGCGTTGGCGCTGACGAGGATGATGGCGCGGTGCGGCTTTTCCCGCAGCGCGGCCATTGCCGTCATGGCGTCGAGGCGCCGCGCGGCTGCGTCCGCACCGGGCGAGACGCGGTCATAGGGAAGGCAGTCCCACGCCGGGAGTTCGAGGAGGGGAATGCCGGGCGCCGCGAATGCAAGCACTTCGGCAAGCGCCGGAATGCGCTGGCCGTCGCGCGCGACGAAGATGAGCGGCTTCTCCCCCAACTGGCCGGCGATCGAGGCGAGTGCAAACGCCTCGTAGCCGTCAGCAATGCCGTCGACGATGGTTGCCCCGCGCTCGGGCAGGTGGATAGCGGGAAGAATGCTCATCGGCAAATACTAGACCAGAGCGGAGTCGCGATAGCTGAGGATCTTGGCGAAGACGGGCGTGTCGTGCTCCGCCGGCACGGGCTTTTCGCCGAGCACCCACTTCAGGATGTCTCCGTCGTCCTCGGACATGAGACGTTCGTAGATATTCAGCTCCTCCTCCGTCAGCTTGTCGATCTCGCCATCGGCGAAGGAGCCCAGGATGAGGTCGACCTCGCGCATTCCGCGATGCCATGAGCGATACAGGATCCTGCGGCGGCGTGTATCAAGGTCGGCGCTTGTGCGCGTTGTTCCGGTCATGTCGGACGAAATTCCTCTGGGCTGTGGAAAGCCATGGATGATGGGCGGATATAGCGTCTGAAATTGCCAATGTCAGCCTTTGCGGTCACACATGACCGTCATAAGGTTCGCGCATGCGACCTACCCTGCTTGATCCGATCTTTGCGCCGGCCACTACCCTCGATGGAATTGGGCCTAGGCTTGCGGGCCTGCTCGCGAATGTCGTGCCGCACGACACGAGTGGCCGCGAGGTCCGCGTCGGTGATCTACTCTTCGTGCTGCCGTACTCGATCATCGACAGGCGCAAGACGTTTCGGATCAGCGAGGCGCCGGAAGGCGTGGTGGTCACGATCAGGATCACCATCGATCATCACCAGCCGCCGCCATCCGGAAAGGGCAAGTTGCCGTACCGCGTCTTCGGCCACGACTCATCCGACGACATCGCGCTGACTTTCTTCCATGCCAAGGGCGAGTGGCTGCTCAAGGCTTTGCCGGAAGGCATGGATGTAATTGTCTCCGGCAAAATCGAGCGCTTCAACGGCCGCGCCGCAATGGTGCATCCCGACCACATGGTGCCGGTTTCGCGGGCAGAAGAGCTGCCCCTGCTCGAAAACGTCTATCCGCTGACCGCCGGACTTTCGGGGAAGGTGCTGCGCCGCGCAATCCTCGCCAGCCTCGACCGGCTGCCGGACCTTCCGGAATGGCTGGATCCTGAGCTGGCAAAGCGCCAAAGCTTCCCGAGCCTGCGCATGGCCCTGCACCGTCTGCACCAGCCGTCCGACCCGCTCGACACAAACCCGGATAGCCCGCCATGGCGCCGGCTCGCCTTTGACGAGTTCCTGGCTGGCCAGCTTGCGCTGGCTCTGGTGCGCAAGCGCCTGCGCAAGGCGAGCGGACGGCCGCTCATCGGCGACGGCTCTATCGAGCAGAAGATCAGGGCGGCACTGCCCTATTCGCTCACAGGAGCGCAGGAAAAGGCCATCGAGGACATTCATGCCGACCTTGCCTCATCCGAGCGGATGCTGCGCCTGCTGCAGGGCGACGTCGGCTCGGGCAAGACGGTTGTGGCGCTGATGTCTATGGCACGCGCGGCGGAAGCCGGCGGCCAGTCTGCGCTGATGGCACCGACCGAAATCCTCGCGCGGCAGCACTTTACCACCATCAGCAATCTTGCCGCCAAGGCTGGACTGCGGACAGCAATTCTGACCGGCCGCGAAAAGGGCCGGGAACGCACCGAGACGCTGAAGGCGATCGCTTCCGGCGAGGTAGACATCGTCATCGGCACCCATGCCATCTTCCAGGATACGGTGGAGTTCAAGAACCTCGTGCTCGCCGTCATCGACGAGCAGCACCGCTTCGGCGTCCACCAGCGCCTCGCGATCTCTGCCAAGGGAGAGGCCGTCGACATGCTGGTGATGACGGCAACCCCGATTCCGCGCACACTGGTGCTCACCGCCTTCGGCGACATGGATGTCTCGCGCCTGACCGAAAAGCCGGCGGGTCGCAAACCGATCCAGACCGTCACCCTGCCGCTCGAGCGCCTTCCCGATCTCATCCGCCGCATGCAGTCGGCGATTGCCGAGGGCCAGAAGGTCTACTGGATCTGCCCGCTGGTCGAGGAGTCGGAGGAAATCAAGCTGATGTCGGCCGAAGACCGCTTCGCGGCGCTCAAGCCCGTCTTCGGCAACCAGATAGGCCTGATCCACGGCCGCATGAGCGGTGCGGAAAAGGATGCAGCAATGCTCGCCTTCAAGAACGGCGAGACGCGCATTCTGGTCGGCACCACGGTCATCGAGGTCGGCGTCGACGTGCCCGACGCGACCATCATCGTCATTGAACATGCCGAGCGCTTCGGCCTTGCCCAGCTGCACCAGCTGCGCGGCCGCGTTGGGCGTGGCGACCGGCCGTCAAGCTGCGTGCTGCTTTACAAAGAACCTCTCGGGCTGATCGCCAAGCAGCGCCTGTCGGTCATGCGGGAGACGGAAGACGGCTTCCGCATTTCCGAGGAGGACCTCAAGCTGCGCGGCGAAGGCGAATTGCTGGGCACCAAGCAATCAGGCACCCCGGGTTTCCGCGTTGCGCGGATCGAGCGCCACTCGGACCTGCTTGAAATCGCCCGCAACGACGCACGCCTCATCCTGGAGCGAGACCCGGAACTGGTCTCGCCCCGGGGTGAAGCGCTGAAAGTGCTTCTCTACCTCTACGGCCGCGACGATGCGGTGCGGCTGCTACGGGCGGGGTAAGCCGCCCTACTCCACCGTCACGGACTTGGCGAGGTTGCGCGGCTGGTCGACATCCGTGCCAATGAACACCGCCGTGTAGTAAGCCAGCAGCTGGATCGGCAGCGCGTAGACGATCGGCGAAATGATCTCGGGAACGTCCGGCACCACGATGGTGGAAAGCGTCTCGACGGTCGCCTCGGCAGCGCCCTTGGCGTCGGTGATCAGGATGATCTTGCCGCCGCGTGCCGCCACTTCCTGCATGTTCGAGACGGTCTTCTCGAAGATGCGGTCATGCGGCGCGATGACGATGACCGGCATTTTCTCGTCGATCAGCGCGATCGGCCCGTGCTTCAGCTCTCCAGCGGCATAGCCTTCAGCGTGGATGTAGGAAATTTCCTTGAGCTTCAGCGCGCCTTCCATCGCCAGCGGGAAATTGGTGTCGCGCCCGAGATAGAGGACGTGCTTGTAGTGCGAGAGATCGCGCGACAGCCGCTCGATCTGGCTCGCCAGCTTCAGCACCTGATGCGCCATTCCAGGCGCTTCGGACAGCTGCCGCACAAGCTGCGCCTCCTGGGCGGCGTCAATAGTGCCCCTCGCAACCGCGGCCCGCAGTGCGAGCGATGCGAGGACCGACAGCTGGCAGGTAAACGCCTTGGTCGATGCGACGCCCACCTCGGGGCCTGCCAGGGTCGGGAAGACGATGTCGGATTCTCGGGCGATCGTTGATTCGCGCACGTTGACGATCGCGCCGATCGGCAAGCCTTCACTGCGGCAGTAGCGCAGCGATGCGAGCGTATCGGCCGTCTCGCCCGACTGCGAGATAAACAGCGCGGCGCTGTTCTTCGTGATCGGTAGTTCGCGGTAGCGGAACTCGGACGCGATATCGATGTCGACCGGCAGGCGCGCGTAGCGCTCGATCCAGTATTTGCCGATCAGGCCGGCGAGATACGCCGTGCCGCAGGCCGAAATGTAAAGCCGGTCGAGTTTTGCGAAGTCGAATGGCAGCTGGAAGTCCTTGACCTTACCGTTGGCGAAGTCGAGGTAGTTCGCAAGCGTGTGCGAGACGACTTCCGGCTGCTCATAGATCTCCTTCTCCATGAAGTGCCGGTAGTTGCCCTTGTCCACCATATAGGCGGAGCCAAGCGACTGCTGCTTGCGGCGCGTAACCGGCGCGCCATCAATGTCGAATACCTCAACACCGCTCCGGCGAACGACCGCCCAGTCGCCATCCTCAAGGTAGGTCACCGAATTGGTGAAGGGCGCGAGCGCGATCGCGTCGGACCCGAGATACATCTCGCCATCGCCATGGCCGACCGCAAGCGGCGGGCCGTTGCGCGCACCAACGATGAGGTTTTCGTCGCCGCGGAACATGATCGCGAGCGCGAAGGCGCCGCGCAGCTGCTTCAGTGCAGCGTGGGCGGCGGCGACCGGTTCCTTCCCGGATTTTAGTTCACGAGTGACCAGGTGCGCGACCACCTCTGTGTCCGTCTGCGAGACGAAGTTGTAGCCGTCGGCCATCAGCGAGGCGCGCAACTCGGCAAAATTCTCGATAATTCCGTTATGTACGACTGCGACATCACCCGAGAAATGAGGATGCGCATTGGTCTCGTTCGGCACGCCGTGCGTGGCCCAGCGGGTGTGACCAATGCCGATCGTGCCGGCGAGCGGCTCTTCTTTCAGCCGGCGCTCGAGATTGACGAGCTTGCCCTCGGCGCGGCGGCGGCCGAGCTGGCCGTTCGAAATGGTCGCGACGCCGGCCGAGTCATAGCCGCGGTATTCGAGCCGCTTCAATGCATCGACAATGAGGGGAGCCACGTCCGTGCGCCCCAAAATCCCCACGATACCGCACATGCCGAAGACCCTTTCCTGCCCGCGTTGCAACCGTCATAGGAGGCCAACTGCTACGGGAAAAATCACAATAGTTTTCAGAAAGTATTGCAGCCGAAGGCAGGCCGCCTCCGGAGATTCTCGTCTATTTTCCGGCTTTTGCCTTCAGTCTTTCACGCAACTGCCGGCCAAGGTCCGGCTTATTCTCTTGCCGAGCCCGGCCGAACGCCAGCGCGTCTGTCGGAACGTCCTGCGTAATCACGCTGCCCGAAGCCACATAGCCTCCTTCGCCGACGCGTACCGGTGCGACGAGCGACGAATTCGAGCCAATGAAAGCCCCTGCGCCGATCTCGGTGCGATGCTTGCCGAAGCCATCATAGTTGCAGGTAATCGTGCCCGCACCAATGTTGGCCTTTGAGCCAACATGCGCATCGCCAATGTAGGTCAGGTGGTTGACCTTCGCGCCTTCGTCGAGGACTGCGTTCTTGACCTCGCAGAAGTTGCCGACCTTGGCGGTCGGGGAGACGCGCGTGCCGGGGCGAAGACGCGCGAACGGGCCAATCTCGGCATTGGCCTCCACAATTGCACCCTCAAGGTGGGAGAAGGCACGGATGCGTGCCCCGGCGGCGACCTTCACTCCCGGGCCGAAAAACACGTTCGGCTCCAGCATCACATCGGCTTCGAGTTCGGTGTCATGCGACAGCCGCACGGTCTCCGGTGCCAGCATTGTTACGCCTGCGAGCATGAAATGCCGGCGGCGGCGCTGTTGCCAGACGGCTTCCGCCTCAGCAAGCTCCGCGCGCGTGTTGATGCCGAGAACATTCTCGTAGGCGGCCTCGGTCGCAACGACCCTGAGCCCGCGTGAGGTCGCAATCTCGACGATATCGGTGAGGTAATACTCGCCCTTGGCATTCTCGTTGCGGACGGCATCGAGCAGGCTAAGTGCGTGCTCGCCCGCAATTGCCATCAGGCCACCGTTGCAGAAGGTGATGCGGCGCTCCTCATCGTTGGCGTCGCGTTCCTCGCGAATGGCAACCAGCGCGCCGTCCTTCTCGATCAGCCGCCCATATCCATGCGGATTGGGGGTCCGGAATCCCATGGCGACCACAGCAGCGCCCTTCGCAAGTTCCGCACGGAGCGCTGACAAGGCGTCAGCCTCGACGAGCGGTGTGTCGCCGAACAGGACCAGGATATCATCGTAGCCGCGGCCGATCTTTTCGCGGGCCGCAAGAACCGCATGCGCTGTGCCCAGCCGCTCGCTCTGCAGGAACACCTCCGCCTCCGGAGCAAACGGGGCAACTGCCTGGCGCACCAACTCGGCTTCCCGCCCGACAACGACGGCGATGTCGGCACCGCGCGCCGCGTTTACCACATGCGCCACCATCGGTAGGTCCGCTACCGGATGCAGCACCTTGGGCAGCGCACTCTTCATGCGCGTACCCTCCCCGGCAGCGAGAATGATCGAAAGGCAGCTTCTCTGGCTCATGCGGGAATCCAATGATGTCTGACTCGCGGCTTGTGTAGCATCGGGATCGAATTGCTCCAATCCCTGCAAAACGTCATGCCACGACGGCGTCCTCTATCCGAAATTGGACTGAACGCTGACCATTCCACCAATTGGATGAGATCGTCCCTGCCACGTGGACGGCACTCCCCCGGTTCGCGAGCAGGAAGTTGCCGAGGTCCGTTCCTATCGTGCGGAACGCCATGGCCTGCAGCCGCGCACCGGTCTGGGAGCGCAGGTCGACCCGCAGATGATTCTCGCCAACGACACGTGCATCCGCGATCGTGTGCCGCGGCATGGCCAGCAGCGGCTGCGGATGGCCTGATCCGTACGGCCCCGCGCTTTCCAAACGGTCGACCAGGTCGAAGTTCGCACCGTCGGCTGAAAGCGCCGCGTCGATCTCCAGCACTGCCGCATCGCGCAGGCGGATCACGTCGTCAGCGGCCCATTCCTCGAAGAAGGCCCGCAGCGCCCCCAGTTTTTCGCGCTCTACGGTAATGCCGGCTGCCATCGCATGTCCGCCGCCCTTGACGAGCAGGCCGCGCTCGACTGCCTCGCGGACCATACGGCCCAGATCGAAGCCGGGAATCGAACGGCCAGACCCGGTACCGATGCCATTCGGGTTGAAATTGATCGCGAAGGCCGGACGCTTGGCGTGTTCCTTCAGGCGCGCGGCGATCAGGCCAACGATACCGGCATGCCAGCGATCGCTCGCGGTCACCAGGACAGCGGGGCCGTTACCGGCTGCCAGCTCCGCATCTGCCTCGTTCTTTGCCTCGGCTAGCATGACCTGCTCCATCGCCTGCCGCTCACTGTTGAGGCGGTCGAGCGTCTCGGAAATGGTGCGGGCATCAGTCGGATCATCGGTGGCGAGCAAGCGGCTGCCTAGTGCCGCATCGCCGATGCGTCCGCCTGCATTGATGCGGGGACCCAGCAGGAAGCCGAGATGGAAGGTGTTGAGCGGCTCACCGATGCGGGAAACACGCGCAAGCGCCGTTAGGCCGGCATTGCCCAGCCGGCGCATCGCGATCAGCCCCTTCACCACGAAAGCACGGTTGACGCCGATGAGCGGAACGACGTCGCATACGGTCGCGAGTGCGACAAGGTCTAGGAAGGAAAGAAGATCGGGCGGAGAGGTGCGGCTGCCCCGCTCGCGCAACATCGCCACCGTTCGCACCAGCGTGACGAAGACGACGCCGGCAGCGCAGAGATGTCCCTGCCCCGAAATGTCGTCCTCGCGGTTCGGATTGACGACCGCGATGGCATTTGGCAGCGGACCACCGACCTGATGGTGGTCGAGCACGACCACCTGCGCACCGGCTTCGTTGGCCGCATCGATCGCAAGGGCGCTGTTGGTACCGCAGTCGACGGTGATGATCAGCCTCGCGCCGCGTGCCACCAGTTCGCGCATCGCATCCGGATTGGGGCCATACCCTTCAAAAATCCGGTCAGGAATGTAAATCTCGGCGTCGATGCCGTAGTGAGCGAGAAAGCGCTTCAGCAGCGCGGAGGAAGCCGCGCCGTCGACATCATAGTCGCCGAAGATCGCCACCTTCTCCTGTCGCGCGATCGCATCGGCAATGCGCCCGGCGGCAGCATCCATGTCGGTGAATGAGCGAGGATTGGGCAGGAGATCCCGAACCGTCGGATCGAGAAAGCGCAGCGCGTCCTCCTGCGACACGCCGCGGCCCGCTAGCACCCTGGCCACGATGTCCGGCACGCCATGCGCCTGTGCCATGGCAAGTGCCGTGTTTTCCTCGCGAAGACCCAGCCGGTGAACCCACGCAAGGCCGTTCACCGACTTATGTACATCAAGAAAGTAGCGCCGATCCGCCATATCCGACCCCAATCAGGCCGCGAACATAGAGGCTCGGCGCTGTTTTGCCAAAGCTCAGCCGAACTTTTCCATATCCTGATGGTGCGCCTTGATCTCGCGAACGGTGCGCGAGGACGATCGCATGACGATCGTATGCGTCTGGATCGAGTCGCGGCCGAACTTGACGCCGGACAGGAGATTGCCGTCGGTCACGCCGGTTGCAGCGAAGAGCACGTCGCCGCGAGCCATCTCTTCCATCGAGTACACCTTGTTGGGATCGGAGATTCCCATCTTGGCGGCGCGCTCGATCTTCTCCTCGGTGTTGAGCTGCAGGCGACCCTGCATCTGGCCACCGATGCAGCGAAGTGCTGCGGCGGCCAGGACACCCTCAGGAGCGCCGCCGGTGCCCATGTAGATGTCGATGCCAGTCTCGTCCGGATTGGTCGTGTGAATCACGCCAGCCACGTCGCCGTCGCCGATCAGGCGGATTGCGGCGCCCGTCGCACGGACAGCCTCGATCAGCCGGGCATGGCGAGGACGGTCGAGAATGCAGGCCGTGATCTCCTGAACCGGAACGCCCTTCGCCTTGGCGAGGTTTTCAATGTTCTCCTGCGGCGAGGCGTCAAGATTGACGATACCGGCCGGGTAGCCCGGACCGACCGCGATCTTGTCCATGTAGACGTCCGGCGCGTAGAGCAGGCTGCCCTTCTCGGCAATCGCGATGACGGCCAGCGAGTTCGGCAGGTTCTTGGCGCAGATCGTGGTGCCTTCCAGCGGATCGAGCGCGATGTCGACTCCCGGGCCCTCGCCCGTGCCCACTTCCTCGCCGATGTAGAGCATCGGAGCCTCGTCGCGCTCACCTTCGCCGATGACGACGGTGCCTTTGATCGGCAGGCGGTTCAGTTCGGCGCGCATGGCGTCGACTGCCACCTGGTCGGCGGCCTTCTCGTCGCCCCTGCCGCGAAGACGTGCGGCGGCAACCGCTGCGCGCTCCGTGACACGAACCAGTTCAAGGGTGAGAATGCGGTCGAGACCGGATGTGGCAGGCTTGGCCATCATGACGAACCTTCTGTGAGATCAGGCATTTGCCGGATAGGGTTGGCCTCTTTTGTCAAAGAGACCCACCCCTAGCAAGAGCGATTCACGGTCCGTCCCGACATCAATCGATTGAATTGATCCGGCTTTTTTCAGGCCGGACGTTCAATCCGGATGACCTGCGGCTTGTCGACCAGATGACCATCCTTGGTGATGGCCTCGACGGCCTTGCGGATGGACGCCTCGCTGGTCGAATGGGTGACGAGAATGACGGTCTTGTGGTCGCCGATCTGCGGGTCGGCGGCGCGCTGGACGATCGACTCCAGCGAGATATCGTTTTCGGCCATGCGCTTTGCAATCGCTGCAAACACTCCCGTCCGGTCATGGACGGTCAGGCGGATGAAATAGCCGCCCTCGTGCTTGCGCATCGCTGCCTTCTTGTAGGGCGCGAGCTCCTTCGCCGGACGGCCGAAGACCGGGCCGTGCTGGAAGCCGGGACGGCTCTTGGCAATGTCGGCGATGTCGCCGATGACGGCCGAAGCGGTCGCGTTGCCGCCGGCGCCCGGACCGGACAGCAGCAACTCACCTAGAATGTCCGTTTCGATGGCAACTGCGTTGGTGACGCCGTGGACCTGCGCAATAACCGACGACGTGGGCACCATCGTCGGGTGGACGCGCTGTTCGATGCCGCTTTCACTGCGCTGGGCAACGCCCAGGAGCTTGATGCGGTAGCCGAGCTCAGCCGCGGCCTTGATGTCGGCCTGGGTGATGTTGGAGATGCCTTCGAGGTAGATGTCGTCCGGCGAGATCTTCGTGCCGAAGGCAAGGCTCGTCAGGATCGACAGCTTGTGCGCGGTATCGTTGCCCTCGATGTCGAAGGTCGGATCGGCCTCGGCGTAGCCGAGACGCTGCGCGTCAGCGAGGCACTCTTCGAACGAGATACCTTCCGCTTCCATCCGGGTCAGGATGTAGTTGCAGGTGCCGTTGAGGATGCCGAACACGCGCGAAACCGAGTTGCCGGCGAGCGACTCGCGCATGGTCTTGATGACCGGAATGCCGCCGGCGACTGCCGCTTCGTAGTTGAGCAGCACGCCGTTCTTTTCCGCGATCGCTGCGAGTGAGACGCCAGAGCGCGACAGCAGGGCCTTGTTCGCGGTGACGACATGCTTGCCGCGCTCGAGGGCTGCCTGGACA
This sequence comes from Aminobacter sp. J41, assembly GCF_000526635.1. Lineage (GTDB taxonomy): Bacteria > Pseudomonadota > Alphaproteobacteria > Rhizobiales > Rhizobiaceae > Aerobium. The sequence continues at coordinate 131,423 of NZ_JAGL01000003.1, forward strand.
CTCGCCTTTGCCGGACCGTCCTCGCCACCCATCAGCTCGACGAAGACGTCGATGTCGGCCTCACGTGCAAGCGCGACGGGATCATCGAACCATTGGACGCCGGAAAGGTCGACGCCGCGGTCACGAGTGCGGTCGCGTGCGGAGACCGCGGTGACGGTGATCGCCCGGCCGCACTGGCGGGTTAGTTCATCCGCCTTCTCAGCCAGAACGCGCGCCACCGAGGCACCAACGGTGCCCAGACCGGCAATTCCAACACGCAATGCTTCGCTCATGCCGCGGGCATCCTTTTCTGTCAGTCTTTAATTGAGGAACTATCTGCGGGCGTTCAGCGCAACGACATTGTCCGGAGTCGAGCCCACGGAGCTCAGGAAGCGCTTGATGTTGCGCGCTGCCTGCCGGATGCGGTGCTCGTTCTCGACGAGAGCGAGACGGACATAATCGTCACCGTGTTCGCCGAAGCCGACGCCCGGCGCCACCGCAACATCGGCCTTCTCGACGAGGAGCTTCGAGAACTCCAGCGAGCCGAGGTGGCGGAACTGTTCGGGGATGGGCGCCCACGCGAACATGGTCGCTGCGGGAGCGGGAATCTCCCAGCCAGCGCGCAAGAAGGAGTCGACCATAACCTCGCGACGGCGGTGGTAGACTTCGCGCACTTCAGCAATGTCGGAGCCGTCGCCGTTCAGCGCAGCCGTGGCCGCAACCTGGATCGGCGTGAACGCGCCGTAGTCGAGGTAGGACTTCACGCGGGTCAGCGCGGCGATCAGACGCTCGTTGCCAACCGCAAAGCCCATGCGCCAGCCCGGCATCGAAAACGTCTTCGACATCGAGGTGAACTCGACCGTACAGTCGATCGCTCCCGGCACCTGCAGCACCGACGGAGGCGGATTGCCGTCGAAGTAGATCTCGGCGTAGGCGAGGTCGGAGAGGATGATAAGCTCGTTCTTTTTCGCGAACGCGACAACGTCGCGGTAGAAGTCGAGCGAGGCGACCAGCGCCGTCGGATTCGACGGGTAGTTGAGGATCAGCGCGAGCGGCTTCGGCGTCGAGTGGCGTATCGCGCGCTCCAGCGCCGGGATGAACTTGTCATCCGGCTCGGACTGCATCGAGCGGATAACGCCGCCGGCCATCAGGAAGCCGAAGGCATGAATTGGATAGGTCGGATTGGGGCACAGGATCACGTCGCCCGGCGCGGTGATTGCCTGCGCCATGTTGGCGAAACCTTCCTTCGACCCCAAAGTCGCGACGATCTGGGTATCGGGATTAAGCTTCACGCCGAACCGGCGGGCATAGTAGTTCGCCTGCGCCTTGCGCAGGCCCGGGATGCCCTTCGACGAGGAATAGCGGTGGGTGCGCGGGTCGCGAACGACCTCTACCAGCTTTTCGACGATGTTCTGCGGAGTCGGCAGGTCAGGGTTGCCCATGCCGAGGTCAATGATGTCTGCACCACCCGCTCGCGCCGCGGCCTTCAGCTTGTTGACCTGTTCGAAAACGTATGGCGGAAGCCGGCGGACCTTGTGAAACTCTTCCATTGGAGAATCCGATCGCGAGGGGATTGGGGCAATTGACGCGCGCTATACACCTAAACCTTCTGGTGGTCGATAGTTCAGCGGCCTTCTATTGCCTTCAAAGCCTCGTCTGCATGGCTGTTTCCAAGCCGGCGCAAGGTTGCCGTTTCATCGGCGACACCTCCCCCTCCGGCAGACAGAGTATCGCGCCTCTGGCGCAGCTCTTCGGACTTCGCGGCCACTTCCTCCGGCGTCAGGTGCTCGGTGGCGGGCGTAGGAACGATGTTGAGATTCGGATACTGGCCCGGGCTAGCAAATGCGACGGAGGAAGGCTCCTGCGCAGAGGTCTGCACTGCGCCCGCCGGCACGGCGTCTTCGATTGTCGCGGTTCCGCAGCCCTGAAGCGCCGGGAACAGAATTGCCATCAGGAGGGCGATGCGCCGCATTGTCATTGTTTCACCGCCTATCACAAATAGATGATCGCTGTTGGACCGGACTTCACGTCACATGGTAATATGCCAACACACGCTTTCTGAAAAGGAAGCAACGGAGGACGCGATTTAGCATGACCATACGCGAGGATCGCGGTGACCATCCCCTGCCCCCAAATGTCGAAAAATATCTGGTCAAGGATCCGGAGCGCTTTGCGCTGAACATCGCACGCGCGGTCGAGCAGGCCGGCAAGGCGGCGGCGGCGTGGGCGGCTGCGCGCGAAACCGGTGAAATACATGACGCGGCTGCCGAACCAGTCACCGACATGGTCAAGACGTTCTCCCGGCTCACAGAATACTGGCTGAAGGACCCTTCGCGTGCCCTCGAGGCACAGACACGCCTGTTCGCATCCTATCTCGACGTGTGGTCGAACTCCATCCAGCGCATGTCTCATCCCGAACTGCAGGCGGTCGTCGAACCGGAGAAGGGAGACAAGCGCTTCCAGGACCCCGAATGGGCGGAGAACGCGTTCTTCGACTTCCTGAAGCAGGTCTATCTCGTTACCACGCGCTGGGCGACCGAACTGGTCGAACACGCAGAGGATCTCGATGAGCGCACGCGCCACAAGGCGCAGTTCTACGTCAACCAGATCAGCCATGCGATCTCGCCGTCGAATTTCCTGCTCACCAATCCCGAGCTGTTCCGCGAAACGATGGCGACGAATGGCGAGAACCTCGTCCGCGGCATGGAGATGCTGGCCCAGGATATCAACGCCGGGCACGGCGAGCTCAAGCTGCGGCAGGCCGAACCGGACCACTTTCAGATCGGCAAGCACCTTGCATTGACGCCCGGAAAGGTGGTGGCGCGCAGCGAACTCGCGGAGATCATCCAGTACGAACCGACAACCGACACCGTGCTGAAGCGGCCGCTGCTCATTTGCCCGCCCTGGATCAACAAGTTCTACATTCTCGATCTCAACCCGCAGAAATCCTTCATCCGCTGGGCGGTCGAGCAGGGTCATTCGGTGTTCGTCATCTCCTGGGTGAACCCGGACGAGCGACATGGCAACAAGGACTGGGAAGCCTATATCCGCGAGGGTCTGCAGTTCGCACTCGACACGATCGAGGAAGAGACCGGCGAGCGAGAAGTCAACGCAATCGGTTATTGCGTTGGCGGAACGCTGCTTGCCGCAGCACTCGCCCTCTTCGCACAGGAAGGCGAAGACCGCATCAAGTCGGCCACGTTCTTCACGACGCAGGTCGACTTCACCCATGCGGGCGACCTGAAGGTATTCGTCGACGAGGACCAGGTGGCGGCCCTCGAGCGCGCCATGTCCGGCAAGGGCTATCTTGAGGGCACACGCATGGCGATGGCCTTCAACATGCTGCGGGCCGGCGACCTCATCTGGCCCTACGTCGTCAACAACTACATGCGCGGCACGGCGCCGGTTCCGTTCGACCTGCTCTACTGGAACTCGGATTCGACCCGCATGAGCGCGGCCAACCACTCCTACTACCTGCGCAACTGCTATCTAGACAACAACCTGTCGCAGGGCCGGATGGTGCTGGCCAACCGCACCATCTCGCTCAAGGACGTCACCGTCCCGGTCTACAACCTCGCCACGCGCGAGGACCACATCGCCCCTGCCCGCTCGGTGTTTCTTGGCTGCAGCTTCTTCGGCAGCGACGTTACCTATGTCCTGGCTGGCTCCGGCCACATCGCCGGCGTGGTCAACCCGCCATCTTCAGGCAAGTACCAGTACTGGAGCGACGGCGGCGCGCTCGACGATTTCGAAACATGGGTCGCAAATGCCAAGGAAACAGTAGGCTCTTGGTGGCCGCACTGGCACGCGTGGATCGAGCAGCAGGACAGCGAGCGCGTTGCCGCGCGCGTGCCGCTCGCAAGCGGCCGGCCTTCGCTTGGCGATGCCCCCGGAGAATATGTGCGGGTGCGCGTCTAAGCTCTAGCCCAGCGTTCCGAGGATGGGGAAAGTCTCGAGCAGCCAGAACGACGCGGTCTGGATGCCGCCGGTGAGGAACAGCACGCCGGCGACTACCAGCAGCCCGCCCATCACCTTTTCGACCCGGCCGAGATGCACACGGAACCGGCCAAGGAATCGCATGAACGCGCCGGAGAACAGCGCGGCGACAAGGAAAGGAATTCCGAGCCCCAACGAATAGGCGAAGAGCAGCAAGGCGCCTTCGCTGACGGTTTCGCGACCGCCCGCAAGCGTCAGGATCGGCCCAAGCACCGGGCCGATGCAGGGCGTCCAGCCAAATGCGAAGGCCAGGCCCATCACATAGGCGCCTAGGGCGCTCGCCGGCTTGCCGCCACCCTGGAAGCGGATTTCCCGCGATAGCAGCGGAATGCGGATGATACCGAGGAAATTGAGACCCATCGCGATGATGAGTAGGCCTGCGGCAATCGCCAGCTCCTGCTGCCAGGCGCGCAGGAAGCTGCCGATCGAGGAAGCGCCCGCGCCGAGCGCGACGAAGACGGTCGAGAAGCCAAGAACGAACGCCACGGAGGCGCCTACGAGTGCCTTGCGCGCAGGGGTGGTCGCGGTGGCCTTCCCGTCACCCGCACGAAAATCGTCGATGGAAACACCCGCCATGTAGCAGAGGTAGGGCGGAACCAGCGGCAGGACGCAGGGAGAGAGGAAAGAGAGAGCCCCTGCCCCGACTGCGCTCACATATCCGACATCAATGGCCATATCCAAGCTCACCCGTCTGATCGGGCAACCGATATAGCCGCTCGGTCGCGCGCGCACCAATCACCAAGACGTGGCAAAGGGTCGCTAAACAGAAAAAAATTCCCGCCGGGAGACCGGCGGGAGTTGGGGCAAAATGACGAATGATCAGTTTGCGAAGTAGTTCTGAGTGCCGTGCGCTTCGATCGCCTCAGCGATGCGGGAAAGCGCGTGGACGTAGGCCGCGGTGCGGACGGTGATCCGCTTCTCGCGCGCAAGGTTCCAGATCGCGCGGCCCTCGCGTTCCATGATGGTGCGCAGGCGGTCGTGGATCTCTTCCACGGTCCAGTAGTAGCCCTGCTTGTTCTGGACCCACTCGAAGTACGAGACGGTCACGCCGCCCGCGTTGGCAAGAATGTCGGGAAGGACGACGACGCCCTTCTTCTCGAGGATCTCGTCGGCATCGGTGGTGACCGGGCCGTTGGCCAGCTCGAGGATCACCTTCGCCTTGACGGACTCGACGTTGTCCTTGTGGATCATGTTCTCGAGAGCCGATGGGACGAGGATATCGCAGTCTGCGCCGACCAGCTCATCCGCGCTCATCAGCTCGTGTCCATGCTGGCCAACGGTCGAGACGACCGAGCCGCCATTGTCCTTCGCGGCGAGCAATGCCTCGATGTTCAGGCCGCCCTCGCACTTGACCGCGCCCTGGGAGTCCGAAACAGCGACGATCTTGTGGCCGTCAGCTGCGAACAGGCGGGCGATGTGCTGGCCAGCATTGCCGAAGCCCTGCACCGCGATACGCAGCTGCTGCAGGCCGAGGTCGCCAGCAAGGTGACGGACGAGGTAATAGCCCCCGCGTGCGGTCGCGTCGCCACGGCCGAGCGAACCACCGAGGGCGATTGGCTTGCCGGTGATGACCGCCGGCTCGGAACGGCCAACGATCTGCGCATACTCGTCTGCCATCCAGCCCATCACCATAGAGTTGGTGTAGACGTCCGGAGCCGGAATATCACGATCCGGACCGATGGTGCGCGCGAAAGCCTGGATGTAGGCGCGCGACAGGCGCTCGAGCTCAGCCTTCGACAGCTTGCGCGGGTCAACCTGCACCGCCCCCTTTCCGCCACCATACGGCAGGTTCATCACGGCGCACTTGAAGGTCATCCAGAAGGCGAGCGTCTGGACTTCGTCGGCGTTGGAATCCGGGTGGTAGCGGATGCCGCCTTTGGTCGGGCCGCGGGTGTCATCATAGCGGCAGCGCCATGCGAGGAACGACTTGCGCGAGCCATCATCCATGCGGATCATCAAGCGAACCTGGGTGGTTTCGCGAGCATATTTCAGCTTCTCGATGACATCCGGATCCAAGGTCAGGTGGGCCGCCGCTGCGTCGAGACGAACGAGGGCGTGATCGAGAAGGCTTTCTTCCGACATCATTCTTCCTATGGGCCAGTGCACAAAAATTGGTAGCTGCTGCTTACGCGATGGGCATGTCGCACGCAAGCTCTGTCAGCGATGCTGACCTAATTTTTGTAATTTTTGCTCATTTTTTATTCGCGCCGCGCAATTATGACGCACGCGCCTTCCGATGCGGGAAATTCTTGCGAAGGCCGCGCCTGCATCCTCATCACGGTGATTATTTTGAAGGCAGGAACGTTCTTGGCATAGGGGAACGCTTTGACGCCGCCCTACGGGGTCGACTGCCGTATGAAAAAGCGCAAGGAGATCGCGGAAGAACGCCTGAACGGCGCAGCCCCGCGACTCAGCAGTTGGCTACCGTGTAGCTAAGAACCGCAGCTATCCTGCCGCGCGCAAAGGAAGCGGGCCGCATCCCTGTGCAGCCCCTCGACGAAAAGAAAATCGGCACGCAAAAGCCGGCTCATCCCGTCCGCGCCCACATGAGCCGGACCCTTGCGTGCCGCTGTTCGCCTTGCGGTGCTAGTTGCACTTGAAGGTCGCAGGTGTTTCGCGACCATGCATGGCGAACGTTCCCTGAAAACTCTTTGGCTTGGGGTTCTTCACCCGCAAGGCCCCGGCGGTGCCGATCTCGTAGGCCGAGGCACTAATCGACCGTACGGGATAGGGCGTGCCCTGATAGCTGTAGGCGACGATCTTGCCACCCTTCACCGTGACCTGCATCCCCGCCCCGGCGCAGACGCCGTCCGGCAACGTCACAGCGGAAGCAGAGCCCGACGCCGCGGCCAGTAAGAACCCCGCAGTTGCGGCGACAAAAATCTGTTTCATCAGGACAATCCTCCGCCAGGTTACGCAGCAAACTCTTCCCGATACTGACTGAATTCTGTGCGCATACATCCCCCGATTTGGGGAGAAATCCGGCCGACTCTTGAGTACCTGTGCCATCCTGCCGCCGGGGAAGTATCAGTGGGGGCAACATGGCCGACACGATCAAGGTCCTGGACCTGATCTATGAGGCGGCGTTCGTACCGGAGCGCTGGCTTGAAGTTCTGGATGTGATGGCGCGGGGCGCGGATGCGCACGGTACCGCGCTGTTCAACGCAACCGCGACTGCGACGCGGGCACTCGCGTCCACTTCACTGGAGGATCTTGCGCAAAAGATGATCGGCGAGGGCGGGATTGCCCGCAACACCCGCGCCGCGCGCCTGATGACGATTGAACATGACGGCTTCATCGACGAGTCGGAATATTTTTCGGAAGAAGACTATGAGACGATGCCGATCTTCATCGAGGTAATGAAGCCGTTAGGCTACGGCTTTGGCACTTCGACCCGCATCTGCACGCCAAGCGAAGACCAGATCATCTTTGCTGTCGAGAAGAAGAAGGCGAGAGGACCCGTAACGCCGGACGCGATTTCCTATCTCAACCAGCTGAGGCCACATCTCGCCCGGGCGGCAATGATGTCGAGCCGGCTCGCCTTCGAACGGGTCAACGCGGCGATCGAGGCGCTGCAGATCAGCGGCCTGCCCTCGGCGGTCCTGCGCAGCGACGGGCGGGTGCTTGCCGTCAACCCGCTGCTCGAGCGCATGGCGCCGCAAGTGACGACCGCCGCGCACGGGCGCATCCGCTTCCGGCATGCAAAGGCGAACACGCTTCTTGCCGAGACGCTCGAGCAGCTTCGCGTGCTCGGCAGCCAGGCGAGCAAGTCGTTCCCGCTGCCGATGTATGAAGATAACCCGGCCGCGATCGTCCACTTCGTGCCGATCGAGGGCACTGCACGCGACATATTCAGCAACGTCGCCGCGTTTCTGATTGTTACGCCAATTGAGCGTCAGCGCATACCGGCGACCGAGACGATCCAGGGCCTGTTTGACCTTACCCCCGGCGAAGCCAAGGTCGCGCGCCAGCTTGTTGCCGGCAGCACGATCGACGCCGTCGCGGCGCAACTCACGATCAGTCGCGAGACTGTCCGGTCGCACGTCAAGGCAATCCTGGCCAAGTCGGGCATGAGCCGCCAGGCCGATTTCGTCGCCGCCATTGCCAGCATCCGCACGATTGAGCGCTAGACGTTCCGGTCAGCCGCAGAACCACGCAATGAAGGCCGAGGAAGGAATGATGGACACGTTGTTACAGACGCAGTCATCGCATCTTAGCACGCTGAGCGGCATAGAACTTCGCGGCACGGACCTCGCCCCCTGCCCTGCGCTCACATGAACTCCGCATTGATCCACAAGGGGGGGCAGGATGCTCGCCGCATAGCCGAGGGCAATCGCCCAGGCCCAGCATAGATGGTTCATGAAGGTGTAGTGGCGATCAAGCCTCTGCAGCAGGCAGAACGGTGCTCCCTGAGAGGGCGAGAATCGCGGGCCCCGCAACCGAATGTCACGGGACCAGTTGAGTACTACCTAACCCTCTCGGGAGAAATACCGGCCGAGGCGCAGCGCATTTTCGGCCACACCAACTCCTATTTGACCACGAAAGTCGCGGCCTGGCCTTCGCCGCTCGAGCCTGGAATGCGTACTGTGAAGGTTCCCGGCCGGATGGTGACGAAGGTGATTTCTGCTTCGCCGGCTGCGTCAAATTCCAGTGAGTCGAGGCCTAGGGGGCGCACTTCGATGTCGTTGATGACGACCTCGTTGATCCAAACATTGCGGAAGAATTCGGCGCCGGAGATCGCAAGTTCCGCCGTTCCGTCCGCCTCGATCGTCAGGCGGTAGTGCTTGCCCGATTCCAGTTCATACGGCTTCTCCGCAAGAGGAGCGCTCGCCGAAAGTTTGAGCGAAGGCTCAAGTCTCTCGGCTCGCGTCAGTAGTCCCTGCTGCGCGAACGCCTGCAGGGGTACTGCAATGGACGCTGCCAGTGTAGCCGCGGCGATGATCGCACGAACTTTAATCATGGGGGGTCCTCCTTCTTTCGACTTCTTCCAGATGACTTTGATCTGTCGCTCGAAATTGCGGGGCGATTGCGGAACAGGTCCGCAAGACCACCCATGGTAGCAGAAACTTCCCCTCTGTCTGCCCCGTAGTCTTACCACCATCAGGTGAGGTGGCGCGTGACCGCGAGGCACGAGTTGCGTGGGCCGGCCATCACCTACGCTTACCGCGGGCGTCGACATGAGCGAATCGCCGAAATCTTGGAGCACTCAGAGAGTGTGTGCGAGGCCACAACCAGAAAGCCCTACCTTGCCGGTGCAGGCGACATTGAAGCCATGCGCGCCGGAACGAAAGCGGGGGTAAAAATGTAAAATGCTGTCGGATCGTAAAACGGCTTTTTTGCCGACGGGTGCTAAGTCATTGATTTTGGTGATCGCGCTGGGGCTCGAACCCAGGACCTACTGATTAAAAGTCAGTTGCTCTACCGGCTGAGCTACGCGATCAACAGCGTCGAAACGGCGCCCGGAAGTGGGCCGGAACATAGGTAGCAGAAGCACACTGGTCAACACCAATCTCGTTGGTGCATCCTCTTTTGGGGAACGTTTCAACAGACGAGCCGTTTTGCCATCAAGGGACGCGAACGTTCCCGCCCCGAAACGCTAGCGAGGAAATGGCATGTTGAAGATAGTGTCTACCCTGTGTGCGGCCGCGATGGCAGTATCCGTGCCTATGGCGGCCCCGGCCGTGGCGATGCCACTTGGCTCGCCTGTTGTCGATCAGACATCGAATGTAACGCAAATTCAGTACCGTGACCACCGGCATAACGACCGGTTTGAGCGTCGCGGTCGTGACGTCTATTGGCGCGGTCATCGCGGCTCCCGCGAATACCGCCCGGGCTACCGCCGCCATGGCGAATTCTGGTTCCCGGCAGCAGCTTTCATAGCCGGCGCCATCGTCAGCGGCGCGATCGCCAACCGGCAGCCGCGCTACGTCGCACCGCCGACGCGCGTCTATCGCGGTAACAATGCGCACGTCGAATGGTGTCTGAACCGCTACCGGTCCTACCGCCCGGCCGACAACACCTTCCAGCCGTACAACGGCCCGCGCCGTCAGTGCACGTCGCCCTACGGCTGATCGCCCAAATCAAGGCAAGCGAGGGAGGGAGCATCCGCTTCCTCCTTTTTCTTTGACCGGATTTCAGGGGTTGAAGGGAAAATCCGGCAGCTGGTTGAAAGCCGCGCGCAACGCGTCGGACCAGCCTTCCGACACCTCGCGGTAATACGGATCGTCCTGTTCGAGCCGGGACTTGTAGGTGATCTCGAAAGAATCGCGCTCATAGAACAGCAGGTCGAGCGGCATGCCGACCGAAAGATTCGCGCGGATGGTCGAATCGAACGAGATCGCCAGCAGCTTTGCTGCCTGAGAAAAGCTCATCTCAGGATCGTAGGCACGGATCAGGATCGGCTTGCCGTACTTGGTCTCTCCAATCTGGAAGAACGGAGTGTCGTCGCCGCTCTCGATGAAATTGCCCTCGGGATAGATCAGGAACAGGCGCGGCTCGCCGCCCTTGATCTGGCCGCCGAAAATGAAGGAGGCACTGAAGGCGTCGGCGTTTTGGCCGCCCGAAGCGGAGGTGGCGATCACCTCTTTCACTGTATCGCCGATCATGCGGGCGGCCTGGAACATTGATGGCGTCTTCAGGAGCGATGGAGAACGCTCCGCCACAGCCTTTGACCGCTCGTCCAGCAGGCTCACAACCGACTGCGTGGTTGCCAGATTGCCGGCCGACAGCAGCACGAAGATGCGCTCCCCGGGCACTTCCCACGTGTACATCTTGCGGAAGACCGAGATCGAATCCACGCCGGCATTGGTGCGCGTGTCCGACATGAAGGCGATGCCGCGATTGAACTTCAAGCCGACGCAGTAGGTCATCTCAGTGCTGCCCTGGTACCGATCACGGATTACTGCTCGACCGTAATGTGAACTTCAAGCAGTTCCTGCGCCTGCCCCAGGCGAATGCCGGAAATCGGCATCGCATCGCGGTAATCGCGGCCCGTTGCCAGCCTGACATAGCGCCCGTCGGGCGAAATTCCGTTCGACACGTCGAAGCCGACCCAACCGAGACCGGCAATATGTGCCTCCGCCCAAGCGTGAGTCGCGGCTTGCTCGGTGGTCTCGTTCAGCATCAGGTAGCCGCTGACATAGCGGGCGGGGAAGCCTAGTTCGCGCGCACTGGCAATGAAGATGTGCGAATGGTCCTGACAGACCCCCTCGCCCCGCTCCAGCGCTTCTTCCGCCGTTGTGGCCGCGTCTGTCGTGCCGACGCGGTAGGCAACGCGATCGCGGATGGCGTTGGACAGGCCGTGCAGCCGCTCGATGTCATTGCCCGAGGTGAACGGTGCAGCAATTTCCGCCGTCAGTGCGCCGGGCTGGGTCAGTGGGGTCGCTTGCTTGAACAGCCACAGCGGCGCGTAGCCCGAATGCGGGCCAGTGACGCCAGCCGTGTCCCGGACCTCGATTTCGCCACGCGCGGTGATGGAGATAAGGGTTGAGCCCGACGGAACGCTGTAAAGCCGCGTGTCATTGCCGAACTGGTCGAAGAACCGGACCTCTTCGTCGGCACCCAACACGTCTAGCTGCCACGAAATGATCTCCTGCGTCTGAGCCGGCGGCGGGCAAAGCCTGATCCGCTGCAACGCGTAAGGCACCGGAGCATCATAGGAGTACTGCGTGGAATGAGAAATCTTCAGCCGCATCAGAAGAACCTGTAATCTGCTGCAACTTCGTCGCCCAACCTGTTGTTGCAACGAATGAATTCCGTCAGATATTCGTGCAGACCGTCCTCGAAGATACGATCGATCGTGTTGGGCTGCAGCTTGGCGCGGATCTCGTCCAGCGTGTCGTGGCAGGTGTGGCGCTCGCCATAATCGTCGGCCAGAAGTTCGAGGCTTTCGGCAATCATGCGGTAGCAGAACGCCAGTGAGCGCGGCATGCGGCGGTTGAGGATCAGGAAGTCCGCGATGTTGCGCGGCTTGTAATCGCCCTCATAGACCCAGCTGTAGGAGCGATGAGCCGAAACCGAACGCAGGATCGATTCCCACTGATAGTTGTCGAGTGACGAGCCCACCCAGGAAATCGACGGCAGCAGCACGTAGTACTTAACGTCGAGGATGCGGGCCGTGTTGTCGGCACGCTCGACATAGATGCCGAGCTGGGCGAAATCGAAAATCTCGTTACGAAGCATCGTACCGTGGAAGGCGCCGCGGATGAGCGCGGTTTGACGCTTGATCTTGTCGAGGATCGACGGAAGCTCGCGCTGGTCGATTTCCGGGGCCAGCAGCTTCTTCAGAAGCATCCAAGTCTCGTTGATGCTTTCCCACGTGTCGCGTGTCAGAGCAGTGCGAACCATGCGCGCGTTGGCGCGGCCCATTTCAATGCATGAAAGCACGCTCGACGGGTTGCCGGGATCGCGCAGGAGAAAATCGCCGACCGTCTCGGCTGTGTATTCGGGGTGGCGCGCGTCGAACGCATATTTCGCGCCGGCGCTGAGGACCACCGACGCCCATTCGTCCGAGGCGGCTTCGGTGCGGGTCAAAGCGAGGCGAAGGCCGGCGTCGACGAGACGCGCCATGTTCTCGGCTCGCTCAATGTAGCGGCCCATCCAGTAGAGGCCGTTTGCCGTGCGTCCAAGCAGCATGTCAGTTGGCCCCGCTAGTCATCGAGCACCCATGTGTCCTTGGTTCCGCCACCCTGCGAAGAGTTCACCACCAGCGAACCTTCCTTGAGCGCGACGCGGGTGAGCCCGCCCGGAACAATGCGGATACGGTCGGACACCAGGACGAAGGGGCGAAGGTCGACATGGCGCGGTGCAAGCCCCGCCTCGGTGAGGATCGGACAGGTTGAGAGCGCAAGCGTCGGCTGGGCGATGTAGTTGCCAGGCTTGGCCCTGAGCTTGGCGGCGAATGCCTCGCGCTCCTTTTTCGAAGCTGTCGGGCCAACAAGCATGCCGTAGCCGCCGGAGCCGTGCACTTCCTTGACCACCAGCTCTTCGAGATGCTCGAGCACGTATTTCAGGCTATCCGGCTCCGAGCAGCGCCACGTCGGGATGTTGCCGAGCAGGGGCTTGCGACCGGTGTAGAACTCGACGATCTCCGGCATGTACGAATAGATCGCCTTATCGTCAGCGATGCCGGTGCCGGGGGCATTGGCAATCGTGATGTTGCCTGCGCGGTAGACGTCCATGATGCCGGGCACGCCCAGGGTCGAATCCGGGCGGAAGGTCAGCGGGTCAAGGTAGGCATCATCCACACGGCGGTAGAGCACATCGATCTGCTTGTAGCCCTGCGTCGTGCGCATCGCGACATGGCCGTCAATGACGCGCAGATCATGCCCCTCGACGAGTTCGACGCCCATCTGGTCGGCAAGGAAGGCGTGCTCGAAATAGGCCGAGTTGTACATGCCGGGTGTGAGCACCGCGACGGTCGGACGTCCGTTCACGCCTTTCGGCGCGACCGCAGACAATGACTGGCGCAACAGCTGCGGATAGTCCTCGACGGGCCGCACCTTCACCTTCTGAAACAGCTCCGGAAAGAGCTGCATCATCGTCTCTCGGTTCTCCAGCATGTAGGAAACGCCGGAGGGTGTGCGGGCATTGTCTTCGAGGACGAAAAACTCGTTCTCGCCGGTGCGGACGATGTCGACGCCGATGATGTGGGTGTAGACGCCGGCGGGTGGGCGAACGCCGATCATTTCCGGCAGGAAGGCATCGTTGCCGGCAATCAGGTGCCTCGGGATGCGGCCCGAGCGCAGGATTTCCTGGCGGTGGTAGATGTCGTCCAGGAATGCATTCAGCGCCTGGACGCGCTGCTCGATTCCCTGGGTGAGCCGCCGCCACTCGCTTCCCGAAAGAATTCGCGGGATGATGTCGAACGGGATGATGCGCTCCGCGGCTTCCTGTTCACCGTAGACCGCGAAGGTGATGCCCGTTCGGCGAAAGACGGTTTCCGCATCGAGCATCTTTTCTTTGAGGCGGGAAGGATCCTGCGACTGCAGCCAGGCGTCATAGCCTGCATATGGCTGCCTTACTCCGGCGTCACCTGGACGCATTTCATCGAACGCTGCCAAACGGACACCTCCATTCGCACCCATATCAATGGGCATCTTGAATGAAAGCAAGAACTTTTCGCAGGCCTCGCAGCAAAGCCTTTCAGCTGGGCACGATGATTAAGGCTGAGGCAGCGGCGCGACGAATTACGTCTAGCGAATGAGCAGCTTAAGCCATGAAGTTAAACGAACAGAACTTCATGACCCGCAGCTGTAGAAGCAAGCAAGCCCTGCGAATCTTTTCCTAGAGTGGGGCGATGTCGCCCGCAGCCCAGCCAGCGGTAATTTCGGCAGCGCGCTCGACGAAGCGCCCGGACTCGATCGCCGCGCGGATGTCAGCCATGAGCTGCTGGTAGTAAGAGAGGTTGTTCCAGGTCAGCAGCATCGCGCCCAGAGCCTCGCCCGACTTCACCAGGTGGTGCAGGTAGGCACGCGAATAGTCACGCGCGGCCGGGCAAGGGCTTTCCTCATCGAGAGGACGCGGATCGTCGGCGTGGCGCGCGTTGCGCAGGTTCACCTTACCGCGGCGGGTGAAGGCGAGGCCATGGCGCCCTGCCCGCGTCGGCATCACGCAGTCGAACATATCGATACCGCGCGCGACGGACTTGAGAATGTCGTCGGGCGTTCCCACGCCCATCAGGTAGCGGGGCTTGTCGGCCGGCAGGACCGGACAGGTGATGTCCAGCATGTCGAGCATCACTTCCTGCGGCTCGCCGACGGCAAGGCCGCCAACCGCGTAGCCTTTCAGGTCCATGGCCTTCAGGGCTTCCGCCGACCGCTCGCGCAAGCGCGGAACATCGCCGCCCTGAACAATGCCGAACATCGCCTTGCCGGGCTGGTCGCCGAAGGCGACCTTGCAGCGCTCCGCCCAGCGCAGCGAAAGCTCCATCGCCCGCTCGATTTCCTTCTCCGAGGCAGGCAGCGCGACACACTCGTCGAGCTGCATCTGGATGTCGGAGTCGAGGAGGCCCTGGATCTCGATCGACCGCTCCGGCGACATCTCGTAGCGGCGGCCGTCGATGTGCGACTGGAAGGTCACGCCCTGCTCGTTCAGCTTGCGCAGCTGCGCTAGCGACATCACCTGGAAGCCGCCGGAATCGGTCAGGATCGGGTACGGCCAGCGGGCGAACTCGTGCAGGCCGCCGAGCCTCGCAACACGCTCTGCGCCCGGACGCAGCATCAGGTGGTAGGTGTTGCCGAGGATGATGTCGGCGCCCAGATCGCGCACCTGATCCATGTACATGGCCTTGACGGTGCCGCCGGTCCCGACAGGCATGAAGGCCGGCGTTCGGATGGTGCCGCGCGGCATCGTGATCTCGCCCCGCCGCGCCTTGCCGTCAGTAGCGAGAACCTTGAACGAGAACTGTTCGGTCACGTGTCACTCCGGAAAAGCAGGCTGGAGTCGCCGTAGGAATAGAAGCGGTAGCCGCTGGCGATCGCGTGGGCGTAGGCCGCCTGCATCGTCTCAAGGCCGCAGAATGCCGACACCAACATGAACAGCGTCGAACGCGGCAGGTGGAAATTGGTCATCAGGACATCCGCGGTGCGGAACCTGTAGCCAGGCGTAATGAAGATGTCGGTAGCGCCCGACCATTCCTTCAGAAGACCATCGGAGCCGACGGCGCTTTCCATCAGCCGCAGCGAGGTAGTCCCAACCGAAATGATGCGCCCGCCGCGCGCCTTCACGGCATTGAGCGCCTCAGCCGTACGTGCGGAGACGTGGCCGATCTCGGAATGCATCTTGTGGTCGGCGGTATCGTCGGCCTTCACCGGCAGGAAGGTGCCAGCGCCGACATGCAGCGTCACGAAGTGCCGCTCGATGCCGGCGGCATCCAGCGCCTCGAACAGTTGCGGTGTGAAGTGAAGCCCGGCGGTCGGCGCGGCAACGGCACCCTCCTCACGGGCATAGATCGTCTGGTAGTCGATCCGGTCGCGCTCATCGTCCATGCGGCGCGTGGCGATATAGGGCGGCAACGGAATATGTCCGACCGCATGCAGTGCTTCGTCGAGCGCGGGGCCCGAAAGGTCGAAGGCTAGTGTGACCTCTCCCGCCTCGCCCTTCTCGACGACTGTGGCGTCGAGCGAGCCGATCAGGCAGGTGTTACCGCCGTGGCCGAAATTGATGCGGTCGCCGACGATCAGCCGCTTGGCCGGACGCGCGAACGCCTTCCAGCGGTCGGCCGCCACGCGCATGTGCAGCGTGGCGTCGATCTGCGCAACCGAACCGTCGCGGCGGCGCAGGCCGGTCAGCTGGGCAGGAATGACACGGGTGTCGTTGAAGACGAGCGCATCGCCCTTGCGCAGCAGCGACGGCAGGTCGCGCACGATCCGGTCCTCGAACGGCTCACCTTGGCGCACGACCAGCATACGCGCCGAATCCTTCGGATCCGCGGGCCGCAGCGCGATCCGTTCATCGGGCAGGTCGAAGTCGAAAAGGTCCACTCGCATCAGGCACGACCATACAAGGTGACGTCACCCCAATGAATGCCGGCAACGCGCTTGAAGAAAACTGGAGAGAAGGACGCGGACGCGTTCAGCCGGCCACGTCCCGAAAGGCAATTACAGGTCGGCGGCAACGCGCATCGAGACGATGCTGTCGGGATCGCGCACAGGCTCGCCGCGCTTGATCTTGTCGACGTTTTCCATACCCTCGATGACCTGGCCCCAAACCGAATACTGGCGGTTCAGCCACGGAGCGTCCTCGAAGCAGATGAAGAACTGCGAGTTGGCCGAATTCGGGTTCTGCGAACGCGCCATCGAGCACGTGCCGCGCACGTGCGCCATGTTCGAGAACTCGGCCTTGAGGTCCGGCTTGTCCGAGCCGCCCATGCCGGTGCCGGTCGGGTCGCCGGTCTGGGCCATGAAGCCGTCGATCACGCGGTGGAAGACGATGCCGTCGTAGAAGTTCTCGCGGGCGAGTTCCTTGATACGGGCGACATGGTTCGGAGCCACATCCGGCAGCAGCTGGATGACGACCTTGCCCTTGGTCGTTTCCATGATGATCGTGTTTTCGGGGTCCTTGATCTCGGCCATGTGGCGTCCTTCCTGATCTGGAGTTTCTGTTTTACTTGGCGTCCGCGGCAATGCGGACGGAGATCATGCGGTCCGGATCAGTGACTTCGCCGTTGGGGCCCTGTCCGCGCTTGATGTTGTCGACGAATTCCATGCCGCTCTCGACGTTGCCGACGATGGTGTAGGAGCCATCGAGGAACGAGCCCGGAGCGAACATGATGAAGAACTGCGAGTTGGCTGAGTTCGGATCCTGCGAACGGGCCATACCGACCGTGCCGCGAGCAAACGTCTCGTTGGAGAACTCGGCCTCGATGTTCGGAAGCGACGAGCCGCCCATGCCGACCCGCTGGCTGTTGTAGCCGTTCTCGAGGTCGCCAAACTGCACGTCGCCGGTCTGGGCCATGAAGCCCTCGATCACGCGGTGGAAGGCCACATTGTCGTATTCACCGTCGCGAACCAACTTCTTGATCTGTGCAACATGCTTCGGCGCCAGATCCTCACGCAGCGCGATCACCACCTCGCCGTCCTTGAGCTTGATGATCATCGTATTCTCGGGATCT
Source organism: Aminobacter sp. J41 (assembly GCF_000526635.1). GTDB lineage: Bacteria > Pseudomonadota > Alphaproteobacteria > Rhizobiales > Rhizobiaceae > Aerobium. The sequence continues at coordinate 149,010 of NZ_JAGL01000003.1, forward strand.
GCCGCGAGTGCTGCAGAGCCAGCGAACAGGCTGGCCGCGACAAGGGCCGACGAGACGAATTTCAGAAACTGCATGAGTGGCTCCGTGTTCAGGCCTTGAACTTGCGTTCAAGCGCCTCGACAACATTGGACGGGACGAAAGGGCGGATGTTGCCGCCCATCGCTGCAATCTGCCGGACGAGTGTGGCAGTAATCGTGCGCACCGACGGGCTTGCCGGCAGGAATACCGTCTGCAGTTCCGGCGCCATGATCCCGTTCATGCCCGCCATCTGCATCTCATAGTCGAGGTCGGTGCCGTCACGCAGGCCGCGGATCAGCATGGACGCGCCGTGCTCGCGCGCGGCATCAACGAGCAGACCCTTGAACGAGACGATCTTCAATTTTGCAGCGTCCACGCCCGGTTCCTGCTTCGCCCACCCCTCGATGAGTTCCACGCGCTCCTCGAAGGTGAACAGCGGCTGCTTGGACGCCTGGATACCAATCCCGACAATCACCTCGTCGGCGAAAACCATCGCGCCCTTGAGCACATCGAGGTGGCCGTTGGTCAGCGGGTCGAACGACCCGGCATAGAATGCGATGCGGCTTTTCATGGTCTGGCTTCTATCTGGACGAACAGCCCAAGGCAACCGGGCATCCGGCAGCAGATGAATGCCGGATGAACGGCTCCCTCAGTAACGGTTCAAGCTGAATCCTTCAAAACGCATTCAGCATGAAACGAAAGGCCGCTTCAACCGTTAGCTGAGCACGAAGGAGATGCGCGATGATGATCTACCTGCTTGCTGCCACCATGACCCTGGCCATGCTGATTGCAACTGCCCTGGGTCTCCACAACGAAGCCCAGAGCGTCAAGCTGGAAGCGCAGCGTAAGGCTGCTCGTCGCCACATCACCTTCGGCTAACTTAGTCCTCCAGTGGTGCGGGTGGTGCATCCTGCGCGCCATCCGCACTTTCTTCATTGTCTTCCGGTTCGGAGATGCGCTCCACGGAGACAACCTTCTCACCCTCAGCCAGATCGAAGATGGTCACGCCCTTGGTTGCGCGGCTGGCGAGACGTATGCCGTTGACCGGCACACGGATCACCTGGCCGCCATCGGAGACCAGCATGATCTGGTCTTCGTTCTCGACCGGGAAGCCCGCAACAAGACGACCAATTTCGGCGACCTTAGAAACATCGGTGGCGCGGATGCCCTTGCCGCCGCGTCCGGTGACGCGGAAGTCGTAGGACGACGAGCGCTTGCCATAGCCGTACTCGGTGACGGTGAGCACGAACTGCTCACGCGCCCTAAGCTCGTCGAAGCGCTCCGGCGACAGCGCGGTCTCCTCGCCAACATCCTCGTTGGTGAGGCTGATCTCCTCACCCTCGGTCTCTCCATTCGCCAGGCGACGCTCCGCAGCTGCTTGCCGCAGATATGCCGCACGCTCTGCCGGGCTTGCGTCGACGCCATGCAGGATCGTCATGGAGATCGCCTGCTCGTTCTCGCCGAGTGCGATGCCGCGCACGCCCTGGGAGTCGCGGCCCTTAAAGACACGGACTTCCGTGACCGGGAAGCGGATGCACTGGCCCGAGTTGGCGATCAGCAGCACGTCGTCATGCTCGGTGCAGGTTTCGACCGCAAGGATGGCATCGCCTTCCTCGTCGAACTTCATCGCGATCTTGCCGTTCCGGTTCACCTGGACGAAGTCGCTCAGCTTGTTCCGGCGCACGGTACCGCGCGTCGTCGCAAACATCACGTCGAGGTTCGACCAGCTGCTCTCGTCCTCGGGCAGCGGCAGGATCGCCGTGATGCGATCGCCTGCCTCGATGTTGAGCAGGTTGACGAGCGCCTTGCCACGGGACTGCGGCGTGCCAATTGGCAGGCGCCAGACCTTCTCCTTGAAGACAATGCCGCGTGAGGTGAAGAACAGGACCGGCGTGTGGGTGCTGGCGACGAACAGACGCGTGACGTAGTCCGTGTCCTTCGTTGACATGCCGGAGCGACCTTTGCCGCCGCGAGCCTGCGCCCGGTAGATCGAGAGCGGCACGCGCTTGATGTAGCCTTCGTGCGTGACCGTAACGACCATGTCCTCGCGCTGGATGAGGTCTTCGTCATCCATGTCCGCACCGCCTTCGGCGATTTCCGTGCGGCGCGGGGTGCCGAACTCGTCGCGCACGGCGATGAGCTCGTCCTTGACGATCTGCAGGATGCGCGGGCGTGAGGAGAGGATGTCGAGATAGTCGGAAATCTCGGCGCCGATCGTGTTCAACTCGTCCGCGATTTCGTCGCGGCCAAGAGCCGTGAGGCGCTGCAGGCGCAAATCGAGGATGGCGCGGGCCTGCTCTTCCGAGAGGTTGTAGGTGCCGTCCTCGTTGATCTTGTGGCGCGGGTCGTCGATCAGGCGGATCAGCGACTCAACGTCAGCGGCCGGCCAGCGGCGCGTCATCAGCTGGTCGCGCGCGGTCTGCGGATCAGGCGCCTGGCGGATCAGCTTGATGACCTCGTCGATGTTGGCCACGGCAATCGCCAGGCCGACGAGGACGTGGGCGCGTTCACGCGCCTTGCGCAGCAGGTACTTCGTGCGGCGGCTGACAACTTCCTCGCGGAAGCTGACGAAGGCCCTCAGCATGTCGAGCAGCGACATCTGCTCGGGCTTGCCGCCGTTCAGCGCGACCATGTTGGCGCCGAACGACGTCTGTAGCGGCGTGTAGCGATAAAGCTGGTTGAGGATCACCTCGGCGTTTGCGTCGCGCTTCAGCTCGACGACGACGCGATAACCCTGACGGTCGCTTTCGTCGCGAATGTCGGAGATGCCCTCGATGCGCTTGTCGCGCACCAGCTCGGCCATCTTCTCGATCATCGTCGCCTTGTTCACCTGATAGGGAACCTCAGTGATGATGATCGCCTCGCGGTCGTTGCGCATCTCCTCGATATGCACCTTGCCGCGCATGATGATCGAGCCGCGGCCCGTCTGGTACGACGAATAGATGCCGGCACGGCCAAGGATGATGCCGCCGGTAGGGAAGTCCGGACCCGGGATGTGCTCCATCAGCTCCGGCAGCTCGATCTCTGGATTGTCGATGAGCGCAATGCAGCCGTTGACCAGCTCGCCCAGATTGTGCGGCGGAATGTTGGTCGCCATGCCGACGGCAATACCGCCCGAGCCGTTGGCGAGCAGGTTCGGGAAGCGCGCAGGCAGCACCTTCGGCTCGACCTGCGAACCGTCATAGTTGTCCTGGAAGTCGACAGTGTCCTTGTCGATGTCCTCGAGGATCTCGTGGGCGACCTTGGTCAGGCGCGCTTCGGTGTAACGCATCGCCGCCGGAGGGTCGCCGTCGATCGAGCCGAAATTGCCCTGCCCGTCGATGAGCGGCACTCGCATCGACCAGTCCTGCGCCATGCGGACCAAGGCGTCATAAATTGAGGCGTCGCCATGCGGGTGATATTTACCCATCACGTCCGAGACCGGACGAGCCGACTTCACGTATTTTCTGTTCCAGTGGTAGCCGCTCTCATGCGACGCATAGAGGATGCGGCGATGTACGGGCTTGAGGCCATCTCGCACATCCGGCAGCGCACGCGAAACGATCACGCTCATGGCGTAATCGAGATAGCTTCGCTGCATCTCCTCTATGATGGAGATCGGCTCGACACCTTCAGGCAAGTCCTGAGGCTCGCGCGGCGTGGTCTGGTCAGTCAATGGAGATCACGATCATGCTGGAAAACACCCTCCCCTTATATAGGAATTGGAGCAATTTTTCCAAATCGGAGAGCGGATTTCCAAAGTCAAATTTTCGTTGCGCGCCAATGGCTTACAAAGCACCCGGGAAAGCTGTTCATGAAATGCGCCGCACCCTCCCGGCAAACCGCCAAAACGGGGGCCTCAGAGCGAATCGCTTATGCGGGATTTTTCTGCCAGACTGGGCAAAATCCGCCGCCGAAATTGCGCCGACCGTCGGAAGAATTAGGGGGAACTTGCCGCATGCCGAGCATCGACGTCATATTCAACGCCTTCGTGACGATCCTTGTGACGATTGACCCACCCGGCCTCGCGCCGCTGTTCCTGGCACTCACTCCAGGCATGCATCGCGGCCAAAGAATGCAGGTGGCGACACGCGCTTGCATCATCGGTTTCGGGGTGCTGACGCTGTTCGCGATCGCCGGAACGGTGATCCTCAACGTGTTCGGGATCACCCTTCCCGCATTTCGCGTGGCTGGCGGCCTGCTGCTGTTCTGGATCGCTTTCGAAATGATCTTCGAGCGGCGCCAGGAGCGGAAGGAGCGCAGCGCGGAAACCGCGATAACGAAGGATCACATCCATAACATCGCCGCATTCCCCCTCGCCATCCCGCTGATGGCCGGTCCGGGCGCGATTTCGGCGACGGTACTTCTGTCTGGAAGGTTTCCGGGCGCGAGTGGCGGCTTCTGGCTGGTGTTGATCCTTGCCGCCTGTATCGGCATCACCTGGCTGACATTCGCAGCAGCGGAGCGCATCGAGCGCTTCCTGGGTGAAACCGGCCGCTCGATCCTGACGCGCCTGCTCGGGGTGATCCTCGCGGCACTGGCGGTTCAATTCGTGGCGGATGGGATAAAGGCACTGATGGCCGCCTGAGCCGGTGAAAGACTGTCCGGCCCAGGCAAGCTCGGTTCGCTTGGGAGGCGAGCCTCACTGCTGTTGTGCGGGCTGCTGGGCGGCGGGCGCACCGCCTGCGGCGGCAGCCTTGGTGATCTCGCCGTTGATCCGCTGCGCCAGTTCCGGATCGGCCTGCGCAGCCTGAATGATCATGTTGTATTCCTCGACGGTGATCCCGTCGGTTGAGTTGACGGCGTCAACCATCTTCTGCCCCGCTTCCTGCTGCAGCTTCTGCTGGGCCTCAACGGATCCCGCGGCAGCGATCTGCGGCTGGTATTCCTGGGTGACCTCGCTGACCTCAAGGAACGCCGTGGCGAATGACTGCAGCTTCTGGTCATCGATCTGGGGGGCGGTGGCGGCAGGTGCCTGCGCTTCGGGCGCGGGCGCCGCAGGCGAGGCCTCCTGTGCAGTTGCCACGCCCAGCGATCCGGCGATTCCGAAGGCGACAGCGGTCACGCCGGCAAGGAGGGTACGGTTCAGTTTCATGCACTTAATCCTCTTCTGGGTCCGCGAGCGGACGGAAAAGGCGATCGCAGAAGTCCCCTGCCCCGCATGCGAAAGCCGTGTACGAAGCAAACCGCCAGAAGCCGATTTGAATGTGGCGCAACCCGCGCCAAAAGATGAATTTGCCTCACATATGCGAAACGGGCGAGATAAAGATTTATCTCGCCCGCTCAATTCGTGACTCTGCCTGAAGTCTTACTTGCGTGGCAACTGCGGAACAATCGACCGCTTGGGCGTGTTCTTGTCCTTGTCATCGCCCGCCGCCGCAGCAGCAGCCTTCTTCGCTGCCTTGCGCTTGGGCGGCTGAGCTTCCGGCACTTCCTTCTTCGGCTTCACCGGCATCTCGTCGGCAATCGCATCGAGCTTCAGGATGTCGAGGCCGAGATCGTCCTTCTCCACCGAAACGCGAACCGTGCCACCGTTACGCAGCTTGCCGAACAGCACTTCGTCCGCCAGCGGCTTCTTGATGTGCTCCTGGATGACGCGGGCGAGCGGGCGAGCGCCCATGCGCTCGTCGTAGCCCTTGTCGGCCAGCCACGCGATTGCCTCCGGCGTGAGGTCGAAGGTGACGCGGCGCTCGGCCAGCTGGGCCTCCAGCTGCATGACGAACTTCTGCACCACCTGATGGATGACCGGCACCGGCAGCGAACCGAACGGGATGATCGCGTCGAGACGGTTGCGGAACTCGGGCGTGAACAGGCGGTTGATCGCCTCCATGTCGTCACCCTCGCGCTTCGACGAGCCAAAGCCGATAGCAGCCTTGGCAAGGTCCGCCGCGCCCGCATTCGTGGTCATGATCAGGATCACGTTGCGGAAGTCGACCTGCTTGCCGTTATGGTCGGTCAGCTTGCCGTGGTCCATGACCTGCAACAGGATGTTGAACAGGTCCGGATGCGCCTTCTCGATCTCGTCGAGCAGCAGCACGCAGTGCGGATGCTGGTCGACGCCGTCGGTCAGCAAGCCGCCCTGGTCGAAGCCCACGTAGCCGGGAGGCGCACCGATCAGGCGCGACACGGTGTGGCGCTCCATGTACTCCGACATGTCGAAGCGGAGGAGTTCGACGCCGAGCGACTTCGCCAGTTGCTTGGCAACCTCGGTCTTGCCGACGCCGGTCGGGCCGGAGAACAGGTACGAGCCGATCGGCTTGTCCGGTTCGCGCAGGCCGGCACGTGCCAGCTTGATCGCGGAAGAAAGCGCCGTGATTGCCGTGTCCTGCCCGTAGACGACGCGCTTGAGCTCGTCCTCGAGCGAGGCGAGAACCTTCTCGTCGTCAGCGGACACGGTCTTCGGCGGGATGCGTGCCATGGTGGCGACGGTCGCCTCGATCTCCTTCACCGTGATCGTCTTCTTGCGCTTGTTTTCCGGCAGCAGCATTTGCGACGCGCCGGTCTCGTCGATCACGTCGATGGCCTTGTCAGGCAGCTTGCGGTCGTTGATGTAGCGCGACGACAACTCCACCGCCGCCTTGATGGCGTCGTTGGTGTACTTGACCTTGTGAAAATCCTCGAAATAGGGCTTGAGGCCCTTCATGATCTCGATGGCATCCTCGACGGTCGGCTCGTTGACGTCGATCTTCTGGAAGCGGCGCACGAGCGCACGATCCTTCTCGAAGAACTGCCGAAACTCCTTGTAGGTGGTGGAGCCGATGCAGCGGATCGCACCCGACGACAGGGCCGGCTTGAGCAGGTTAGACGCATCCATCGCGCCGCCCGAGGTAGCGCCCGCACCGATGACGGTGTGGATCTCGTCGATGAACAGGACCGCGCCGGGATACTCCTCGAGCTCCTTGACGACCTGCTTCAGACGCTCCTCGAAGTCGCCGCGGTAACGGGTACCCGCAAGCAGCGTGCCCATGTCGAGCGCAAAGATGGTCGCGTCGCGCAAGACCTCCGGCACATCGCCGTCGACGATGCGCTTGGCGAGGCCCTCGGCGATCGCCGTCTTGCCGACGCCAGGATCACCCACATAGAGCGGGTTGTTCTTGGAACGGCGGCACAGCACCTGGATCGTGCGGTTGATTTCGCTCTCGCGGCCGATCAGCGGGTCGATCTTGCCCGCCCGCGCCTTCTGGTTGAGGTTCACGCAATATGCAGTAAGTGCATCTTGCTGCTTCTTCTTGCCGCCTTCGTCGCCCTCGCCATGCGTGTTGGGAGACTCGTCCTCGTTGGCGCCGCGTGGCGTACGGGTCTCGGAAGCGCCGGGACGCTTGGCAATGCCGTGGCTGATGTAGTTCACGGCATCGTAGCGCGTCATCTGCTGTTCCTGCAGGAAGTACGCGGCGTGGCTCTCGCGCTCAGCAAAGATGGCTACAAGGACGTTTGCGCCGGACACCTCTTCACGCCCCGACGACTGGACGTGAATGACCGCCCGCTGGATGACGCGCTGAAACCCGGCCGTGGGCTTCGAATCCTCGTCATACCCGGTGATCAGATTGTCCAGCTCGGTATCGATGTAGTTGAGGACGGTCTGCCTCAACTCATCGAGGTTGACGTTGCAGGCCCGCATCACGGCTGCCGCGTCAGGGTCATCGATGAGCGCCATCAGCAAATGCTCAAGCGTGGCATATTCGTGATGGCGCTCGTTCGCCAGTGTCAATGCCCTGTGCAGTGCCTGTTCCAGGCCTGGGGTGAAAGCCGGCATTCAGAACCTCATTTCTTTTCCATCACGCACTGTAGCGGATGTTGGTGCTGTCTGGCGAAGTCCATGACCTGAGTCACTTTGGTCTCAGCCACCTCATATGTATAGACCCCGCATTCCCCCACCCCATGATTGTGCACGTGGAGCATGATACGGGTCGCGGACTCCCGATCCTTCTGGAAGAAGCGCTCCAAAATGTGGACGACGAACTCCATGGGCGTATAGTCGTCATTCAGGATAAGCACCCTGTAGAGCGACGGCTTCTTAATCTTCGGCTTGGTGCGGGTTATGACTGCAGTCCCGCGCCCGGTCCCGTTGCCACGATCCTCTTCACCCTGCATCCTGAACATAAGTCCAGTCCTTGCTTCCCCTGCCTTCACCGCTCAAATTCCCTGCTTGAGCCGTGCCCAGCGACACGACATGTAGGCACTTATAAACGAATTTTAAGACCTAATCGCGCGCTGACAATATGCGCGGCACTCACGTGTCTGCGAAAACTCGCAAGTGAAGGTCCCCAGACGAAAAACCCGGCAGCGTGAACGCGGCCGGGTCCCAACATTCCAGTAATGCGGTTTTGCCAGACTTTACCGCGCTCTGGCAATTAGCGATTCAAATGGCAGGTACGCGCTCTTCGCGGACTCAGCATAAAGCTCGCTGAATTTCGTCATCTCGGAGACGAACTCCTTGTACGCCTCGTTGGCGAACTCGGCCTGAAGATCAACCACCTTGTCGAACGACTTGGCCGACACGAGTTTCTCGGCAGCGACCGTGTTGGTCTCGAAGACCCGCTTCGAATATTCGGCAACTTCCAGGGCAATGGCCTGCGCATTCTGCGCAACGGAAGCGACGCTTTTCAGGCCAGTGTCGATCAGCTCCTGGCCAAACTTGCCGACGCTTGCAAACGACTGATCCATTCCTGTTCCTTCTATGAACGCCCCGCGCGACGCAGTGCACATACATATTTTGCGCTGCAGCATTTTTCAACCTCAGTGGTCCTGAAGCCGGATTGACGCAGGGGTTACCTAGAAGTTGAGCGAATTGGTGAACATGCCGGTTACCATAAACCTACTGGTAAGACTCTCGCCGCTATCGTCGGTCAAGCAGTGTCGCCTCCCAAGGCAGTGCCCCCCCAAGAAGACCGTCAAAGAGCGTTTTTGCTATGTTTGTGCGTACGGCGTCCGCTGAGTTTTTCCATTCGTTCGCGAATCTCCGCAGAGCTGCAACCCTCGTATTCGCCACCTTTTTCATCATAGCCTCCTCGCTCGCTGCCTCGGCTGCCGCCAGCGATTCTCGCTACGCGGCCTACGTGATCGACGCTAAGACAGGCCAGGTGCTCTTCGCGAAGAACGCGGACAAGCGCCGCTTTCCGGCGTCCCTGACCAAGATGATGACCATCTACCTCCTGTTCGAGGCGATGAAGACGGGCCGCGTTTCGCCGCAGACGCAGATCCCGGTCAGCGCGCGTGCCGCTGCAGAGCCGCCGACCAAGCTCGGCGTTCGCGCTGGCGGTTCGGTCAGTGTCGACACCGCAATCAAGTCGCTCGTGACCCGCAGCGCGAACGACATTGCCACGGCAGTCGCGGAATACCTCGGTGGCTCCGAGGATGGCTTTGCGCGCATGATGACCAACAAGGCGCGCCAGCTTGGCATGACCGGCACCCAGTACCGCAATGCCCACGGCCTCCCCAACCCGAACCACTGGTCGACCGCGCGCGACCAGGCGATCCTCGGCATCGCGCTGCGCGAGCATTTCCCGCAGTACTATCGCTATTTCTCCGTCCGCTCCTTCCAGTTCGGAAAGCAGTCGATTCACTCGCACAACCGCCTGCTCGGCAAGCTTGAGGGCTCTGACGGCATCAAGACCGGTTACACCCGCGCCTCCGGCTTCAACATCGCCACCTCGGTGCAGCGTGATGGCCGTTCGATCGTAGTGGTCGTTATGGGCGGCTCGAGCGCCGCAAGCCGCGACCAGCACGTCGCTGCCCTGGTTCGCGAGTATTTCCCTAAAGCGTCGCGCAAGGGCGGTGGCGGCCTTGTGAGCGCTCCGCGTCCTGGCAAGGGCGAGGCCCCTGCGGTCGCCAGCTTGACGCTGCCGAAGCGTGACATCCCGACCCCATACGGCCGTCCGGACATTACCGGCGAGATGCAGGTCGCTGCATACGCAGAGCCGGAAACGGCTCCGGCGGTCGCGGCCGTCGCTGCCGCCATGCCTAAGGCACCGGCAGCGGAGCGTATTACCCCACCTGCGGAAGTTCCGGTTCCGGTCGCGGCACCTGCCCCGGAGGATCGTTTCCCGGTCGATGCCATGAGCACCGCGTCTATCCAGAACTCGGGCTGGGCGGTTCAGATCGCCTCATCGACCTCGCAGAAGGAAGCCCTCGCCGCGCTCGTGCGTGCCGGGAAGGACGCCTCCGGCATCGTCTCCGATGCCAACGCCTTCATCGAGGAATTCCAGAACAAGGGCACGCTCTACTATCGCGCCCGCTTCGGCTTCAACTCGAAGAACCAGGCCGTCAACGCCTGCAACGCACTGAAGAAGAAGAAGATCGACTGCTTCACGGCGGCGCTCTGAGAGTTGCTGAAATGAACCCGCGTTTCCCGGTTAGTAATGTGTCGAAGGGAGACTTACCTTTGAGAAGACAGCAGAGTTTCCTTGGCTTCATTGATCCTCGCCGCAAGGAAGGAGCTGCCCCCGAGGTCGGGATGCACCCGCTGCATCAGACGGCGATGGGCCTTCCGAATGTCCGCCGCACTGGCTCCCGCTTCAAGACCAAGGATCTCGTAGGCCTCCTCCTTGCTCATGGAGCCAGAAGCTGGCGCGCTACTCTTCCGCTCGCCACCATCCGCCTTGCGGTGTTCACGCCAGACGGGAAATCGGCGGTCAAGGTACGCCTCCAGTAACTGGAGACTTTCCGGATCCGACGAGAGCTCCTTGCCCAGTTCGATGAGGTCATCGAGGTCAAGGGAGGCCAAGGCTTGCCCTTCCCGGCTCCCGGCAAGGATATGCCCTTCCAGCATGCCGCTGTCATGATCGAGTTCCATCTCGAGCGCGGCGGTCCTGACCGATGAACGCATGCCGGGCGACGGCTTCGCAGCCTCCCGGCGCCGGCCGCGCAGATGCCAGGCAAAAGCGGCCGACATCAGCATACCGCCTGCGGCTGCCCGTCCCGTTAGCAGCAGTCCCGCTCCCAGGACCCCTAACAGGCCGGGTCCTATAAAACGTAGCGCTTGCGATAGTTTCCGGGCATCTGCCTTCAGGAACAGCATCAGCAAGCCAATGACCACGGCAACGACCGCCGTGACATAGAATAGTATCGTCATCCTCCTCCACCCGAAGATCCGAGGTGGGCGATCAGCAGCCGGTCCTCAGGCCTGCCCCGAGCTTCGAGAGCTTTCAGACCGCCCGTTGCATAAACCGCCACGGCCGAGAGCAGCTTTGCGAGTGTATCCGCCGAACTTGAATTGAACCGGAACCATGCGCCCTTCGACAGCCGCGCGAACTCGCGAAACGCCGTCTCGGTCGCCGGATCGTGACCTTCCTGGAAAGCGAAAATCGGCACCCCGCGCAGGCCGAGCTGACCGGCTTTCTGGGCGAGCAGGTCGACATTCTCCTCCATCGCGTCGCCGATATAGACGAGGGCGTTGACCTTGCCCTTCTCGGTTTCCTTCAGCGCATGCGAGAAGACCTTGCCGATCTGCGTCGCCCCACCGCGGCAGTCGATCTTCGTCATCAGGTCCTTGAGGGACGTCGTATCGGCGACGAAGCGCGAGGCCCGGCATTCGTCGAAGCCGCGGAAGTAGACGAGCTGCACGGCAAGGCTGCCTGCCTTGCCGACCGCGTCGAACATCTCCGCCTGGAGCTTGCAGGCGAGGTCCCACGTCGGCTGACGGCTCATCGTGGCATCGAGCGCGAGGATCAGCCGACCGGTTCCGGAGGTGACCGGAGCCATCGTCTGCACCTGACGGATAAACGCGTCGATCTCTGACGGACCCGAGCGTTTGACGACCGGGCCCGCATCCTTCCTGGTGGGAGTCAGCGGTTTCTTCTCGCTCATAGCTTGAAGATGTGCCGCCCCTAGCCTCCTTGCAAGCCCTCGTTCAGAGAAGGCCGAGTTCGGTGAGTTCGCGGCGAAGCTCGAGCGGCAATTCGTCGTCGGTTCCGGCACCGGAAAGGTCGGCCGGCACGTCCTTTGGATCCAGGTAGCGCCAGCCCTGGAATGGCCGGCGCGGCTGCCATTCGGTGCGCACTACCTCCGGATCGAGCACCAGGCGGCAGCGGCCGACGCCCTCTGCGTCCGTGAACGGGCGGACGTCGATGAGCCGCTGGCGGCACTGCACGCCGCCCTTGATGATCCAGTAGAGCGAGCCGCCATCCAGCAGTTCCTCTACCCGCTTCGGAACCATGCGCGTCGTGTGGAACTGCTCGACCGGCATGCCCGCACGGCGCTTTTCGTCCAGCTTGAGCGCGATCCAGTCTTCGAGGTCCTCGACGCTCTCGCAGCCGACGCACAGTTTGATGAGGTGGAGTGCCATGGTCCCTATCTAATCGCGGCGGGTGTCAGGATGAAGGCCATGGCGATGCTGTCCACAGCGCTCAGCACTCCACCACGTTCACGGCAAGACCGCCGAGGCTAGTCTCCTTGTAGCGCTCGTTCATGTCGAGACCGGTCTGGCGCATCGTCTCGACCGCGGCGTCGAGCGGCACGAAATGCTTGCCATCGCCCTTGATCGCGAGCGACGCCGCCGTCACCGCCTTTACGGCACCCAGCGCATTGCGCTCGATGCAGGGCACCTGCACCAGTCCGCCAACCGGGTCGCAGGTCATGCCGAGATGATGCTCGAGCGCAATTTCGGCCGCGTTCTCGACCTGCTCCGGCGTGCCGCCCATCACGGCACAAAGCCCCGCAGCCGCCATTGCCGACGCGGAACCAACCTCGCCCTGGCAGCCGACCTCGGCGCCTGAAATCGAGGCGTTGTGCTTGATGATGCCGCCGATCGCCGCTGCCGTGAGCAGAAAGTCGCGGATGGACTCCTGATCGGCTTCAACATGGAAGTGCAGCCAGTAGCGAAGTACGGCGGGCACGACGCCGGCCGCACCATTGGTCGGTGCGGTGACGACGCGGCCGCCGGCTGCGTTCTCCTCGTTCACCGCCATCGCGTAGACGGAGAGCCAGTCGTTGGCGAGCAGCGGGTTCGGACGGTTGCTGCGCCAATCTTCCTGCAGCTTGTCATGCAGTTGCCTTGCGCGACGACGCACCTTCAAGCCGCCCGGCATGATGCCTTCCTGGGCAAGGCCACGGTCGATGCAAGCGGACATGGCGCCCCAGATGGCATCGAGCCCCGCATCAAGCTCCTCGCGCGACATCAGGCGCTCCTCGTTCGCGCGCTTCATCTGCGCGATCGACAGGCCGCTCTTCGCCGCCATCGCCAGCATCTGCTTGGCATTCTCGAACGGATAAGGGAAACCTTTGCTGCCGCCCTTGCGCAACGGACCCTCAGCCTTCATCCGCTGCAACTCTTCCTCCGAAACGACGAAGCCGCCGCCGATCGAATAGTAGACGCGGCGCAGCAGCAGGCGGCCATCAGCAGCGAATGCCGAGAAGGCCATGCCGTTGGCATGCCCCGGCAGCGGCTGCTTCTTGTCGAGCACGAGATCCGTTGCCGGATCGAAATCGTAAGTGGGATGGCCGGGTGGCGTAATGCTTTTCGTCTGCACCACCTCGGCAAGCACCTCATCGACCTGATCCGGATCGACGGTTGTCGGCGTGAGGCCGGTCAGGCCGAGGATGACGGCGCGGTCGGTGCCGTGGCCGACGCCGGTAAATGCCAGCGAGCCATGCAGGCTGGCGGCAAGCCGCCTCACCTTCACTCCGACCGGCCGTGGCCAGTCCTTGCCGAGAAGCTCATCGAGAAACCGCGACGCAGCGGTCATCGGACCCATGGTGTGGGAGGACGAGGGTCCAATTCCGATCTTGAACAGATCGAATACGGAAAGGAACATGCGAAAGACTCCAATGCTGCGCCGATGTTGCCCCTGTTGCGATACGCATTGCAACCAGCGAACCGACGCTACCTGCCCCCGATGCGACATCCCCGAAAAGAAAAAGGCGCGGACCGAGCCGCGCCAAAAGAATTCTCTAGGTCAGTAGGCTTCGGATTCAGCCTGCCGCAAGCATGGTTGCGGCCTCGGGGCCGCCAAGAAGCCAGGCCAGCATGAAAATACCGGCGAAACCAATCACTGCCTTCGCGGTGACGCTCCAGCAGGATTTGTGAACGCTATCGTCCATGTTCTTCCTGTTAGCTGATTGAACTTTTTTCGGCTCTCGTTCGCCGGGACGGCCCCTTCCGTCTGGCCGCTACATAGCCCGTCTCGAATCTCTTCGCAATGCACAAAAGGGCAAAACGGTGTCAGTGCACCGCTTAAACGTTAACTGGCCAAAATTTCTCTCAAACTTTTCAATAATTTGCGCAATCCACATGCTTAATGGGAAGTTACCTCGCAGGGCGAAATTGTGTCCATGTGCGCGTGGCGAATGTGCGCAAATTGCGGCACTCTGAGCCCATGTTGTCCGATTCCCAGTTCCTCACCCGCCTCGATCTCGTCGCCCTGGCATTCTTCCTGTTGTGCTGGGGCGTGTTCTCTCCCGGTGTCATCGGGCGCATCATCTCGCGGCCGACGTTGACGTCGATGATGGACGGGCAGCGGGCGAACTGGATGCGGACCATGGCGCGGCGCGAGCTGCGCATGGTCGACACCGGCATCATGAGCGGCTTGCAGCAGGGCACGGCGTTCTTCGCCTCGAGCTGCCTTCTGGCGATCGGCGGGTGCTTTGCCCTGTTCGGATCGACGGATGCGTTTCTGGAAGTGCTGAGCGAGATACCTGCGCCGCAGATTGCGTCACGCAGGGCCTTCGAGGCCAAGGTGTTTGGCCTCATTGGCATTCTCTCCTACGGCTTCTTCAAGTTCGGCTGGTCCTACCGGCTGTTCAACTACTGCTCGATCCTGATGGGTGCCGTGCCATCCTATCGCGACGATCCAGCTCTTCAGCCTGAGCTGGACGTGGCCGTACGGCGGGCAACCCGCATGAATGTGCTTGCCGGCCGCCACTTCAATGAGGGGCTGCGCGCCATCTTCTTCGCGCTCGCCTATCTCGGCTGGTTCATCGGCGCGTGGATGTTGATCGCCACGACCGTCTTCATCATCTTCGTCGAGATCCGCCGCCAGTTCTTCTCAGCCGCACGCGACGCGGTGGCTGAGTAGCCGTCAGGGCTTCGGCGGGAACATGCCGTCGATGCGGCCGGTGAGCCGGTAGGCGAACAGGCCGATCCATTCGCGCACTCCGAGCGCGAGGTTCTGCATCGAATCCGCGACATTGTCTTCCGCCAGACCAAATGTCTCCGTTCCCGCGGTCCGGTAGTCGACTGGCCAGGGCACGACGTCAAATCCCGCCTTGCGGAACAAGCCCACAGAACGCGGCATGTGGAAGGCAGAGGTGACCAGCAGCCAGACGTCGCCCGGCTGCGGCTGCAGCAACTCCCGCGTCTTGACTGCGTTCTCATAGGTGTCGCGTGACTCCCTTTCGAGGACCAGCCGCTCCGGCTCGACACCGAGGGCCGTCAGGAGGCGCGGCGCGGTATCGCCATCGCCTTCCCCGTCGAGTAGCAGCGTGCCGGCGCCCCCGGTCACGACGATCTTTGCCTCCGGATAGAGCCGCGCCAGGACCGCGGCCTCGACAAAGCGGTCGCCGCTGGCGTTTAGTTCGTAGCCGCCCCGCGCGAGGTTGACCGCGCCCTCAAAGCCTCCGCCCAGCACGATGATGCCGGTCACATCGTCCGGCGGCGGGGTGGGACGCTCAAAATAATCCTCCAGCGGATGCAGCAGCAGCGCGCCGGTCGTCGTCCAGGCTCCAAGCCCCAGCACCACCAGCGCCGTTACGCTGCAGAACATCGACAGCCGCCGCAGCTTCAGAAGCCGAGACGCAATGGCCGCGATCAGGAGAATCCCGATCAGGTTGATCGGCGTCGCCAGGATCCAGAAAATCTTGGAGAAGGTGAAGAACATCGTCGCCCCCGCGTCAGGTCGCAGTCGCTATGTCCTCGCAAGAATCCAGCAGCGGAGCAAGGCGCCCCCGAAAACGAAAAGGGGAGCCCGGAGGCTCCCCTGAATTCGATACGTCCGACAGCGGAACGCGGTGCTTACCACCACTTCTCCGGCTCGAAGCGGCCTGCGGCTTCCTCGATGACATGGGCGGTGCGGAACAGCGTCTCTTCGCCGAACGGCTGGCCGATCAGCTGCAGGCCGAGCGGAAGGCCCTTGCTGTCGAGGCCCGCAGGCACGGCGATGCCCGGCAGGCCCGCCATGTTCACGGTCACGGTGAAGATGTCGTTGAGGTACATCTTCACCGGGTCGCTGGCGAGGTCCTGGTCGGCGATGCCGAACGCGGCCGATGGGGTCGCCGGGGTCAGGATCGCGTCGACACCCGCATCGAACGCCTGCTCGAAGTCGCGCTTGATGAGCGTGCGGACCTTCTGAGCGCGGACATAATAGGCGTCGTAGTAGCCGGCCGACAGCACGTAGGTGCCGATCATGATGCGGCGCTTTACCTCGCGGCCGAAGCCGGCAGCGCGGGTGTTTTCGTACATCTCGATGATGTCCTTGCCCGGCACGCGCAGACCGTAGCGGACGCCGTCATAGCGGGCGAGGTTCGAGGAAGCCTCGGCGGGAGCCACGATGTAGTATGCCGGCAGCGCATATTTGGTGTGCGGCAGCGAGATGTCGACGATCTCCGCACCCGCATCACGCAGATAGGCAATGCCCTGCTGCCAAAGCTTCTCGATCTCCTCCGGCATGCCGTCAACGCGGTACTCCGCAGGGATGCCGATCTTGAGGCCCTTGACCGACTGGCCGATGGCGGCCTCGTAGTCCGGAACCGGCAGGTCGACGGAAGTCGTGTCCTTGGGATCGACCGAAGCCATCGACTTCAGCAGGATCGCGGCATCACGGACATCGCGGGCGATCGGGCCGGCCTGGTCCAGCGACGAGGCGAAGGCAACGGTGCCCCAGCGCGAGCAGCGGCCATAAGTCGGCTTGATGCCGACGGTACCGGTGAACGCCGCCGGCTGGCGGATCGAGCCGCCGGTGTCGGTCGCGGTGGCGCCGGCGCACAGGCGGGCGGCAACTGCGGCAGCCGAGCCGCCCGACGAGCCGCCCGGAACGAGGTCGGCGCTCGAGCCCTTGGCGCGCCACGGGTTCTTCACCGGGCCGTAGTAGCTGGTCTCGTTCGACGAGCCCATCGCGAACTCGTCCATGTTGAGCTTGCCGAGCATCACGGCGCCGTCGGCCCAGAGGTTTGCCGTGACAGTCGACTCATACGTCGGTTGGAAGCCGTCGAGGATGTGGCTGGCCGCCTGCGTGTGCACACCCTTGGTCGCGAACAGATCCTTGATGCCGAGGGGAATGCCCTCGAGCGCACCGCCCTTGCCCGCGGCAAGGCGTTCGTCCGAGGCCTTGGCCATCTCGCGCGCCTGATCGTGCGTCACTGCAACGTAGGCGTTGAACGTCTCGTTGTAGGCGTCGATGGCAGCCAGATAGGCTTCCGTGAGTTCTGTTGCGGTGATCTCCTTGGCCTGCAGCTTGGCGCGGGCTTCGGCGATTGTGAGTTGCGTCAGGTCGGTCATGAAACGTCCGTTGGGTAGGCCTGCGTGCGGCTCGGGTTCCGGTCGCGGATGGACCAGGGCGGTCGGTTACTCGACCACCTTGGGCACGAGGAAGAAGTTCTCCTCGGACGCCGGCGCATTTGCGACGATGATGTCGGCGATGTTGCCGTCGGTCACTTCGTCCTGGCGCTTGCGCATCGCCTGAGGGATGACCGAGGTCATGGGCTCGACGCCCTCGACATCGACTTCACCAAGTTGTTCCACGAAACCCAGGATGGCGTTCAGCTCACCGGTCATCCGGTTGGCTTCTTCCTCGGTCACGGCGATGCGGGCGAGTCGCGCCACACGCTTGACGGTGTCGATGTCGACGGACATGCGATGCTCCGGCCAGTTGCAGGGAAAACCTTTGAAGGCGCTATAGCCGCGCCGCTCGCGCGGCGCAACATTGAACGGCCTGTTGTGGTGTCACACCTCGAAAGGTTTTCCGACTTCGGGAACCACGACCTCGGTTCCGGATCCCTCCATGCCTTCCACGAACTTGTCGGCGGTCGGGTCGACCAGCGGGAAGGTGGCGTAGTGGCAGGGTATCACCTTGCTGAACTTGAAGAAACGTCGGCATGCGAGGGCTGCCACGGCGCCACCCATGGTGAAGCGGTCGCCGATCGGCACGATGCCGACGGCAGGCTGATGCAGCTCGTTGATCAGCGCCATGTCCGAGAAAATGTCGGTATCGCCCATGTGATAGAGCGACTCGCCGTTCGGGAAGTGCAAGACAAGGCCGTGCGGGTTGCCAAGATAAACGTTGTTGCCGCCCTCGCCCGGCATCGACGACGAATGCAGCGCCTTGGTAAAGGTGACAGTGAAGCCGCCGCAGTCGACGGTGCCGCCGCTGTTGCCCGGATTAATCTTGCTCTGGTCGACGCCCTGACCAACGAGATAGCGGCAGATTTCGAAGTTCGACACGACCATCGCGCCAGTCTTCTTCAGGATCGCGACCGAGTCGCCGATGTGGTCGCTGTGGCCGTGCGTCAGCAGCACGTGCGTCACGCCTTCGGCCACTTCCTCCCAGCCCCTGCCCCAGGACGGATTGCCCGACAGGAACGGGTCGATCAGGATGGCGGCGTCACCGACTTCGACGCGAAACGCGGAATGACCGTACCAGGTGAGCTTCATCTTCAGCCTCCTCGCTTTATCATGATGTTCGGGTTAGAACCCGCGCAGATCAACGCCTGCGGATTGGACGAAACGTGCCTGTGATCGACATAGCAGAGGTGGCCGAACTGGCAACACCCGGCAGCAAGCTGGCCGGGATCGATCTCGGCACGAAAACCATTGGCCTTGCAATTTCCGATGCGGGTCTTTCCTTCGCGCACCCGCGCCCCGTCATCCTGCGCAAGAAGTTCACGCTCGACGCCCAGGCGTTGCTCTCGGTCGTCGAGAAGGAAAACGTCGTCGCCATCGTCATCGGCTTGCCCGTCAACATGGATGGAAGCGAGGGTCCGCGCGTGCAGGCCACCCGCGCTTTCGTGCGCAACATGGAGAAGCTGACGGCGATCCCCTTCGTCTACTGGGACGAGCGGCTGTCGACGGTCGCCGCTGAGCGGACGCTGATCGAGATGGATGTGTCGCGCCGCAAGCGCGAAGACCGCATCGATTCGGCCGCCGCGGCCTTCATTCTGCAGGGTGCACTGGACCGGGTTCGGTCGCTGCGTTCATAGAACGCCTCCTCCACCACGCCAGAATATCTCGCCGGCGGCGGAACGCGTAGATCGAGAAGATCACGAGCGTATCAACGAAACAGGCCCGCGCGACCATCGGGCCGATCTGTGCCGGGTCGATTCCGAGCAGATTGCCGTAGAACTCGAACGCGAAGTCGTGCAGCACGCGGGAGAAGAACAGCAGGCCGAAGTTGATGTCGTTGTAGGAGAGGAAATACCAGCCCCAAAAGAAGGCCATCGGCAGTCCCCAGAAGATAAGGATGTATCGCATCGGCCTTTGGTCCGGCGCCGTCCAGCTGATCCGACGGGCGCATTGGTCTGGATTCGGAAATTGCAACTCCGCCACTGTGGAACGGGTTAAGCTTAACGGCAATTTAAACCATTTATTAAGGTTAATTTTTACCACTGAGCTCCACTGGCCCAGCGCTAGCTGCTTTACTGGCCGCCCTCCTCCGCCTTAGAGCCCGGGGGTATTCATCAGCCAGCGGCCACTCATGCTGACGATCTTCGAGAGCATCCTTCCGGTCTTTCTGCTGATCGGAGCTGGCGTCGTCCTGCGCCGCCTTCCGATCATCTCGAAGGATGTCTGGCCGGGGATTGAGCAGCTGACCTATTGGTTCCTTTATCCGGCTCTGCTGTTCGTCACGATCTACGACGCGGACTTCTCGCCGCTGCGCCTCGATGCCCTGCTCCTGTCGCTGCTTCTCGCTGTCGCCGCCATGTGCGTGCTGCTGCTGGCCGCCTGGCCCATCTTCCAGAAGACCGGTTGGGTCGCCCACAGTGAATTCTCTTCGGTGTTCCAGACCTCGATCCGGTGGAACGGCTTCATCGCCCTTCCCGTCGCACAGGCAATCTTTCCCCCGCAGGGCGCTGCGGTCGTGGCGCTTGCGATGGCCTCGATCATCATTCCGATCAATATCGTTGTCGTGCTGGTCATCACGCGCTTTGCCGACCGCGACGCGAGCATCGGCATCCTGCTGCGCCGCATGGCGCTGAACCCCTTCATCATCTCGACCGGCGCCGCGGTTCTGGTTCGTATGCTGCCGTTCGAGATCTACGAGCCGGTCAGGGTGACGCTGAAGCTGGCCGGCACCTCGGCGCTCGGCATCGGACTGATGGCAATAGGCGCCGCGCTGCGAACCGAGCGCCTGTCGCTGAAGCGCAGCTCGATCTGGCCGCCCGTAATTGCCAAGCTGCTCGTCTACCCGGCGGTAATTGCCATCATCGCCTGGTGCATTGGTGTGTCGGGGCTGGAGATCCAGTACCTTGTCCTCTGCGCCGCCGTACCGACAGCGGCCAACGGCTACCTGCTCGCTCGCCTGCTCGGCGGCGACGCAGAGCTCTATGCCGAGGTCAAGACGCTGCAGACGGCACTGTCGTTCCTGACAATGCCGCTGGTGCTCTCAGTCGCGGCTCAGTCGCTCGGATAAAGCGTGTCGACGATCGCGCGGGCATCATGCCGCGCATCGAGCATGCCGTAGGTTGTGCGCCACTGGCCCGCGAGCCGCGTTTCCACGAAAGCATCGGCAATGCGCCCTGCCCCCATTCGCCGCAGCTCGGCAGCGGCAGCCGAAATCGCCAGCTGCTCGGTCAGAATGCGGGCCGAACCTTCGTCGGAACCAGCGACCTGTAGGGCGGCGCGGAGCACGCCAACAGTTCCCTTGCCGGCCGGGCCGAGATCGCGGCCGATCCCAGCCAGCACTTCCTCGAACAACTGCGGCGCGCGTCCCAGCACCCGCAGCACGTCGAGCGCCATCACATTGCCGGAACCTTCCCAGATCGCGTTGACCGGCGCCTCGCGGTAGTGGCGTGCAAGCGGGCCGTCCTCAACATAGCCGTTACCGCCGACGCACTCCATCGCCTCGTAGACGAGCGCCGGAGCGATTTTGCATGCCCAGTATTTCACGACAGCCGTCATCGCCCGCGCGAATGCGGCTTCGGCCGGGTTGTTGGCGGCCTCGTCGAACGAGCGGGCAAGGCGCATCGACAGGGCGGTAGCGCCAGCCACATCCAGCGCCATGTCGGCCAGCACGCGAGTCATCAGCGGCTGGTCGATCAGCGGCCGGCCGAAGACGTGCCGGTAGCGCGTGTGGTGCACCGCCTCGGCAAGTGCGGCGCGCATGATGCCTGAGTTGGCCACCGCGCAATCCAGCCGTGTCAGCGTCACCATGTCCATGATCGTGCGCACGCCGGCGCCCGGCTCGCCGACCATTTCGGCCAGGCTTCCATCAAACTCAACCTCGGACGAGGCATTGGAGCGGTTGCCGAGTTTGTCCTTCAGCCGCTGGAAGCGGAGGCCGTTGTCAACCCCGTCCTTCAGCAGGCGCGGGACCAGAAAACAGGACAGGCCCTCGTCTGCCTGCGCCAGCATGAGGAACGCGTCCGACATCGGCGCGGACATGAACCACTTGTGGCCGGTGAGGCGATAAAAATTGCCTTCGCGCACCGCGCGGCTGGTGTTGGTGCGAACATCCGTGCCGCCCTGCTTCTCGGTCATTCCCATGCCGAGCGTCAGACCAGCCTTTTCGACCGGAGCCTTCTGAGCCGGGTCGTACTTGCGCGTGGTGATGCGCGGCGCCCATTCGCGAAACAGCTGCGGGCTTGCCATCAGCGCGGCGAGCGAGGCGCTGGTCATCGTGATCGGGCACAGATGCCCGCACTCGAGCTGTGCGGTCAAATAAAAGCGTGCGGCGCGCACCTGATGCCGCTTGCCCGCCTCGGCTGGGTTGTTCTCCCAGATCGACGAATGCAGGCCGATCTGGATCGAGCGGCGCATCAGCGCGTGATAGGCCGGGTGGAATTCGACGAGGTCGATGCGCTTTCCCTGCCGGTCGTGCGTGCGCAGCTTGGGCGTCTCGGTATTTGCAAGTCGCGCCAGATCCTGCGCTTCGGCCGAGCGGACGTAGCGGCCGAGCTGGTCGAGATCCTTGCGGACCGCATCGGAAAATTCGTCGGCGAGCTGCACGAGCAGGGGATCAGTGCGCCACGCGCTGGTGCCAGTAAGTGGCAGGCTCTGGTTCGTGACCTCGTGCGTCAAAGCAAAACTCCGTTTTCCGCCGAATCCGGCAGCCAAACTGTTACAGGCAAAGCACGCCGATTTGCGAGGAAAATCCCCCGAAATTCTCGCTGGCTCCTTGCAGGGAACCGGACGCTTCCCTATAGCACAGCTTTAACATGACTGAGCGCACCGCCCTTCCCCTATTTCCGCACCGGCATCTGCTCGGCATCAAGGGCCTTTCTCCGCTGGACATCGAAATGCTGCTCGACCGCGCCGACGCGGCCGTCGCCATTTCGCGCCAGTCCGAGAAGAAGACCTCGACGCTGCGCGGCCGTACCCAGATCAACCTCTTCTTTGAAGCGTCGACCCGCACGCAATCGTCGTTCGAGCTCGCAGGCAAACGCCTCGGCGCGGACGTGATGAACATGTCGGTCGCCTCGTCCTCCGTAAAGAAGGGCGAGACGCTGATCGATACGGCAATGACGCTGAATGCCATGCGGCCGGATATCCTGATCATCCGCCACTCGCAGGCCGGCGCGGCAGCCCTGCTCGCGCAGAAGGTCGGATGCTCGGTGGTGAATGCCGGCGACGGCGCGCATGAGCACCCGACGCAGGCGCTGCTTGATGCGCTTACCATCCGCCGCGCCAAGGGCCGCATCGCCGGCCTGACGGTCGCGATCTGCGGCGACATTTCCCACTCCCGCGTCGCGCGCTCCAACATCCTGCTTCTCAACGCCCTAGGCGCACGCGTCCGCGTCGTGGCACCTTGCACGCTCCTGCCGGCGGGCATCGCGCAGATGAGCGTCGAAGTCTTCAACACGATGAAGGAAGGCCTCGCTGGCGCCGACGTCGTCATGATGCTGCGCCTGCAGCGCGAGCGCATGGAAGGCGCAATGGTTCCGTCGGTCCGCGAGTACTTCCGCTACTGGGGCCTCGACGCCGAGAAGCTGAAAGTCGCAAAGGAAGACGCCCTGGTCATGCACCCAGGCCCGATGAATCGCGGCGTCGAGATTGCCTCGGAGATCGCCGACGGGCCGCAGAGCGTCATTCAGGAACAGGTTGAGATGGGCGTTGCCGTTCGCATGGCCGTGATGGAGGCGCTGCTGGATCCGCGCCGCAATCCGGAAGGAGCAGCGGCATGAGCATCACCGTCTTCCAGAACTCCCGCATCGTCGACCCTTCCCGCAGCATTGATGAAGTCGGCACCGTCATCGTCGACGCCGACAAGATCGTTGCGGCAGGCGCTGACGCACTAAATCAGGGCATCCCCGCCGGCGCAGAGGTCATCGACTGCTCTGGCAAGGCGATTTTCCCGGGTCTCGTCGACGCCCGTGTCCACATTGGTGAGCCAGGTGCCGAGCACCGCGAGACCATCGCCTCGGCCAGCATCGCCGCGGCCGCCGGCGGTATCACCACCCTTGTCATGATGCCGGACACCGATCCGGTCATCGACGACATCGCGCTCGTTGAGTTCGTCCTGCGCGCCGCGCGCGACACCGCCGTCGTCAATGTCCTGCCCGCCGCTGCGGTCACGCGCGGCCTCAGGGGCAGCGAGATGACCGAGTTCGGCCTGCTGCGTGAGGCGGGCGCCGTCTTCTTCAGCGAAGGTCGCCACACGCTGGTCAACTCGCTGGTTATGCGCCGCGCCCTCACCTACGCCCGCGACTTTGGCGCCGTCATTGACCACGCCGGCCAGGACCAGCATCTCGCGGCTACCGGCGTCATGAACGAAGGCCTCTACGCAAGCTGGCTCGGCCTTGCCGGCATCCCGCGCGAGGCGGAAGCCATTCCGCTGGAGCGCGACCTGATGCTCGCGCGACTGACGAAGGGCGTCTATCACGCCGGCAAGCTGTCGACCGAGCTTTCGGCCAACGCCATCCGCCGCGCCAAGGCAGATGGCGCGAACGTCACCGCGGGTGCCGCCATCGCCAATCTCTCACTCAACGAGAACGATGTCGGCGAGTACCGCACCTTCTTCCGCCTGACGCCGCCGCTGCGCGCCGAGGAAGATCGCCTTGCGATGATCGAAGCCCTGCGCGACGGCACCATCGACATCCTCGTCTCCTCGCACGATCCTCAGGACGTCGATACCAAGCGCCTGCCGTTCGGCGACGCCGCTTCCGGTGCGATCGGCCTCGAGACGCTGTTAGGCGCGGCCCTGCGCCTCTACCACAACGGCGAGGTCCCCCTGCTGCGCCTCATCGATGCGCTGTCGACTGCCCCGGCCAAACGTTTCAGCCTGCCCGGCGGGACGCTGAAGCCCGGTTCGGCTGCCGACCTTATCGTCGTGGACCTGAACGAGCCGTGGGTCGTTCGCGAGCAGGACATCCTTTCCCGCTCCAAGAACACCTGCTTCGAGGGCGCGCGCATGCAAGGCAAGGTCTTGCAAACGCTCGTCGCTGGACGCACAGTCTACCGGGCCGACAGCTAGGGCCATCGGGGGAGCAATCCGACTATGCCGACCGCAACCATCCTGGCGCTCGTGCTCGGCTATCTGCTGGGCTCGATCCCGTTCGGCCTCGTCATCACGCGCGCGGCCGGACTCGGCGACGTGCGCAAGATCGGCTCTGGCAACATCGGCGCGACCAACGTGCTGCGCACCGGCAACAAAAAGCTGGCTGCGCTCACCCTCCTCTGCGATGCGCTGAAGGGCACCGTCGCGGTTCTCATCGGCTACCAGTGGGGCACCGAAGCCGGCATCGCCGCTGGCTTTGCGGCCTTCCTCGGCCACCTGTTCCCGGTCTGGCTCGGCTTCAAGGGCGGCAAGGGTGTCGCCACCTATCTCGGTGTCCTGATCGCCTTTGCCTGGCAGGGTTTTCTCGCGTTTGCCGTGGCCTGGCTCGCGACCGCCTTCATCAGCCGCTACTCGTCCCTCTCGGCCCTCGTCGCCTGCGTCGTCTGCCCGATCGTCCTCTACTTCATCGGCCTGCCCACGCACGCACTGATCATCGCCGCGATGAGCGTGATCGTCTTCATCAAGCACCGGCCCAACATCCAGCGGCTGCTGGCAGGGACCGAGTCGAAGATAGGATCCAAGGGATGAACCGGTCGCCGGCGGAGAGCTTGCAGCTGACCGACCGGCAACGGCTCCACTGGCTCCGGCTGATCCGCAGCGAGAATGTCGGTCCCGCCACCTTTCGCGACCTCATCAACCGCTTCGGCTCTGCCGAAGCCGCGCTTGCGGAACTTCCCCGGCTTGCGGCAGCCGGTGGCGCCGGAAAATCCATCCGCGTCTGCACCGAGCAGGAAGCCGACGCCGAACTTGAAACGGGGGACCGCATCGGCGCACGGCTCATTGCCCATGGCGAGCGTCATTACCCGCCGATGCTGCGTCAGGCAGACCATCCGCCTCCCCTCGTCTGGATTCGTGGCAACCCGGAAATCTTCCAGCGGCCCGCCATCTCGATCGTCGGTGCGCGCAACGCATCCGTGAACGGCCTGGCCCTTGCCCGCCGGCTTGCCAGCGACCTTGGCAGCGAAGGGCACGTGATCGTCTCCGGCCTCGCCCGGGGCATCGACTCAGCTGCACACACGGGCAGCCTCGATAGCGGGACGATCGCCGTCTACGCAGGCGGCCTGAAAGAGCCCTACCCGCCTGAAAACGAGCAGTTGAGCGAAGCGATTGCGGAGAGGGGCGCGCTGATCTCCGAGATGCCGATCGACTGGGAGCCGCGCTCCCGCGATTTCCCGCGCCGCAACCGGCTGATCGCCGCGCTCGGCCTTGCACTTGTCGTCGTTGAAGCTGCACAGCGTTCCGGCTCACTAATTACAGCCCGCCTCGCTGCCGAGATGGGACGACTCGTCTTCGCCGTGCCCGGTTCGCCGCTAGACCCACGTGCCAGCGGCACCAACGGCCTTATCCGCAATGGGGCGACTCTCGTCACCTGCGCAGCTGACGTCCTGGAAGATCTGACGCCTCTCGCGCAGGCCCAGAGACCACGGCGCGAGTTGGAGGTGCTTGAGGAGCCGCCCATCTCCTCAAGCACGCCCCCGCCTCTAGACAATGAAAGGTCAGTAGTACTGGAAGCACTTGGGCCGGCACCGACCCAGATAGATGACGTTCTGCGACATACCGGAATACATCCGGCGCAACTCATGACGATTCTACTGGAACTTGACCTTGCGGGTCGTCTTGAACGCCACGGTGGTGGCGCTGTCTCGCTCATGGTCCCTGATGTTTAGCGGGCGCTCGCCGCGTATGATGTCGCTGACCTCGAGATAGGCCATCTCGATCAGGTACGCGAGCATGTCGCAACGCTCTGCCTTGGCCATCGTACGTATCTGGCCCAGCATTGCCTGCATGTAATCAAGGGCGTCCGTGCGTCAACGCCTAGTATGCGTATGCATGACTTGCCTCCGCCACGGTGGTTGTACCCATCTACTTTTGGACAACCAGTAATGGCATTAGTAATTACTTAACTTATAGGAAATTGCAATCCGGCTGCGTGCAATTTTTGGTTGTCCCCAATTTTGCAGAGATGCCAAAATCGCCTCTGCCTCTTGACCGTGAACGAAAGCGCGGCCATGTGACGGGCTGTTTTCCGAGATGCAACGGCGGCAAGGGGCTGCCGCACGAGGGGTAATTCACCGAGACATGGACGTCGTCGTCGTCGAGTCGCCTGCAAAGGCAAAGACAATCAACAAGTACCTTGGATCGGGCTACACGGTCCTGGCGTCGTTCGGCCATGTGCGCGATCTGCCGGCCAAGGACGGCTCCGTGCGTCCGGAAGAAGACTTTGCCATGTCGTGGGAAGTCGACGGGGCTTCCTCCAAGCGCCTGTCCGACATCGCCAAGGCGGTGAAGGATGCCGATACCCTCATCCTAGCAACCGACCCTGATCGCGAGGGTGAGGCCATCTCCTGGCACGTGCTCGACGTGTTGAAGCAGAAGAAGGTCCTGAAGGACAAGCCGGTTCGCCGCGTGGTCTTCAACGCGATCACCAAGCAGTCGGTGCTCGACGCGATGGCGAACCCACGCGACATCGACGCGGCACTGGTTGATGCCTATCTCGCGCGCCGTGCCCTCGACTATCTGGTCGGCTTCACCCTGTCGCCGGTCCTGTGGCGCAAGTTGCCGGGCGCGCGTTCCGCCGGCCGTGTGCAGTCGGTTGCGCTACGCCTCGTCTGCGACCGCGAAGCCGAGATCGAGCGTTTCGTTCGCGAAGATTACTGGCAGATCGCAGCGCTGATGGCGACGCCTCGCGCCGACGACTTTGAAGCTCGCCTCACAGCCTTCGACGGCAAGAAGCTACAGAAGCTCGACATCCGCAGCGCCGAACAGGCAGCCGACATCAAGACGATGCTTGAAGGTGCATCCTTCCGCGCCCTCTCGGTCGAGGCAAAGCCCACCAAGCGCAACCCTGCGCCGCCCTTCACCACCTCGACCCTGCAGCAGGCTGCCTCCTCGCAGCTTGGCTTCTCGGCTTCGCGCACGATGCAGGTCGCGCAGCGCCTTTATGAAGGTGTCGACATTGGCGGCGAGACCACCGGTCTCATCACCTACATGCGAACCGACGGCGTTCAGATGGCGCCTGAGGCGATCGCTGCTGCACGCTCGGCCATCGGGGCGGAGTTCGGCGACCGCTACCTGCCGGAAAAGCCGCGCTTCTATTCCACCAAGGCGAAGAACGCCCAGGAAGCGCACGAAGCTATCCGCCCGACCGACTTCCGCCGTACGCCGGCAAGCGTTCGCAAGTATCTTGATGCCGATCAGGCACGTCTCTACGAGATCGTCTGGAAGCGCGCGATCGCCAGCCAGATGAACGCGGCCGAAATTGAACGAACCGCGGTAGAGATCGAGGCCGTCAATGGCTCCCGTACCGCCGGCCTGCGCGCCGTCGGCTCCGTTATCCGATTCGACGGCTATCTTGCCGCCTACACTGAACAGAAGGACGACGACGCGGACGACGAGGAGAGCCGCCGCCTGCCCGAGATCAAGGCCGGCGAGACGCTGACCCGCAAGAATATCGCCGTCACCCAGCACACGACCGAGCCGCCGCCGCGCTACTCGGAAGCCTCGCTCATCAAGAAAATGGAAGAGCTCGGCATCGGCCGTCCGTCCACCTACGCAGCGACGCTGAAGACGCTCGAGGACCGCGGCTACGTGACGATCGACAAGCGTCGGCTGAAGCCCGAGGCCAAGGGCCGGCTCGTCACCGCCTTCCTCGAAAACTTCTTCGAGCGTTATGTCGAGTTCGACTTCACGGCCGAGCTCGAGGAAAAGCTCGACGAGATCTCCGATGGCAAGCTCGCCTGGAAGGACGTGCTGCGCGACTTCTGGAAAGAGTTCTCGGCGCATGTCGACGAGACCAAAGAGCTTCGCGTAACCGACGTTCTCGACACGCTGAACGAGGAACTGGCGCCGCTGGTCTTCCCGGCACGCGAGGACGGCTCGAACCCGCGCATCTGCCCGCGCTGCGGCTCCGGCAACCTCTCGCTCAAGCTTGGCAAGTTCGGCGCCTTCGTTGGCTGCTCGAACTATCCGGAGTGCGGCTACACCCGCCAGCTCGGCGAGGGCCTCAACGGTGAGGCCGACGGCGGCGACAACGGCGACCGCGTTCTCGGCCAGGATCCGGAGACCGGCGAGGACATTACCCTTAAGAGCGGCCGCTTCGGTCCCTACATCCAGCGCGGCGATGGCAAGGAAGCCAAGCGCGCCAGCCTGCCGAAGGGCTGGACGCCGTCGATGATGGACTCCGAGAAGGCGTTGCAGCTGCTATCGCTGCCGCGTGACGTCGGCCTGCACCCCGAGACGGGGAAGATGATCTCCGCCGGCATCGGCCGCTACGGTCCGTTCCTGCTGCATGACGGCACCTATGCCAACCTCGAGTCGGTCGAGGACGTATTCACCGTCGGCCTCAACCGCGCTGTGACAGTCCTTGCCGAGAAGCAGACGCGCGGAGGACGCGGAGGAACCCGCTCCACGCCCGCCGCGCTCAAGGAGCTCGGGGAACATCCCGATGGCGGCGCCATTACGGTTCGTGACGGCCGCTACGGCCCATACGTGAACTGGGGCAAGGTGAACGCCACCCTGCCCAAGGGCAAGGATCCGGCGTCCGTGACGCTTGAGGAAGCCCTTGAACTGATCGCGACCAAGGCAGGTAAGTCGGGCACCGCCAAGAAGGCCGCGCCGAAGAAGGCGGCGGCCACCAAGACGACAGCGGCAAAAAAGCCTGCAGCCAAGAAGGCTCCGGCAAAGAAGGCGAAAAAAGAGGAATAATCCCCTTTGGCAAAACGGATTTCCGGGCGCAAGACTGGCGAAGAGACACGCGATTTCCGCCCCTCGCGCGACGAAATCCTCGCTTTCATCAAGGAAAATCCCGATCAGGCCGGGAAGCGCGAGCTCGCTCGCGCCTTCGGCCTGAAGGGCGCCGACCGCGCATGGCTGAAGGATCAGCTGCGCGAGATGCAGGAAGAGGGGCTGCTGAAGAAGCAGTCCAAGCGGTTTACCCGCGCCGATGCCCTGCCCCACGTCTCCGTCCTCGACGTCTTCTCACGTGACGATGACGGCAACCTGCTCGCCCGCCCGGCGGAATGGCCGGAAGAGAACGGCTCGGCTCCGCTCGTGTCGATCCGCCCCTCGCGCGATGCAGCCCGCACTCCCGGCATCGGCGAACGTGTGCTCGCCAAGGTTTTCCCGACCGACCTTGATGAAGGTCCGGCCTACACGGCCCGCGTCATCAAGGTGTTCGAGAAGCGCCGGGACGCGGTCCTCGGCGTTTTGCGCCAGCTGCGTGACGGCTCGTATCGCATCGAGCCGGTCGAGCGCCGGCAGTCAGAGCTGACGGTGGACCGCGACTATCTCGGCGGCGCCAAGCCCGGCGACCTGGTCGAGGTCGAGCAGGTCACTTCAGGCAGATACGGCCTGCCGAAGGGCAAGGTGCTCAACGTGTTGGGCTCGCTGAGCAGCGAGAAGGCGGTCTCGATGATCGCCATCCACGCCCACGACATTCCCTACATCTTCTCGCAATCCGTTCTCGCTGAGGCAGAAGCAGCTGCGCCGGCAAGCACGGAGGACCGCGAGGACTGGCGCTCGCTGCCGCTCATCACCATCGACCCGGCAGACGCCAAGGATCACGACGACGCCGTCTATGCCGAACCGGACACGGACGAGAAGAACCCGGGCGGCCACATCGTCACCGTCGCGATCGCCGACGTCGCCTATTACGTGCGGCCGGGCTCCGCGCTCGACCAGGAAGCGCTGAAGCGCGGCAACTCCGTCTATTTCCCGGACCGCGTCGTGCCGATGCTGCCGGAGCGGATCTCGAACGACCTCTGTTCGCTGCGCGAAGGCGAGGACCGCCCTGCCTTGGCCGTGCGGATGACGTTCACCGCGGACGGCCGCAAGATCCGCCATTCCTTCCACCGCATCATGATGCGCTCGGCAGGCAAGCTCGCCTACCCACAGGCGCAGGCGGCAGTCGACGGCAGGCCGGACGAAAAGACCGCACCGCTCCTCGAGCCGGTGCTGAAGCCGCTATGGGACGCATATCGAGCTCTCAAGCGCGGCCGCAACCATCGCGGACCGCTTGAGCTCGATCTGCCTGAACGCAAAATCCTGCTGAAGGAAGACGGCACCGTCGACCGGGTCATCGTCCCAGACCGGCTCGACGCGCACAAGCTCATCGAAGAATTCATGATCCAGGCGAACGTCTCGGCGGCGGAGACGCTGGAAGCCAAGCACAAGCGGCTCGTCTACCGCATCCACGACGCGCCGTCGCTCGCCAAACAGGAAGCATTGCGCGAATTCCTGCAGACCATCGGCCTGTCGCTGGCACGCGGCGCGCAGCTGCGGCCATCCTCCTTCAACGGGATCCTTTCGCAGGTTGCCGGCAGCGAGCATGAGGCGCTGGTCAACGAGGTGGTGCTGCGCACCCAGAGCCAGGCGGTCTATTCGCCTGAGAATCTCGGGCATTTTGGCCTCAACCTGCGCCGCTACGCGCACTTCACCTCGCCGATCCGCCGCTACGCCGACCTCATCGTCCATCGAGCGCTGATCAGCGCGCATGGTTTCGGCCCTGACGGCATCACCAACGAGCAGGAAGCGCGGCTCGAAGAAATCTCGGCATTGATTTCGACCGCCGAGCGCCGCGCGATGGCTGCCGAGCGCGAAACCGTCGATCGCCTCATAGCGGAACATCTTGCCTCTCGTCTTGAAGAGTCTTTCCAGGCGCGAATCTCTGGTGTCACCAAGGCGGGGCTGTTCGTTCAGCTGCCTCAATTTGGCGCAGATGGATTCATCCCTATTTCGTCCCTTGGGGACGACTACTATATCTTCGACGAATCGGCCCGGGCTCTGTTCGGTGAGCGAAGCAGGAGGGGATATCAGCTAGCTGACACGGTTGACGTGAAACTTGTCGAAGTGGCGCCGCTAGCGGGCGCCATGCGTTTTGAAATGCTTAGTGATCCGAAGCCCCTCCCGGGCTCGAAACAGTCCTACCACAAGGCCCGCCGTTCCAAGGAGCGCGCCCGGGCCAAGGCTCCACGCCGTGGAGCAAGGAGACGATGATGGAAACCCAAGTATTCGGCGCGGCTGCCGCTGCCGAGCGCCCGATCGGCCAGTCGATTTTCCGTGGCATGATGTGCCGCTGCCCCAACTGCAACGAAGGCAAGCTGTTCAACCGCTACCTCAAGGTAGCGGATCGCTGCGACAAGTGCGGCGAGGATTTTCACCACCATCGCGCTGACGACCTTCCAGCCTATCTCGTCGTGACCATCGTCGGCCACATCATGGTTGGCGTCTACATGGGCCTCGAGAAGATGTTTGATCTGGGCATCTGGACCCATCTCGCCTATCTCGGCCCACTGACCCTCGCCATGACCCTGGCGATGTTGCCGCCCGTAAAGGGCGGCGTCGTGGGTCTGCAGTGGGCCTGCCGCATGCACGGATTCTCCGGTGAGAAGGAAGCACTGGAGACACATCCGGAACTGCAGAACTCATGACGGAAGGCGGCGCAAGGCGCCTGTCGATGGCCGGCATGAGCCGCGCCGAAATTGACAAGACGGAACTGAAGGACGCAGCACTGGGTCCAGGGCCACTCCGCCCGAAGGACGCAGCTACGCTCATTCTCCTTGACCGGTCGGGCAGCGAAATCCGCGTTCTTCTCGGCCGGCGCCATATGCGCCATGCCTTCATGCCCGGCAAATTCGTCTTTCCGGGCGGCCGCACAGATCCCTCCGATGCGCGCGTACCTTTCGCTGCGCCGCTGCATCCGAGCGAAGAAGCCAAGCTCGTTAATTCGCGCACCAGCGCGACACGGGCGCGTGCGATCGCCATGTCCGCAATTCGCGAAACTTACGAGGAAGCGGGCATTCTGATCGGCAAACGCGGCTCGTTCGAGACCGCCAAGCCAGACTGGCAGGGTTTTGTCGAGAACGGCGTCTGCCCTTCTCTGGCACCGCTGCGCTTCATTGCCCGCGCCATTACCCCTCCCGGACGAGTCAGGCGCTACGACACCCGTTTTCTCGCCGCATTCCGGGACGATGTCGCCCTCGAATTGCCTGAAGGCGGACCTACGGACGAGCTTGAGGAAATCGTCTGGCTCCCATTGGCCGAAGCGTTGGAAGCCGATATTCCCGGCATCACCAGGACAGTTCTCGGCGATCTGCTGGAGCGGCTGAAGCAGGACCCCGGCCTGTCGCCGGGCGGCGCTGTGCCGTTCTATTACCTGCGCCACAATCGCTTCCAGCGCGACCTGATCTAACAGAACCACAATCGCAAGGCATTTCGCATGGCACCAGATTCGCTGGCCGCTCAAGAGGACGTGCTTACCCACGTACGGTGGCTTTCCGTCTCGGCGGCTGTCGCCTCCATCAGCGTTGTCGGCATCGCGATCGGCCTTGGCGTCCCGCTTCTGTCGGTGATTCTGGAATCGCGCGGTTTTTCTTCCACGATGATCGGCGCCAACACGGCAGTGGCCGGCATTGCCTCTATCGTCGCCGCGCCGTTCGTAACTCCGCTCGCGACCCGATTCGGCGTCGTGCCGATAATGATCGCGATGATTCTGCTCGGCGGCCTCTCCTTCGTCGGCTTTTACTTCGCGCCGGCGTTCTGGATGTGGTTCCCGCTGCGCGCCGCGCTTCATTTCGCGCTGACGACCCTGTTCATCCTATCCGAGTACTGGATCTCAACCTCGGCGCCGCCCAACAAGCGCGGGCTGGTGCTCGGCATCTACGCAACCGTCCTGTCGCTGGGATTCGCCTTCGGCCCGTTCCTGTTCTCAGTGGTTGGCTCCTCCGGCTTCCTGCCCTTCGGCATAGCCTTTGTGCTGGTCATCATCGCTGCCCTACCCGTGATGGCGGCGCGCAGGGAAGGGCCGGACATGCGTGCCGAGTGCGACCACACCTCCAGCGGCTTCGTCCGCTACATCTGGATGGTCCCGATGGCGACCGCTGCCGTGCTGGTGTTTGGCGCGGTTGAAACTGGCGGTTTCGCGCTGTTTCCCGTCTACGGCACCCGCATCGGCTATTCGGAGGCCGACGCAGCGCTTCTCCTGACCGCCGTCGGCCTGGGCAACGTCCTCCTTCAGATCCCGCTTGGCATCGTCAGCGACCGCATGAAGGACCGCCGTGTCCTGCTGGTCATCTGCGCGGCTGTTGGTCTCGGCGGCGTACTGATTCTCCCCACAATCGCCGACAGCTGGCTCCTGAGCGCCGCAGTGCTGTTCGCTTGGGGTGGCGTTGTCGCCGGCCTCTACACGGTCGGCCTCGCCCATCTTGGCTCGCGACTCTCCGGCCGCGACCTCGCCTCGGCCAACGCCGCCTTCGTGTTTTGCTATGGAATCGGCATGCTCATCGGCCCGCAGGCGATCGGCGTCACAATGGATATTGCCGGACCGAACGGCTTTTCCTGGGGCCTTGCCATCTTTTTCGGTGCCTATCTGCTCTTGGCGCTGTTCAGGATGGGCGTAAGGGCTGCGCGGACTTGACATTTCCCCGGGGTCGTTTATGTCTCCGCGCGAGTTTTCCGCAGGCCGGGCCGCCGCCCGCACTGATGCGGCAACGAGACCCCGAGAAGAGCGGACCTAGAACATGGCCAAAGCTACGACGATCAAGATCAAGCTCCTGTCTACCGCGGACACCGGTTTCTTCTACGTTACCAAGAAGAACAGCCGCACCATGACCGAGAAGATGACCAAGCGTAAGTACGACCCGATTGCGCGCAAGCACGTCGAGTTCAAGGAAACGAAGATCAAGTAATCTTCGCTCCGGCGCTGAAAACGAAAACGCCGCCCTTCGGGGCGGCGTTTTTCGTTTGTGCGGCTATGGAGTTGGAACTGGGGGCCGACCAGCAGCTGACAGCGGTACGAGGAGGCCGCTATACGCCAGCGCCGGCCGGCCGACCCCACGGACCCAGGAGATGCGGCGGACCTGAGCATCATGGGGTGTTTGAAATCAGAACGTGATTGTTTCGCCCCGCCCTGACCCTGCGGAAGATTTGCGCAGCTTCGTGGCAAAATCAATCAATTCTTAACCACGCGACAATTTTTCCTTCCAACGAGGTAAATTCTGTGATCGCCAAGTGAAAAGTCGATTCGAAGGCGGCTCAGGCAGCTGCGGCGACCACCCGGTTGCGCCCGCCGTTCTTGGCCTCGTAGAGCGCCATATCCGCCCGTTTCAACATCGCGCTGACGCTGTCTGAAGGGCCCTGCAGGAAGGACACGCCGACGCTGACTGTGACGTCCAGCGTCCCCTGCCCCGGAATGTCGAACGGCGCCGCAGCAATCTGCCCGCGGATACGCTCGGCGACCTTCTGTGCGATCTCGCCGGGGGTTTCCGGCATCACGACCACGAATTCCTCGCCACCAAAGCGGCAGACGAGATCGATGCCGCGCACGCCCCGGCGCACCCGCTCCGCGAACTCCTTCAGCACCGCGTCGCCGGCGTCATGTCCCCAGCCATCATTGATGGACTTGAAGCGGTCGATGTCGGCGATCAACAGCGACAGCGGCGTTCCGCGGTTCTGTGCCCGCTCGAATAGGGTCTGCAGGTGCGTATCGAGATAGCGGCGGTTGTTGAGGCCGGTCAGAGGGTCCGTCACGGCCATCTCTATGGTCTGGGCCACGGAGGCCCGCAAATGGTCGTTGTAGCGCTTGCGACGCACCTGTGTGACCAGGCGGGCAATCATTTCGTGCTGGTCGAGAGGCCGCACGAGATAGTCATTGACGCCGAGTTCCAGTCCCCGCACGAGCCGCGCGTCCTCGCCCTGATCGGCAAGCAGCATGATTGGTACGAAGCGCGTGCGGTCGAGCGTGCGCAGCTGCGAGCAAAGGCGCAGCGGATCGAAATCCGTCAGAGCGGTGCTGATCAGCACGCAGTCGAAATCACCCTCCGCCGCCTTGAAGAAGGCGCCCTGCGGATCCGTCTCGCAAATAAGCGTACAGCGGCCGCGCAGCATCCGCTGGATTCGGTCGACCGAATGCTGTTTGTCATCGACCAGCAGCACCGTCGGCTGTGTCTCATCGATAGAGGCCCGGCGTGACAGCAACTCCTCGATGCCGATTGCGCGAGTGGTGGAGGCGCGCAGACGCAGCTCGTCGGTGAGGCTCTTAAGCCGCACCAGACTCTTCACGCGCGTCATCAGCTGGAGGTCGTTGGCCGGCTTAGTGAGAAAATCGTCGGCACCGGCCTCAAGGCCGCGTACGCGGTCGCTCACCTGGTCGAGTGCAGTCACCATCACGACCGGAATGTGCTGGGTCGCCGGATCGCTCTTGAGGCGCCGGCAAACCTCGAAACCGTCCATGCCCGGCATCATCACGTCGAGCAGAACGACGTCGACATTGCCGCGCTCGCAGATGTCCAGCGCATCCGCCCCATTGGAGGCGGTCAACACCTCGAAATATTCGGCGAGCAGCCGGGCTTCCAGAAGCTTGACGTTGGCAGGAACGTCATCGACGACGAGTATACGCGCCGTCATTACGCATCTCCCAGATAAGACTTGATGGTCTCGATGAACCTTGCGACTGAGATCGGCTTGGAAATGTAGGCCTCGCAGCCGCCCTGCCGGATACGCTCCTCATCTCCCTTCATCGCGAAAGCGGTGACCGCAATCACCGGGATCGTGTGGAGCTCGTCGTCCTCCTTGAGCCACTTGGTGACTTCGAGGCCGGAGACTTCCGGCAGCTGGATGTCCATCAAAATGAGATCGGGTTTGTGCGTACGGGCGAGGTCGAGCGCCTCCAGCCCGTTGCGCGTCCGGACGGTTTCGTAGCCCGACGCTTCGATCAGGTCGCGGAAGAGCTTCATGTTGAGCTCGTTATCCTCGACGATCATAACCTTCTTCGCCATTGCAACCCTGTCCGGTACTTGCGCACCACCCTCAAGAAGAATTCAGGTGATGCTACATCAATCAGATTGACGAATGGCAAACGAAATAGGCGGCTTGAGAGCTATCCGTTCGGATGAGGCTTGCTCAGCTTGAGCTGCCGGCGCTAAATCCTTCCCATGGCAACGCACCCGAAAGATTCCTCCGCACGCGAAGCTGCCGAGCAGATCGCGATCTCGGCCCTCGGCTTCATCGCCAGCGACCCGGCGCTGATGCCTCGCTTCCTCGCCATCAGCGGCATCGAGGCTTCGCAAATTCGCCAGGCAGCCGCTGAACCGGGCTTCTTTGCCGGGGTGATCCAGTTCATCATGGCGCATGAGCCGACGCTGCAGGCCTTCTGCGAGGCGACGAATACGCCTCCCGCCGACGTCGGTGCTGCTCTGCGCGCCCTGCCCTTCGGCGACGACCGCTTCGACATTTCTACCTGACACGGTCGGCTTGCTGGGCGCAATGGCTTCGCCTAATGTCGCCCTGTTCCTGAAATGTCCGGCGCCATGAGCGGTTCTGCAGCCCCTGTCCTGAAAGGCTTTTGCCGCGACTGCCTCGCGCAGCATGATTCGCCGCGTCCGCGCTGCAGCAAGTGCGGCAGCCCCAGGCTTGCCTCGCATCCTGAGCTTGGACGGCTGAGCATCGCCCACATCGACTGCGACGCCTTCTACGCAGCGGTGGAAAAGCGAGACCGGCCCGAACTGCGCGACAAGCCGGTCATCATCGGCGGCGGCAAGCGCGGCGTCGTGTCGACGGCGTGCTACATCGCCCGCATCCGCGGCGTGCGCTCGGCCATGCCGATGTTCAAGGCGCTGCAGGCGTGCCCAGAAGCCATCGTTATCAAGCCGAACATGGAGAGATATGCCGCCGTTGGCCGGCAGGTGCGCGACATGATGCTCGCGCTGACGCCGCTGATCGAACCCATCTCGATCGACGAGGCCTTCCTCGACCTGTCTGGGACCGAAAAGCTTCATGGCAGGCCGCCGGCCCTCGTCCTTTGCGACTTTGCGCGGCGAGTTGAGGCGGAGATCGGCATCACGGTGTCGGTCGGGCTTTCCTACTGCAAGTTTCTCGCCAAGATCGCATCGGACCTGCAGAAGCCACG
The DNA here is from genome assembly GCF_000526635.1 of Aminobacter sp. J41. GTDB lineage: Bacteria > Pseudomonadota > Alphaproteobacteria > Rhizobiales > Rhizobiaceae > Aerobium. Next base: position 186,546 of record NZ_JAGL01000003.1, read on the forward strand.
CGGGTATTCGGTCATCGGTCAGGCCGAGGCGAAGGAATTTCTGGCCGACAAGCCGGTCACGCTGATCTGGGGTGTCGGCAAGGCGTCCGCGGCGGCCCTGGAACGCGACGGCATCCGCACCATCGGCCAGCTTCAGGTGATGGAGCGCAACGAGCTCATTCGCCGCTACGGGACGATGGGCAACCGGCTCTACTACCTCGCCCGCGGCGAGGATGACCGCCGGGTGGAGCCGGAACACGAGGTGAAGAGCGTCTCGGCTGAGACAACCTTCGATGACGATCTCTCTTCGCTCGATGATCTGGTGCCGGTCCTGCGCGCATTATCGGAAACGGTCTCGGGGCGACTGAAGAAGGCAGGCCTTGCCGGGCGCACCGTGGTGCTCAAGCTAAAAACCGCCGACTTCCGCATCCGCACCCGCAACCGCCAGCTGCCGGACGCCACGCGCCTTGCGGACAAGATCTTTGCCTCCGGGCTCGAGCTGCTGCGCAAAGAAGCCGACGGCACGCAGTACCGCCTGCTCGGCATTGGCGTCAGCGACCTTTCCGACGACGAGCGCGCCGATCCTCCCGATCTCGTCGACCTGAATGCGAGAAAGCGCGCCATGGCGGAACTCGCCATCGACGCGCTTCGGGAAAAGTTCGGAGGCAAGGCCGTGGAGACCGGCTACACCTTCGGCAAGGCTGTAAGGGGCAGGCCGCAGCGCGACGCCGACTAGCCGCCCCCTCCACGCAATCAGATGCCGACAGTTGGGCGGCGGAAGAAGCCGCCAGAGCGAGGCGCCGAGACTTCCTGAACCGGACCTAGCTCGTCCGGTGCCGGCGGCTGAGGCTGCGGTTGCGGCTGCGGGTTGATCTGGCGGGCAACCCATTCCGGCAGCTGCTTCTGCGGGTACATCAGCGGCTCGTCCTGCAACACGACGACATTGGCGCCTACCGGAACGCGGCCGTAGAGGTCGATGATGTCTTGGTTGAACAGACGAATGCAGCCCGACGAGACCGCGAGGCCGATCGACCATGGCTCGGTTGTGCCATGGATTCGGAACAGCGTGTCGCGGCCGTCCTTGTAGAGGTACAGCGCACGCGCGCCGAGCGGGTTGGTAAGCCCCGGCTCCATGCCGTCGGCAAGGTGGCCGTAGCGCTCTGGATCGCGCTCTATCATGGACCTGGTCGGCGTCCAGCGCGGCCATTCGGCCTTGCGTCCGATCTTCGCGGCGCCTTCGAAGGCAAGGCCATCCTTGCCAACGCCGATGCCGTAGCGCAGCGCCTTGCCGTTTTCCTGAACGAGGTAGAGGAAGCGGTTGGCGGTATCGATGACAATCGTCCCCGCAGGCTCGGAACGATGGTAATCGACCTGCTGGCGCAGGAAGCGTTCTTCGACCTTGGAAATGTCGGTCGCGGGAATCGGAAAGCGTTCGTCGGGAAGCGGGCCGTACATGGCCAGGTAATAGGGAGACGGACCGGGAGCTACCGCCTGAACGACCTTTCCGGTCGTCGTGCATCCGGCAAGAAACACCGGCACGGAAGCAAGGAAAAAGCGCCGGGACATACCCGCGCGGGTCGAGCGGGTGTCCGGTTCACCGGCATCGGTCTTCACACACATAAGCGGACCTGAGACTAGTTCTTGTTGACACGCGCCAAGGGACGCAGGCGAGTGCACCACCCAGATGGTGCTTGATGCTCAATGCCCGCCAAACATGGCGACGAAGGGAGAATCTCGCGGCAGAAAAGTGGCAAGAAGCTCCCGTGGCGCAATTGCCACAGCTGCTAGTTACCCAGAACCTCGTCGTAGGCGCGGAGTGCGCCCGGAACGCCAACGCCAGACAGAATGGCGGCGTTCTCCGGGGTCGGCACGCTCATCGCGGTGAAGGTTCCCACTTCCAGGGAACGGATCGCCTGGTAGGCGGTCACGAGGGACCCGGGACTGATCGAGGAGATTTCCTTGCGGTACAGTCCTTCCGTGCCACCAAAATCTGTGTTTGCACCACCAGCCCTCGCCGTCTGCGACGATGGGAAGAGGTAAGCCACTACAGCAGAAGAAGAATCGACGTACATGGAGGAATCCATCCCGATGAATTGTCCGGGCTTCTAACCTCCATATGTCGCTGCGGGCTTAACCGCCACCTCGCAATTTGTTTCAAATGCGAGGTTCCACACCTTACGCGTCGAGCATGTCCTTAACGGTTGTTGCCAGCTGCTTCAGCGTGAACGGCTTGGGCAGGAAGCCGAACTTCGCCTCCTGCGGCAGGTTTTTGGCGAAGGCATCCTCGGCATAGCCCGACACGAAGATAAACTTGATGTCCGGCTGGCGCTTGATCAGCTCGCCAAGCAGCGTCGGTCCGTCCATTTCCGGCATGACGACGTCGGAGACGACAATGTCCACCTTGCCGCCTAGTTCGTCAAAGATCTCCAGCGCCTCGATGCCCGAGGTCGCCTCGTGAACGGTGTAACCGCGCGATACCAGCGCGCGCACGCTGCCCATGCGCACCGCATCCTCGTCCTCGACGAGGAGGACGGTCGCGGAGCCGGAGAGGTCCTTCGCCGCGGGCTTTTCCTGGGCTGGCGCCGCCGCTGCAGCAGTTGCGTCGCCATTGGCGGCTGCGGCCTGCGCTTCCTCGTGGACGTGCCTTTGCGCCTCGACGACATGGCGCGGCAGGAAGATGTGGAACGCCGTGCCCTTGCCCACCTCGGACGTGCAGAAGATGTAGCCGCCCGTTTGCTTGACGATGCCGTACACCATCGACAAGCCAAGGCCGGTGCCCTTGCCCACTTCCTTGGTGGTGAAGAACGGCTCGAAGATCTTTTCCAGCACTTCCGGCGGGATGCCGGTGCCGGTGTCTTCGACCTCGACCATCACATAGTCGCCCGGCACGAGTTCGCGGTAGCCGAAGCTTGCGCATTCTGAGGCAAGCACGTTGCGCGTGCGGACCGCCAGCGCGCCGCCGTTCGGCATCGCATCGCGCGCATTGACCGTTAGGTTGACGATCACCTGCTCGAACTGGCCGATGTCGGCCTTGACCGGCCAAATGTCGCGGCCGTGTTCGACAGTGAGCTTGATCTCGTTGCCGACGAGACGCGACAGCAGCATGCGCAGATCGGCAAGCACGTCGGTGAGGTTGAGAACTTCCGGACGCAGCGTCTGCTTGCGCGAGAACGCCAGCAGCTGCCGCACGAGCGAGGCCGCGCGGTTCGCGTTCTGCTTGATGTTCATGATGTCCGGGAAGGACGGATCCGACGGACGGTGGTTCGCAAGCAGTAGGTCCGACGCCATGATGATGGCGGTCAGCACGTTGTTGAAGTCGTGCGCGATGCCGCCGGCGAGCTGGCCTACCGCCTGCATCTTCTGGCTTTGCGCCATCTGGGCCTCGAGCGCCTTCTGCTCGGTCGTCTCGACAGCGTAGACGATCGCCGCTTCCTCGGCGCCGTCGCCAGTGCCGCCATCGGCGACCGCGCTCACATAGAAGCGGATGTGCCGCTCCTCGTTGCCCGGAATCACCGAATCTATCGGCGCGATATCGGCCTGCCGCTGGCGCGCCTTAGCCAGCGCCGCCTCGAAGGCGTCGCGGTCGCGCGGATGGATGACCGCCTCGAGCTTGACGCGCCGGTCGAGCATGTCGCGGTCAACGACCGCTGCAAACAGCGACAGGAACGGCGCGTTAGTCCGCAGGATGCGCCCCTCCCCATCGACGCCCGCGATCGCCATCGGCGTCGAGTTGAAGAAGCGGGTAAAGCGCACTTCTGATGCGCGCAGGTCTGCCGACGCGTCCTCGCCGTGGTTGCGGTTGAGCACGATCGTGCGCGACGGACCGGGTGCTCCGTCGCGGCTGGCGGTCACGCGGTGCATGAAGCGGACCGGAAGGATCGCCCCATTTACGGTCGACAGGTCGAGGTCGATCACCGCGTTGCGCGTCTGGCCCGGATCGGCCTTCACCGAGCGCACCAGCGCCATGCCGTCGCCGGCGACGATCTGTGAGAGCGTGGTGGAGCCTGGCGTGAAGCCGGCAAGGTCGATGCCCAGCCACTCGGCCAGCGTCGCATTGATATAGGTGATGCGGCCCGCGGCATCGGCGGCAAAAAAGCCGGCGGGCGCGTGGTCGAGATGATCGATCGCCTTCTGCAAGTCGAGGAAAAAGCGCTCCTGCTCCGCGCGCTCAACCGATATGTCGGCGATTTCCCACGCCGACAGCGGTTGCCGGTATCCCGGCACCTTGAAGGTGCGAGCGCGCAGCCGGTACCAGCGCGCGCCGGTGTCGCTCCCCGGACGAATAGCGGTATTGAGGCGAAATTCGCCGTCACCGGAAATTCCGTCGCGCAGGCCCGACGCCAGCCGGTAGACCACAGGCGACGCTTCCGGATTGTCAGAAAGCAATCCTTCGATGGTGCGCACATCAGCGGCGGACGTCGCGCCGATCATTTCGGCATAGGCGTTGTTGGCGTAGACGATGCGACCCTTGATGTCGGTGACGAGCAGCCCCTGCCGCATCGTGTCGACGAAGGAGCGCGCAAGCTCGTCGGCCGTGGAGCGCGGCGCAATCTGGATGAAGCCGATCGCAGCCGTGAACAGGAAGCCGACGCCGATCATCGCCAGCATACCAAGCAGGCCAAGGAGGAACGGATCACCGAACCAGTTGCGGAACAGCGTGAACGCCACCGCCGCAACGATCAGGACAACGATGAAGATGAAGAGGCGCGTGATCGTGCCGGGACGTGCGCTCTGGTCAACGATCGCTGCGGGACGGGTTTCGCCGCCGGTATCCTTCGCCATTCCTATCCTGCCTGACCTCGACGTTAACCTCGCATACATCATGCTTAACAGCGTCCGCAAGCGCGGCTTCGGGCTCGCAAAGCATGCTGGCAATGGCCATGCCAGCCTCGCTCAAGCTTCACGCGCGGCAGATGCCGCAGACCGCTTGCCGTCTCGTAACGCGACGACTACTGTCCCAGTCATACTCCATAGCCTTAGAGGGAGCGGGCGATGCAGGCTTGGCTAGAGAGTGTTGCGCCGGGATACGGATCAGCGTTGTTATGGACGCTGGCCGCACTGATCGGACTGCTGATCCTTTTGATTGCGATCCGAATCGTTCGCGGTCTCACCTTCGGTACTTTCGTGGCAGGAGGGCGCAACCGCAAGACGCGACTTGCGGTCATGGATGCCACCGCAGTCGACAGCAACCGGCGACTGGTCCTTGTGCGCCGCGATGATGTCGAACACCTGCTCCTCATCGGCGGCCCAACCGATGTCGTCGTCGAGCAGAATATCCGCATGGTGCCACCGTCGCGTCGGCCCGTACCGGCCGACGATCACGCCGAGCACCATACTCCCGCAGCAGCCCCGGCACAGCCCGTACAGGCTCCTGTCTCCGCGCCGATGGCAGCGCCAGCAGCAGCACGCCCCGCGCCTCGAGTTGTCGCGCCCGTTTCGCCTGCGGCTCCGGCGTACCAGCCAACGGCGACGCCGGCTGGCCCCACCGTTCCCATGCCGCCAGTCACGCCCCGTCCTGCCACGGTCGCGCCGACTGTATCTTCGCTGACTTCTCGTCCCGCTCCGTCGACAGCACCGGCACCAGCACCTGCACCGACAGTCACGTCGCCCGCGGCTCCCTCAACCATTGCCAGGGTCGAACCGAAGTTTGGCTCGGCAGCATCGGAACCGGCTCGTTCCCTGCCTCCGGTGACGCCGGCGGCACCTGCGACGCCCACCACGGCGGTTCCGGCCGTGGAACCGGTCAAGCCAGTTCAAACAGCGCCGCGCCCGTCGCTCGACGAAAACCTTCTTCAAGAACTGGAAGAATCGATCGGCAAGGAAGTGAACACGTCCGCAGCGCCTGCCTCGCCGGCTCCAGCGGGATCGCAGACCGACGCCGATCGCGCGCTCGACGATGAAATGAGCCGCCTGCTCGGGACCTCGGTGCAGTGAAGCGCTGAGATTCTTCAGCCCCACCTGGAACAGATCAGGCCGAAGCTCGCCCCGGCCTTGTGCTTCGTTCACCAGTTCGCGTCGAGCAGTAGTCCGCAAAGAAAAACGGCGCCCGCTTGCGAGGGCGCCGTCTCTGGTTCTGAGAAGACCAAAAAAATGCGGCCATAGGCCGCCGCAGAAATTTAGTCGTCCCTGTAAACCTTCTCGCGTCGCTCATGGCGCTCTTGCGCTTCGATGGAGAGCGTCGCAATCGGACGGGCATCCAGTCGCTTGAGAGAGATGGGTTCGCCCGTCTCCTCGCAATACCCGTAAGTCCCCTCGTCGATCCTCTGGAGCGCTGCGTCAATCTTTGCGATCAGCTTTCGCTGACGATCGCGTGCACGCAGCTCGATCGAACGATCCGTCTCTGACGAAGCCCGGTCGGCCAGATCCGGCAGGTTGGCGTTTTCCTGCTGGAGGATCTCCAGCGTCTCGCGCGCCTCCCGAAGGATCTCGTTCTTCCAGGCGATCAGCTTTGCTCGGAAGTAGGCCTTCTGACGCTCGTTCATGAAGGGCTCGTCTTCGGAGGGAACGTAATCGTTAAGCACGATATCTGACATTCGACTCAATCCCAAAGCTGCGATCCGGCGCCTATATATTCCCCCTGACCAGCCTGCACAAGGTCAAAGACTTGAAGAGTCACACACTTGTTAAAGCCTATTTATTAGACACTTAGCGCACGGCATGGGCATCTTTACCTTGCGCTACATCCTAATTGTGCATTGCAACCAACGTTTTACCTCATTGCTTCCCCCAATCGGTCCCGCTAAACATCCATCCCGCGCCGCCCGGGTGCGCGGCAGTCTAGCTGGGGGATCCGCATGCCTCGCCTCTATCTTCTGCGACACGCAAAGGCGCGATGGGCCGAGCCCGGGGTCAAGGACTACGACCGCGGACTGGATGCGTCGGGGAAAGCGGATGCCGAGCAACTGGGCATCGACATGCTTGAGGCGGGGTACGTCCCCAACCTCGTTTTGTGCTCCGGCGCAAAGCGCGCCCGTGACACCTGGAATGCAATTGCCCAGCATGTCGAAGCAGATGACGTCCGCTTTCTAGAAGGCCTCTACAGCTCCGATGCCGCCGGTTACCTCGACATCATTCGTGAGTCAGACAGTACCGGTTCGGTGCTGGTCGTCGGCCACAATCCGATGATGGAGGACCTGGCGGTTGCCCTCTCCCGCGAGGGCGAGGAGCAGGCACTGGCGGCGGTCAGGCGCGGCTTTCCGGCCTGCGGTCTTGCCGTGATCCGCTTCTCGAGCGCGCTGGCGGAAATCGCACCGGAAGACGGCTATCTCGAAGCCTTCCTCAAGCCGCACAGCCTCTGAGCGTTTAACCATCCTCTTTTGCGGATGCTGGCAACGTCCTATATCGGGCGCAGATGAAGCCGCGACGGGGACGACTTGGCCAGCCTCACGACATTTACCGACGACGCGCTGATCGCGCTCGACACGCTTGCTGGCCACGCGACGGGACTGGTCAATCCGACGCTCCGCCTAGGGGTGACGGGCCTCTCCCGCGCCGGCAAGACCGTCTTCATTACCGCGCTCGTCCACAATCTCATTCATGGCGGCCGGCTGCCGCTGTTCGAGGCGCAGAAAAACGGGCGCATCGCCCGCGCCTACATGGAGCACCAGCCGGACGACACGGTCCCGCGCTTCCTCTACGAGGATCATGTCGCCGCGCTGCTGGAGCGCCGCGAGTGGCCTGAGTCTACGCGCGCGATCTCGGAGCTGCGCCTGACGATCGAATACGAGTCGGCGTCCGGCTGGGGCAGGCTGTTTTCCCGCGGCAGGCTTGCACTCGACATCGTCGACTATCCGGGCGAATGGCTGCTGGACCTTCCCCTCCTAGCTAAGGATTTTGCGCAGTTTTCGCGCGAGGCTTATGACCTGTCGCTTCTTCCCGTGCGTGCGGATCTGTCGGCCGAATGGCGCATTCTTGCAGCCAGCGTAGATCCGGATGCTCCGGCCGATGAGGTGACGGCCCGAAACCTCGCCGAGGCCTTCGCCCGCTATCTGAAAGCCTGCAAGGACGATTCGCGCGCGCTGTCGACGTTGCCGCCCGGCCGCTTCCTGATGCCGGGCGATCTCGACGGCTCACCTGCCCTCACCTTTGCGCCGCTGCCGAACCTGCCGGAAGGCAGGGCCAAGCCGGGTTCGCTACGGGCGATGATGGAGCGCCGCTATGAGGCCTACAAGACGCACGTCGTAAAGCCGTTCTTCCGCGAGCATGTCGCCAAGCTCGATCGCCAGATCGTGCTGGTTGATGCCATGCAGGCGATCAATGCAGGACCGGAGGCGGTTGCCGACCTCGAGAGGGCGCTGACCGAAATCCTTGCCTGTTTCCGTCAGGGTCGCACCGGCCTGCTGACCGGCCTCGTCTCGAAGAAGATCGACCGCATCCTGATCGCTGCCACCAAGGCCGATCACATCCACCACGAAAGCCACGACCGGCTGCAAGCGATCGTCCGCCGGCTTGCATCTCGTGCTTCCGAGCGTGCCAGCCTCTCCGGAGCCGAGGTCGAGGCGCTGGCGATGGCGGCGGTCCGCGCGACCCGCGAGGGCACGGTCACCCAGGGCAAGGATACGCTCCCGGTCATCATCGGCACGCCGCTCAAGGGCGAGACCATCGATGGCGAAATCTTCGACGGCGAGACGGAGACGGCGATCTTCCCGGGCGACCTGCCCGCCTCGCCCGACGCGATCCTGAAGCCCAACGGCAACCAGATCCGCTTCGTGCGCTTCCGCCCGCCCAAGCTCGAGCGCACCGCCGAAGGCGTCACGCTCTCGCTGCCGCAAATCCGCCTCGACCGGGCGCTGCAATATCTCTTGGGGGACAGGCTCGCATGATGCCGCCGCGCAAACCCGCCGCCTTCAAGGTGACGCCGATAGAGTCTGAGACAAAGGACGCTGAGCGCCACAACCGCGCCCCGCGCGCGCTTTCCCCTGAACTGGTAACCCCGGTTGAGATCGACGTTTTCGATGAGGAAGAACAGGCGCTGACCGTTCCGCCCCCGCCCGTCGCGCGGCGCCGCTCGAAACTCGGCGGAATCTTCTTCGCAGCCATCGGTATCCTGATTTCGCTGGCACTGGGTCTGTGGGTCGACAGCCTGATCCGCGACCTGTTCTCGCGCTCGGACTGGCTCGGCTGGTTCGCCGCCGCTGTCGCTGCCATCGCGGCACTTGCCTTTATCGTTATCCTCGCCCGCGAGCTGGTTGGCCTTGCCCGCCTGGCCTCGGTCGAGAAGCTGCGCGCAGGCGGCCTCGACGCCATCGCCAGCAACGATGCCCGCCGTGCCCGCGTTTTCGTGCAGGAACTTTCCGGCTTTGTGTCGCGTCGCCCTGAAACGGCAGCCGGCCGCCGTGCCCTGCAGGACCTCAAGGGCGAGATCATTGACGGCGCCGATCTGGTCCGTCTCGCCGAGGCGGAGCTGCTTGCCCCGCTCGACGCGCGCGCCCAGGAACTTATTCTCGATGCGGCCAAACGCGTATCGGTGGTGACAGCCGTCAGCCCCCGCGCGCTTTTCGACATCGCCTATGTGCTGTTCGAGGCCGGCCGTCTCATCCGCCGCCTCGCCGAGCTCTATGGCGGCCGGCCCGGCTCCATCGGCTTCATCCGCCTCACCCGCGATGTGCTGGCGCATCTGGCCGTCACTGGTGTGGTTGCGGCTGGCGACGAATTTGTCCACCAGATCCTCGGCCAGGGGCTTGCCGCCCGCGTCTCGGCCAAGCTAGGCGAAGGCGTAGTCAACGGCATGATGACGGCACGCATTGGCGTTGCCGCGATGGAGACCTGTCGCCCGATGCATTTTGCCGCCGTGAAGCGGCCGGGCATGGGCGATTTCCTTGCTTCGCTAACGAAGTTTGCGAAGGACAAGGGTGCGACAGCGGCGACCGGTGAAAGACGGTGACCAGGCCGCACCTTTGCGTGACAACCTCGATCACAATCTGCTAGACGTCACCCGAAATAGACGAACCGTTAACCATTCTTCTACATGGTTTGGCAGCTGTTCTCAGTTCTGTTCTCGGGTGTTCCAATGATCGCACGCAAGGCTCTGTCCGCGCTTCTGCCAGTTGCAACGGCGGCCGCGATTCTCAGCTTGCCGGCACCCGCGGAGGCGTCCGAGCAGGACAAGAAGTTCTTCAACAAGGTCGAGGGTGCCTGGTCCGGTCCGGGCGAAATCGTCGCCGGCAAGTACAAGGGCACGCGCTTCACCTGCAACTTCACCGGCATGACGGCGAAGGACAAGGTCGGCATGACGCTTGATGGCGGCTGCCGCGTCGGCCTGTTCACGCAGAAGATGTCGGCAAATGTCGAGCTCGCGGGCCGCAAGGGCTATCGCGGCACGTTCATGGATGGCGCGGTCGGTGAAGGACTCGATGTGATCGGAGGTCAGGTCAACGGCCGCAAGGTCACCCTGACCCTCAACCGCAATCAGCTCAACGGCGCAATGCTCGCGAGCCTCCCTGATGACGATACGCTGCATGTCACCGTCTCGGTGAAGGTCGACAAGCAGATGGTCCCGGTCATTGGCATGAACTTGAAGCGCGTCGACGCTTCAGCCATCGGGGCGATTGCCGGCAAGTAACCCCGCCGGCAATCCGGATCAGCGAAAAATCGCTTACTTCACGTTCTCGAACAGCTCGGCAAATCTGGTCTTTGCCTTGCCAGCGTGCTTTACGGCCTTCGCCTTCTCCAGGTTCGTCGGCTGACCGACCTGGACCAGCATGACCATGCCCATGCCGTAGTGCGGCGTGCACTTGATGCCGTAAACGCCCTCGGCGGTCACCGTGTAGGTGTAGTCGTCGTTGATCTTGCCCTTAAACACCTCGGCGCCCTCGGGAAGCATGGTGTTGATCGACTCGACGTTATGCGACTTGTCGGTGGCAACGAAATGGATGGTGTCGCCGGGCTGCGCCTGGATGAAGTCCGGCTGGAACACCATGGCGCCCTTGTCGCCCTTGTTAAGCATCAGGACCTCGTGCTCCGCAGCCATTGCCGGCGCGGCAAACGCCGTCGCAGCGGCCAGTGCGATCACTGCCATTGCCCTGTTCATTCTCATTTCCTTTCAAGCATCATGATGTGCCGGGCATGAGCCTGCCCGGCTGGGCTTTCCGGTCCTGTCCTTGTGGATGGTCCTAAAGGCTGCGTTCGGTTATCGGCACAATCCCCACCGAGTCCTGATTGCGATGGAACGCGATCGACAGCCGGAACGAGTGCGCGACGCGCAGGGCGCGCTCCATGAAGAGGTCGGCGACTTCCTGCGGGCAGATCGAGCGAACGGTGTCGCGGAACAGCGTCAGCCAGCGCCGGAAGTGCGGCTCTTCGAGTTCAGGGATCGAAAGATGCGGCGGCAGCGGCCGGCCGTCGTAGCGGCTGGTGCGCAGCAGCACCGACGACCAGAAGTCGCACATTTTGGCGAGGTGCACAGGCCAGGCTTCCGGTGCGATCTTCGAGTTGAAGATCGGCCCGAGCAGGTCATCGTCGCGGATCTTGTCGTAGAAACCATGCACGACGGCCCGGATCATGTCCTCGTCGAGCACCTCCGGCAGCGGTTTGCCGTCGATGACTGGCGTTCGTGAGGGTGCTGGTCGTCCCTGCATCTTGAGTCCTTTCCGGCGGCCGCAACTGCATCCGCTTTGTTGAACATGGTGATCATATTATCAGACCGCCAGTTTCCGGCTGCGCGCAAAAGCGTCGCAGTGACGTAGGGTTAGACGAGACATTCCACTGAAATGCGCTGCTCCGAGCCCCTCTTCTCATCCCGCGGCATTCCCGCCCCCGCTGCTTGTTGGTACGATCCGCGCCGATCCTAATGAAGGAATCGAACACATGGGTTCACTCACACGTTTTTCTGTCGCGCCTCTGGCGGCTATGACACGCAAGCTCGCCGCAGTCGCGTCGGGTCGCGCCGAGCCTGACCTCGTCATTCGCGATGCGCGCGTCCTGTCCACCTATTCGGAGCGCATCTTGCCGGACCGTGAGGTCTGGGTCGCCGGCGGCCGTATCGCGGCTGTGAAGCCGAACGGCACCTACAAGGGCAGCGGCGCGAAGCTCTACGATGCGCGCGGCGGCATCATCGCCCCGGGTCTGGTCGACCCGCACATCCACATTGAGTCGAGCATGGTCACCGCTTGCGCTTATGCGGAAGCAGCCCTGCTCAACGGCACGACCACGATCTTCTGCGACAGCCACGAGATCGGCAACGTCATGGACGTCGCCGGCGTCGAGGCGATGCTTGAGGACGCACGTCAGGCACCGCTGTCGATCTTCCTCACCGTTCCGAGCACCGTGCCGGCGACCTCGCCGCAGCTGGAAACCGCCGGTGGCGACCTGACGGCTGAAAAGATTGGCGCGCTGTTCGACAAGTGGCCGGAAGCCCTCGCGCTCGGCGAGAAGATGGACTTTGTCCAAGTCGCGATGGGCGACGAGCGCAGCCATGCGATCCTCGCAGCCGCCCTGCAGCGCGGCCGCCCGGTCTCCGGCCATGTTTACGGCCGCGAATTCGTTGCCGCCTATGCGGCGTCGGGCGTTACCGACACGCACGAGGCGATCGACCGCGACATCGCCGATGACCTGCTCGAAGCCGGCATCTGGCTCTTCCTGCGCGGTGGTCCTCCGACGACGCCGTGGCACAGCCTGCCGCTCGCCATCAAGACGATCACCGAGCTCGGCGCCTCGCACAAGCGCATCGCCGTCTGCACCGACGACCGCGACGCCGACGACCTGCTGATGTTCGGCCTCGACTGGGTGGTGCGCGAGGCGATCGCAAACGGCATGAGCCCGGAACAGGCCTGGGCTATGGGTTCGCTCCACGGTGCCACCCGCTTTGGCGTCGAAAACGACATCGGCGGCGTGGGCGGCGGTCGCCGCGCCGACCTGGTGCTCCTCGATGACGCGATGAAGCCGGTCAACACCTGGTACGGCGGTGAGCTGGTCGTTGAGGATCGCAAGATCACCCCGCTGCTCGACAAGGAACTGTCGGACCGCTACCGCTACCCGGACGCGGCCTACAAGACCGTCAAGCTGCCGGAAAAGGGCAAGCTCACTCCGGACCTGCCGGCTGGCAAGGTCACCGTCAACGCGATCCGCACCGAGCTGCCGGGCATTACCCTCGGCCACGAGAAGATCACGCTCGAGCCGGCCTCCAGCTGGGCCGAGCACTTCGACCGCCACAACCTCTGCTTCGTCACAGTTGTCGAACGCCATGGCAAGTCGCAGGGCAACGTCGCCCACGGCCTGCTCAGCAACTTCAACCTGAAGCGCGGCGCGGTTGCTTCGTCGGTCGGCCATGACAGCCACAACATCATTATTGCCGGCCGCAACGAGGAGGACATGCAGGTCGCCCTCAAGGCGATCGCCGACAAGCAGGGCGGCGTCTGCGTGGTGGTCGATGGCAAGGTGACGGCGATGGTCGAGCTGCCAATCGCGGGCCTGCTCTCCGACAAGCGCGTCACCGAGGTCGCCGAAGAGGTGAAGCTGCTCAAGAAGGAATGGGAAGCCGCCGGCTGCTCCATCCCCTACATGGGCTTCAACCTCATTCCGCTCTCGGTCATTCCGGAAATCCGCATCACCGACAAGGGTCTGGTGCTGGTCCCGGAGATGGAGATCGTCCCGCTCGTCGAGACGGCGTAAGCCACGAAAATGCCTTCCGGCCTCCACGGCCGGAAGGTTCCCTTCGGTTCCGTTCGGTCCGATTTCGTGCGATAGCTAGCCTCACCTTCGACACTCGAAACAACGAGGCGCGCGATGTCGAGCATCCCGTCAAAATCAGCAGGCGCGAGCGTCCATCCGCTCCCGGTCGCCGCTGCAAATCCTTCTCCTGAAATTCCGCGCAATCCCGGCGTGGCGCTCGATCTCGGTTGGCTGGAGGAAATACGCCACGTCAATCGCTCCGCCCTTGAGCGCCGCGCCGCGACCATCACCAAGCGCCGCTCCATCAAAGGCGACAACCAGGCCGCATGGCTGCTACGCGCCACCTCGCTGATGGACCTGACGACGCTGAACAGTGACGATACGGACGATCGCGTGCGCCGGCTTTGCGCCAAGGCAATCAATCCCTTGCGCGAGGATCTTCGCAAAGGACTCGATCTCGGCGACGAACTCATCCATCCTGCCGCCGTCTGCGTCTACCACCCGTTCGTCGCCACTGCCGTGAAGGCGCTGGAAGGCTCGGGTGTGCATGTCGCCGCCGTCTCGACCGCCTTCCCGCACGGCCTTGCGCCGCTCTCTTCGCGCCTCGAAGAAATCCGCGCCTCCGTCGCCGACGGCGCCGACGAGATCGACATCGTCATCCGCCGCGGCCTTGTGCTCGGGGGCCACTGGCAGGAGCTCTACGACGAGGTACGCCAGTTCCGCGAAGCCTGCGGCGAGGCGCACCTCAAGGTCATCCTTGGTACCGGCGACCTAACCACGCTGCGCAACGTCATGCTCGCCTCGATGGTGGCGATGATGGCGGGCGCCGACTTTATCAAGACCTCGACCGGCAAGGAAAGCGTCAACGCGACGCTGCCGGTCGGGCTGGTCATGACCCGCGCCATCCGCGCCTATGAGGAGCGCACCGGTTACAAGATCGGCTTCAAACCCGCCGGCGGCATTTCCTCCGCCAAGGCTGCGCTCGACTGGCTGATCCTCATCCGGGAGGAGCTGGGCCGCCGCTGGCTTGAACCAGACCTCTTCCGCTTCGGCGCGTCGAGCCTGCTCACCGACATCGAGCGACAGCTCGAGCATCACGTCACCGGCCGTTACTCGGCCGCTTATCGCCACGCCATGGCCTGACGGGGATTTTTTTCATGAACATTCTCGACCGCTACCACGCCATGGAATACGGCCCTGCCCCTGAAAGCCGCGCGGAAGCCGATGCGTGGCTCGCTGCTCATGATTTTTCGAAGGCGCTGTTCATCGACGGCAAGTGGAGGAAGGCATCCGGCGGCGCCACCTTCGCCACCCACGAGCCCGCAACCGGGAAGCTGCTGGCGAATGTCGCCGAGGCCAATAACGCCGACGTCGATGCAGCCGTAGCCGCAGCGCGCCGCGCCCTGCCAAAATGGCGTGCCACCTCCGGCTACCAGCGCGCGCGCGTCCTCTACGCCATTGCCCGAGCCATGCAGCGCCACTCGCGGCTATTTGCGGTTCTAGAGTCGCTCGACAACGGCAAGCCGATCCGCGAAAGCCGCGACATCGACGTACCGCTAGCCATCCGCCATTTCATCCACCATGCCGGCTGGGCGCAGTCGCTGGAGAAGGAATTTCCGGTTGAGCAGGGCGTCGGCGTCTGCGGCCAGATCATTCCCTGGAATTTCCCGCTGCTGATGCTGGCGTGGAAGGTGGCGCCGGCGCTTGCCACCGGCTGCACGATTGTCCTGAAGCCCGCCGAGTTCACGCCGCTAACGTCGATCCTGTTCGCCGAGATCTGCGAAAAGGCTGGCGTGCCGCGCGGCGTGGTTAACATCGTTCAGGGCGGGCCGGAGACTGGCGCTGCCATCGTCAACCATCCCGGTATCGACAAGATCGCATTCACTGGCTCGTCCGAGGTCGGCAAGATCATCCGCAAGGCAACCGCAGGCTCCGGCAAGAAGCTATCGCTCGAGCTTGGCGGCAAGTCGGCCTTCATCGTCTTTGAGGACGCGGATCTCGACTCCGCGGTCGAGGGACTGGTCGACGGCATCTGGTTCAACCAGGGTCAGGTTTGCTGCGCCGGCTCGCGCCTGCTGGTGCAGGAAGGGATTGCCGAGGCCTTCCTCGCCCGGGTCCGCGCGCGCATGGCGAAGCTTCGACTGGGCGACCCGCTCGACAAGAACACCGACATTGGCCCGCTGGTCGACCGCACGCAGCTCGACCGTGTCCGGAGCCTGATCGCCGAGGGTGAACGCCAGGGTGCGTCCTGCTGGCGGCCTGAAGCGGATGTTCCCGCGACCGGCTGGTATCACCTGCCTGTGCTGGCCGCCAACGTCGCTCCTGCCAATGTGCTGGCTCAGGAGGAAGTGTTCGGCCCGGTGCTGGCGGCAATGACGTTCCGCGACCATGCGGAGGCTGTGGAGCTTGCCAACAACACCCGCTACGGCCTCGCCGCCTCGGTCTGGAGCGAGAACGTCAACGTGGCGCTGCATGTCGCGCCGCAGCTGAAGGCCGGTGTCGTCTGGATCAACGCCACCAACATGTTCGATGCCGCCTGCGGCTTCGGCGGTTATCGCGAAAGCGGCTTTGGCCGCGAAGGCGGCCGCGAGGGCCTGCGCGAGTATCTGGCGCCCATCGTCAAGCCGAAGCCCGGGAGGATCGAGCCGTTCCCCTTCGCTAAGGCGAGCGAAGAAGCCGTGCAGGATTTCATCGATCGCACCCCAAAACTGTTCATTGGCGGCAAGCAAGTGCGGCCCGACAGCGGCTATTCCTTCCCGGTGCCCGATCGCAAGGGCAACCAGATCGGCGAGGTCGGCCTCGGCAGCCGCAAGGACATCCGCGACGCGGTGAGCGCCGCCCGAGCCGCCAAGGGCTGGGCTGGAGCGACGGCCTATAACCGCGCACAGGTTCTCTATTTCCTCGCCGAAAACCTCTCGGTCCGGGCCGATGAGTTCGGCGCACGCATTTCAGCACTGACCGGAGCTTCAGGCAGGGTTGCGCAGGCAGAAGTTGACGCCTCGGTCGAGCGGATCTTCGCCGCCGCCGGCATGGCCGACAAGTTCGAGGGCCGCGTCCACCAGCCGCCATCGCGCGCGGTGACGCTTGCCCTGCACGAACCGGTCGGCGTGCTGGGTGTCGTCGCGCCCGACCAGCAACCGTTGCTGGGACTCGTCACCATGATCGCCCCTGCCCTCGCCATGGGGAATGCCGTCGTTGCCGTGCCGTCAGCGCGCCATGCGCTGATCGCAACAGACCTCTATCAGGTGTTCGAAACGTCCGATCTTCCCGCGGGCGCCGTCAACATCGTGACCGGTAAGCCGTCCGAACTGGCAGCCGTGCTGGCAAGGCACGACGACGTCGACGGGCTTTGGATCGTGGCTGATGCGGAAACCTGCCGGATCGCGGAAGCGGAATCAGCCGGCAACCTCAAGCGCGTCTGGACCTCGCAGGGTTATGCTGTCGACTGGAATTCCGAACAAGGTTCTCTGGAGACCTTCCTTAGCAAAGCAGTCGAGGTAAAGAACGTCTGGGTTCCGTATGGAGATTGAGGACGGCTTGCCCGAGACGGCAATTTCAGCCAAATCTTTCAAATGAAGGAAAACCGGAAGCTCCCTGACGACGCCCTGCTCCCGCGCGACACGCGCCGGTCTCTCCCGATCGCGCTTCTGCGTGCCCGCGAAGCGGTGATGGCGCGCTTCCGACCCGTACTGCAGGCGCAGGACGTGACGGAGCAGCAGTGGCGGGTGATCCGCGTACTTGCGGAACAGAGCCCGCTGGACGCGACGGAACTTGCCGACCGCGCCTGCATTCTCGCACCGAGCCTGACCCGCATCATCAGGTCGCTGGAGGAGCGCGGACTGGTTTTGCGCGAGCGCGATCAGGGTGACGGCCGGCGCATTCTCCTCTCCCTCTCAGACAAGGGCTTGGAGATCATCTACAACGTCAGCCCTGCCAGCCGTGCTGTCTACGCCGATCTCGAAGAGCGCTACGGGCGCGACCGGATCGAAGCGCTGCTCGAGATGCTCAGCGACCTCGCGGCGCTGAAGCACGAAGAGACGAAGGCCCGCGAATAGGCCTCAGCCAAAAATGAGCCGCTCGCCAATGTGAAGGCAAAGGCCCGCCAGGCCGCCGACGATCATGCCGTTGAAGCGGATGTATTGCAGGTCGCGACCGATGTTCAGCTCGATCAGCCGCGTAAGTTGGACAATGTCCCATCCACGCACCTGCTCGGAAATGAAAGTGGCGACGCCGCTCTTCTGGCTTTCGACGAAGGCGCCAAGCGAGGTGACGAAGCCATGGTTCATTTCGGCACGCAGCTGCGGATCGTCCGCCAGGCGCTTGCCGATTTCGACCAGCATCGCCGTCAGCTGATTTCGCAGCATCGAATTGGGGCTCGCCATGTCCTGCTCGACGAAGCTGCGCAGCCCAGCCCAGAAGTGGCCCGCGAGGTCGGCGAGTTCCGGCCTGGCCAGCAACGAGCGCTTCAGCTTCTCGGCCCGGTCGGCATAATCCGGCGAGACCCGAAGGTCGTCCACGAACCGCTCGACGAAGCGGTCGAACTCGCGCCGCATCGGATGGTCGAGGTCGTTCTGCACCTCGTCGATCAGCGCGCCGGCCGAGGCGACGATCTTCCTCAGAAGGTAAGCATCTGCCTTGAACATGTTGGCAAGGCTCGGCAATTCGGTGCGGATCTTGTCGCGCACGCTCGCCAGCGCCGCTTCGTCGTTTAGCATGCCGCCGAACACGCGAAGCAGTTCATCGAAAAGCCGCTGGTGGTGCCGGTCGGCCGTAATCGCCTTCAGCATGTCGGCAGCAAGAGGCGCCACCTGCACCTTTTCCAGTTGAGCGTAGACTCGGCCCGCGACCAGCTTGCGCAGCTGGTCATTGTGCTCGAGTGCTGCCAGCGCTTCGGGCGCAATGCGCGTGGCAAAGTTGGAAAGCGTGGCCGACCGATGAGGCGCTGAAAGCCAGTCGGCAACCATCATCGCGAAGTCCACTTCCTTCAGCTTGGCGCGCACGGCGCCAGGCGACAGGAAATTGCGCTCGATGAAACGGCCGAGATTGTCAGCAATGCGGTCCTTGTTTTCAGGAATGATCGCCGTGTGCGGCACGGGAAGCCCGAGCGGCCGCCGGAACAGCGCAACCACGGCATACCAGTCGGCGAGGCCGCCAATTGCCGCCGCCTCCGCAAAGGCCGCAACGAAGGAAAGGAATGGATAATCGCCTTGGAAAGCCCGCGCGGTGAGAAGCACGATCACGCAGAGGGCGAGAGACGCCGTGGCAATTGCCTTGGTGCGGTTAAGCGCCTGACGCTTGGCAAGTTCGTCGCTGCGGATTGTCGTCGTATCAACGGCCATGTCGGTTCCTGACGGTCTGGTCACGGAACCCTATGTGGGACGATCCGGCCGGAACGTCACCTTCCGAAGAGAAGAAACTACGCGGCGTGGCGAGCAAACATGCCGGCGCCGGGGCGCGCGGGCAGCGGCGGAGCCGGCTCAAGTTCGATGATGCCGACAGTTTCGCCATCCTCAAACCGCAGCGACGCGTTGAACCGGCGCGCAAGCCGCTTCATTGCCTGGTTCTGCGGGTGGGTCGTAACGAGCAGGCGTTCGTAGCCGAAGGCGCGGGCGCTTTCGATTAGGCGTTCGAACAGGAGCGCGCCAAGTCCGCGATGCTGCAGCTCTCGTTCCACGCTGAAGGCGATCTCGCCGGTTGGCGTCGGGTCTTCCGGGCGCTCGTGCAGCTCTGCAGCGCCGAGGACCTTGCCGTCCTCGACATAGCCGATCACCAGAGCTCCGTTCTGGAAGCTGCGTTCGGCGTAGGAGATCACGAAGGCGTCGCTGGTCGGGCCGTTGAAGCGGTCGCGGCGGCTGATATCGTCGAGGCGCAGGAGGTGGTCGCGAAATTGCGGGAGTTCCGAACGGCGAAGCAGCCGGATTGTCCCTTGAAGGGGCCTCTCGACTTTTGCGGTTCCGTTCATCACTCTGTTCCCTGCTCTTGTCCTCCGCGATATTCCTCAAATCGCTGCAGAATTGATATTGTGCAGCGCAACATAAAATTCAACCCGGATACCGTTGCGTGCGGCGCATGCCTGCCTTGCGTCTGCCACTAAATCCTGAAATCAGATGTCAGGTTTTTTGACATCGATCTAGAACTATTCTAAGTTACGATTCATTAAGGCGGAGGCGCTCTCCGTCAACTTGAAAGGCTTGCCATGCGGCTGACCCGTCAGACCAACTATGCAATCCGCCTGCTCATGTACTGCGCAGCCAATGAGGGCAGACTGAGCCGAGTTTCGGAAATCGCGGCCGCCTATTCGGTATCTGAACTGTTCCTGTTCAAGATCTTGCAGCCGCTGGTTGAGGCCAAGATCGTCGAGACCGTCCGCGGTCGTAACGGCGGCGTCCGTCTCGCCCGTCCCGCCAGCGACATCACGCTGTTCGATGTCGTGCGCGTGACGGAAGAGAACTTCGCCATGGCCGAGTGCTTCGAGACCGACGCCACCGAATGCCCGCTCATCGATTCCTGCGGCCTCAATGCGGCGCTGCGCAAGGCGCTGGGTGCATTCTTCGAAGTTCTCGAGGGATATTCCATCGACGATCTCGTAAAGGCCCGCCCTTCGATGCGAGACCTGCTCGGCATTCCGGACATCACACAACCGGTCGCCAACGCCTGAGCCTTGCCCGGGTTCCTCTGCAGCTTTTCCGTTAGACAAAGCGGGCGCGAAACTGGTTTCGCGCCCGTTCTGCGATCTGGAGAGATCAGAGGGTTACTTGTTGAGAATCAGCTTGCCCTGGCGGGTGATCTTGAGACGATACATTGCGCCGTCGTGCTCGATGCCGATCTCCTTGGTGCCGCGGAACAGATTGTCGCTGGAGACGACCCGAACAACCGATTGGACCTGGCGCTGAACGAAGCGCGGGCTTGCTTCAACGGGGGACGAACGACGGAAGGACGGATGATTCGACGGGGTGAAGCTGTTCACGGGACCGTGCCTTTCTTGCCGGTTGCTCTGTCTCGCGGCTCTGCGCCGCTGCATGAGATTACATGAGTGAAATTATCATGTTTTGGTGTTTGCGCAATACCGGAGAGTTACACTCATGATTTTCCGCCGTGCTGAACCTGCACGTTTCCCTGGGATATTGTGTTGAAAAGGATGCAGCCATGTTCTTTGCCATGAACCGCTTCAAGGTCCGCAGCGGAGCGGAAGAGGAGTTCGAGGCCGTCTGGAAGAACCGCGATTCGCGGCTCAACGAGACACCGGGCTTCCGCGAGTTCCGATTGCTGCGCGGGGCGGCGAACGAGAAGGAAGGCTACACGCTCTACGTCTCCCATTCGATCTGGAAGAACGAGGACGCCTTCCTCGCCTGGACGCGATCCCAGAACTTTCGCGATTCACACCGCCAGGCCGGCGACAAGAAGCCCCTCTATCTCGAGCCGCCGGTCTTCGAGGGCTTCAAAGTGGTTGAAGGGGCCTGAGCCCCTTCCCTGTTTCGCCAACTATTCCGCGGCCGCCAGCAGGCTCGCATTGCCGCCCGCTGCCGTGGTGTCGACGCAAACCGCCCGCTCTACCGTATAGGCTGCGGGATCGATCACTTCGGTGAGCAGCCGCACGATTGGCCCTTCACGCAACGCCAGCGCCTGGCGCGTCGCCTTCAGCGTGGCGGTATCGGACACCTGCGCGACCAGCTGGATGTCGAGGCCCTTCAGCGCCTCACCCCCCACGACACCATCCAGCACTTCGAGCGGCAGGCCCTTGCCCGTCAGCGTATCGAGCGCCTTGCGTGCCTCCGGCGCCACCGCCAGCACCGCATTGCCAACCGCCAGCGCCTGGATCACCTGCGCCAGGAGCACGTCTTGCTCGACGCCAAGGCATAGTACACGTCCGCGCGGATAGAGCCGCAGCATGTTGCCCTCGCCCGTCGGTCCCGGCAGGTCGATGGGGCCGGTGTCGAGTGCCGCCGCAGCCGCCACCGCCTCAGCGCCCTTGCCACGCAAATGCTTGCGGAGCACGGCGATACGGTCCTGTCGCTCGGCCCAGCCGCTCTTGTTTGCATCGGGCAGATGATCCTGCAGCGTGCGCAGCGGGATTTCCACTCCTGCCGACGCAGGCCCCGCCGGCACCGCCTTTTGCTTGCGGAAGCGGCGCAGATAGTGCGGCCCGCCAGCTTTCGGACCGGTGCCGGAAAGCCCCTCGCCTCCAAACGGCTGGGAACCCACCACAGCGCCGATCTGGTTGCGATTGACATAGATGTTGCCGGCGTGGATGCCATCAACGATGTGCTGGACGCGCGCGTCGATGCGCGTGTGAAGCCCGAAGGTCAGCCCGTAACCCTTTGCATTAATGTCGGAAATTACCTCATTGAGTCTGTCGGCTTCGAAGGCCGCAACATGCAGGACCGGGCCAAACATCTCGCGTTCGAGTTCGGCGATGCCGCTGACGCGGAAAATGTGCGGCGGAACGAGCCGCCCGCCCTCGTTGGTGTCGAGCTTCGCGATCAGCCGGCCCGCGCCTTCCATCTTGCGGCAGTAGGCGAGCAGCGCATCGCGCGCCTCATCGTCGATCACCGGGCCGACGTCGGTGGAAAGCTTCCACGGGTCGCCAAGCTTCAGCGCCGCCATCGCCCCCTTCAGCATTTCGATTACCTTCGTCTCGACATCCTTCTGGACGTAGAGAATGCTCAGCGCCGAGCAGCGCTGGCCGGCGCTCTGGAAAGCTGAAGCCAGGATGTCGCGCACCGCCTGCTCTGGCAAAGCGGTCGAGTCGACGATCATAGCGTTGAGGCCGCCGGTTTCGGCAATCAGCATCGCGTCCGGTGCGGCGGTCTGCGCCAGCTGGCGCTCAATGATGCGCGCTACGTCTGTCGAGCCGGTGAAACAGACGCCGGAAATGCGCGGATCCGCCGTCAGCGGCGCGCCGACCGACGGGCCATCGCCTGGTAGCAGATGCAGTACCTCCTGCGGCACGCCTGCATCATACAGCAGCGCCACCGCGCGTTCGGCAATCAGCGGCGTCTGCTCGGCGGGCTTGGCCACCACCGCATTGCCGGTGACGAGGGCAGCCGCGATCTGGCCGGTGAAGATGGCCAGCGGGAAATTCCACGGCGAGATGCAGGCGATCACGCCACGCGCCTGGGTGCTCGCTTCGTGGTTGACCGCCTCGCTCGCGTAATAGCGAAGGAAGTCGACAGCCTCGCGCACTTCGGCCACCGCGTCCCCCAGCGTCTTGCCGGCCTCGCGGCCACACAGGGCGAAGAACTCCGCCGCGTTCTCCTCATAGAGGTCGGCCGCCCGGCGCAGAATGTCGGCGCGATCCGCCGCACTGCGTGCAGCCCAGGCGGGCTGGGCCTCAAGCGCTGCGCCGACTGCCTCCTCTACGGCCTCGGCGTCTGCTTCAAAGACTTCACCCACGATGTCATCCGGGTTGGCGGGATTGACGATGGTGCGCGCGGACCTGCCCTTCCCCGCGGTCCAGCGATGCGGATCGGCGAACGAGCTGCGCTTCGCCTCGATCGCGGCCAGCGTCGTCGTGTCGGTCAGGTCGAAGCCCTTCGAATTCACCCGTCCAGCGCCAAAGAGGTCGCGCGCGCGCGGGATCGCGGGATTGGTCGCAGGGCCATCGGCAATTGCAACGAATGGATCCTGCGCGATCGTCTCCGGCGCCACCGACTTGTCGACGATTTGGTGTACGAAAGAGGAATTGGCGCCGTTCTCCAGCAAACGGCGCACGAGATAGGCGAGCAGATCAGAGTGCGCGCCGACCGGCGCGTAGATGCGGCAACGCGTACCTTCTGCCTGACGAACGACCTCGTGAAGCGCTTCACCCATCCCGTGCAAGCGCTGGAATTCAAAAGTATTCTTGTCAGACGCCATCGACAGGATGGCGGATACGGTGTGCGCATTGTGGGTCGCAAATTGCGGATAGATGCGATCGGTCATGCCGAGCAGCTTGCGCGCATTGGCGATGTAGGAGACATCCGTGTTCCGCTTGCGCGTGAATACCGGGTAGCTCTCCAGCCCCATGACCTGCGCGCGCTTGATCTCGGTGTCCCAGTAGGCGCCCTTGACGAGGCGGACCATGATGCGACGGTCCAGCTTCTGCGCCAGCGCATAGAGCCAGTCGATGACCTGGCTCGCGCGCAGGCCATAGGCCTGGACGACGACGCCAAAACCGTCCCAGCCGGCCAGCGCCGGGTTGGTCAGCACCCGCTCGATGACGTCCAGCGAGAGATCGAGGCGATCCGCCTCCTCCGCGTCAATGTTGAGGCCCATGCGCGCCTCGCGCGCAGCAACGCACAGCGACAGCAGCCGGTCGGCAAGGACGGGCAGCATCGTTTCCTTCTGCGCCACCTCGTAGCGCGGGTGCAGCGCCGAGAGCTTCACCGAGATGCCGTGGTTGCGTGCGATGTCCGGCGCGGTAGCTCCGGGCTTCAGGGCCGCGATGGCATCCGCATAGGCGCGGTGATAGCGCAGCGCATCGGATTCCGTGCGCGCCGCCTCGCCCAGCATGTCGAACGAGTAGGTATAACCCTTGCGGGAAAACGCCTTGCCGCGCTGAACCGCCTCGTCGATCGTGCGGCCGAGGACAAATTGCTCGCCCATCTCGCGCATAACTGCGGAGACCGCCTTGCGGATCACCGGCTCGCCCAGCCGTCGCACCATCGCGCGTAGCGTGCCTTCAATGCCGCCCTGGTCCTCTTCCAGCACCTTGCCGGTCAGCATCAGCGCCCAGGTCGAAGCATTGACGAAGATCGAAGCCGACGAGCCGGAGCGTACCGACCAGTCATGCGGCGCGATCTTGTCGCGGATCAGGTCGTCGATCGTGTCGGCATCCGGCACGCGAAGCAGTGCTTCCGCCATGCACATCAGCGCCACACCCTCGCGCGTCGACAGGCCGTACTCGGCGAGAAAAACCTCCATCAGCTCCGGCTTGGTCTGGTTGCGAACCGCCCGCACCAGCTCGGCACCGCGGCGCGAGATCGCTGCGCGTTCCTCGGCGGTCAGATTCGCCTGCGCAACCAGCCGCGCTAGCACTTCGGCCTCGTCGGCCAGGTAGTTGTCGCGGATGCGGTAACGGATGTGGTCGAGTGGTGACATTTCAGCCCCTGGCGTTGCTTGTGCGAGACGCGCCAATTTACCACGAGGCTGCGCATCGGCTTTCCTGTTCAGCTCGACACCGCAGGTCGATCGATCTATTCAGATCACCAATAGATGGGCACGTGAACCAGGTATTCCCATGGCTGAAGACCAGTTGGATCGTATCGACCGCAACATCCTGGCCGCACTTTCTGCAAACGGCCGGCTTTCCGCGGCCGAGCTCGGCGCGAAGGTGGGATTGTCAAAGACTCCAGTACAGGCGCGCGTGAAGCGACTCGAGCGCGAGGGCTACATTCGCGGCTATGCGGCAATCGTCGACCGCGAGCGGATGGGCGAGGGCCACGTCGCCTTCGTGCAGGTGAAGCTGTCAGACACGCGCTCGGCAGCGCTCGATGCGTTCAACAAGGCGGTGCTGACGATTCCCGAAGTCGAGCAATGCCACATGATTGCGTCGAGCTTCGACTACCTGCTCAAGGTGCGCACCAAGGACATCGCCGCCTACCGCCGCGTCCTTGGCGAGCGGATCTCGGCGCTGCCGCATGTGGCGCAAACGTCGACCTATGTCGCGATGGAGACGGTGAAGGACCACTAGCGGCTCAGTCGAGCGTCTTGAGAAAGGCGATTAGTGCCGCCCTGCCCCGGTCGGTAAAGGCGACCGGTCCGATCTCGCTGGTCCCAACGGGCGCGGCCGGCGCCGTCGAGTAGTGGTCGATGACCTCGCCAAGAGTCGAAAACTGTCCGGCGTGCATGTACGGCGCGCGGCTGGCGGCCCCACGCAGCGACGGCGTCTTAAAGGCGCCAACGAGCGCCGCATCATCCCGGGCGATGAAGCGCAGCTCGCGGCAGTCGTCAGGTGAGGCGTCGCTGTATTTGCCTAAGCAGTTGAAAGGGTCGGCCAGTACCTCGTCTATCGCATCGATCCGTCCGCGATTGACCGGCAGCCCCTCCGGGGTAAGCACCCCCGTGTTATGGAAAAAATCGTCGGTGAAGCGCGGGCCGTTGTGGCAGTTGATGCAGCCCGCCTTGCCGATGAACAGCTTCAGTCCTTCGATCTCGAGCGAGTTAAAGGCGTCCCCGGCAACAGGTTCCCGCCCGCTGACGATCGCTTCCGCGTAGCGATCGAAGCGGGTTTCCTCATGGGCGATAGTGCGCTGGAACGCAGCCAGCGCCTTGCCGGCATTGGCGAAGACGATGTTGACCGCCTCCTGTTCTTCCGGCCCAAGCGCCTTCCAGGCCGCCTGTTCTTCCTCATTGCCGAGCGGCGAGGCCCCGTGCACCTCGACATCCGGCACCGGACCAAAGACGGCTTCATACTGCTCGCGATACGCCTCCGCGATCACGGCAGCCACGGCAGCGCGGGTAAAGCCATGCTCACGCGGATCCTCGATCGGCGTCAGCGCCTGCGCCCACGGGCTGTCGCTCCGTCCGTCCCAGAAGAACCACTGGCCATGCGCGACGCCCGCGAGCGGCATGGTGCGGCGGTCGCTGACGCCAATGCCGTGCCCACGAGGCAGATCGTCCTGGAACTGCCGGTCCGGCAGGTGGCAGGTGGCGCAAGCGACCGTGCCATCGCGCGACAGCCTCGTGTCGAAGAAAAGTGCCTCGCCCAGCGCCGCGGCAGCCGGATCGTCGGCAAAGCGGTTGCTCGGATCGGGCTTTAGCGGCGCAAGTTGGGAAAGACGCAACTGCGCGATGGCCTGCATTTCCTCCTCCGAGAATGGCTCGCGCGAGCACGCGGAGAGCAGCCCGGCGGCGAGGACGACAAGGAGGAACCGCTTCGACATGTGTGAGCGTCAGAAGGTCAGGTTGAACGTCACGTTGTCGCTGCCGGCGGACGCGTCGATCGTGAATTTCAGTTCCCACCAGCCGCCCATGTTGAAGCGTACACCCTCAACTAGATAACGCCCCTCACCGAGCTGCTTGGTTACCTGTGGCGCCGTTGGCAGGCCGTGGCCATGCTGCGGCATGCCGCCAGCGACGGAAATCTTCGCGTCCACGACCGGTTCGCCGTCCGACAGCAGCACGGTGACGATCCAATTGTGCAGCGTACCGATCGCCGGCGGATCGAGTTCCGGCTGGATCGAGACTCGGTAGAGTTGGTTCGCGGAGGGCTTATCCCTCGCAAGGTCGAGCTCTTCTGGCGGCTGCGCCATCATCCGCATGCCGAACACGGCCGCAGCGGCCAGCGCGGCAACGACCACCAGACCTGCGATCCACCTCTTCATCGTCCCCCTCCGGAAGCGTGCAGCACCCTTTGCCTCATATCCAATGCGGTGTAGACAAGCACGCGAACCAGTCAAGGAAAGACAAAATGAAGGGTACGGCGTCGATCGGCGAATGCATGCTGGAACTGTCGGGGACCGGCACCGGCGACTGGAAGCTGAACCACGCCGGCGACACGTTCAACGTCATGTGGGCTCTGCGGGCGCTGCTCCCCGAAGAACAGGCGACAGACTACGTTAGCGCTTTCGGCGACGACCCCTTCTCACAGCAGCAGCTCGACTTTTTTGCGCAGAACGGCATCCGCACGGCAGCCAGCCCGCGCATTCCCGGCGCGCGGCCCGGCCTCTATGCCATCACGCTGACGGGTGCCGAGCGCTCCTTCACCTACTGGCGCGCCGATTCCGCCGCCCGCAAGCTGGCCGACGAACCGGGACTTTTGAAGAAAAGCCTTGAGAACAAGGCACTTATCTACTTTTCCGGAATCACGCTCGCAATTCTTGAGCCCGGCGCGCGGGAAAACCTCTTCGCCGCGATCACGGGCGCTCGCGCCGCCGGCAGCCTGGTCGCCTTCGACCCAAACTACCGCCCGCGCCTGTGGCCCTCGCTCGAAGAGGCCCGTGAGGCGATCTCGACTGCAAGCAAGCTCGCCGACATCTGCCTGCCGACCTTCCCGGACGAGCAGGCGCTGTTCGGTGATGCAAACCTTGAAGCGACGGCAAACCGCCTCGCGTCGCTCGGCGTGAAGGAAATCGTCGTCAAGAACGGCGAGGAGCCGGCGCTGGTCGTTGCCGACGGTACGCGCCAGACAGTCGCTGCGCAGCACGTCATCAACCCGGTCGACACCACCGGTGCGGGCGACTCGTTTAACGGCGGCTATCTCGCCGCCCGGCTGCAGGGAAAAGATCCTGTCGAGGCAGCCCGGCACGGCCACCGCGTGGCCGCCGCCGTCGTCCAGGTGCGCGGTGCCCTGGCGCCGTTCGAGACCCTGCGCGCGGCCTTCGCCGGCTGATCAGGCCTCGTCCGGACCACGGAAGCGATATTCGGTGAGCTGGCGATAGACTTCGCCGGGGCGCAGCACAGCCTGCGGGAAGTAAGGCCGGTTCGGCGAGTCGGGCCATATCTGCGGTTCCAAACAGAAGCCGGCATGGGTGCGGTAATGCATGCCGCCCAGCCCCGGAACCTCGACATCCGGAAACTGCCCGGCGAAGAACTGCAGGCCGGGCTCCGTCGACCACACCTCCATCTCGACGCCAGATTTGCTGCCTTGCGCCCACGCCACGCGCCGCAGCGATCCGCGAGCGGAAGAAACGCAAAAATTATGGTCGTAAGCGACACGGTTTTCCTCGCGTAGACGGATTGCTCGCGGCAGCAGGAAATCGGAATCGGTCCCGGCAACCGGCAGCACCTCGCCTGTCGGGATGCACGCCGTGTCGGTCGGCGTATACGCCATCGCCGCAATGCTGAGCCGATGGTCGAGGATGCTGCCCTCTCCGCCATCATCAAGATTGAAGTAGGAGTGGTGCGCGAGATTGACGAGCGTCGCCCGGTCGGTCTTCGCCTTCATTTCGATCGCAAGTTTGCCGCCCTGCTTCAGCGAGAATGTGCAGGATATCTCTACGCTGCCCGGAAAGCCCATCGTGCCGGACGGGTCGGCAATCTTCAGGGTGAGAAAATCCTTCCCAAGGTCGGCCACCTGCCAGACGCGGCGGTCGAGGCCCTTCGAGCCACCATGCAGCGTGTTCGGGCCGTCGTTTCGGTCGGTCTGGTAAAGCTGGCCGTCGAGGCGGAAACTGCCGCCCGCAATGCGGTTGGCATAGCGCCCGACGGTCGCGCCGAAATAGTAGGTCTGCGAAACGTAGTGCTCGAGCTTCTCGAAGCCGAGCACCAGCGGCGCATCATGTCCCGCAAGGCGGAGATCCTGCAGGGTCGCGCCGTAGGTGAGGAAGCGGGCAGTCAGCCCGCCTCCCTCAAGAGTGATGCGCTCGACAACCTCGCCTTCAAGGGTGATGCCGAACGCTTCGCGCTGCATGTCAGAGCCCAAGGCCGCCGATGCAGACATACTTGGTGTCGAGATAGTCATCGATGCCCTGATGACCGCCCTCACGGCCGAGGCCCGATTCCTTGACGCCGCCGAACGGTGCCTCTGGTGTGGTGATGAGGCCTTCGTTGACTCCGACCATGCCGTACTTCAGGCCTTCCATGACGCGGAAGGCGCGGCCGAGGTCGCCGGTGTAGAAATAGCAGGCAAGGCCGAATTCAGTGTCGTTGGCGAGGCTGATCGCTTCCTCTTCGGTCTCGAACTTGAAGACCGGGGCCACCGGGCCGAAGATCTCGTCCTTCATGAAATTCATCTCGGGGGTCGCGTTCGCGATCACCGTCGGCTGGAAGAACGATCCGCCCAGCTCGTGGCGGTTGCCGCCCGCAACGATCTTGCCGCCCTTGGCCTTGGCGTCGGCGATCAGTTCCTCGACTTTCTCGACCGCGCGCTCATCGATCAACGGTCCCTGCTGCACGCCTTCCTCCAGGCCCGGGCCGACCTTGAGCTTGTTCGACGCAGCAGCAAGGCGCTCGACGAACTCGTCATAGATGCCGGCCTGGACGAAGAAGCGGTTGGTGCAGACGCAGGTCTGGCCGGAGTTGCGGTACTTGGCAACGATGGCGCCCTCGACCGCTCGGTCGAGATCAGCATCGTCGAAGACAATGAACGGCGCATTGCCGCCAAGCTCCATCGATACCTTCTTCACGGTCGAGGCGGACTTTGCGATCAGCAGCTTGCCGACCTCGGTCGAACCGGTGAAGGTGATCTTCTTGACGATCGGGTTCTCGCAAAGCTCGTCGCCGATCTCACCGGCAGAGCCGGTGACGATGTTGATGACGCCCTTCGGGATGCCGACTTCCTCGCACAGCGCGCCCCAGGCAAGGCCGGAATACGGTGTCTGCGAGGCCGGCTTCACCACCGCCGTGCAGCCAGCCGCGATTGCCGGAGCGATCTTGCGCGACAGCATCGACGACGGGAAGTTCCACGGGGTGATCGCCGCGATGACGCCGACCGGCTCGCGAGTGACGAGGATGCGACGGTCAGCCCACGGGCTCGGCACCACGTCGCCATAGGCCCGACGCGCTTCCTCGGCGAACCACAGCACATAGGCAGCCGACGAGGCGATCTCGCCCTTGGCCTCGGTCAGCGACTTGCCCTGCTCCATGGTCAGCAGTTCCGCCAGCGCGTCCTGGTTGTCCATGATGGCGTCGTGCAGCTTGCGCAGCAGTTTGGAGCGCTCCAGCGCCGACGTCTTCTTGAACGTCTGGAACGCGCGCTCGGCAGCCTCGATCGCGCGGCGGGTTTCCGCGCGGCCAGCCTTCGGCACGGTACCAAGCTTGAGGCCGGTCGCCGGATTGATCACGTCGATGGTAGCGCCAGAATCGGCCTGCACCCATTCGCCGTCGATCAGGTTCGCCTGGCGCATGAAGTGGCTCGTTTTCTGAAGCATGAATTCCTCCTGAATTGCGGCGCATCGCGCCGTCGGGATGTCGGTGAATTGAACCGTAGAATAGGGTTTGCCGCGCGCAAGCCAAGGCGGATCAGGTAAAAACCGCTTGTGCCACCGCCAGCCAGAACACGGTGGTTACGACTGCGCCCGCCGTCGAGATCGTCATCGTATTGGACGCAAGCATCTGCCCGGTGCCGAAACGCGAAGCGATCAGATAGGGGTTCACCCCGGTAGGCATCGCCGCAACCACGACAACCACCTGCGCGGCGACTACTGGCAGCCCGGCAAGATAGGCCGAGACCAGCGCCAGCGCTGGCATGAGAAACAACTTCAGCAGCGCCAGCACGATTGCCGGCTTCACATTGCCGCCGATGCCGTACTTGCGCAGCCCGAGCCCCATCGCGAACAGCGCGATGATCCCTGCAATGCCAGCAAAGGCGTCAATGAAACGCATTGCGAGCGACGGCACCGGCCAGCCTGTCACTCTCCAGGCGAGGCCACAGAGGATGCCAATGATCAGCGGATTGGAGAACAGCTTCCCGAAGAAGTCCTTCGCTATCCTCGCTGGCGATATGGAGCCGCCCTGCCCGCTTCGCGCCCATTCGAAAGTGACGATCGATGCAGCCAGCATCACCGGCAGGTGGATGGAGATCAGCAGCGACAGGACGTCGAGCCCCGGCTGGCCGTAGACGCTGGTCAGTAGCGGAAAGCCGAGCAGAAGCATGTTGGAGAAGGATGACGCAACGCCGCCGACGACACCAGCGGGGCGCTCCCGGCCGAACAAGCCGGTAATTATGAGGTGCCCGGCAGTCCAGACGAAAGGTATCACCGCGAAATAAGCGAGCCATAGCCGCCAGGGTGTCGCGCCATGCAGGTCGATCTGCACCATGGTCCGGAAGAGAAGCGCGGGCAACGCCACAGCAACGGCAAACTCGGTCAGCGCATCGCCGCTCGCAGATCGCAACAGTCCGGTCCAGCCGGCAATGTAGCCGAGCGCCACCACCCCAAAAACGAATGCGATCGTCTCGCCCAGCTCGAACATGACCTCCGCGTAACCTAATCCCTCCGCACCTGCAAGCAGACCCGGTTCACGGCCGTTTGTAATGCTTGCTTGCCTTTCGCTGCGTGATCCCCTCCCTATATGACCCAGGAAACGGGATTCTGAATGCGTCGGACAGCGGTTCTCCTCATCGGTTTGTTATTTGCGGCGGTTGCACCGGCAGAGGCTACCGAAGCTGGCTGGGCGCTTCTTCGCGAGGGCGGACAGGTCGTACTGCTGGTTCACGCGAATGCGCCAGGCACCGGCGACCCTGCCAATTTCGCACTTGGCAACTGCCACACCCAGCGCAATCTTTCTGAGCGCGGCCGCCAGCAGGCCCGAAAGCTAGGAGCTCTGATCGCCGCGCGCGCCGAGCCGGTCGAGAAGGTTTATGCGAGCCGCTACTGCCGCACGCTGGACACGGCGAAGATTGCCTTCGGACCGGGCCTCGTAGAGGAGCTGCCGGCGCTCGACTCGGTGGAGCGTGAGCCGGAACTCGCCGAAAAGGGCCACCAGATCGTGCTCGACATGATTCGGAACTATTCCGGCTCCGGAAACCTCGTCTTGGTCACGCACCGGGAAAACGTCGCGGCCTGGACGGGCGTGAAGCCTCGGGAGGCGGAAGCGGTCATTGTCGCACCCGAGGGCGACAGCCTGAAGGCGATCGGGCGGATCGTTTTCAACTAGTTGCGCGGGCTACCGCATCTGGCGGACGCGGCGGAGAAGGCGGCATTTTTGCCCCGCTGCCCTTTCCCTGCCATAGAAAACGGATTAGACAGCCGCGATAGTAATATGATCAGCCCCGGTTGTCAGAGGGAAGCACAGTGACATCGACATTCGACAAGGTCGCCGACATCATCGCCGAGACCAGCGAGATTGATCGCGAGACGATCACGCCGAAGAGCCACACCATTGACGATCTCGGCATCGACAGCCTGGACTTCCTCGACATCGTGTTCGCGATCGACAAGGAGTTCGGCATCAAGATCCCGCTCGAGAAGTGGACGCAGGAAGTGAATGACGGCAAGGCTTCCACCGAGGAGTACTTCGTCATGGAGAACCTCTGCGCCAAAATCGACGCGCTGGTCGCGGCGAAGAACGCCTGATAACGCATTAAAGACAGAAGAGTCCGGCATGAGCGAGCGCGACGTCGTCATCACCGGCATCGGGCTGGTGTCGTCCCTTGGCGAAGGGGCAGACAGCCATTGGCAGGTACTTTCGACGCCGGGCCAGGCTCCCCGGATCGATGCTGAGCGCTTTGCGCCCTACACCATCCACCCGCTGCCGCCGATCGACTGGGGCCAGCAGATCCCCAAGCGTGGCGACCAGCGCCAGATGGAAACCTGGCAGCGCCTCGGCACTTACACGGCTGGCCTTGCGCTGGACGATGCCGGGATGAAGGGCGACGACGCTCTCGTCACGACCATGGACATGATCGTGGCGGCAGGCGGCGGCGAACGCGACGAAGCCGTCGACCAGAGCATCCTCGACGCCGGGCTCAAGCGCAACGACCGCGAGGTCCTGCTCAACGAGAAGCTCACCACCGAGCTTCGCCCGACGCTGTTTCTTGCGCAGCTTTCCAACCTGCTCGCCGGCAACATCTCCATCGTTCACAAGGTGACCGGCTCATCCCGCACCTTCATGGGCGAGGAAGGCGCAGGCGTTGCGGCCGTTGAGACGGCGGCAGCCCGCATCCGTGCCGGCCAGTCGACGCACGCCCTCGTCGGTGGTGCGTTCCAGACCGAGCATCCCGACATGCTGCTGACGTATGAACTGGGTGGCTTCCTGCACCGTAAGCGATGGAAGCCTGTGTGGTCGCGTGCGAGCAACGACGGCGGGGGTGTGATTTCCGGCTCGGGCGCTGCGTTCCTGGTTCTGGAATCGCGTGCCCACGCCGAAGCTCGTGGCGCAAAGATCTACGCTGTCATCCAGGACGTCGCATCGGGCCGCGCCCGCCGTGCTGAGGGCAACCTCGACGAGGCGATCTCCGGCCTTGTCCGCCGCTTCGACCTGCCGGCAGAAAAGATGCTTGCTGTTTCGGGTGCATCCGGCGCCCATGTCGCGACCGGCGCCGAGCGCCGGGCCTTGCAGTCCGCCGGCAATTTCGCGCTTCGCGGCTTCTCTTCACTCACCGGACATCTGCGCGAAGCGCAGTTCCCCTTCGCGGTCGCCCTTGCCGCGCTCGCGGTAAAGAACGGCGCGTCGTATCCGGCATTCGACGCTGAGAACGAGGCGGAACTTGACGGCGCGCCGAAGGCTGCGCTTGCCACCGCCATTGGACATCATCGTTTCGAGGGCGCTGCCCTCGTCGTCGCGGCTTAGGAGACGGCCGATGACCAAGACCACCGACCACCTCGGCCGCCCTATCGTTGCCATCACCGGCATCGGCGTCGTCACGTCGCTCGGACAGGGCGTTGAAGACAACTGGGCTGCGCTGACCGCCGGACGTTCGGGCATCCACCCGATCACGCGCTTCCCGACGGACCACCTCAACACGACGATCTGCGGTACCGTCGACTTCCTGCCGTCGAGCAACAAGGGCGCCAGCGCCCTCACCTACGAGCTCGCGGAACTGTCGGCGCTGGAAGCCATCTCCGGCTCGGGTCTCTCGACCAATGATTTCGGCGGCCCGCTTTTCCTGGCCTCGCCACCGGTCGAGCTCGACTGGCGCGACCGCTTCTCGCTCTATGACAGCGCCAACCACGACCTGCCGCCCTATGAGCGGCTCCTGGCCGTGGCGCGCGAGCAGCTGCGCAGCGAAACCTTCGAGAGCACCCAGTTCGGCGCAATCGCTGACCGCCTCTCCGACCGTTTTGGCGCGCGCGGCCTGCCGATCACGCTTTCGACCGCCTGCGCATCGGGCGCCACCGCGATCCAGCTTGGCGTCGAGGCGATCCGCCGTGGCGAAGCTGACCGTGCGCTGGCCATCGGCGCCGATGGCTCGGCAACCGCCGAGGCGCTGATCCGCTTCTCGCTGCTTTCCGCCCTGTCGACCCAGAACGAATTCCCCGAGAAGGCATCGAAGCCGTTCTCCAAGGACCGCGACGGCTTCGTACTGGCGGAAGGCTCGGCAGCTCTGGTGCTCGAGTCGCTCGAAAGCGCGCTCGCCCGTGGGGCAAAGGTCCTTGGCATCATGGCCGGCTGCGGCGAAAAGGCGGATGACTTCCACCGCACGCGCTCAAAGCCCGATGCCTCGCCGGCGATCGCTACGGTCAATGCGGCGCTTGCCGATGCCGGAATTTCGGCCGACGACATCGATTACATCAACGCCCACGGCACCTCGACGCCGGAAAACGACAAGATGGAGCATCTGTCGCTGTCGACCGTGTTCGGCGAGCGCATGAAGAAGCTGCCGATCTCGTCGAACAAGTCGATGATCGGCCACACGCTGTCGGCTGCGGGCGCGGTCGAGGCCGTGTTCTCGGTTCTGACGATGCAGAACGGCGTCATCCCGCCGACCATCAACTACGACAATCCGGACCCCGCCATCGAGCTCGACGTCGTGCCGAACGTGAAGCGCGAGGCCGAGGTTCGCACGGTGCTGTCGAACTCCTTCGGCTTCGGCGGCCAGAACGCGTGCCTTGTCATGGCACGCGAACCCGGCTAGGCCCTTGCAATCACTTGGCTGGAGCGATCGCGCCCATTAGAGGCGCCGTCGCCTCCTGCCTTGATCATCGCAATTCCGGATGCGGACCTGTTCCGCATCGGCCGAGCTGCTTGAGGACGAAAGAACATGCGCGCATTGCAACTCGTCGAGGACCGGCGTCTCGAAGCCGTTGACCTGCCCCTGCCCCCGCCGCCGGCACGCGGCGAAGTCACTGTGCGGATCAAGGCGGTGGCGCTCAACCACATTGACGTGTGGGGCTGGCGCGGCATGGCATTCGCCAAGCGCAAGATGCCGCTCGTGGTCGGCGCCGAAGCGTCGGGTGTCATCGAGGCGATCGGCGACGGCGTCGCCAACCTCCTGCCCGGCCAGTTGGTTTCGATCTACGGCGCGCGCACCTGCGGCCATTGCCGTGCTTGCCGCGAGAAGCGCGACAATCTCTGCGAGCATGTCGGCGGCGTCCACGGCTTTCATCTCGACGGATTTGCGCAGGAACTGGTGAACCTGCCAGCCCGCCTGCTGGTCGTCGCTCCTCCGGGAGTGGACGAGATCGGTGCCGCTGTTGCTCCGGTCACCTTCGGCACCGTCGAGCACATGCTGTTCGACAACGCCAAGCTCGAGCCCGGCGAGACGATCCTTATCCATGCCGGCGGCTCCGGCATCGGCTCGGCCGCGATCCAGCTCGCCAAGCGCATGGGTTGCACGGTCATTACCACCGTCGGCTCGAACGACAAGATCGAGAAGGCGAAGGCGCTCGGCGCCGACCACGTCATCAACTACCGCGAGGACCGCTTCGAGGGCGTCGTCCGCAAGCTGACGAAGAAGAAGGGCGTCGACGTCGTCTTCGAACATGTCGGTGCGGACACCTGGGCGGGATCGATGCTTTCGCTCAAGCGCGGCGGCCGCCTCGTCACCTGCGGCTCGACCTCGGGCGTCTCGACCCAGATCAACCTGATGCAGCTGTTCCAGCAGCAGCTGAAGTTGCTTGGCTCGTTCGGCTGCCGCATGGAAAACATGGCCGATGCCATGCAGAAGATGGCTCGCGGCCTCGTCAGCCCGGTCATCGACACCGAAGTCACGTTCGACGAGATCGGCCGTGCGCTTGAGCGCATGGAAGGCCGCGACGTGTTCGGCAAGATCATCCTGCGGGTCGCCTGATGTCGGGCGGCCTCGCGCCGCTCCTGCGGCCCATCATTGCGCGTACCCTGCGGGGCCTGAAGACTGCCCAGTACTGGCTGATCGCGCAGCTGGCGCGCAGCGTGCTCTACATGCTGCGCCTGCTGCCGCCGGAAAAGGCGCTTGCCTTCGCCGAAAGGGTTGCGAAGCGCATCGGGCCGCTCACCAAGCGCCACCAGATCACGCTCGACAATATCCGCAAAGCCTATCCGGAAAAGACCGAAGCTGAGGTCGAGGCGCTCGCGCTCGACATGTGGGGCCACATGGCCCGCCTTTTCGGCGAGTACATCTTCATCGACCAGTTGTTCGACTACGTGCCGGGCCAGGAAAAGCCGGGTCGCGTCGAGGTCATCGGCGAGGAGATCTTCCTGCGCATCCGCGAGGAAAGCGACCGGCCGCACATCGTCTTCACCGCGCACATGGGCAATTTCGAGCTGCTGCCGATCGCGGCGGCCGCCTATGGCCTGCCGATCTCGGTGCTGTTCCGCGCGCCGAACAATCCCTACATCGCAAAGTACCTGTTTTCGACCCGCTCGAACCACATGAGCGACATGGTAGCCTCGCGCACCGGCGCGGCGTTCACGCTCGCGCGCGTGCTGGAAGCCGACGGCAATATCGGCGCGCTTGTCGACCAGAAGTTTACGCGCGGCCTGCGCACGACCTTCTTCGGGCGCGAGTGCATGACCAGCCCGCTGATTGGCAAGCTCGCGCGTCAGTACGACTGCGACGTCTATCCGGCGCGCTCTATCCGCCTCCCCGGCAATCGCTTCCGGCTGGAGCTTCAGGAAAAGCTTGAGCTACCGCGCAACGAGAAGGGCGTCGTCGACGTCGCCGCGACAACTCAGCTTCTCAATGACGTGGTCGAACAGTGGGTGCGCGAAGATCCCGGCCAGTGGATGTGGTTCCACAAGCGCTGGGAAATCAAGTAGGCCCTAGCCGCCGTAGTAGTTCATCACGGCGTGCCGTGCCTCGGCGAAGAACAGCCAGCGTTCCACCAGCACCCCAAGCGCATGCAACAGCACGGCGAGCGCCAGCACGACTGCCGCCGCGCCCTGCCCCAACAGCAGCGAAACGAGCAGTAGCAGGACTGGTATGGCGCCCCCTGTCACCAGCGCGATCCTGAACAGCTTGTCCGCGTGCTTGCGCGCAACGCGAAAACCCATCTCGCGCGTCAGGTAGTTTTCGTTGGTGTGCGGGCGCTCGAACAGCCGCACCTTGCCGAGATGACCGAGTCCGGTCGCCGTTTCCGGCGTGGAGAGAGGTGCCTCGTCAAGCCGATTGCGCCACTGGGTCTTGGCCACCCAAGTTGCCGCCAGCAGCAGGATGGCAATCAGCGCAAAGTGCCAGCTTGTCTGACCTGCACAAGCGGCAACAAGAGCCGCCAGGAGACTGCCACCCGCACCCGCAAAGAGCAGGTAGCATGTGGACGTCAGCGGCGTGTTCCACGCCTGTATCGAGCGCAGCGAGGCGTAGATCATCGACGTGCAGTAGACAGTCGCGATCGCGCCGGCGGTGCCAAGGAGGCCAATCAGCGGCAGGTGCGTGCTCTCGAACACCGCAAACCAAGCCGAAATGGCGAGCGGTACGAAAGTAAGGATCGCCAGCACGCCCTCGCGCGACAGCCAGCTGGAGCGCCATTGCGACAGCGCACGCCAGGCACGCTGCGGGTTACCTAGATGGAAGGTCGAGGAGAGCAAGCCCCCAGCAATGAGCGCGAGCGCCAGCACATGCGCGAACTTCACCCAGGCGGACGACGGATCGAGCAGCCCGAGGCCAAGCATCGCGGCGAGGCCATAGCCAAGCCCGGAAGACGTGGTGAAAAAGATGATCGAGTAGGCGGGATGCATGCGTCAGAGCCGCTCCAGCACGGAATCAACCCATGCAAATAAGCCCTTCGCGCCCGACGTGTCGGTGGCGGCGAGCGGCTTGATGTCCTCGAGGCGCTGCTTCGGGCGCGGCGGCAGGTACTTGTTGACCGGCAGCGTCCCTTGCTCCGGCATCAGGTCAAACCCGCCGCGCTC
Source organism: Aminobacter sp. J41 (assembly GCF_000526635.1). Taxonomy (GTDB): domain Bacteria; phylum Pseudomonadota; class Alphaproteobacteria; order Rhizobiales; family Rhizobiaceae; genus Aerobium. The sequence continues at coordinate 224,763 of NZ_JAGL01000003.1, forward strand.
GGCGACCATTTTTGACACTGACGAATTCGGGTCGGCAAGGTCACCGAAATGGCGGGCGTTGGTCGGGCAGGTGCGCACGCAGGACGGCACGCGATCCTCCTCGGCAAGCGTCTCGTTGTAGATTCGGTCGACGCACAGCGTGCACTTCTTCATGACACCGGCGGCGATGTCCATCTCGCGCGCGCCATAGGGACACGCCCAGGCGCAAAGCCCGCAACCGATGCACATGTCCTCGTCGACCAGCACGATTCCGTCGTCCGCCCGCTTGTAGGACGCGCCAGTCGGGCACACGGTCACGCACGGCGCGTTCTCGCAATGCAGGCATGACTTCGGGAAGTGGACGAGCCGCGTGTGTCCCCTCTCCGCCGCCACCTCCGCCCCTTCGGGTAGCACTTCGAAGGAATGGACGCGGTTGAGGAATGTGCCCGAAACATCCGCGCCGTACGGGTCCTGATCAGACAGCGCCGCGCCATAGCCGCCGGTGTTCCACTCCTTGCAGGAGACGACACAGGCGTGGCAGCCGACGCAAACGTCGAGGTCGATGACGAGGCCGAGCTTCTTCGGCGTCGGCTGTGACGGCAGGCAGGTCATTCGCTCCACTCCTGCCCGTAGCGGATTTCGGCTGCCGTGTTTGTCGCCTTCCTGACCGGCTCGAAGCGTGGCTCGCTGCGCGCGGGCGGGTCGGCCTTCTCGATGCGCACGCGCAGGTCGTACCAGGCGGCCTGACCGGTGATCGGATCGGAGTTCGACCAGCGCATACCATCCTGCTCCGGCGGTAGAAGTTCGTTGATCAAGTGATTCAAGAGAAAACCTTTTTCGGACTCCGGAGCGTCGGGGTCGAGCGCCCAGGCGCCGCCGCGCTTCCCGATCGCATTCCACGTCCACATCGTGTCGCGGTTTGCCGTATCGGTACGCTTCACCGGCACCTTGATGCGGCCGTGGTTGGACGTGAGCCACGCCCAGTCGCCGTCCTTCAGCCCGTGCGCGTCGCAGATCTCGCCCGGCACGAAGAGATAATTCTGGGTGTAGATCTGCCTGAGCCACGCATTCATTGAGCCCCAGGAATGGTACATCGCCATCGGCCGCTGGGTGATGGCGTGATAGGGAAACTCCTCTCCCGACACGGCCTGCTCCTCCAGCGGCTCGTACCAGAGCGGCAGCGGCGTGAAGGCGGACGAGATGCGATCCCGGTATGGCTCGGGCGCGTGCGGCGCGCGCAGCCCCTGCGCCGCCAGCCGGAATTTTTGGAGTTCCTCCGACCACAGCTGGAACGTCACCGGCTGTGGCGTGTCGAAGAAGCCCATCTTCACGGCGAAGTCCTGATAGGCAGCGTTGGCGTGCTTGAAGAACTGCGCCTCGAGCGGAATGTGCGCCGAGAAGAACGAGCCGTTCTCGATATAGCGGTCGAGCTGCTTCGGGTTCGCCGCTCCTCTGCCTGCACGCGTGCCGTCGGTGCCGCGGAAGCCCGCCAGCGGGCCAATGCCCGGTCGGCGCTCGTGCCTGACCAGATAGTCGGCATAATCGCGGTAGAGCGGCTGACCGCGGCTGTCGGCGAAGCCCGGCAGCTTCAGCCTTGAGCCGAGGTCAATCAGCACGCTCTGGAACGGGCGCACGTCGCGGTCGGGTTCAACCACCGGCCAGCGGATGGCATCGCTGGCGGCATCCGGCTCCGAGATCGGCCGGTCGAGCAGCGAAATGCAGTCGAAGCGCTCGAGATAGGTGGTGTCGGGCAGCACCAGGTCGGCATAGGCGACCATCTCCGACGAATAGGCATCGGAGTAGATGATCTTCGGGATGCGGTACTCGCCGGTTGCCTCGTCCTTGTCCTCCAGCATCCGGATGGTGCCTGCCGTGTTCATCGACGAGTTCCAGGCCATGTTGGCCATGTAGAGGAACAGCACGTCGACCGGATACGGGTCGCCCGCATGTGCGTTGGCGATCACCATGTGCATCAGCCCGTGCGCCGAGAACGGGGCTTCCCAGGAAAACGCCTTGTCGATGCGCGATGGTTGCCCGTCCTCGTCGACCAGCAGATCTTCAGGCCCAAGCGGAAAGCCGAGATGCGGCCCCGCAAGCGGCTGGTTAGAGCCAAAATGCTCGGCGCGGCCGTGCGGTCGCGGATGTGCCTGCACCGGCTTCGGATATGGCGGCTCGTAGCGGAACCCGCCGGGGCAGTCGACCGAGCCGATCAGCACCTGCAGGAGGTGCAACGCGCGCGCCGTCTGGAAGCCGTTGGAATGGGCGGAAATGCCACGCATCGCGTGGAACGAGACCGGGCGGCCGATGTAGCTCGAGTGATGGTTGCCGTACACATCGGTCCACGGCTGCGGGATCTCGATCGCCTCTTCGAAAGCAACGCGGGCAATCTCGGCCGCGAGGCCACGGATCGTGGCGGCAGAAATGCCGATCTTGTCGGCTACGGCCTCCGCCGAATGGCGCTCGTCGAGATACTCTTCGACCAGAAGCTCGAATGATGGACGCACTTGGGTTCCGTCGTCGAGCCGGTAAAGGCCGCTCAGCGCCGGCTGTGCGCCCTTGCTACCCGCAGCAACGGGACGCTCGGTGACCGTCTCCCAGACGAGGGGCTTGCCGTCCTTGTCGCGCGCAAACAGGCCGTGCTGGCCCGTGCCCGGAGCGTCAATCACCAGCCACGGCGCATTCGAGTATCGCACCAGGTACTCGACGTCGATCTTCCGCGCCTTCAGGAGCTCGTGGACGAGCGCCAGGATCAGGAGGCCATCGGTACCCGGCCGCACACCGATCCAGCTGTCAGCAACCGCTGAATAGCCAGTACGAACCGGGTTGACCGACACGAACCGCGCGCCGCGCTGCTTAAGCTTCGAGATGCCGATCTTGATCGGGTTCGAGTCGTGGTCCTCCGCCACGCCGAACATGACGAACAGCTTCGTCCGCTCCCAGTCCGGCGAGCCGAACTCCCAGAACGCGCCGCCAATCGTCATGATGCCGGCAGCAGCCATGTTGACCGAGCAGAAGCCACCATGCGCGGCGTAATTCGGCGTGCCGAACTGCTGCGCCCAGAAGCCGGTCAGCGACTGCGACTGGTCGCGCCCGGTGAAGAAGGCGAGCTTTTTCGGGTCGCGGGCGCGCACTTCGCCCAGCCATTCGGTGGCGATGGCAAGCGCCTCATCCCAGGAAATGTTGCGGAACTCGCCAGAGCCGCGCGGGCCGGTGCGCAGCATTGGCGATGACAGCCGCGCGGGTGAATAGTGCTGCATGATGCCGGCCGAGCCCTTGGCGCACAGCACGCCCTTATTGACCGGATGGTCGCGGTTGCCCTCGATATAGCGGATCTTGCCGTCCTTCAGGTGGACGTCGATGCCGCAACGACACGCGCACATGTAGCACGTCGTCTTTCGCACCTCGTCGGAGACGGGCTTCGAGAGATCGATCGGGTGCTGGGTCATGCCTGGCCGCTCCTCCTGCAGCCCGCAAGGCTAGTGAACTGCGCGCGGGAAAGAAATGCCCCGCGCTCCACATGATGTGGAATATTCGACCAGCTCAGTTCTCGATGATGATGCGGGTATTGCCGGCGCCGACCTTGTTGACCAGCGAGTAGAAGATCTCCGCATGCTGAGGGTCGAGGCGCACGCAGCCATGGGAGACCGGGCTGCCGAGCCGATCCACCTCGTTGGTGCCATGGACCGCCCAGCCACGGTCGTAGAAGACCGAGTACGGCATTTCCTCGCCGTTGTGGGTGCGCGAGCGCCACATCTTGTGCATGCGATAGGGCCGGTACTCCCCGCGGGGAGTGCCGCCGAATTCGTCGGCGCCGGTGGAGACAGTCCACTCGTGGATCACCTTGCCGTACTGGCTGACGACCATCTTCTGCTCGGCGACATCGACCCGCGCAACGAGCGCTGACGCTTGCGCACCCGCAACCGACAAGAGGCAAGTTCCCGCGACAACGGCGAGACGAAGACGCATCATGACCCCACACCCAATACTGCTGAAATGATTCATCGTGGCGAACGCAAGCGCAAGGCCCGCCATATGATTCGCCATATCCTAACAAACCCCTGCCGCGGTCCTCTCACATCCGCGTGAGCGGCTGGCTCATTCACAAGCCCCATCAGCCATACTTGCCAAGGCCACGGTTAGCTTGCTCAATTGCCGTATGACCGAACGCTTGCTATCCGCCATCGACCACCGCCGCGACGATCTCGTCGCCCTCACGGCCGACCTGATCCGCTTTCCGACGATCAACCCTCCCGGAGAGGCTTATACACCGTGCGCCGAGTTTATCGCGGCCCGGCTGGAGAAGGCCGGCTTCGGCACAAAGCTGATCCGAGGTGAAGGAACGCCTGGTGACAGCGATCAGTACCCGCGCACCAATGTCGTCGCACGTTTCGACGGCCGCAGCCCCGGCCCGACCGTGCACTTCAACTCGCATATCGACGTCGTCGAGGCGGGCGACGGCTGGACGGTCGATCCGTTCGGCGGCGAGGTGAAAGACGGGCGCGTCTATGGCCGCGGCGCATGCGACATGAAGGGCGGCCTTGCCGCCTCCATCATCGCCGCCGAAGCATTTATTGCCACTTACCCCGACTTTCCTGGTGCGATCGAAATTTCGGGCACGGTTGATGAGGAATCGGGCGGCTTCGGCGGAGTCGCATATCTCGCAAAGCAGGGCTATTTTTCCAAGCCGCGCGTTGACCACGTCATCATCCCTGAGCCGTTGAATAAGGATCGCATCTGCCTCGGACACCGCGGTGTCTGGTGGGCGGAGATCGAGACGCTCGGCTCTATCGCTCATGGCTCGATGCCTTTCCTCGGCGACTCGGCCATCCGCCACATGGGTGCCTTGCTGCATGCGTTTGAGAGCGAGCTCTATCCCGCCCTCGACGCCAAGCAGACGCAGATGCCGGTTGTGCCGGAAGGTGCACGGCGCTCAACTATGAACATCAACTCGATCCATGGCGGCCAGACCGAAGATTTCTTCCCCGGCCTGCCCGCGCCGAACGTCGCCGACTCCTGCCGCACAGTGATCGATCGCCGATTCCTGCTGGAGGAGTCTATCGACGAGGTGAAGGGTGAGGTCGTCTCCATCCTGGAGCGGCTGAAGCGCGAGCGCCCGCGCTTCGACTACCGCATCCGCGACCTGATGGAGGTGCAGCCGACCATGACCGACCGCGAGGCGCCGGTCGTGCAGGCGGTGGCAAAGTCGATCCAAGAAGTGTTCGACCGCGAACCGCAATACGTCATCTCGCCGGGCACCTACGACCAGAAGCACATCGCCCGCATCGGCCACTTGTTCGACTGCATCGCCTACGGCCCCGGCATCCTCGACCTCGCTCACCGCCCGGATGAGTGGGTCGGCATCGACGACATGGTCCAGTCGGCAAAGGTGATGGCGCTGAGCCTGAGGCAGCTGCTGTTCGGGCGAGAGTGAGGGGGGGCTCGCGGTAGGGGTCGAACGGGAACCCTATTTCGCTGCCGGCCTCTCGTACCTAGTTTCCACTGCCCTGCCCGCTTCGACGTTCAGGCNTGGATCCTCGNCTCNAGGCCGAGGATGACGAAGCTGAGATGAGGCGCCGGCTAACCGGCTAACGACGAGTATCAACAAGTACCGTAGGCTTCCGGGCCTACGGCAACCGCCCTGCCCGCTTCAACGTTCAGGCCTGGATCCTCGGCTCAAGGCCGAGGATGACGAAGCTGAGATGAAGGCGGCTAACCGGCTGCAGCTGGTGCTGAAGCAAGCACATGACCCATCGCAGCGAAATTATAACCTGAAGCAGCCTTGCCGCCTTTTCACAGAGACACGGACGTTCCAACATCGTCATCCTCGGGCTCGACCCGAGGATCCATGCCTGAACACCTGTGCGATAATCGGCGCTGAAAAACCAAGCTTTCCGCCTACCTGCCTGCCCACCCACAGACCGCGCGCCGCCACTTCACAAAAATGTCCGCCCCTTCTCCCAAAACGAAAGAAGGGGCTCGAAGGCCCCTTCCCCAAAAGTCTCGGATGAGACAGCGGCTTATGCCGCTGCTTCTTCCTCAGCCTGCTCAGCCTCGACGCGTGCGCGGTCGGCAGCGCCCTTGGCCGAGGTGTCGCGGTCAACGAACTCGATGACAGCCATCGGTGCGTTATCGCCGAAGCGGAAGCCCGCCTTCATGATGCGCAGGTAGCCGCCGTTGCGGGTGGCGTAACGCGGGGCGATGACATCGAACAGACGCTTCGCAGCTGCTTCCGAACCGATGGCAGCAGCAGCCTGACGGCGAGCATGCAGATCGCCGCGCTTGCCCAGCGTGACAAGCTTCTCAACGATCGGGCGAAGTTCCTTCGCCTTCGGCAGGGTGGTGGTGATCTGCTCGTGCTCGATCAGCGAGGCAGCCATGTTCGAGAACAGCGCCTTGCGGTGGCTGACAGTGCGGCCGAGACGGCGACCGGATTTTCCGTGGCGCATTGGCCTACTCCTTCTCTTAGAGGCTTATGCCTCAGTATTGGTCTTCGTAACGCTTTGCGAGATCTTCGATGTTTTCCGGCGGCCAGTCCGGCACTTCCATACCGAGGTGCAGGCCCATGGCAGCGAGGACTTCCTTGATCTCGTTCAGCGACTTGCGGCCGAAATTCGGCGTGCGAAGCATCTCGGCTTCCGTCTTCTGGATCAGGTCGCCGATGTAAACGATGTTGTCGTTCTTGAGGCAGTTTGCCGAGCGAACCGACAGTTCGAGCTCGTCCACCTTCTTGAGCAGCGCAGGGTTGAACGCGAGTTCGGTAACCTGCTCGGAAGCGACTTCCTTCTGCGGCTCTTCGAAGTTGACGAACAGGCTGAGCTGGTCCTGCAGGATGCGAGCAGCGAAAGCCACTGCGTCCTCACCGGACACTGCGCCGTTGGTCTCGATGGTCATCGTCAGCTTGTCGTAGTCGAGAACCTGGCCCTCACGGGTGTTCTCAACCTTGTACGAAACCTTCTTGACCGGCGAGTAGAGGCTGTCGACCGGGATGAGGCCGATCGGAGCATCTTCGGCGCGGTTGCGCTCAGCAGGGACATAGCCCTTGCCGGTGTCGACCGTGAACTCCATGCGGATCTCTGCGCCCTCGTCGAGGGTGCACAGGACGTGATCCGGATTGAGGATCTCGACGTCGCCAACGGTCTGGATGTCACCAGCCGTCACAACACCAGGACCCTGCTTGCGCACGACCATGCGCTTCGGGCCCTCGCCTTCCATGCGGATGGCGATTTCCTTGATGTTGAGGACGATGTCGGTGACGTCTTCACGAACACCGTTGATCGACGAGAACTCGTGGAGAACGCCGTCGATCTGAACTGCGGTCACGGCTGCGCCGCGCAGGGACGACAGGAGGACGCGGCGAAGCGCGTTGCCAAGCGTAAGGCCGTAGCCACGCTCAAGCGGCTCCGCAACCAGCGTGGTCACGGTATTGCCCTTGGTCGTGAACTCGATCTTGTTCGGCTTGATGAGTTCCTGCCAGTTTTTCTGAATCATTCAGGTCTTCCTTCCATTCCCCGACACCATCCAATCGTGCCGGGCATCAGTGGAAACCTCGAGAGGAGCGCCCGAAGGAGCTCATCGGGTAGGTGAAATGCTCAGACGCGGCGCTTCTTGCGCGGACGGCAGCCGTTGTGCGGGATCGGCGTGACGTCACGGATCGAGGTGATCGTGAAGCCTGCAGCCTGCAGAGCACGCAGGGCCGACTCACGACCCGAGCCCGGGCCGCAAACCTCGACCTCGAGGGTGCGCATGCCATGTTCCTGCGCCTTGCGAGCAACGTCCTCAGCAGCAACCTGAGCCGCGAACGGGGTCGACTTACGCGAACCCTTGAAGCCCTGAGCACCGGCCGACGACCAGGCAATCGCGTTGCCCTGCGCGTCGGTGATCGTGATCATGGTGTTGTTGAAGGTCGAATTGACGTGCGCAACGCCCGTCGAGATGTTCTTGCGCTCGCGACGGCGAATGCGCGCTACTTCCTTGGCCATGAATGGTCCTTCCGTTTGATATCAACGCCGCCGTAGTACCAGCGGCTACACCTTGGCCAGCGGCAGCCGGCATCAGCCGGCCACTGGCCAAAATCCGTGTCTTATTACTTCTTCTTGCCTGCGATAGCCTTCGCCGGGCCCTTGCGGGTGCGGGCGTTGGTGTGCGTGCGCTGGCCGCGAACCGGTAGCGAACGGCGGTGACGCAGGCCGCGGTAGCAGCCGAGGTCCATCAGGCGCTTGATGTTCATCGCGACTTCACGGCGCAGATCACCCTCGACCTGGTAGTCGCGGTCGATCGTCTCACGAATCGCGAGAACTTCAGCGTCGGTCAGCTGGTTGACGCGACGGTCGAGCGGAATACCGACCTTCTCGACGATCTCGGCCGCGAACTTCGGGCCAATGCCGTGGATGTACTGCAGCGCGATGATGACGCGCTTGTTCGTCGGGATATTAACGCCGGCTATACGAGCCATGTCATTCTCCATTTGGGCCGGCGTGTCCTTTGGATCACGACGGCGGTTTCGTTTTCCCGCGTCCGGTGGAGGCCGGCCCTTGCGGGCATTCACTGCTTCAAAACCGACGAGCGGCCCGAAGGACCGCCAATTCTACGCCTGAGTGGAAGTCGCGCCGCTGTATTCCGGAACACAGCAGAAGTCAACTCTTTGCGGCACTTCGCGTGCCGCAAAGATTTACCGGGGCAGAAGCGCCTCGATCTGTTTCGTCACCTCATCGATCGGCGCCATGCCGTCAACCTGCCGCAGCTGGTCGTTCGCATAGTAGTAGCCGATGAGAGGCGCCGTCTTCTTGTAGTACTCGCGCAGACGCTCCTCGAACACTTCGGGGTTGTCGTCCTTGCGGACCGGCTGACCGGCAGCCTTGGCTTCCTCGGCGCGGTTGATGATGCGACCAACCAGAGCCTTGTCGTCAACGACCAACTCGATCACCGCATCGAGAAGCATGCCGCGCTCGGCAAGCATGTCCGAAACGGCATCGGCCTGGGCGAGCGTGCGCGGATAGCCGTCGAGGATGAAGCCCCCGGCGCAGTCCGGCTGGTCAATTCGCTCGGCGACGATCGCGTTGACGATCTCGTCCGAAACCAGCTCGCCTGCATCCATCACCGCCTTGGCGCGCTTGCCAATTTCGGTGCCGTTTGCCACGGCCGCGCGCAGCATGTCGCCGGTGGAGAGCTGCGGAATTCCGTACTTTGCAACAAGCCGCTGCGCCTGCGTGCCCTTACCAGCACCGGGCGGCCCGAGAAGAATAAGTCTCATCGTCCCCTCTTTCCTCCGCGAAGCTTCGACTTCTTGATCAGCCCCTCATACTGATGCGCGATCAGATGGCCCTGAATCTGTGACACGGTGTCCAGCGTCACATTGACCACGATCAGGAGCGACGTTCCACCGAGGTAGAACGGGACACCCGTCGCAGAAATCAGAAACTCGGGTATGAGGCAGACAAACACAAGATACACAGCACCGATCAGCGTGATGCGGGTGAGCACGTAATCGATGTATTCCGCGGTGCGCTCGCCCGGACGGTAGCCCGGTATGAAGCCAGAGTGCTTCTTGAGCTGCTCGGCGGTGTCCTTCGGATTGAAGACGATCGCCGTGTAGAAGAACGCGAAGAACGCAATCAGGCCGGCATACAGCAGCATGTAGAGCGGCTGCCCGTGACCAAGCGCAGCGAGAATGGAGCTAGCCCAGGTCGGCAGCGTCGTCGTGTCGGCGAAGCCTGCAAGCGTCGCCGGCAGCAGCAGCAGCGATGACGCGAAGATCGCCGGGATGACGCCAGACGTATTGAGCTTGAGCGGCAGGTGCGAAGTATCGCCCTGGAACATGCGGTTGCCGACCTGACGCTTCGGATACTGGATCAGAAGGCGGCGCTGCGCACGCTCGAAGAAGACGATGATCGCGACCAGCACGACCGCCAGAACCAGGATGGCGAGAATGATGCCGGTCGACAACGCGCCGGTACGGCCAAGCTCGAGGGTGCCGCCGAGGGCCGACGGAAGGCCTGCGACGATGCCCGAGAAGATGATGAGCGAAATGCCGTTACCGATGCCGCGCGCGGTGATCTGCTCGCCGAGCCACATCAGGAACATGGTGCCGCCGACCAGCGTGATGACAGCGGTCAGGCGGAAGAACCAGCCCGGATCGGTAACGATCTGGTTGCCCGACTCAAGGCCGACGGAAATGCCGTAAGCCTGAACGACTGCCAGGAGGACCGTGCCGTAGCGGGTGTACTGGTTGATGATCTTGCGGCCCTGCTCGCCTTCCTTCTTCAACTGCTCGAGCGCCGGCACGACCGACGTCATCAGCTGAACAATAATTGAGGCAGAAATGTAGGGCATGATGCCGAGCGCGAAGATGGCCATGCGCTCGACGGCGCCGCCGGCGAACATGTTGAACATGCCGAGCACGCCGCCCGACTGCTGCTGGAACGCCTGCGCGAAAGCCTGCGGATTGATTCCCGGCATGGGAATGTAGGTGCCGAGCCGGTAGACGAGCAGCGCGCCGAGAGTAAACCAGATGCGCTTCTTCAAGTCTTCGGCCTTGGCAAAGGCCGCAAAATTCAGGTTGGAAGCAAGCTGTTCCGCTGCCGATGCCATAAACTATCTCCGTAACGTCACACAGCGAGGCCCGCTAAGCGGCGCGGCCCTGTGTTGCCGAAGCCACGAGATAGGCTCCGGCCGGAAAAGATGCAAGCGGCGGTTTGCACATGCACAGGCCAGATCGTCACTTTTCGATCGACCATGTGCAGGGACAAACCGCCGCCTGACTAAACCGATTTACTCGGCAGCAGCCACTTCCGGCAGCTTCACCGAACCACCGGCCTTTTCGACCTGTTCGATGGCCGGCTTGGAGGCACCAGCAACCTCGAAGGCAACCTTTGCCTTGAGCTCGCCGCCGCCGATGACGCGGACGCCATCCTTGACGCGACGAAGAACACCAGCCTTGACCAGAGCCTCAGCGGTGATGGTTTCCTTCGGGTCGAGCTTGCCAGCGTCGATCGCAGCCTGAACGCGGCCGAGCGTGACTTCGTTGAAGTCCTTCGCCGACGGGTTCTTGAAGCCGCGCTTCGGCAGACGCCGGTACAGCGGCATCTGGCCACCCTCGAAACCGTTCACGGAAACGCCCGAGCGCGACTTCTGACCCTTGACGCCACGGCCGCCGGTCTTGCCGGAGCCGGAGCCGATGCCGCGGCCGACGCGCTTGCGAGCCTTGGTCGAACCCTCGACAGTACGCAGTTCGTTCAGTTTCATATCAGTCGCTCCAGCGCTTTACGCCTCGTCCACGATACGGACGAGGTGGCGCACCTTCGAAATCATGCCGCGAACAGCCGGAGTGTCCTCCAGCGTCGAACGACGGTGCATCTTGTTAAGACCCAGGCCGATCAGCGTAGCGCGCTGTTCCACCGGACGGCGGATGGGGCTGCCGATCTGCTCCACAACGAGGGTTTTGCCCTGCTTGTTTGCCATGATCGCGTCTCTCCTTATTCGTCAGCCGACACGGCAGTGCCGCGGCGCGACTGCAGGACCGAGTACTTGATGCCGCGCTGTGCAGCGACATCCTTCGGATGCAGCTGGTTCTTCAGCGCGTCGAACGTGGCGCGAACCATGTTGTACGGGTTCGACGAACCCATCGACTTGGCGACGACGTCCTGAATGCCTAGCGTCTCGAAGACAGCGCGCATCGGGCCACCGGCGATGATACCGGTACCGGGCTTGGCAGTACGCAGCAGGACTCGGCCTGCGCCGTGACGGCCCTGAACGTCGTGGTGCAGCGTACGGCCGCCACGCAGCGGGACGAAGATCAGATCGCGCTTGGCAGCCTCGGTTGCCTTGCGGATTGCCTCCGGCACCTCACGTGCCTTGCCGTGGCCGAAGCCGACGCGGCCCTTCTGGTCGCCAACGACGACGAGAGCAGCAAAGCCAAAACGACGGCCGCCCTTCACCACCTTGGCGACGCGGTTGATGTGGACGAGCTTATCGACGAAACCGTCGTCACGCTCTTCGCGGTCACGGTTGCGTTCGCGACCACCTTCCCTACGATCCTGTGCCATGTCCTGATCCTTATTCTTTTCCGGAGCACGGGTTGTGAAAATGCCGGGCCGAAGCCCGGCAGCGAAATTAGAAGCTCAGGCCGCCTTCGCGGGCAGCATCAGCCAGGGCCTTGACGCGGCCGTGGTAGATGAACGGGCCGCGGTCGAAGACGACTTCCTTGACGCCGGCCTTGGCAGCGCGCTCGGCAACCAGCTTGCCGACAGCGGCAGCGGCAGCAACGTCAGCACCGGTCTTCAGCGCGTCGCGCAGTTCCTTGTCGAGGGTCGAAGCGGCAGCCAGGGTGTGGCCCTTCGAGTCGTCGATGATCTGCGCGTAGATGTGCTTCGACGAGCGATGCACGGACAGACGCGGACGCTCGCCGGCGACCTTCTTGATCTGACGGCGAACGCGCGCGGCGCGGCGCTTGATGGAGTCCTTGGAAGCCATAATTCGTATTCCTTGCCTTGTAAAACGAGGACGGCCATATGCGGTAGCCCGGCATAGGCCGGGCTCCCGCAACCGCGCCTCGTGGCGCTGATATTACTTCTTCTTGCCGTCTTTGCGCACGATGCGCTCGCCGGCGTAACGCACGCCCTTGCCCTTGTAAGGCTCAGGACCGCGGTACTTGCGGATCTCAGCCGCAACCTGGCCGACAACCTGCTTGTCGATACCGGTGACGACGATTTCCGTCGGCTTCGGAGTCGCGAGCGTGATGCCTGCGGGCGCCTCATAGACCACTTCGTGGCTGAAGCCAAGAGACAGCTGCAGGTTCTTGCCCTGCATGGCGGCGCGGTAACCCACGCCGTTGATCTCGAGGCGACGCTCGAAGCCGTCCTTCACGCCAGTCAGGATGTTGGCGATCTGAGTACGGGACATGCCCCACTTGGAACGCGCATCCTTGGAGTTGTCGCGCGGAGAAACGGAGATCTCGCCGTTATCCAGCTTGACCAGAACTTCGTCATTGACGACGAACTTCAGTTCGCCTTTCGGGCCCTTCGCGGTGACCGTCTGGCCGTCGACCGTAGCGGTCACGCCGGCGGGCACCTGTACGGGCTTCTTACCAATACGAGACATGTTTCGGTCCTCGTCCTTCTATTGTTCCGCCGGCCGATCAGAAGATCTGGCACAGCACCTCGCCGCCGACATTCTGCTCACGAGCCTGATGGTCAGCCATCACGCCCTTGGGAGTCGACAGGATCGAGATGCCGAGGCCGTTGGCCACGGACGGGATAGACTTGACCGAAACATACACGCGGCGGCCCGGCTTGGAGACGCGGGCGATCTCGCGGATCACCGGCTGGCCTTCGTAGTACTTGAGTTCGATCTCAAGCTCCGACTTGCCGTTCTCGTAGTCGACCTTTGCGTAGTCGCGGATGTAGCCTTCGGCCTTCATGACGTCCAGCACGCGGGCACGCAGGTTCGAAGCCGGCGTGGTAACGGTGGTCTTGCGGCGGCCATAGGCGTTGCGAATGCGGGTGAGCATATCGCCGAGGGGATCACTAAGGGACATCTTTGGTCCTCCTTACCAGCTCGACTTGACCAGGCCGGGAATCAGGCCGTTGTTGCCGAGTTCGCGCAGCGCCACACGGCTCATCTTGAGCTTGCGGTAGAATGCGCGCGGGCGGCCGGTGACTTCGCAACGATTGCGAATGCGGGTCTTCGCCGAGTTACGCGGAAGCGCGGACAGCTTGAGCTGCGCGCGGAAGCGCTCTTCCATCGGCTTGGACTGATCCATGATGATCGCCTTCAGCGCTGCACGCTTGGCAGCATACTGGTCGACGAGCTTCCGGCGCCGATTGTTCTTTTCTACTGAGCTGGTCTTTGCCATTTCAGGTTCCTTTGTTCGCTGCCGTTACTGCCGGAATGGGAAGTTGAAGGCCTTGAGCAGAGCCCGAGCCTCGTCGTCCGTCTTGGCAGTCGTACAAACGATGATGTCCATTCCCCAAACCTGATCGACCTTGTCGTAGTTGATCTCGGGGAACACGATGTGCTCCTTGATGCCCATGGCGAAGTTGCCACGACCATCGAAGCTCTTTGCATTGAGGCCGCGGAAGTCGCGAACGCGCGGCAGCGCGATCGTGACCAGGCGGTCAATGAATTCGTACATGCGATCCGAACGAAGGGTGACCTTCGCGCCGATCGGCATGCCTTCACGCACCTTGAAGCCCGCAATCGAATTCCGGGCGCGGGTGACGACGGCCTTCTGGCCGGCGATCAGGCTCAGGTCCTCGGCAGCGACCGAAGGCTTCTTGGAGTCGCCCGTGGCCTCGCCGACGCCCATGTTGATCACGACCTTGTCGAGACGCGGAATCTGCATCTCGTTGGCGTAGTTGAACTGATCCTGGAGCGCCTTGCGGATCTGCTCACGGTACAGGGTCTTGAGCCGCGGCTCGTACTTCTGGTCAGCCATTGATGACTTCTCCCGAGCGCTTCGCGACACGCACCTTCTTGCCGTCGCGGATCTCGAAGCCGACGCGGGTCGGCGTCTTGCCGTCCTTCGGGTCGACCACTGCAATGTTGGACAGGTGGATCGGAGCTTCCTTGCGGATCAGACCACCTTCCTGGTTCTGCGTCTGGCGCTGGTGGCGAACAACAACGTTGACGCCACTGACAATTGCCTTCTGGTCCTTCGGCTGAACCTTCAGAACCTCACCGGTGCGGCCCTTGTCCTTGCCGGCGAGAACAACGACTTTGTCGCCCTTGCGAATCTTCTGCATTTCACCGGCCTCCTTAGAGCACTTCAGGCGCGAGGGAGATGATCTTCATGTGGTTCTTCGCGCGGAGCTCGCGCGGAACCGGCCCGAAGATACGGGTGCCGATCGGCTCCCGCTTGTTGTCGACGAGCACTGCTGCGTTGCTGTCGAAACGGATCACACTGCCGTCAGGACGGCGGATGTCCTTGGCCGTGCGAACCACGACCGCCTTCATCACATCACCCTTCTTGACGCGGCCGCGCGGAATTGCTTCCTTGATCGAGACGACGATGATGTCGCCAACCGAGGCATACTTCCGCTTCGAGCCGCCCAGCACCTTGATGCACATGACACGACGCGCGCCGGAATTATCCGCGACGTCGAGGTTTGTTTGCATCTGAATCATGACTGGCCGCCTTCTTCTTTATTTTGGGCAAGGCTCCCGCCCTGCCCGGCTGTCCAAATTTTTCTTACTCGGCTTTCGCCGCCAGTTCCTGCGTCTGGTTCTGGATCACAACCCAACGCTTGTCTTTCGAGATCGGAGCCGACTCCTGGATGAAGACGAAGTCGCCCACCTTGCAGGAGTTGTCCTCGTCATGCGCCTTGTAGCGCTTGCTCTGACGGACAACCTTCTTCATCACCGGATGGGTGAAGCGGCGCTCGACCTTGACGACGACCGTCTTATCATTCTTGTCACTGACGACAGTGCCCTGCATGATGCGCTTCGGCATGGTCCTCGTCCTTAAGCCTTCTTGGCAGCGGACTTCTCCGCTGCAATCGTCTTGATACGCGCAATGTCCTTACGGACCTGGTTCACGCGTGCGGTTTTCTCAAGCTGGCCGGTTGCCTTCTGAAAGCGCAGGTTGAACTGCTCCTTCTTCAGTGCGGCAAGCTCATCGTTCAGTTCGTCGAGGGTCTTCGCCCTCAAATCGGACGCCTTCATATCCGGGACCCTCTTATTCTGCAATACGCTGTACGAAGCGCGTGCGTACGGAAAGCTTGGCAGCGCCGAGACGAAGTGCCTCACGGGCAACGTCTTCCGGCACACCGTCGATCTCGAACATCACGCGGCCTGGCTTGACGCGCGCTGCCCAGTACTCGACGGAGCCCTTACCCTTACCCATGCGGACTTCGGTCGGCTTCGCAGTAACCGGGAGATCCGGGAAAACCCGGATCCAAACGCGGCCCTGACGCTTCATCTGGCGAGTGATCGCGCGACGAGCGGCTTCGATCTCGCGGGCAGTAACGCGGTTCGGCTCGAGAGCCTTCAGGCCGTAGCCGCCGAAGTTCAGGTCGGTGCCACCCTTGGCAGCGCCGTGAATGCGGCCCTTGAACTGCTTACGGAACTTTGTGCGCTTTGGCTGCAGCATCGTTCTTCTCCAAAATTCCTATGCTTAGGCGTTCTCGCGGCGGCGGTTCCCACCGGCCTGCTGCTGATCGCCCTCGACAGCCCTACGCTCCGAAGCCATCGGATCGTGCTCGAGGATCTCGCCCTTGAACACCCAGACCTTGACGCCGCAGGTGCCGTAAGCGGTGTGAGCCTCAGCCGTGCCGTAGTCGACGTCCGCACGCAGGGTGTGCAGCGGAACGCGGCCCTCGCGGTACCACTCCATGCGGGCGATTTCCGCACCGCCCAGGCGACCCGAGCAGTTGATACGGATGCCCTCGGCGCCCAGACGCATCGCCGACTGAACGGCACGCTTCATGGCGCGACGGAATGCCACACGGCGCTCGAGCTGCTGCGTGATCGACTGGGCGATCAGCTTGGCATCGATCTCCGGCTTGCGAACCTCGACGATGTTGAGGTGCGTCTCGGACTTCGTCATCTCGGTGAGCTTCTTGC
Source organism: Aminobacter sp. J41 (assembly GCF_000526635.1). GTDB lineage: Bacteria > Pseudomonadota > Alphaproteobacteria > Rhizobiales > Rhizobiaceae > Aerobium. Next base: position 241,299 of record NZ_JAGL01000003.1, read on the forward strand.
GAAGCTTCTCGATGTCGGCGCCCTTCTTGCCGATGATCAGGCCCGGACGTGCGGCGTGAATGGTCACGCGGCACTTCTTGTGCGGACGCTCGATCACGATCTTCGAGACGGCAGCCTGCTTCAGCTCCTTCTCGAGATACTTGCGGATCTTCAGATCCTCATGGAGCAGCGTGCCGTACTCGCCGGTGTTCGCGTACCAGCGGGAGTCCCAGGTACGGTTGATGCCGAGGCGAAGGCCGATCGGATTGATTTTCTGACCCATTATGCGGCCTCCACTTCTTCGACTTCGCGAACGACGATCGTCAGGTGCGAGAACGGCTTCTCGATCCGGCTTGCACGACCGCGACCGCGGGCATGGAAGCGCTTCATGACGATCGACTTGCCGACATATGCCTCAGCAACGATGAGGGAGTCGACATCGAGGTCGTGGTTGTTTTCGGCGTTAGCGATAGCCGACTCAAGCGTCTTCTTGACGGTGCCGGCGATGCGCTTGCGGGAGAATTCGAGGTCGGCGAGAGCAGTGCTGACCTTCTTGCCGCGGATCAACGCGGCAACCAGGTTCAGCTTCTGCGGGCTGACACGGATCGTGCGCAGGACGGCGCGCGCTTCGTTGTCGGCGAGCCTACGCGGAGCTTTGGCCTTGCCCATGTTACTTCCTCTTCGCCTTCTTGTCCGCGCCATGGCCGTAGTAGGTACGGGTAGGCGAGAACTCACCGAACTTGTGGCCAACCATCTCCTCGGAAACCGAGACCGGGATGTGCTTCTGGCCATTGTAGACGCCAAAGGTGAGGCCGACGAACTGCGGCAGGATCGTGGAGCGGCGGCTCCAGATCTTGATCACCTCATTACGCCCGCTTTCGCGCGCCTTCTCTGCCTTCTTGAGGAGGTAGCCGTCGACGAACGGGCCTTTCCAGACTGAACGGGTCACGTTCTGTACCTTTCCTTAGCTCTTGCGCTGATGGCGCGAGCGCATGATGAACTTGTCGGTCGCCTTGTTAGAGCGCGTACGCTTGCCCTTCGTAGGCTTGCCCCACGGGGTAACCGGATGACGGCCACCCGAGGTACGGCCCTCACCACCACCGTGCGGGTGGTCGACCGGGTTCATAGCAACACCGCGGGTGTGCGGGCGCTTGCCGCGCCAGCGCGTGCGGCCGGCCTTACCGTCGTTGATGTTGGCGTGGTCCGGGTTCGACACGGCACCAACCGTAGCGAGGCACGAGCCGTGGACGACGCGCTGCTCACCCGAGTTGAGGCGCAGGATCGCCATACCCTGGTCACGGCCGACGAGCTGGGCGTATGCGCCAGCCGAACGAGCGATCTGACCGCCCTTGCCCGGCTTCAGCTCGACGTTGTGAACGATCGTGCCAACCGGCATCGCCGACAGCGGCATCGCATTGCCCGGCTTGACGTCGACGTTCTCGCCGGCGACGACCTTGTCACCGACAGCAAGGCGCTGCGGAGCCAGGATGTAGGACAGCTCACCGTCTTCATACTTGATGAGCGCGATGAACGCCGTACGGTTCGGGTCGTACTCGAGACGCTCGACGGTAGCCGAAACGTCGAACTTGCGACGCTTGAAGTCGACCAGGCGATACGAACGCTTGTGACCACCACCGATGAAGCGGGCGGTCACGCGGCCGTAGTTGTTACGGCCGCCCTTCTTGACGAGACCCTCAGTCAGACCCTTGACCGGCTTACCCTTGTAGAGACCGGAACGGTCCACGATTACGAGCTGGCGAGTACCAGGCGTAATCGGATTAAAGTGTTTCAATGCCATCGTTCCGATCCTTACAGTCCGGTCGTGACGTCGATCGACTGGCCTTCAGCCAGCGTGACGACAGCCTTCTTGACGTCGCTCTGCTTGCCAATGGTGCCGCGGAAGCGCTTCACCTTGCCCTTGCGAACGAGCGTGTTCACCGCGGTAACCTTGACGCCGAACAGCGCCTCAACCGCAGCCTTGATCTCCGGCTTCGAAGCCTTGCGGGCCACGTTGAAGACCACCTGGTTGTTTTCCGAAGCCAGGGTGGACTTCTCGGTGATCGCCGGGGAGACGATTACGTCGTAGTGGCGAAGATCAGTCATTTGAGAACCGCTCCTCCAGAGCCTCGACAGCTGCCTTCGAGAGGACGAGCTTGCCGCGACGCAGAATGTCGTAGACGTTGATACCCTGGATCGGCAGGACATCGATGTTCGGAATGTTCGCTGCAGCGCGCTTGAAGTTTGCGTCAAGCTCAGCGCCGCCGATCACGAGTGCGTTGCTCAGGCCCAGCTTCGCGAAGTTCGCGACGAGAGCCTTCGTCTTCGGCTCGGACAGAGCCAGATCATCGATGATGATCAGGTTCTCACCCTTGGCCTTGGCCGACAGAGCGTGCTTAAGGCCGAGCGCGCGGACCTTCTTCGGAAGGTCGTGAGCGTGGCTGCGTGCAACCGGGCCGTGAGCCTTGCCACCGCCGCGGAACTGCGGTGCACGAGCCGACGAGTGACGAGCGCGGCCCGTACCCTTCTGCTTGTACATCTTCGCGCCGGTGCGGGAGACGTCAGCGCGGCTCTGCGACTGGTGCGTGCCCTGCTGCTTCTTGGCCAGCTGCCAGCGAACGACGCGCTGCAGGATGTCCTCGCGCGGATCAAGACCGAAGATCTCTTCCGACAGCTTGATATTGCCAGCTGCGTCGCCAGCAAGCGTGGTAATCTTGACGTCCATTACTCTGCTCCCTCGGTGACCGGAGCGGTCTCAGCCGCCGGGGCTGCATTCGTCCGGATCGCCGCCGGCTTCGGCGCATTTTCCGGCAGCGTCGCCTTGACGGCGTCACGCACATAGATCCAGGCGCCCTTGGAACCCGGAACCGCGCCGCGGACCAGAATCAGGCCGCGCTCTGCGTCGGTCGAAACGACCTCGAGGTTCTGGGTCGTCACGCGGGTAGCACCCATGTGACCGGCCATCTTCTTGCCCTTGAACACCTTACCCGGGTCCTGGCGCTGACCAGTCGAACCGTGCGAGCGGTGCGAAACCGAGTTACCGTGGGATGCACGGCCACCACCGAAGTTGTGGCGCTTCATGACACCCTGGAAACCCTTACCGATCGAGGTACCCGTCACGTCGACCTTCTGGCCAACGACGAAGTGATCGGCAGTGATCTCGGCGCCAACCTCGATGAGGTTTTCCGGAGAGACGCGGAATTCCGCAACCTTCGCCTTCGGCTCGACCGAGGCAGTGGCGAAATGACCGCGCAGAGCCTTGGACGTGTTCTTCACCTTGGCGAGCCCGACACCGAGCTGCACGGCGGTATAGCCGTTCTTTTCCTGGGTACGCTGCGCCACGACCTGGCAGTTCTCCATGCGGAGAACGGTGACAGGCACGTGTTCGCCCGCGTCATTGTAGACGCGCGTCATCCCGATCTTCTGTGCGATAACACCTGAACGCATCAGTTCTTTCCTTCAGAGGAGCCATTCGGGCGAACACGCCCGTCCGGCTCATGGTTATGCTCCCTAGAGCTTGATCTCGACGTCGACGCCAGCGGCCAGGTCGAGCTTCATGAGAGCGTCGACAGTCTGCGGGGTCGGATCCACAATATCGAGGAGTCGCTTGTGGGTGCGCATCTCAAACTGCTCGCGGCTCTTTTTGTCAATGTGCGGCGAGCGGTTTACGGTAAATTTCTCGATCCGCGTCGGCAGCGGAATGGGCCCGCGTACGTTCGCGCCGGTGCGCTTAGCCGTCGACACGATCTCCCGCGTCGATGCGTCCAGGACACGGTGGTCGAACGCTTTGAGGCGGATGCGGATATTCTGTCCGTTCATCTGGTCGGTTCCTTCAAGTCTTCCGCGGGCGCGGGCAGAAGCCGAAGCCACGCCCGCGACAGACCCTTATTCTTCTTACTCGATGATCGCGGCGACGATGCCGGCGCCAACGGTGCGGCCGCCTTCACGGATAGCGAAGCGCAGGCGCTCTTCCATCGCGATCGGAACGATCAGCTCGACGTCAACGGTGATGTTGTCGCCCGGCATGACCATCTCNGTGCCTTCCGGCAGCTTGATGATGCCGGTCACGTCGGTCGTGCGGAAGTAGAACTGCGGACGGTAGTTCGTGAAGAACGGGGTGTGACGGCCGCCCTCTTCCTTGGTGAGGATGTAAGCCTCAGCCTTGAACTTGGTGTGCGGCTTCACCGAACC
>NZ_JAGL01000004.1 GCF_000526635.1 Aminobacter sp. J41
ATCGAACGCCTTAACGGGGAGATCAAGCGGCGCACCGATGTCGTCGGCATATTCCCGAATGACGACGCCATCGTGCGTCTCGTCGGAGCCCTGCTGCTCGAACAGAACGATGAATGGGCCGTTCAGCGTGCCCGCTACATGACGCTGGAAAGCGTCGGACAATTGAGCGATGATCCCTTCATCAGCCTGCCAGCAGTAGCAGCACGCTGACCAACCCGGCCAAGCCGGACAGCACGGCGACCAATGCCGTCAGTTACACCACGCGGTGGGACACCATCCCATATTTGCCAGCTCGTTCAGAGACGCCTCGTCATGGTCCGCATGCAATCGCGTCATCAACCCATCCATTATCGCCCGGCCAATGCTTTGCGACATCGAAAGGGGTTGGTCATTGACCACTTGAGCCGCATCCACATGCGGCAGGGAAAGGCCGAGATCAAACTTATCAACGCCCTCAGCCAGCATCTGAGCAATTGCTGCTGGATCTGCACGAGCTGACAGCACCAACCTTCTTGCCAAATCATCGCCGTGCTGCAACCGCACTAGCCCCGCAAGCGCTTGAGCCACCGTACTACCGTGGGTGCGCCCAGCAGCCACGTAGCCGACCCTATCGGAGCGGACTACAATGGCGAGCTCGCGCTCAGTGTACTCAGCCCCTTGCGGCGGCGGGACCGCATTGAGATCGGCTTCGAGAACGTTAACAACGTTTGGACGTATGCTTCGGTGGGCTCCGGGAACGTGAAGAGATAGATGAAGTCGTATCTCAAATTCCCCCATCAAACGATGCCGGACCTCACACACCTGACCTGGAGTTGCCCCTTAAAAACCGGACAGGATCAGGTTTCTGTTTGACGGTTTAAGAACTCACGAGGCGAGCAATACCCCAAGGCCTTGTGCGGGTGAAGGGTATTGTAGTGTTCGAACCATGAGGGCAGTTGCGCGATAACGGTCACGGCGTCTGGCACGGGGTTGACCGAGACGTAATCGCGCTTGAAGGTTTTCACGAAGGCTTCGGCCATTCCGTTCGACTGGGGGCTTCGGACGGGCGTCGAGCAAGGCTCCATGCCGATATCGATAAGCAGCGATCTGGTCTCCTTTGCGATGAAGCAGGAGCCGTTGTCCGTCAGCCATTCGATTGGCTTTGGAAGGGTGTTGATGAGACCGAAGCGGTTCTCAACAGCCGTGATGACAAGGTCCTGGACGTCCTCGCTCTTGATGCCCTCGGTTGTCGCGACATGGGCAATGGCCTCGCGGTCACAGCAGTCGAGGGCAAAGGCAACGCGGACCTTCTCCTTGTTGTCGCAGCCGATTTCGAACCCGTCTGAACACCAGCGCAGGTTCGATTGCTCGACGGCGACGCGGCCATCGTGACGGCGCGTGTCGGTTGCACCGGTGTGGCGCTGAAGGAGCAGGCCATGCACCTTCATCACCCGGTAGACGCGCTTGGCATTGGGCCATGGGCGGTTTTCGCTGCGGGCTTTACGGCGCAGGATCGCGTGAACCCGGCGATATCCGTAGGTCGGCATATCGTCGATGATCGACTTGATCTCTTCCAGCAGTTCCCGCTCATCGAGCGGCGGCCGCCCTCTGGCTCTGGAAGGACGTTGCTTCACACGTTCCGCAATGTTGGATCGGGCGACGCCCAAGGTCTCGCACACCGCCGTCATCGCGAACCATCCTTCGGCAACGAGAGCGAGCGCAACAGGTGTTTTTTTGACCCTGATGCCATCTCAAGCGCTTCTTTGAGGATTTCGCCTTCCATAGTCTTTTTGCCGAGGAGGCGCTGCAGCTCTTTCACCTGGTTCTGAAGCGCCCTGTATTCGGATGCCGGGACGACCTCTTCCTGCGATGCTGTCGCCGTCAGCGCACCTTGCGCCGCCAATTTGCGCCAGGCGAACAACTGGTTCGGCTGAATGCCATGCCGTCGCGCAACGATGCTGACGGTGATGTCAGGCTCGTAGGTCTCATGGACTATCGCGAGCTTCTCCGCTGTCGACCAGCGACGACGGCGCTCCGGGCCGGACAGCACTTCTATCTTCGGTATGTGACTGGTCATAATGGGCACATTACTCCTAACACTTAACAAGTGGGAGATCGTGTCCGGGCAATTAGGGGGCCACTACATGACCCTGCATGGGAAACGCTGTGGCGTTAACACTTGGCCGTTGGTTCAGCGTTTGGCGTAGTAGCTCTACGAGGTCCTCATCTTCATTGAACCACTCAACCGCTCGATAATGAATAATTCTCTGCAAGACACCCCCCCCCCGTTCCCCAGTCACAGCAGTCTAGCCAACGCGACGTTATTGTCATCAACTTTGACATCTGCGGTCTCGCTGACGCGAAAAGTTGACCTTATCGCCGCGACTTCGATTAGGACTGCCACACCTAGCAACCTGCCACCCCGCTGGCATCGCTGAGTTACCATGGCGATTGACGGCCTCATGAAGCCCCTGCCGAACGAGGGTTTAGACAATTCATGCTGCGCTCCCCCCTACACGCATAGTTTTAGCGGTAGCAGAACGCAATTTTGCGTCATGCCCACATCGGGCAGAATCAGGGGCCGTCGTTATCGACCCTACGAGGGATCACCTGTAAAAGTTGCCGCTTGTCCGCTAGGGTATAGCCATACGGGCACGACCGTTCCCCGCTCAGGGCCTGTCCGCTAGGGTTGACAGGATTCTGCGGACACGCATAATTTCGTACATCACCCATATGGACACTCGGAGACACGCTCGTGGTAACGGTTCTCTACGCCCGCGTTTCGACCGCCGACCAGACGCTGGATCATCAGCTCACCCAAGCCGAACAGGCGGGCTTCACGATTGATACGGTCATCGCAGACCAAGGGGTATCTGGCGTCTCTACGACCCTTCGGGAGCGACCAGAAGGCCGGAGATTGTTCGACATGCTACGCAAGGGCGACACACTGGTCGTCCGGTGGGTAGATCGGCTGGGACGCAACTATCAGGATGTGACAGATACCATCCGGGAGTTCATGCGTAGAGGCGTCATCATCAGAACGGTCATCAACAACATGACGTTCGACGGAGCAACCGCAGACCCTGTTCAGATGGCGGTGCGAGATGCCCTCATCGCCTTTATGGCGGCGACCGCACAGGCGCAATACGAGGCAACCAAGGCCAGCCAGAGGGCGGGCATTGAAGCTGCAAAGGCGAAAGGCCGGTCGTACCTCGGCAGGAAGCCCAGTTATGACCGGGCGACACTGGAGACCGTCAAGAACATGCTGGCAATGGGCACGGCAGGAACAAGCGATATCGCCAAGGCTACAGGCCTGACTCGGCAGACCGTCTTGAGGATCAAGGCAGACCCCGCCAAGGCGGAGGCGGTTCTAGCGGCATGGGAGTGAGCCGGGGCGTCTATTGGTTTTCTTCCCTGTTTTGCACAAGAGGCCAGGATGCTACGCGGCTCCATGTCCGCGCGAGACTGCCATTGGTACTCCCTCATTCCCCCTGTCATGCTGAGCCAGTGAGCGGGACCCCCTACGCTGTGAATGCATCCTACACCGGAAGCATAAAACTTCTGCCATTCCAGTGGCGACTACATCCGGTAGCTCGCTGGCAATTATGGTAAGCCTTAGGGGAGCGACTTTCGCTTCCACTAGCGAATAGTGGCTCATCCGCGTGAACAAAGTTCGCCTCTGGGTGCCGTAGCTATCCGAGGGGGGGTGCTGACCATGACCGCTATGTGGTCCCCGGCTACTAAGTGACCCAATGGATCTTCCCTGCGCAAGGTTCATCAGTTAACCTGCGGCCGCGTGGAAATGCGAGGGCGGAGAGTGAGAGCGATTGACCTTTACGCGGGCGTGGGAGGATGGTCACTGGGCCTGAATCTCGCGGATATCAGCGTCGTAGCGTCTTATGAACGGTGGCGGCCGGCTATCGCTACCAACCGCAGGAATAATCAGCACGACGTCGTTGAAGCCGATATTCGAACCATGCCGCTGGATGCGCTGCCCCGAGATATTGATCTGGTGGTAGGTAGCCCTCCATGCACACAGTTCTCTTACGCAAACCGAGGAGGAAGCGGCGATATCGAGGACGGTCTGAAGGACATAGCCCGCTTCTTGGAGATTGTTGAATATCTGAGGCCGAAGTGGTGGGTAATGGAGAACGTCCCGCGGGTTGTCTCGATCGTAGAGAAGGAGCTCAAAGAGGGGGGATGTCTAGAACGATTTCGACATCTTGAACCCCGCTCTGAGGTTTTTCGTCTCGAGGAGTTCGGCATTCCGCAGCGGAGGCGACGCTGCCTAATTGGAAACATCAACTTTGATCTTCTGCACTCTTACACAAGACAGCAGCCGTCGCTTGCCCTTGGCGAGGTACTTCGCGCTCTTGGAGGCGAAACTGTTGTCGATCCGCTCTACGGCTTCTCCCGCCACAGGAGCCAAGTGAGCGACCACGAGCTTGAGAGGCCCCTTTCCGAGGAGGAGCTGCGTATCAATAGATCGTCCAAGGAGCTGCATCCGGTTTACAACCGAATGCCGTTTCCGGAGCCACTCGACAAACCAGTTCGGACCATAACTGCGGTCTGCACGCGCGTTTCTCGTGAGAGCATCATCGTGGATGGAGGTGCCGGATTTAGGCGGCTGTCAGTAAGGGAGCGCGCAAGCTTGCAGGGCTTTCCGATCGACTACGAGTTCGAGGGGGTCAACTACGCGCAAAAGGCAAGGCTGGTTGGCAACGCCATACCGCCGGTTTTCACATATCTGGTAGGGCAGGCAGCAAAGGGAGTGCTGTCAACCAAAGTGATGCCCTTGAGAAAGGCTTACCATCCACGCCAGATCGCCCAATCAAGGCCCATGTCGACCAAGCCGATCGAGACTGTAGCACGCCGCTTCCCGCCGACTCGGACTTTCCGCTTTGCCATTCCTGCACTTCATTTCAAAAGCGGTGTTCGTTTCGAACTCCATAACCGCGCTGAGCAATCCACTATTCAGTGGGCCGTCGATCTATGGTTCGGCCCCTCCAAGTCCATCAGCCGCCTACGGCCTGACAGGCACCTGGCAGGCCGGCTTGGCGGCGCATTCCTCCGAGCCGGTCTCTGCCTCAGTCACCGCGTGATGGAGCTAGAGAGGTTCTTAGCATCAGTGGACTTTGTGCGTCTCCAGGATGTTTGGGCTCACCAAGGACCGGGAGGCACTCGCCCGTTCGATCTGCTAGACGGATTGGACTATGCAGCGAGCAAACTTGCCACTGATCTGAACCCTTATGAAGAGCTTTCATGTCGCTTGGTGGCCTCAGAAGTCGATTATGCGTTCGCCGAAACCGGCTCACCTCGTGGCGCAGCGAAGCTTCTCAAGAATGCGACAAAAGTTGCTGCTGGGATGCTGGTTTCAGGGGTCTTTAATGGCCATATTGCAGACCAGGTCAAAACATCACCTCTCGCGCCCTTTCTACGGTCCGACGGACCACCGTCCGACTATGCTGCGCATAGGATAGGCGCCTAGTGGGGCTTTAGTCGACCGATGTGCCCGAGCCTAGCTGTCTTTATCCGATGCATCGCCGCCATCGCCCTTTCGACGCGCTTCCATGAATGACGCAAGTCGGCCCCACAGTTCGTCGGGAACCAATTTGGTAAGCTTCAGCATCTGAGCGTCCCCTGTCCTAAGCACAAACTCGCGAACATCACCCGCTATGGCTTCCCCGTCCCTCACCTCCTCTTCATCAACATCAATACCCCTGACAATTGCACCGACACGCAGCGCTTCGTTCAGTGAGATGACATAGTCGTTACCAAACTTGTGTCCACAATGCTGACAGGTTGATGACCGAGCGGGGGTTTGTAGCCCACATTCATCACACGTTCGCAGTCGCTGAACGGGCGCCGGGAACTCGTACCCGCACACCTGGCACTCTTTAGCGCCTCTATCGACCTCGCTGGTGCATGAGGGGCACCGCCGGGTGGTAGGCTGCTTGTCCTCACGTGCTAGCGCGGACATCTCGCCTTCTACCCGGCGAGCATACTCCTCAAAAATCTGGAATGCCGGCATAACGACGTAGGCACGTGTATCGTCCCCAGGGCCATAGTTCCGCACCACTCGTCCAAGTGCCTGTCGGAATGCAAGCTCCGTCTGCGCCTTTGGAAGCAGGACCAGCACCCGCAGACGTGGGATGTCGACCCCCTCTGAGATCATTCCGACGGATACAATCCACCTTCGATCAGTGGCCCGGAACCGCTCGATTCGTCCATCGTGGGGCAAATTACTATGAACGATCGCCGGTCGCTCCCCTTCCATCGCCTCTATCAGATCAACGAAGTACTCGGCCACCTCAATAGAGGGAGCGATGACCAAACCGCCAGCATTGGGCATACGTTCCCGAAGATCATCGAGTTTGGATGATGCCCACTGTACCATTGTGCCTTGATAGCCGTCTAACTTCGGTGAGCCGTCGGATTCATACTGGGGGGTGCAGGCTAGAACGTAGAAATCGAGTGCCTTCTGAAGGCCAGGTATACGTTTGAATTCTCTCGGAAGGTCGGCAGGTTCTTTGCTCGAAATTTTAGCGGATGAACCATCCTCCAGGTCGACCGTGAACTTCCCCTCGTGACGATGGAAGGTGGCGGGCCGACAGTAATGAAGGTCGACGGCTTCTCCGTACGTCAAGGTATAGGTACCCTCCTCCGGATGTTCGATCTTGCCGTGTCTTCGCGGAAGCCAGATGGAGTTCTTGCCATCAGATCGAACCGGGGTACCAGTAAGGATGAGGACGAACTTCGCGCCCGCGAAGGCGGCGTCGGCGCTACTGCCCCACGCTGCCTCAACCGCGGCATGGTGGTGCTCGTCGCAAATAACCAGGACACGCTCACGCTGGCAGACGGCGTGAAATCCGTCAGCCAAATTTTGAATTGCATTCCAAGTGGCGCACACATCAACGTCTATATCATCTGCGTCGGCGGAGGTGATCTTCGACATGTGGCGTCCCGTCACCAGTTGATAGTCAGAAGCCCATTGACGGACCACTTCAACGCGCGGCGCTATTACAAAGACCCGGTCTATAAGCCTGCGCCTAAGGAGTTCTTCAGCGATTGCGCAGGCCGCAATTGTCTTACCTGCCCCTGGGGCAGCATTGATCAGGAAGTGGCGATCGCTGCCTTTCTCAACAAGCCAATTGATTGCCTTACGTAGAGCTTTTGACTGCCAATCCCGAAGTTCCATGTGACTTGCACCTTTCCGCAAATTACATTTCGGGCAGAGTGCCTGACCGTTGTTTAGAACTGTTTTTCCGCCGCGCGAGAAGGGTCTGACATGGTCGCCATGAAAGCCGCGGGTAAGCTTTACTCCACACCTCTGGCATCGGCCGCCAGCAAAGAGAGCCAAAATCCACTTCTGTCTTGCCCCAAAGAAGCGTCTCACCGGCTGACCCAGTACTCCGTGAAGAGGATGTCCCGGATGGGAAGGTTGGGCGGAGGAGTAAGAGACGCATGCTTGTTTATCCGCACCATAGCGGTAGCGTAGTTAACTTTCCTCTGCAGAATCTTAAATTTCTGCTGACGAAGCTCATATACCACTTCCGGAAGATTTGAACATCCAAACAAAACCAGAGCTTCCATACGTGTAATTGGCAAACCGGAAAGGAGGTGCTCCTTTACTGCGGCCACCGCGCTGGCGTTTACAGTTGTCCCTCTTGTTTCTTTTGCAGCCATTCGGACCCCAAGTATTTAGTTATAACAGGCCTGATAGCCGAAAACCGAACCGGATCAAAGTCGTCACGGGAGTCGAACGTCTCTCGCTCCAGGCGAACTAGCCGCCATCCTTGTCTGAATGCCTGGTCGACCGGCATATAGTGGAGCGCCCTGGACTCATCATGCTCGCCGTAGTCATCGGGGAAGCCATCTTGCGCGGCTTTGTAAGCTCGCATGATTGTTGCCGTGAGCCGAGCAACTTCCTTAGTTGGAACCTCTGGCCCAAGTGCCGCCCGCAGTTCGGCAAATATCTGACGAACAAGCAAAGATTGTTTCACATTGTTTTCCACCCTGCCGCAGTAAACTTTCTCCCCTGTATTAAAGCGTGACTAAATTCCCCCCAATGGTCAATGGTAACCTTGCACGACTGTGGGCTGTTTGGCGGAAGGGCACCTCCCCCTCGACGTATCGACTTGTCAGCCTGTCCCTATGGCCTCAGGTAACCAGGTGTGTGTGGGGGGGGGTCTTTTGTGCATAACGTTAAGAGATTATGCGCGCCAGCGGCCGCAATCTCCAGCGCGCGGCGGGCGCTCTCCTGCCCCTTGATGTCGGCAAGGTCGGGCAGGTTCGACGCCGGCGGCTGGATTGCGGGCTCGGGGCGCGAGAGCGCCTGCAGGCCGCGAAAGTGGTTGGCAAGCGCGATCAGGCTGCGCGGGGCGAGGATGTCGATGTCGGCGCCGGCCCATGCGGCCTCCGCACCGACGGCATGCGGGCAGATCAGCCCTTTGCCGAGCGCATTGGCGCCCACCGCGGCAGGCAGAGCGCCGGCGACCGGCGCGGTGGTGCCGTCGAGTGCGAGTTCTCCGACAACGACATAGTCGGCGAGCGCATCCGGCGGGATCGCGCCGAGCGCGGCCATCAGGCCGAGTGCAATCGGGAGGTCATAATGGCTGCCTTCCTTCGGCAGATCGGCAGGCGCAAGGTTCACGGTCACGCGCTTGGCCGGCATGGCAAGGCCGGAGGCATGGAGCGCCGCCTGCACCCGCTCGCGGCTTTCGGCCACCGCCTTGTCAGCGAGGCCGACGATCTGCATGCCCACCTTGCCGGGCGCGACCATGACCTGGACATCGACCGGAATGGCCTCGATGCCCTCGAAGGCGACAGTGGTGACGCGTGCGATCATGCTGCCCCCTGCCTCGCCGCATGGCGGCGTGTCCCCGAACGGAACCTTACGCCTTCAGAGAAGCACAAGCACAACCAATTTACAAGAACATTTGCAGAACACTTTGTTTGCAGGTTGCAGGAGGTTGCATTAGCGGAACGTTTGTTCCTGATGCATTCGGAAATTTGGCCGCGACTATTGATGCGTTGCTTCTGAAGCAGCAACGTCTCCAGCATTTCTACTGGTCAGCGCGGGAGATGCGAAAGGACGGCGGCGGGCGACGCCTTACGGCGCGCCTGCCCGGATAAGAAAAGTTCAGCGCTTGGCTTCGACCGCGTCCCAGAAGAGCGCCGCAATGTCGGCGCCGCCGAAGCGCTTGACCTCGCGCACGCCTGTCGGCGAGGTGACGTTGATTTCGGTCATGTAGTCGCCGATCACGTCGATGCCGACGAGGATGAAGCCGCGCTCGCGCAGCGAGGGGCCGATGCGGGCGCAGATTTCGCGCTCGCGCTCGGTGAGTTCGGTCGGCTCGGCGCGGCCGCCGGCGTGCATGTTGGAACGCGCATCATGCTCGGCCGGGACGCGGTTGATGGCGCCGACCGGCTCGCCGTCGATCAGGATGATGCGCTTGTCGCCCTTGCGCACGTCCTTGAGGTAGCGCTGGACGATGAACGGCTCGCGGAACATCTGGCCGAACATCTCGAGCAGCGACGAGAGATTCCGGTCAGCCTCCGGCAGGTGGAAGATGCCTGCGCCGCCATTGCCGTAGAGCGGCTTGACGATGATGTCGCCGTACTTTTCGCGGAACTCCATGACCTCGCGCGGATCCTTGGTGATCAGCGTCTCCGGCATCAGGTCGGGGAACTCGGTGACGAAGATCTTTTCCGGGCTGTTGCGCACCCAGGCCGGGTCATTGACCACGAGCGTCTTCGGGTGAATGCGCTCCAGCATGTGGGTGGTGGTGATGTAGTTCATGTCGAAGGGCGGGTCCTGGCGCAGCAGGATCACGTCGATCTCGGAGAGGTCAGTGCGAACCGGCTCGCCGAGCGTGTAGTGGTCGCCCTTCACGTCGCGGACTTCCATCTCCTCGATGCGGGCGAAGACGCGGCCATCCTGCATGGTCAGGCGGTCAGGCGTGTAGTGATAGAGCTTGTGGCCACGGCGCTGCGCCTCAAGGGACAGGGCGAACGAGGTATCCCCGGCGATGTTGACCGTAGAGATGTGGTCCATCTGGACCGCGACCTTGAGCGACATGTGACCTTCCCGTGTTCCTGATGCTCTCCGCATTTAGATGCTTGCGGCGCTCTTGCCTAGAGCGGCGGGCAAGGGCGGGCGGCGGCTTTACCCTTTCTGAAGCGGTGCGGGCTAGGCTTCGCAGCGGGAAAGGTGGGGGAGCAGTATGGATATTGCCAATGTCTGTGCAGGCGGGAATTCCCGCTCGAATGCCCTCGGCCATGCCGCGATGGCGCTTGCCGGCACAGCCGCGATGCTAGCCTTCCATACAGCACGCGGATTTCCCTCGCTGGCTGACAGCGGCGGCGACAATGACAGCGTGCTGCGGCTCGTACAGGTGCGCGATCTTCTTGCCGGTCAAGGCTGGTTCGATCCGACGCAGTACCGGATGGGGCTCGAGGGCGGCTTTGCCATGCACTGGTCGCGGCTGGTCGACGCGCCGATTGCGCTGCTGGTCACCTTGTTCGGCGAAACGGTGGCGCTCATCATCTGGCCGAGCCTCCTGTTTGCGGCTTCGCTCTACCTGATTTTTCGTGCCGCCCGCGCGCTCGGCGGGGAAGCAGCGATCCTCCCCGGCTTCATCCTCGGCGGGCTTTCGCTCTATTTCGTCGGCGTGTTCCGGCCCGGCGCGCTCGACCATCACAACGTTCAGCTGGTGCTGACCCTTGCCGCGATCGCCTGCCTGATCGACGGCAAGCGCCCGGCATGGGCAGGAATCTGTGCGGCGGGAATGCTCGCGGTCGGCATGGAGGCCGCACCTTACGCGGCCGCGGCCTGCGTCATCGCGGCGGTATGGTTCCTGTTTGATGGAGAAAGCGGCGCACGGATTGCCCGACGTTTCGGGGCGGGCTTTGCAGCTGCCTGCGCCGCCGTCTTCTTCGGCACGATCGCGCCGCAGTCCTATTTCGCCGCAGCGTGCGACGCCTTCTCGCTGCCGCAGGCGCTGCTGGGCGTCCTTGGCGGGGCGGGGCTCGCGGCCATTGCCTCTGCGCCGGCACCGCAGTCGCGGTGGATTGGCCAGCTTATGGCGCTGGCGGC
The DNA here is from genome assembly GCF_000526635.1 of Aminobacter sp. J41. Lineage (GTDB taxonomy): Bacteria > Pseudomonadota > Alphaproteobacteria > Rhizobiales > Rhizobiaceae > Aerobium. Next base: position 11,078 of record NZ_JAGL01000004.1, read on the forward strand.
ACTGGGCGCGGTTTGCGGCGCGATCCTCGTTGCGGGATTTCCGCAGTGCCTCGGAGATCCCTATGCCGGTCTCGATCCGCGCCTGAAGGAATTCTGGCTGGGCTCCGTGGTCGAGGCGCAGTCGTTCGTCGCGCTGCTGCACGACGAACCGGCAAAACTGCTGACCGTCTATGTGACGCCCTTGCTTGGCCTTCTGGTGCTTGCCGGAATGATCCTGCGGGCAGAGAAGCGGCGCGAGGCGCTCATCGTCACCGCCTTCCTCGCCATGGCGTTCGCCGTCAGCATCTGGCAGGTGCGCGGCTCGACCTTCTCTGTGCCCCTCGCAACCATCGCGCTGGCGGCCTGGATTGGCGGCGCGCGCGCCCGCGCCGAGCGGGACAAGACGCAAAAGGCGCAGTTCGCAATGGTGCTGTCGTGGATCGTCTCGGCGAACCTCGTCTGGCAGCTGGTCGCGATGCCGTTTCTGTCGGAAGAAGAAGCGGCCGCCGGGGAAACCGCGTCGGAATGCTATGCCCATGCCGACTATGCGGCCGCTGCCGCGCTGCCGCCGGGAACCATCGCCGTCATCTCCAATCTCGGTTCATCGGTGCTTGCCAACACTCCGCACCGGGTACTTGCAGGCCCCTATCATCGCAACCAGCAGGGCAATCTCGCCAATCTCGACCTGATGATGGCGAAGGCTGACGAAGCAGCGGAGCTCGCGCTGAAAGCGGGTGTCGACTACGTCGCGCTCTGCCCCGGTAATCCGGAGACGAATGCGCTCGTGGAATGGGCGCCCGAGGGGCTCGTTGCCGGCCTTGCGGGCGGGCAGGCTCCCGACTGGCTCCAATCTGCCGCAACGGGACCCCTGCTGATATGGCAGGTTCATGTAAGCGACAGGTAATAAAGGGAAATCTGCGGCAACGATACGCTTCCTAAACACTTTTGTGAGAGGGTCTCACTGGGGGAAACCAAACGTACCTAGCGTCAGGGGAGACAATGCCGAACCCGTTTGCCATAGGACCAGTTGCTTCGGAGGGTACAGATCTTGCCTTCACCGATCCGCTGACGGGTCTTGGCAATCTGCGGCGGTTCTTCGACAAGATCGACCGCCTCATCGTCGAGCGCGCCGACGACCCGGCGCCGTTTGCGATCGGCATCCTCGACCTCGACGGCTTCAAGCCGATCAACGACCTGTTCGGCCGCAAGGCGGGTGACGACATCCTGCAGCAGGTGGCGATGCGCCTGCGCGCGGCAATGGATCCGCATTCAACGGTCTCGCGCGTAGGCGCAGACGAGTTTGCCTTCCTGTTTCCGATGGTGTTCAGCGAAGAAGCAGTCGTCGAGCGCACCAACATGCTGATCGAGATCCTGTCGGCTCCCTATGATGTCGGCAACCGCACCGCGCGGCTCTCCGCCTCCGCCGGCTGCTCGCTCCTGTTCTCATGCGATGAAAACACCGAGACGCTGGTCTCGAAGGCGGAAACCGCGCTTTACCACGCCAAGCGCTCCGGGCGCGGCAAGGTGGTGGTCTACACCCGTGAGATGGAAGAAGCCGCCAAGCGCATCACCCGCATCGAGCAGGCGTTGCGCCGCGCCGTTTCCGCCGGCGAGGTCGAGCCGTTCTTCCAGCCGATCGTCGATCTGCGCAGCCGCCGCGTCATCGGCTTCGAGGCACTTGCACGCTGGACCGATCGCGACCTCGGCTTCGTGCCGCCGGACGTATTCATCCCGATTGCCGAGGAGCGCGGCATCATCGGATCGCTGAGCCAGCTGCTCCTGGAGAAGGCGACGCGCGCCGCCAATCAGTGGCCTGACGAGCTATTCCTGTCGTTCAACCTGTCGCCCTCGCAGCTGGTCGACCAGAACACCGCCTACCAGGTGCTGTCGATGCTCGCCCGCAACCAGTTCGACCCGCGCCGGCTCGAGATCGAGATCACCGAGACCGGCCTGATGACCGACGCGAGCTCCGCCGAGAAGATCATCAGCGAATTGCGCGGCGTCGGCATGCGCATCTCGCTCGACGATTTCGGCACCGGTCAGTCCTCGCTCGGACGCCTGCGCGACTTCCAGTTCGACAAGCTGAAGATCGACCGCGCCTTCGTCTCGTCGATCCTCGAGGACAAGCCGTCGGAGCACATCATCCGCGCCATTCTTGCCATGTGCGAGGGGCTCGGCATGAACGTAGTGGCCGAAGGCATCGAGACCGATGCCCAGGCTGCGCGGCTGACGGAATTCGGATGCACCGGCGGGCAGGGCTACCTGTTCGGAAAACCGAACAACTCGGAACTCACCATGGCCTTCCTTCACGAAGTCTATGGCGTCAAGAAACGTTCCCGTATTGCGGTCTGACCCCTAGCCGACCTTCTGCAGGCAGATCTTCGTGTGCCCGGCCCGGATGAACCCGAGTTCCGCCGCGGCTGCCTTCGACAGATCGATCACCCGGCCGCTGATGAACGGGCCGCGATCGTTGACCCGCACCACGACCGACTTGCCGTTGCGCTGGTTGGTGACCTTGATTTTTGATCCGAAGGGGAGAGAGCGGTGCGCCGCCGTCATGGCGGAGGGGTTCATGCGTTCGCCGGAAGCCGTCTTGGACCCGAGCGCATACCAGGATGCACCACCACATTGGGCCGCGGCTTGAACCACCGAGAGAGAGAGAAATGCTGCTGCGAGGGTAACGGCCTTTGATGCCTTCATGCGCCGGGGTGCTCCTGATTGTTGAACCTGGACCCGCGCGTAGAAAGGGAATCAGGCAGGGATCGGACCCTGCCGGACAATTATCGAGTCACAATGTTACATTGCGGCCGTGCAATGCCCGGTTGCATGCCGGGGATTTCCCGCCGCGGAGAGGTTCGCAGCCGCGCGTTTTTCTCTAAGATGCGTCCGACTTCATCCGGAGGGAGGACGAGATGGCAGTGACGGCAGAAGCCGGCAACATCGGCTGGAAAGGGATCGACGCAATCCTGCCCGGCGTCGACGGTAACGATCACCAGCTTTCCGCCCACTGCGGTCCGGGCGGTCTCGTCATCGCCTTCATCTGCAACCACTGCCCCTATGTGAAGGGGCAGATCGAACGCATGGTCGCGGACGCTGCATTTCTCGACGCACACGGCGTCGGCTTCGTCGCCATCAACTCGAACGATGCGACCGCCTACCCGGAAGATTCCTTTGAAAACATGAAGTTGTTCGCACGCGAACACCGCATGCGCTTCCCCTACCTCTACGACGAAGACCAGTCGGTCGCCCGCGCCTACGGGGCGGTTTGCACGCCCGACATCTTCGGCTTCGACGCCGACATGCGGCTGCAGTATCGCGGACGGCTGGATGCCTCACGCCATCGCGACGCGCCGGCGGATCTCAGGCGCGACCTCGTCGAGGCGATGATCGAAATCGCCCGCACGGGCAAGGGCCCGGCGGAGCAAATCCCTTCGATCGGCTGTTCCATCAAATGGAAGAACCCGCAATAGCGCTTCCCTTCTGGCGCGGTCGATAGCCTTCTGTGGCGCTGTCGAGCTCAGGATTGATGGGCCCTAATCAAAGCAGAAAATTTGTGAAGCAGTTTAAGGCTGCGACAGGAAACCTCATGCCTCAGTCATCCCGCCACCCGGACATCGACGGCCGCTACGCCTGGCTTAGACTCATCCTGTCGATCCTGATCGGCACCATCGGCAGCGTCGGCATGTGGTCCGTCGTCGTGGTGCTGCCGGAAGTGCAGGCGGAATTTGCCGTCGACCGCGCCTCGGCTTCGCTGCCCTACACGATGACGATGGTGGGTTTCGCGATCGGCAATGTCTGGCTTGGCCGCTTCGCCGACCGTGCCGGCATTGTCGTGCCGCTGCTGCTGGCAACCGCAGCGCTGTTCCTTGGCTACATCGCTGCTGCGGTCGTCACCTCCATCTGGCTGTTTGCCATTCTGCAGGCGCTGGTTGGCTTTGGTGCTGCCGCGACCTTCGGCCCACTGATGGCCGACCTTTCGCACTGGTTCGACAAGCGCCGCGGCGTTGCCGTCGCGGCGGCCGCCAGCGGCAACTATTTTGGCGGCGCCATCTGGCCGATCCTGATGCAGATGACAATAACCAGCGAGGGATGGCGCTTCACCTATGCGGTCATCGGCATTGCCTGCCTCGTCGGCATGCTGCCGCTTGCCCTGATGCTGCGCCGGCGCGCGCCGCATGTCGGCGCCCCGGCTGGCACCCCTCAGGTTGCACCGCCACGGCAGATCGACCTCTCGCCGCGCGCGCTGCAGCTCCTGCTGGCGATTGCCGGCATCGGCTGCTGCATGGCTATGGCAATGCCGCAGGTGCACATCGTTGCCTACTGCGTCGACCTCGGCTTCGGCGTCGCGCGCGGCGCTGAGATGCTGGCGCTGATGCTGGTCGGTGGCGTGTTCAGCCGCCTCGCCTCAGGCTTCCTCGCCGACTACATCGGCGGCGTGAAGACGCTGCTGATCGGCTCGGTGCTGCAGTGCCTGGCGCTCACCGCTTACATCCCATTCGACGGGCTTGCCTCGCTCTACATCGTTTCGCTGGTGTTTGGCCTGTCGCAGGGCGGCATCGTTCCGGCCTATGCGATCATCATTCGCGAATATCTGCCGGCGCACGAGGCTGGTCAGCGCGTTGGTCTGGTGATCCTCGCCACCATCGTCGGCATGGCGGTCGGCGGCTGGATGTCTGGCTGGATCTACGACGTCACCGGCTCGTATGCCGCAGCCTTCCTCAATGGCATTGGCTGGAACGTGCTCAACATCGCGATCATGCTGTTGATCCTGTGGCGCACGCGCCTGCCTCGCGCCGCCACCGCCTGAAGTTACCAAACAGAAATACAGGAACGTCCCGATGACGAAGCCCTTTGCCATCGCCGTTGCGCCCAACGGAGCGCGCCGCACCAAGGCCGATCACCCGCGACTGCCGATGACTGCATCAGAAATCGCGCGCGACGCCGCCGAAGCGCTGGAAGCAGGGGCGGCGATGATCCACCTGCATGTGCGCGACACAAACGGTGCCCATACGCTGGATGCCGACCTCTACCGCGAGGCGGTGGCGGCGGTGAAGGAAACCGTCGGCGACCGTCTCGTCATCCAGATCACCACAGAAGCCGTCGGCCGCTACACGCCGCAGGAGCAGATTGCGGTGATCGATGCGTTGACGCCGGAATCAGTATCGATCGCACTGCGCGAAATCCTGCCCGAAGGTCAGGATGAGCGCGAGGCGGCGGCACTGTTCGAACGGATCGAAAAGGCCGGCACGCTCTACCAGATCATCATCTACGAGGCGGCCGAGCTGGCGCGGCTCGATCAGCTGGCCGCGCGCGGCATCCTCCCCGAGGGGCCGCTCGCGGTGCTGGCGGTCGCCGGCCGCTACACCGAGCAGGGCGCGACCGACGCCGAGCTCAACGCCTACATCGCCGCAAACATTTCCCGGCACCAGTGGATGATGTGCGCCTTCGGGCCGCAGGAAACGCAGTTCATGATCCGCGCGGCGCATGCCGGCGGCAATGCCCGCGTCGGCTTCGAGAACAATCTCTGGCTGCCCGACGGCTCAATTGCGCCGTCGAATGCGGCGATCGTTGCCGCAACTGCCGCCGGGTGCGCGGCATCCGGCCGTCCGCTCGCCTCCGCGGACGACCTGCGCAGAGGCTGGCGGCTGCCAGCCTGACGCGTCAGAAGGCCTTGAAAGTCAGCGTCGTCAGCGAACGGACAATGCCCGGCACGTTGGCGACGTTGTCGTTGATGAACTTGCCGATATCGACGCCGTCCTCGATGTAGATCTTCATCAGGAGGTCGTAGTCGCCGCTGGTGGAGTAAAGCTCCGACGCGACCTCGCGCTTGAACAATTCGTCGGCGACCTCGTAGGTCCGGCCCGGCGAAACCTGAAGCTGCACGAAAACCGCTCTCATCAAACCTGCTCCGGTAAAAACTGCTCAGTCCTATCTGCCAGAGTTGACGTGCGCCGTCACCCCATCAGCAGCGTGCGCGTCAGCGCATGCTCCGGGTCGGCAAGACCATCAACGACGTTGAAGTGATGGCGGTCGGGTTCCTCCACCGTCATGGCCGTCGCACCAAGGCCAGTCCAGACATTCGCAAGCAGCGCGTTCTGGCGGATGAATTCGGAGCGCTCGCCCGCGCCGACCCAGCAGCAGAGCTTTGCGCCGCTGACCGGCTCGAGCAGCACCGGGCTTTCGGCCCGCGCCTCTGCCGCGTCGAGGTGAAGGCTCGCATTCATCTTCGTGTTGAGGAGCGGGCGAAGGTCGTGCACGCCCGAGATCGAGACGACGTCGGCGATGCGCGCGCGTGTCTCTTCGCCGAGCGGCGAATTGGTGCAGATCATCCGTGTTGCAAGATGCCCACCCGCGGAATGGCCGGTAAGATATATGGGACCTTCGACCAGCGCCGCCGCAGCTTCCACCGCCGCGCCGATCTCCTTGACGATGCCGGAAATGCGGATGTCGGGACAGAGCGTGTAGCTGGGCACCGCCACCGCAAAGCCATGTGCCATCGGCCCTTCAGCGAGATGCGAAAAGATCGTCCCGTCGAGCTTCATCCAGAAGCCGCCATGGATGAAGATGACCAGGCCCTTCGGTGCTCCTTCCGGGAGGAACAGATCGAACAGGTTGCGTGGACGCTCGCCATAGCTCAGCGCGAGCTTGGCGCGGCCTGCTTCCTCCATCTTGGTACGGAAGGGTCCGGAGAGGTCGGCCCAGCGCTGCGGCCATTCCTCGCCGCGCGGAATGTTGGGCGCATTCGCGTAGGCGTCATCCCAGTCGGTAATGCGGTGAAAGATCATGCGGCGCTGCTCCCCTTGAACCGCAAGACCAATCGCGCAGACGCCGCATTCCTGTCCAGCCAGAAATATTTCAACCTTGAAGTTTTATGCTTGAAGGATGCCCTTTTCAGTGTCATCCTGCCTTACAGAATAAAAAACACAATATTGGGGAACGCGGAGAATGAAGGTTGCCGTCCTTGGCGGCGGGCCTGCGGGTCTGTATTTCGCCATCTCGATGAAGTTGCGTGATCCCTCGCATGAGGTCACAGTCTTCGAGCGAAACCGGCCCGACGACACCTTCGGCTGGGGTGTGGTTCTATCCGACGAGACCCTCGATAATCTTGCCGCCAACGACGAAAAGAGCGCAGCAGCAATCCGCGAACACTTCGCCTACTGGGACGACATCGCGGTCGTTCACAAGGGCGTGCGCACGGTCTCGACCGGCCACGGCTTCTGCGGCATCGGCCGTATGCGGCTGCTGATCCTGTTGCAGGAGCGTGCCCGCGAGCTCGGCGTTGACCTGCGCTTCCAGACGGAGGTCGAGGACCACGAAGAGCTGATGGCGCGCTACGACCTCGTCCTTGCCGCCGACGGCCTCAACTCAAAAACCCGCGCCACCTTTGCCGAGCACTTCAGGCCGGACATCGACGTGCGCAAGTGCAAATTCGTCTGGCTCGGCACGCGCCAGAAGTTCGATGACGCTTTCACCTTCATCTTCGAGAAGACCGAGCACGGCTGGGTGTGGGCGCACGCCTACCAGTTCGATGCCGACACGGCGACTTTCATCGTCGAGTGCACGCAGCAGACCTGGGAGAAGTTCGGCTTCGGCGAGATGACCAAGGAAGAGTCGATCGCCACCTGCGAACGGATCTTCAGGGACCACCTCGGCGGCCACAGCCTGATGTCGAACGCCAACCACATTCGCGGTTCGGCCTGGATCAACTTTCCGCGGGTGCTGTGCGAGCGATGGTCCTACAAGAACGTCGTGCTGATGGGCGACGCGGCAGCGACCGCCCATTTCTCGATTGGCTCGGGCAGCAAGCTCGCGCTGGAATCAGCCATTGCGCTTGCCGACTATCTCCACTCGGAGCCCACGCTCGAGGCAGCGTTCGCCAAGTATGAGGACGCACGGCGCACGCAGGTGCTGCGGCTGCAGTCGGCGGCGCGCAACTCGATGGAGTGGTTCGAGGAGGTCGAACGCTATCTCGACCTCGACCCGGTGCAGTTCAACTACGCGCTGCTGACGCGTTCGCAGCGCATCAGCCACGAGAATTTGCGCCTGCGCGACGCCAGCTGGCTCGGCGACGCCGAAAAATGGTTCCAGCAGAAGGCCGGTGCCCCGCACTGCACGCAGCGCGCGCCGATGTTCGCACCCTTCCGGCTGCGCGGGCTGGAGCTCAAGAACCGCATCGTCGTCTCGCCGATGGCGCAGTACAAGGCCGTCGACGGCACGCCGACGGACTGGCACCTCGTCCATTATGGCGAGCGGGCCAAGGGCGGCGCTGGCCTCGTCACCATCGAGATGACGTGCGTGTCACCCGAGGGGCGCATCACGCCGGGCTGCCCCGGCTTCTACAAGCCGGAGCACGAGGCGGCGTGGAAGCGCATCGTCGACTTCGTCCATAACGAGACGACCGCAAAAGTCTGCGCGCAGCTCGGTCATTCCGGCGCCAAGGGTTCGACTCAGGTCGGCTGGGAAGATGCCGACTGCCCGCTGCCCGAAGGCAACTGGCCGCTGATCTCAGCCTCGGCGACACCGTGGCAGGAAGGCAACCAGGTGCCGAAGGCGATGGACCGCGCCGACATGGACATGGTGCGCGACCAGTTCGTCGCTTCCGCCGAGATGGCGAACCGCTGCGGCTTCGACATGCTGGAGCTGCACATGGCGCACGGCTACCTGCTGTCGTCCTTCATCTCGCCGCTCACCAATTTGCGCACCGACGAATATGGCGGCTCGCTGGAAAACCGCATGCGGTTCCCGCTAGAGGTGTTCCACGCTGTGCGCGCCGTCTGGTCCGACGACAAGCCGATTTCGGTGCGCATCTCGGCCAATGACTGGGTCGGCGACGAGGGCGTGACGCCGCAGGAGGCGGTCGAGATCGCCCGGATGCTGCAGGCTGCCGGCGTCGACATCTGCGACGTCTCGGCCGGCCAGACCTCGAAGCGCGCGCGCCCCGTTTATGGCCGCATGTTCCAGACGCCGTTCTCCGACCGGATCCGCAACGAGACCGGCATGGCGACCATGGCGGTCGGCAACATCTACGAGCCGGATCACGTCAACTCGATCCTGATGGCCGGCCGCGCCGACCTCGTCTGCCTCGCCCGCCCGCACCTCGCGGATCCCTACTGGACGCTGCATGCGGCCGCGAAGCTCGGCGACAAGGGCGTGACCTGGCCGAACCCGTACCTGCCCGGCCGCGACCAGCTCTACCGCCTCGCCGAACGCGGGCCGGAGCTGATGACGGGGAAGGTGTGATGATGGCCAGCCGCCCCAATTCGGAGATTTCCGCATGACGAGATTCAAGCACGCATTGGTAACGGGCGGCGGTACCGGTATCGGGCAGGCGATCGCGGAAAGCCTTGCGGGCGCCGGAATGGAAGTCACCATCTGCGGGCGCAACATAGAGCCGCTCGAAAAGGTGGCATCGCGCAATCCGCGCATCCATACGCTCACCTGCGACGTCACTGACGAAGACTCCGTTGCCGCGCTCTACGAAACCGCACAGGCGGCGCGCGGCAATTTCGATGTCATCATCGCCAATGCCGGCATCGCCACCAGCGCGCCGGTGGGCAAGACCTCGCTGGCGATGTGGCAGCAGACACTGGCGGTCAACTTGACGGGCGCGTTTCTGACCGTCCGTCCGGCGATGGACACGATGAAGCGGGCTGGTGGGGGACGCATCGTGTTCATCGCCTCCATCGCCGGGCTCAAGGGCGCGCCGTACATCGCCGCCTATACCGCCTCCAAGCACGGCGTCGTCGGGCTGATGCGCTCAATGGCTGCCGAGCTCGCGCGCACGCCGGTGACCGTCAACGCCGTCTGCCCCGGCTATGTTGAGACGCCGATGCTCGAGCGCACCATCGCCAACATCATCGAGAAGACCGGCCGCGACGAGCAGACCGCGCGGGAGGCAGTCGCCCGCGGCAATCCGCAGGGACGCATCATCGAGCCGCAGGAAGTTGCCGACGCCGTCATGTGGCTGTGCTCGGACGGCGCGCGCTCCGTGACCGGCCAGACCATCGCGATCACCGGAGGCGAGCAGTGATGGACGCACCCGCTGCGGAGCCGGCTGCCCAGCAGAACAACCGCGAGCGGCTACGCCTGTGGATCCGGCTGCTGCGCGTTGCGCGCATCGTCGAGGGCGAGCTGCGCGAGCGGCTGAAGCGCGAGTTCGATTCAACGCTGCCGCGCTTCGACGTCATGTCCGCGCTCTACCGCGAACGCGAGGGCATGCTGATGAGCGACCTGTCGCGCTTCCTGCTCGTCTCGAACGGCAACGTGACCGGCATCGTCGACCGGCTGGTGAGCGAGGGACTCGTTGTCCGCTCGAGCCGCGAGGGCGACCGCCGCACCTCGATCGTACGGCTGACCGATGCCGGCGTCGAACGTTTTGCCGCAATGGCGGAAGCCCACCGCAGCTGGGTGGAGGAACTCCTGCACGACATCAGCGAGGACGACGCGCGCGAGCTGTCATCGATGCTGAAGGCGTTCCGCAGCAACTGGGAGAGCGAACATTGACCAACATGGCCGGCCTCAAGCCGCAGCATTTCATCTGGCAGGTCGAGGACCGTGCCGCGACGATCCGGCTCAACCGGCCGGAACGCAAGAACCCGCTGACCTTCGACAGCTACGCCGAGCTGCGCGACACGTTTCGCGCGCTGGCCTATGCGGATGATGTGGACGTCGTCGTCTTCCTGCCGAACGGCGGCAATTTCTGCTCGGGCGGCGACGTGCATGACATCATCGGCCCGCTGGTCGGCATGGACATGAAGGGCCTGCTCGCCTTCACCCGCATGACCGGCGACCTCGTCAAGGCGATGATCGCCTGCGGCAAGCCGGTAATCTCGGCGGTCGACGGCGTGGCGGTCGGCGCAGGCGCCATCATCGCCATGGCCTCGGACTTGAGGCTCGCGACGCCGGAGGCAAAGACGGCATTCCTATTCACTCGCGTCGGCCTTGCTGGCTGCGACATGGGCGCGTGCGCGATGCTGCCGCGCATCATCGGCCAGGGCCGCGCCGCGGAGCTTCTCTACACCGGCCGCACCATGAGCGCGGCCGAAGGCGAGCGCTGGGGCTTCTACAACCGGCTGATCGAGGCAGGCGAGCTCGAAGCCGAGGCGATCAGGCTGGCTAGGCAGATCGCCGCTGGCCCGACCTTCGCGCACGGCATCACCAAGACCCAGATCAACCAGGAATGGTCGATGGGGCTCGAACAGGCGATCGAAGCCGAAGCGCAGGCGCAGGCGATCTGCATGCAGACCAAGGATTTTGAGCGCGCCTACCACGCCTTCGTCGCCAAGGAACGACCGGTGTTCGAAGGGAACTGAGATGCGAACCGCCGCCCCCTCCACCATGCTGCGCATGGTCCCCCTCCCCCGTAAACGGGGGAGGATCCAGCGCTGGTGGCAAGGAAATCGCGAAGCCGGAAACGGTCAGGCCTGGATCCTCGGGTCAAGCCCGAGGATGACGAGGCGGGAAGGTTTGCGGAACAACGAAGGGCGTCGCGATTGGGCTGAGCACCGGACTTTCTTCGTCATGCCCGGGCTTGACCGGGGCATCCATGCCGGAACGCCGATGACATGGGCACGGACGATGCTCACATGCGCGACGCCCGGATCCTCCCCTGCGCAGCGGGGGAGGTGGCGCGAAGCGCCGGAGGGGGCGTGCAATGCACGAGAGATAGCGGACACGTTGGCGCTCACCCTCGCCCCCTCCACCATGCTGCGCATGGTCCCCCTCCCCCGTAAACTGGGGAGGATCCAGCGCCGGCAAGCGCGCACAGGCGTCCCGAGGAGCCTTGCCCATGGCTGATCGCAGCTTCCTTTCCTGGCCGTTCTTCGAGGAGCGCCATCGCGAGCATGCCGAAAGGCTGGAGGAATGGTGTGCGGCCAATCTTCCCGTCGATCACCATGACGTTGATGCGGCCTGCCGCAAGCTGGTCGAAACCCTCGGCGAGGCGGGGTTCCTGCTGCCGACGGCGATCGACCCCAACAATCCGCAACCGCTCGACGTGCGCACCCTTTGCATCTCGCGCGAGACGCTGGCGCGGCATGACGGGCTCGCCGACTTCGCCTTCGCCATGCAGGGACTTGGCACCGGCGCGATCAGCCTGTTCGGCACGCCCGAGCAGCAGAGGTGGTTGGAAAAGACCCGCACCGGCAAGGCGATCTCCGCCTTCGTGCTGACCGAGCCGCGCTCGGGCTCGGACGTCGCCAACATGGAAATGACCGCGACACGCGATGGCGGCGACTACATCCTTTCCGGCGAAAAGACCTGGATTTCCAACGGCGGCATCGCCGATCTCTACTGCGTCTTTGCCCGCACCGGCGAAGCCCCGGGTGCGAAGGGAATTTCCGCCTTCCTCGTGCCGGCCGACACGCTCGGCCTGAAGATCGCCGAGCGGCTGGAGACGATTGCGCCGCATCCGCTGGCGCGGCTCGTCTTCGATGATATGCGCCTTCCCGCCTCCGCGATGATCGGCAAGCCGGGCGAAGGGTTCAAGATCGCCATGTCGGTGCTCGACGTGTTCCGCTCGACCGTGGGCGCGGCGGCGCTCGGTTTTGCCCGCCGCGCGCTCGACGAGACGCTGGCGCGCGTCAGCCAGCGCCAGCTGTTCGGCGCGCCTTTGTTCGACCTGCAGATGGTGCAGGGCAATGTCGCGGAAATGGCGCTCGACGTCGATGCGGCGGCACTTCTCGTCTACCGCGCCGCGTGGACGAAGGATTCTGGGGCTGCGCGCGTTACCCGCGAGGCGGCAATGGCAAAACTCTACGCCACCGACCGGGCCCAGTCCGTGATCGACAAGGCGGTACAGCTTCATGGCGGCGACGGTGTGAAAAAGGGGCACATCGTCGAGAGCCTTTATCGGGAAATCCGGGCACTCCGCATCTACGAGGGCGCGTCAGACGTCCAGAAGGTGGTGATCGCCCGGCAAACAATGGGAGCATGACGAAATGAGCCAGTTTGGCAGCCAGGTAGGCTGCATCACCGAGGACGGGTTGCGCGAGACGGCGGCGGTTGGGCGCGGCAATACCCCCACCCCTTACCCCTCCCCACAAGGGGGAGGGGAATTGGGAGAGGTAGCACCTCTCACAACGCTGAAGAATCGGGTTCGGCATCCCAGAATCCCCCTCCCCCTTGTGGGGAGGGGTAAGGGGTGGGGGTCGCCTCGCTCGCACGCCTCAGCAGGGGGGCGAGCATGAACCTTGGCCCCAGCGCGCACGTAGACACCTTCTGTCGCGACAACCTCCCGCCATTCGCGCAGTGGCCTGAGCTGCCGCAGGCGGGGTTTGAATATCCGGAATACATCAACTGCGCCGTCGAGCTCACCGACCGTTTGGTCGAGAAGGGTTTTGGCGATCGCACCGCGCTGATCGGCAACGGGCGCCGGCGCACCTACAAGGAGCTGGCCGACTGGACCAACCGCCTCGCCCGCGCTCTGGTTGAGAACTATGGCGTGAAGCCCGGCAACCGCGTGCTGATCCGCTCACCCAACAATCCGGCGATGGTGGCGTGCTGGCTGGCCGCGACGAAGGCGGGCGCGGTCGTCGTCAACACCATGCCGATGCTGCGCGCGGGCGAGCTCGCCAAGATCGTCGACAAGGCGGAGATCTCGCTCGCCCTGTGCGACACGCGCATCAAGGACGAGCTGATCGCCTGCGCCAAGGAGAGCCGCTTCCTGAAGCAGGTTGTCGGCTTCGACGGCACCGCCAACCATGACGCCGAGCTCGACCGCGTCGCTCTCGACAAGCCGGTCACCTTCGAGGCGGTGAAGACGGGACGCGACGACGTCTGCCTGCTCGGCTTCACCTCCGGCACCACGGGCGTTCCCAAGGCGACCATGCACTTCCACCGCGACGTGCTGATCATCGCCGACGGCTACGCAAAGGAAGTGTTGAACGTGACGCCGGACGACGTGTTCGTCGGCTCGCCGCCACTTGCCTTCACTTTCGGCCTCGGCGGGCTTGCCGTGTTCCCGCTGCGCTTCGGCGCCGCCGCGACGCTGCTCGAAAGCGCGACACCGCCCAACATGATCGAGATCATCGAGAAGTACCGGGCGACGATTTCCTTCACCGCGCCGACCGCCTACCGGGCGATGATGAAGGCAATGGACGAAGGAGCGGACCTGTCGTCGCTGCGCATCGCGGTTTCCGCGGGCGAGACGCTGCCCGCCCCGGTCTACGAGGAATGGACCCGCAAGACTGGCAAGCCGATCCTCGACGGCATCGGCTCGACCGAGATGCTCCACATCTTCATCACCAACAGGCTGAACGACCACGCGCCCGGCACCACCGGTCGTCCGGTCGGCGGCTACGAGGCAAAGATCGTCGATCTCGACATGAACGAGGTGCCGCGCGGCACGGTGGGGCGTCTCGCGGTGCGCGGGCCGACCGGTTGCCGCTATCTCGCAGACGAGCGCCAGCGCGAGTATGTCCGCGACGGGTGGAACCTCACGGGCGATGCCTTCTACCAGGACGAGGACGGCCGCTTCCACTTCGCCGCGCGCGCCGACGACATGATCGTCTCGGCCGGCTACAACATCGCCGGCCCCGAGGTCGAGGCCGCGCTGCTTTCGCACGACCTTGTGGTCGAATGCGCGGTGATCGGCGCGCCGGACGAGGAGCGCGGGCAGGTCGTCCAGGCGCATGTGGTGCTGGCGGAAGGGGCGCCGCGCACCGACGAAACGATGCGGCTCCTGCAGGAGCACGTGAAGGCGACCATCGCGCCCTACAAATATCCTCGGTCGATAAAATTCGTCGACGCGCTGCCAAAAACAGCAACCGGAAAGATCCAGCGCTTCCGCCTGCGCGAGCTGGGCGGAACATGAAGCTGGACAAGGGGAACCTGGCTGCATAACAGCCCAACAAAAAGACTGCCGCAGACTGGCGTTGCGGCCAAATTTTGAGCATCGTGTGGGACCCCAGAGGGTGCCAGGTAACAACGGGAGTTGAGAATGAAAAAGCTTCTTGCCGCAAGCGTAGCCGCGCTTGCCATCAGCGTCGCCGGGGTGGCCGCCGCTGATCCAATCAAGGTCGGCGTCATCACCACGCTTTCGGGCGGCGGCGCAGGTCTCGGCGTCGATGCACGCGACGGCTTTCTGCTGGCGCTGAAGAACGCCGGCGACGCTGCGAAGGAAATCGAGGTCGTGGTCGAGGACGACGGCCAGAAGCCGGAGCTCGCGGTCCAGATCGCCGACAAGATGATCCAGTCCGACCAGGTCGACATCCTGACCGGCATCATCTGGTCGAACCTCGCCATGGCGGTCGTGCCGAGCGCCGTCGCGCAGGACAAGTTCTACATCTCGGTCAATGCCGGTCCGTCGCCGCTCGCTGGCGCGCAGTGCCACCAGAACTACTTCAACGTCGCCTACCAGAACGACAACTTCCACGAGGCGATGGGTCAGTACGCCAACCAGACGTACAAGAAGACCTTCATCATGGCGCCGAACTACCCGGCCGGCACCGACTCGCTGACCGGCTTCAAGCGCTACTACAAGAACGAGCTCGCCGGTGAGGTCTACACCCAGGTCGGCCAGACCGACTACGCCGCCGAGATCGCGCAGATCCGCGCTTCGGGCGCCGACTCGCTGTTCATCTTCCTGCCGGGCGGCATGGGCATCTCGTTCATGAAGCAGTACGCGCAGTCGGGCGTCGACATTCCGGTCATCGGCCCGGGCTTCTCATTCAGCCAGGACGTGCTGCCGGCGATCGGCGATGCAGCGCTGGGCGTGAAGAACTCGGCTTCCTGGTCGCAGGATCTCGACAACCCGGCTTCGAAGAAGTTCGTCGACACCTTCAAGGCCGAGTACGGCCGCCTGCCGTCGATTTATGCGGCACAGGCCTATGATACCGGCCTCCTCGTCGTCTCCGCCGCGCAGAAAGCAAGCGTCAAGGACGCCGACGCGTTCCGTGCAGCGCTCAAAGCTGCCGAGTTCGAGTCGGTCCGCGGCAAGTTCTCCTTCAACACCAACAACCACCCGATCCAGGACATCTATGTCCGCGAGGTTGTGAAGGATGGCGACGTGCTGACCAACAAGATCATCGCCACCGCATTCACCGATCACGGCGACGCCTATGTCGACCAGTGCTCGATGAAGTAAGCGAGGGCTGACAAAAGTACAGGCGTTGGGAGTGTCATCCGCGAAGGATATCGCGTGACAGATACCCCCACCCCTACCCCTCCCCACAAGGGGGAGGGAACTGGGAGACATGCCTGACCGGTCATCGCGGCTGACATGCACCTACCTGATCCCCCTCCCCCTTGTGGGGTGGGGTTAGGGGTGGGGGGCGCCGCGATGCCGACAAAAACGAGACCTGCAGTCGAAGGGACATTCGACCCTTGCAAACCGCGCTTTTCATCGAACAGCTTCTCAACGGGCTGCAGCTCGGCGTGATGCTGTTTCTCATGGCCGCAGGACTGACGCTGATCTTCGGCGTCATGGGCCTGATCAACCTCGCCCATGGCTCGCTCTACATGGTCGGCGCATTCGCCTGCGCGATCGTCGCCGCGCAAACCGGCTCGTTCTGGCTCGGCCTGGTCGCCAGCCTGGCAGCCGCCGCAGCCGCGGGCGCGATCATCGAGATCCTCGTCATCCGGCGGCTCTACCAGCGTGACCACCTCGATCAAGTGCTGGCGACCTTCGCGCTGATCCTGATATTCTCCGAAGGCACGCGCTGGCTGTTCGGCTCGTTCCCGCTCTATCTCGACATTCCGCCGCTGCTGCAGGGCACGGTGCCGCTGCCGGGCGGCTCGCGCTACCAGCTCTACCGCCTCGCCATCATTGGCGTCGGCGCGTTGGTCGCCATCGGCCTCTATCTTCTCATCACCCGGACCCGCCTTGGCATGCGCATCCGCGCCGGCGAGTCCGACCGCGAGATGATCGGCGCGCTCGGCGTCGACATCCGCACGCTCTACACGGTGGTGTTTGCGCTGGGTGCCGCGCTCGCCGGCCTTGCAGGCGCCATGGTCGGCGCGCTGCAGTCGGTGCAGGTCGGCATGGGCGAGCCGGCGCTGATCCTCGCCTTCGTCGTGATCGTCATCGGCGGCATCGGCTCGATCAAGGGCGCGCTGGTTGGCGCATTGCTCGTCGGCGTCGTCGACACGATGGGCCGCTTCCTGCTGCCGCAGCTCTTCGGACTGTTCATGAATGCTTCTCAGGCCGGCATCGTCGGCGGTGCGCTCGCCTCGATGCTGATCTACATCGTCATGGCGGTGGTGCTCGCGGTTCGTCCGCAGGGCCTGTTCCCGGCAGCGAAAGGGTGATGCGATGAGCCTTTCGCGCGAAAACTGGATTTCCCTTGCCCTTCTCGCCCTGCTGCTCGCGATTCCTTACGCGGCGATCAATTTCGGCAACCCGTTTTACGTGACGCTGGCGACGCGCATGGCGATCCTCGGCCTTGCCGCGGTCGGCCTCAATGTCGCGCTTGGCCTCGGCGGGCTGGTCTCGTTCGGCCACGCCGCCTTCTTCGGCGTCGGCGGCTACATCGCCGGCATCATGGCGAGCCACGCCATGTCGATGCAGCCGCTCAACTTCGGCCTGTTTGCCCTCCCCGCCTCCAACCAGATGCTGGCGATCTGGATCGTCGCGATGCTGGTGGCGGGAGTGCTCGCGGCTGCGATCGGCGCGATCTCGCTGCGCACCTCGGGCGTCTACTTCATCATGATCACGCTAGCCTTCGCGCAGATGACCTTCTACTTCGCCATCTCCTGGCCGGCCTATGGCGGCGAGGACGGACTGTCGATCCTGGTGCGCAACCAGTTTCCGGGCGTGAACACCATGGTGCCGATCAACTACTTCCTGATCTGCTTCGGGGTGCTGGTGGTGGCGCTCATCCTCTTCGCGCTGATCAAGAACTCGCGCTTCGGGGCTGCACTCCAGGCCGCACGGCAGAACGAAGTGCGCGTTGCCTCGGTCGGCATTGCTCCGTTCCGCATCCGCCTAGTCGCCTTCATCGTCTCGGGCATGATCACGGCGCTTGCCGGCGCGCTCTATGCCGACCTCAACCGCTTCGTCAGCCCGTCGATGCTGTCCTGGCACATGTCGGGCGAGCTGATCGTCCTCATCATCCTCGGCGGCGTCGGGCGCCTTGCCGGGCCGCTGGCCGGCGCGATGCTGTTCGTGATGTTCGAGTTCCTGCTTGGGGGCCTCACCGAGCGCTGGCAGTTCTTCCTCGGACTGCTCCTCCTCGGCGTCGTCCTGTTTGCGCGCGGCGGCCTGATCGGCCTTGTTGCAGGGAGGCAGCGCCATGGCTGAGCCCGTTCTCGACATCCGCGACCTGCGCAAGACCTTCGGGGCGCTGAAGGCAACCGACGGCGTGTCGCTCGACCTTCGGCCCGGCGAAATCCACGCGCTGATCGGCCCGAACGGCGCGGGCAAATCGACGCTGATCCACCAGATCGCTGGCACGCTGAAGCCGGATGCCGGCGAAGTCCGCTTCCTCGGTCAGACGGTCAACCAGCTTGGCGTTGCCGAGCGCGCCCGCATGGGCCTTGGCCGCTCGTTCCAGGTTTCGTCGCTCGCCACCGAATTTTCGGCGCTGCGCAACGTGATGCTGGCCGTCCAGTCGAAGCAGGGCTCGAGCTTCCGCTTCTTCAAGCCGGTGATGCGCGACAAGAGCCTGACCGAGCCGGCGATGGCGGCGCTCGAGCGCGTCGGCCTCAAGGACCGCGCGCATGTCCCGGCCGCGGAACTGTCGCATGGCGAACGCCGCCAGCTCGAGATCGCGATCGCGCTGGCGCTGGATTCCAAGGCATTCCTGCTTGACGAGCCGATGGCGGGCATGGGGCCGGAAGGCTCGCGCCAATTGACCGGCTTCCTCGACGGCCTGCGGCACGAAGCGCCGATCCTGCTGGTCGAGCACGACATGGACGCCGTGTTCGCTCTTGCCGACCGCATCTCGGTGCTGGTCTACGGCCGCATCATTGCCTCCGGCAGCGTCGACGACATCCGCAACAATCCGGAAGTCCGCCGCGCCTATCTGGGGGATATGGAATGAGCCGCAGGACGACCTTTATGCCGGGCGCGGTTTACCCCCACCCCATACCCCTCCCTACAAGGGGGAGGGGAGACCTTGATGCGGCGTTTCTCCCGGGCAAAGGAATTCGCCTGGCTTATCTGGTTGAACGGCAGGCCAAGGTGACCGTGGCCCGCAACCAAGACATTCAGGACGGCCGAGACTTCCCAGAATCCCCCTCCCCCTTGTGGGGAGGGGTAAGGGGTGGGGGTAGAAAATCCCGCCGACATTTCCAGACCGAGGCACGCCATGCTGCTTGAGATCAAAGGCCTCGAAACCTTCTATGGCGCGAGCCAGGCGCTGTTCGGCGTCGAGCTGGACGTAGCCGAGGGTGAGGTCGTCGCCCTCATGGGCCGCAACGGCATGGGCAAGACCACCACCATCCGCTCGATCATGGCGCTGACGCCGGCGCGGGCGGGAAGCGTGAGCTTCCAGGGGCGCGAAATCCGCACCATGGCGCCGTTCAAGATCGCACGTCTCGGCCTCGGACTGGTGCCGGAGGGGCGGCGCTGCTTCCCCAACCTCACGGTCGCGGAGAACCTCGTCGCCGCCGCGCGGCCGGGCCGCTGGACGCTCGACGAGATCAATCGCCTGTTCCCGCGCCTTGCCGAGCGCCGTGACCAGATGGCGAAGACACTTTCGGGTGGCGAGCAGCAGATGCTGGCGATCGGCCGCGCGCTGATGACCAATCCGAGCCTGCTCATTCTCGACGAGGCGACTGAGGGCCTGGCGCCCGTCATCCGCAACGATATCTGGGCGGTGATCCGCACCCTCAAGGCGGAAGGACAGTCGATCCTGATCGTCGACAAGACCCTGTCCGAGCTCTTGCCCTGCGCCGACCGCTGCTTCGTGCTGGAAAAAGGCACGACCGTGTGGCGCGGCACGCCCGATCAGCTCACGCGAGAACTTCAGGACCGCTATCTCGGCGTCTGACCACATTTAGAGAAGCAGGCGTAGACCTGCTTATCGGAGGAGAAACCATGACTGAATGCCCGCATCAGATCCTGCATCCGGCCAGCTGGAAGAAGGCCTCGGGCTACGCCAACGGGGTCCTTGCCGAAGGCCGGACCGTCTGGATCGGCGGGCAGATCGGCTGGAACGGGCAGCAGGTGTTCGAGGAAAAGGAGCTTGCAGGGCAGATCCGCCAGGCGCTGCAGAACATCGTCGACGTGCTGGCGGAGGCCGGCGGCAAGCCGGAGCACATCGTGCGGCTGACCTGGTACATCACCGACAAGAAGGACTACCTCGCCAACCTGAAAGGCATCGGCGAGGCCTATCGCACGGTGATGGGCAAGCATTTCCCGGCGATGACCATGGTGCAGGTAGTTGCCCTCATCGAGGACGAGGCGAAGGTCGAGATCGAGGCAACGGCCGTCCTGCCTGCCTGACGTCAGGCAAACACGCTCGCTATCGACTTGCGCGCCGCGAAGGCATATCTCCAAGTCTGTGCCCGCATCCGGCGGGCGGACGACCAGAGAGGCGCGCAAGGCACATGAAACTCGACATCAAGACGGACTTCACCAAGCTTCCGCGTGCTGAAAAGGTGCTGCGTTCAGCCGAGGTTCCGGCCAATGCCGCGCCAGCCAGCGGCACGATCGCCCTGGCGCATGACGAGCGGCACCTGCGCCGCAAGGTGCTGGCGCTGACCAATGGCGACAAGGTTCTGGTCGACCTGCTCCAGCCCGTCGAACTGCGTGCTGGCGACCGGCTGGTGATGGAAGACAACAGTACCGTCGAGATCGCGGATGCGGACGAGGAACTCATCGAGGTCACCGGCCGCGACGCCGCGCACCTGATCGAACTCGGCTGGCACATCGGCAATCATCATCTTGCCGTCGACATCACCGCCGAGCGGATCCTGATCCTGCGCGAAAGCGGCATGGCCGA
Source organism: Aminobacter sp. J41 (assembly GCF_000526635.1). GTDB lineage: Bacteria > Pseudomonadota > Alphaproteobacteria > Rhizobiales > Rhizobiaceae > Aerobium. The sequence goes on from NZ_JAGL01000004.1 coordinate 31,942, forward strand.
CGAGCTGCGCGAACTGGGCGCACAGGTGCGCGAGATAGCCGCGCCATTCCACCCGCTTGCCAACACCCACCGCGGCCATGGCCACGTTCATGCGCACGACCACGGGCATCATCACCACGACCATGATCACGGCCATGACCATCATCACCATCATTATCATGGTCCGAACTGCGGCTGCGGCCACCATCATTAAAGCCTGACGTTGCGGCTTCCGTCGTAGAGATTGAGACCGCGATTCACCCCGGCGAGGCGGCGCCATTTCGGCATGCTGCGGCACATGGCAGCTTCGACCTCGCGGCATGGACCCGATGCACTCGGCATCCTGAGACGAGCATCGTCAGGCCGGGACTTCACCTTGCGGCAAAGAAAAAGGCGGGCTTTTGACCCGCCTTTTTCCTGTTCCGTATGCTGCCGATCAGGCGACGGCGCTGCCGATCCAGGCCGACAGGGCGGTCTTCGGAGCCGCACCCACCTTCATGTCAGCCACTTCGCCGTCCTTGAAGAGCATCAGGGTCGGGATCGAGCGGACGCCGTACTGGGCAGCCAGTTCCGGGTTCTCGTCGATGTTGATCTTGGCAACCTTGACCTTGCCGGAGAGTTCCGTTGCGATCTCCTCGAGCGCCGGAGCGATCATCTTGCACGGACCGCACCACTCGGCCCAGAAGTCGACGACGACCGGCTCGGAAGCCTGCAGCACGTCGGACTGGAAGTTGTTCTTGTCGATGGTGACGGTGGCCATGGGGAATCTCCCTGAGACAATTCGTGAGGCTGGAATGTGGGGCACGCGTCAGCGTGTTTCAACGCCTCTTGTCTCACGCTGACGTGAGTCGAGCAAGCGCACCGTCCATCATCTCGTCCGGCACGGGGATAAGTATTGGTGTCTCTGTGTAGATCAAAGCAGCACGAATTTGCTTGCCGGGATAGATCGGCTTGAGCAGTTCGCGATAGAGCGCCATTTGCGCCACGTGCCCTTGCGGGAGTTCTGTCGCAACCGACGGCGGCGGCCGGTTGGTCTTGTAGTCGATGATGAGTACGCTCTCGCCATCGACGATCAGCCGGTCGATCTTGCCCGAGATGGCGCGCTCGGTCTCGCCGAGCTTCACCCGGCCCGTGACCGAGACTTCCGCCCGTGAGCCGGGCGAGAACAGCGAGGCGAATTCCGGCGTCTCGAGGATCGCGTCGACAGACGCCCAGAGCTTTTCGCGCTCGCCCTCCGGCCAGGACTGGCCGATGCGCGCGAGGTAGCGTTCGGCGGCGGACGCGCGGCGCTCGCGCTCGATCGAGGGCAGTATCTGCAGCAGCCGGTGGGCAGCGGTGCCGCGCTCAATGGCAAAGGATGGCTCGTTGACTGCATCGAGAACCGGCGAGCGCAGCTTCACCATCTCGACCGGTTCCGGCTCGATCATCGCACCGGCACCCGAGGGCGACAGTGGCCGTGGCAGCGGCGGTGGGGCGGGCGGCGTCGACAAAAGTTCAGCTGGCAGCGGCGGCAGCTCCGCGACGGCGGCCTCCTCCGGCTTATCCGGCTCGTGCTGCTGCAGCGGTGGTGTTACCTGATAGCGCAGCACCGTCTCGTTCGTTGCCGGATGCTGGATCTCCTTTGTGTGCGGTGACTTGCACAGCGTCTTCTGCACCATCTGGTGCCAGCTGCCGTCCTTCTGGCCGCGCTTGCCATGATAGCCGCAGACGATCAGCCGGTCCTCGGCGCGGGTCATGCCGACATAGAGCAAGCGCCGGTATTCCTGCTCGGCCTTGCGCTTGGCTTCGTCGGCAAGCTTTGCCGAGAACGAATTGGCGCGGCCGGAGCCGGCGCGCCAGAGGAAGCCGTCGCCGTGCCAGCCACGCGTCGGGGCGCTGAACGGCATCAACCGCGGCATGTGGCTGTCGACGAAGGGTTCGCCGCCGCTGTCGACGAGGAACACGATCGGCGCTTCCAGACCCTTCGAGGCGTGCGCGGTCATGATGCGGACCTCGCCGCGCGTCTGGTCCATCTCGCGCTTCACTTCCGGGCCGCCACGGTCGAGCAGCGCGACCAGCGCCTCAAGCTGGGTGACGCCGGTGCGTTCGGCCGCAAGGCAGAAGTTCAGGAACTCGTCCACCACATCGCCGGCTTCGGCACCGAGACGGGCGATCAGCTTGCGCCGCAGGCCATCGCGCGCGAGCAGGTTGGAGAAGAACTCGAACGGCTTGCGGTAGCCGGCTTCGTTGCGCCAGCGCGCCAGCGTGTCCCAGACGTCCTTGTGCCGTTCCGCGCGCCGCAGCGCGATCAGCAGCGACTCCACCCCCTGGCGCTTTGCGGCGAGTTCGAACAGCTCGTTCTCGTCGAGACCGAAGGCAGGACTTTTTAGCAGTGCCGCGAGCGAAAGGTCGTCGTCGGGCTGCAGCGCAACCCGCGCGGCGGCGAGCAGGTCCTGCACGGCGATATGGCCGGTCAGCAGGATGCGGTCGGCGCCCGCGACCGGGATCTGCCGGTTCTTCAGCTCCCGCGACAGCGCATGGATGAAGCGGTCGCGCTTCCTCACCAGCACCATGATGTCCCCGGGCCGCACCTTGCGCCCGCGTCCCTCGATCCGGTTGCCGGTGCGCAGCCAGTGGTCAATGGTGCGCGCGATCTGTTCGGCGAGCCGCACCGCTGGCGCCGAGGCGTGATCGACGGCCTGCGTCCAGTCCTCCGGCTCCTCGACATCGACGGGGCCGAGCGACGGCCACAGTTCGACATGGCCGGGCTGGTTGGCGCGGATGGCAAGGTGCTGGATCGGCTCGGGATCCTGCGTGAGACCGTCGCGGTGCTCAGGCTCAGAGAAGACGAGGTCGACAGCAGCCAGCACGTCCTCGGTCGAGCGGAACGAGCGGGTGAGGCGCACGTGCTCGAAGCGCTGCAGCGCGTTGGCGACGCGCTCGCGGAACTCGCGGCCGCTGCGGTCGAAGGCCTCCGGCTCCGCGCCCTGGAACGAGTAGATCGACTGCTTCTCGTCGCCCACCGCGAACACGGTACGCACCACCCCTTCGCGGGATCCTTCGCCGGCAAAGAATTCGGCAGCGAGCGCCCGCACCACGGCCCACTGGTCGGGGCTGGTGTCCTGCGCCTCATCAAGCAGGATGTGGTCGATACCCTTGTCGAGCTTGTACTGCACCCATGCGCCGGCGTCCGTGCGCGACAGCAGCGTGGCTGTGCGCACGATCAGGTCGTTGAAGTCGAGGAAGCCGCGCGCGCTCTTCAGGCGCTCGTAGCGGTGGATCAGCCAGTCGGCCAGCACAAGGGCGGCTCGCGTGTCCTCCAGCATGCCGAGCAGCTCGACGCGGTCGAGCACACGCGTGATTTCCTGGCAGTAGCGCTCGAACTCGTCCGGGAACTCCGGGAAATGCTCGCCGACGCCCTTCGCCATGATGGTCTTTGCCGCGCGCGGCTTGAAGGAAGAGCCGGAGCCCGAGAAGAACGCCTTCTTGAGATATTCCAGCCGGTCGAGCGCGTCGGTCGTCCCGCACGCCTTGCCGAAGTTTTCCGCGAACGAAAGTGCGTTTGTTTTGCCGGCTGTGGATGCTTTGGAACCGATGTTGCCGCAGAGGACCGGCGTAAAATAGTGGTCGGGCCAGAGGCTCGCCGCCAGCGCGGCGCGGGTATCGCTCGGGCCGAAGCCGAACTCCTCGAACAGGGCGTGGAAGTGGCCGTCGCCGGTGCCGATCTGCTCGATGAAGCGGCGCAGCGCATCGCGCTTGCCGACGATGTTGGCGAGCAGCGTTTCCAGCCCCGCCTCGCCGCCGCGCTGCAGGACCGTCGCGAAGGCGTCCGCCAGACCCGGTTCGTTGCCTTCGGTGGCGCGCGCGATCATCTCGCGCCGCGCCTCGGCGACCAGCGCTTCCTCCATCTGGCTGTCCAGCAGCTCAAAATGGCCGGCGATGTTGGCTTCGAGCGGGAACTGATGCAGCACCGCCTCGCAGAAGGCATGGATGGTCTGGATCTTCAGGCCGCCCGGCGTTTCGAGCGCGCGGGCAAACAGCCGCCGGGCGCGCTTCAGCCGCGATGGCGTCGGCGTCTTGCCATCGAGCTCCTCGATCGCTTTGGCAAGCTCCGCGTCGGGCAGCGTCGCCCAGCCGGACAGGTTCTTGAACACGCGCGTCGCCATGTTGGCGGCGGCGGCACGGGTATAGGTAAGGCAAAGGATGCGCGACGGGTCGGCACCTTCGAGCAGGAGCCGCATCACCCGGCTTGCCAGCACATGCGTCTTACCCGAGCCGGCATTGGCGGACACCCACGCCGATAGCTTTGGCTCGGAAGCGAGCCCCTGAGCCTTGCGCGTATCGTCCGGAACGATGATCGGTGCGCTCATTCGCCGTCGCCCCCGCCGGCATCGTTGTCGCCGCCCGCAGACCATTCGAGCACGCGGGCGAGATGGTCATAGTCGCCGCCGACATCGCCCTCGCGGAAGGGGAGCGCGCGCGACAGGTAACCGGTCGTTTCCTTTGCAAAGTGGGCGATGAACTCTTCCAGCCGCGCCCAGGCTTCCTCGGACAGCTCGACGCCCGACTTTATCGACTTCTCCTGACCGGTCGGCTTGTATTCGAGGATCGATTCCTCGATCACCTCGCCATTCGGCTTCATGCGAACATAAGCAAGCTGCGACGGCTCGGCCGTGCCAACTTCCGTGAACGCCCCGCGGCGCAGCAACGCGCCTTCGAGCGCCAGCTGTGGCGACAGGAGCGTGTGCGCCTGCGCCTTCGACGGCGACGATCCGGTCTTGAAGTCGATGATGTCGGCCATGCCACCGGCGAGAAGATCGATCCGGTCGGCGCGGCCGCGCAGCGTCGCGCCCGTACTGCCGATCGGCGTTTCGCTGGCGCGCGTCTCAGAGATGCGGCGCTTGATCGGCGGGCGGTTGCGCTCCCACTCGATGAAGTGCGTCGCCATGCGGGCAAAGCGCGGCCACCACACGGCATCGACGTCGAGTGGCAGCTCCGCCTCGTCGAATACCTTGCGGCCGATCTTCAGCAGCTGTTCCTCGGCGAGCGGCGCGTCCGGGTCGATGCCCGAAACGGTGAACTCGTGGACGATGTCGTGGAACAGGTTGCCGCGTTCTGCCGCGCCGGGATCTCGCAGCAGCGGCTCCAGCGCCTCCAGCCCGAGAATACGCCGTGCATAGATCGCATAGGCGTCGCGGCGCAGCGTCTCGATTTCGGTGACCGAAAAGCGCGTCGGGCGCATGTCGAGCGGAGGCGTCGGGTTCGGCCGGGTGGCGAACTTCACTGGGGGCGCAACGTCGAGCTCGCGAGCCCAATGCGCCAGCGCGTTGCCGCGCTGGCGCATCTGTTCGAAGATTTCTTTGCCGGCAAAAGTTTCCAGCCGCTGTAGCCAGCGCGAGGCAATTGCGGGAGCATCGCCGGAGCGCGCGGCGCGGGTGAGGATCACCTTGCGCGTGCCCATGGCGAGGACGAAGTCGTGCGCGGCCTGGCCGATGCGCTTTTCCGGCGGATCGAGTTCGAGGTCCGACTTCATGAAGCGCGACATGAAGCGATCAGGCTCGGCCTTGCGCGGCCACGACCCCTCGTTGAGCCCGCCAAGGACGAGCGTGTCGACGCTCTGAAGGCGTGCTTCCAGCGCACCCCAGATCGAGACGCGGCTGTCACCGGTGACGGAAGCCTTGACACTTTCGCCGGAAATCAGGGCGTTGAGCACGTCCGGCCATTCGGTTGCCTCGATCTCGAGTTCGGCCTCGACGCCAGCCAGCGAGCGCAGGAACGAGGCGAGCCGGTCGCCCGCATCGCCGCGATAGAGTTCGGTGACTGAGCCCTTGTCGTCACGGCCAAGCGCTTCCAGACATTCGACCGTCAGACGCACGAGCTCGCTGAGCGGCGCGGTGGTATCGCGCAGGGTGCAGAGCGGGGCGATTGCCTTTTCAAGTGCTGCTGCCAGCAAGCGCGCCTGCTCAAGCCGCTCCTCGTTCAGGCGCAGCCACCAGACCGGCTTGCGCGGGTCGTCGTAGCGCTGCTGGTAGCGGCGTTCGAACTCTTCAGATAGCCGGCTAATATCCGGCCTGCCGACGCCCCCGCGCAAGGCGACAAGATCGAGCGTTTCCGCAGCCTGCCGGGCTACGGAGCGTGCAAAGCCGGCATGCAGCAGCGGGTGCTTGGCAAGCGCCAGGATCGTCACCGCGTCCCCGGGCCGGAACACGGCTTCCAGCATCAGGCTGAGCAATGTCGCCGGCGGTGTCGCAGTGAGCGGCGTGCCGCCCGAGTCATCCGCCTCAATACCGAAGCGGCGCAGCTCCATCGCCACGCGCCGGGCAAGCTCGCGGTCGCCGGTGACGAACGCCGCGGTGCCCTTCTCCAGCGCGAGCCGCAGCGCCACCGCCACCGACAGCGCCTCTTCACGCTCGTTGGCGGCTTCGACCAGCGTGACGTCGGCAAACGCCGCCGGATCGGTGCTGCCGGCACGTTCGACCCAGAGATCGGTGGTTTCCGCCGGTCGCAGCGCCTCGTTGATGACGCCGATGCGCGCGGCAAGGTCTGCGGGTACCTCACCGATCTCGATCACGTCACGCCGCTCGATGCCAAGCGTTGCCAGCAGCTTCTTCAGCGTCGACTGCGGATGGCCGAAGGTTGCGGGCGCCATGCCAGGCATGCCGACTTCCTTCCACGCCTCCTCGTCCATGTTGAGATCAAGACCGGGCAGCACCACCGCGCCATTGGGCAGGAGCGCGATCGACTTCAGCAACTGCGCGGTGGCGGGGATAGAGCCGGTCGAGCCTGCGGCGATCACCGGTCCGCGCGGCGGATTGCGCAACAGGCGCTCGGCCTCGGCACGGATCATCGCGTTGCGGTGCGCGGCCGGATTGGAGCGCGCACGCTCGGCAAGCAGCGCCGGCCAGGCGCGCGAGACGATGTCGAGGAACTCAAGCGTGACCTGCCACCAGTTGGCGAGATCTTCGGGAACAAGGTTGGCGAGCCGCTTCCAGTCGGCCCCGCCGGTCTCGACCTCGTCCATCAGCCCGGCGAGATCGCGCGCGAGCCAGATCGCGTCGGCAAGCGAGGCTGGCACCACGACGTCCTCGCCGAACATCGCGGCGACATGCGCCGGCAGCCGCTTCTTCCATGCCTGCACCAGCGGTGCGAGCAAGAGGATGCGGTCGAGCTTGCCGATCGGCGGGTTGAGCGACAGCTCGTCCTCCTCGCTGCCCTCGAAGATGTCGGCGTCCTCGTCGAACTCGCCGAGCGGACGGATGGTCGGCAGGATCGCCGCGACACCCCCTAGCTGTTCGACGAACTCATCGCGCAGAGCGCGCGCCGCGCGGCGGGTCGGCACATAGATCGTCGCCTCGACCAGGCGGAGCGGGTCACTGCCGTCAGCGGAAAAGCCGGGGATAAGGGTCCCGTCGAGAAGAGAGGCGGCGAGTGTCTGAAGGAAGGGTGCGCCTGGAGGGATCGAGAGAACCCGAGCGGTCATTGCGTCTTCGCGCGCGCTACGGCTGCTTCGGCAGGGGCGATGGCGTCGGGCGTGCCGACGGTGATCCAGTGTCCGCGCATGATGGCGCCGAATAGCCGGCCCTGTTCGATGGCGCGGTTGAAATAGAGGTTGAGCGAGTGCGGCGTGGCGGAAGCGCCGTCGAAGATGCGCGGATGGATGATCGCGGCACCGGCGTAGATGAAGCCCTCGCTCGCGCCGTTCGCGCGCGCAAGCCGCCCGTCCTGGCCGAGCAGGAAGTCGATCGAGCCGGAATGGCCGGTGGCATGACGCGGATCGGCGAGCATGAGAAGAATATCCATGGCCTCGCCGTCCCATGCAAGCGCAAGGCGGTCGAGGTCGGGACTATCCCCATCGATCCAGAAGGTGTCGGCATTGAGCACGAAGAACGGCTCCGTGCCGATCTGCGGCAGCGCCCTGACGATGCCGCCGGCCGAGTCCAGCAACTCCGCCCGCTCGTCGGAAATGACGATGCGCGGGCAGGCGCGGTCCTTCACGTGCTCGATGATCTGTTCGCCGAGATAGTGGACGTTGACGATCGCCGTCTCGACACCGGCTGCGCCGAGCGTGTCGAGGCCCCAGTCGAGCAGCGTCTTGCCGGCTACCGGGATCAGCGGTTTGGGCGTGGTTTCGGTCAGCGGGCGCATGCGCTTGCCAAGACCCGCCGCAAGGACCATGGCCGTCGTCGGCTTTGCGCTCACAGGATGCCTGCCTTCTCGTAGAAGGCGCGCACGGAAGCGAGCGCAGGATGGCTGATCGAGCGACTGACATAATCGCGGATGCGCGGCAGGTGCTTCATGTAGCCCGGCTTGCCGTCGCGCAGGTTCAGCCGCACGAAGATGCCGAGGATCTTCGAGTTCCGCTGCGCCGCCATGATGGCGTAGGCTGCCTCGAAGCCTGCGCGGTCGAAGTCGCCGCGTGCCTCGCAGTAGGCCTCGACGATCTCCGCTTCGAGCTCCGGCGAGATGGTGACGCGTGCATCCTGCGCCAGCGAAGCAACGTCATAGGCCGACGGGCCGATCACCGCGTCCTGAAAATCGATCAGGCCGATGCGGTCGTGGCCGTTCCGATCCGCACGCCAGATGAGGTTCGGCGAATGGTAGTCGCGCAGCACGAGGCTCTTTTCCGCATTGGCGACGATGTCGAAGGCTGCGCTCCAGGCCTCCGCAAATTCCTGCCTTTCGGCCTCGCTGGTCTGGCGTCCCGCCACATGCGGCAGGTACCAGTCGGTGACCAGCTCGGTCTCGATGCCCATAGCGCGGCGGTCATAGGGCGGGATTTCGTGAACGAGGCCATCCGCCACTTCGATCTTCTGCGGCCAGCTGCGCTTGTGCATCTCGGCCAGCAGCTCGGCGGCGGCAATGTAGCGCTCGGGCACGGGCTTGCCCTCAGCGTCCAGCACGCCCTGCGTGCCGAGATGCTCGACGAGCAGCAGGCCCTGGTCGAGGTCGGCCGCCGGAATCTGCGGCGCGGCGAAGCCCTCGTCGCGCAGTGCCTTGGCAATGGCGACAAACGGCGTCACCGTTTCGGCAAGGTGGGCGATGCGGCTGTAGGGCAGGCCGTCGCGGATCGGCGGGCCGTCCGGGCGCTTCGGCGCATTCATCAGGATGATGGTGTCGCGCCCGTCCTCGATGATGCTCTCATAGGCGCGCGCCGAGGCGTCGCCGACGAGAAAGGCACGGCGGGCGGAAGCGTAGCCGGCCTTGTCTAGGAAGCTGCGGATGGCAAGCGACCGGCTCAGCTTAGCGATGAATGCATCGGGAGCGGAAATGGTGATGCGGCGACCTTCGCCTTCTTCATCGAGCCGGACGTGAACCGCGTCACGCGGCAGCGCGTCTTCGGCGCGCTCCGGCCATTCGATGATCGCCGCGCCCTCGCGGATCGCTTCGGAGAAGCCGAGCTCGTCGAGCTCATCGGGCGAGCCTAGCCGGTAGAGGTCGAAGTGCTGGACGGGCACGCGCGTCGCATAGGCCTGCACCAGCGTGAAGGTCGGGCTCGGCACCTCAAGCTCTGGATCGTTCGAAAGCGCGCGGATGATCGCGCGGGCCAGCGTGGACTTGCCCATGCCGAGGTCGCCATGCAGCGCCAGCACGTCACCCGGCGCGAGCATCATGGCGATGTCCTCGCCGAGGCGGTTCGTGGCGGTTTCGTCCGCCAGATGGAGGCTCAGGTCTGACAAGCTTGTCTACTCGGCGGCGGCGCGGAAGCCTTCCGGCGCCATGGGGAAACGGCAGATGACGGTGGTTCCGCGACCCTGATCGGTCTGGAACTCGACGGTGCCGTTGTGCAGCCCGACGAAGCTCTTGACGATCGAGAGACCAAGTCCCGCACCGCGGCGGCGGCCGCCATTGGCGCGCGGCTCGAAGCGGCGGAAGATGCCGTCGAGCACGTCCGGCGGGATGCCCGGGCCATCGTCATGGACGGAGAAGGCAAGGCCGTTCGCGTCGCGCTCGCAGATGAGCTTCACCACCGAATTGTCGGGCGCGAAGTTGGCCGCGTTGCTGAGGAGGTTGATGAGAATCTGGCGCACGCGGTTCTCATCGGCGTGGAATGTGGCGGGCGCACGGCGCAAGTCGATTTCAAGGGCAATACCATGCTCGCGCATACGCTCTTCCACCACCTCGGCGGCCGAATGGACGATGCGCTCGATCGGCACTTCGCTGACGTTGAGCTCCATCATGCCGGCATCCACGGTGGCGAGGTCGATGATGTCGTCGACAATCGTCTCGAGTTCCGACGACGACGAGGCGATATGCTCGACATAATCGCGCTGGCGCTGGTTGAGCGGTCCGGCGGTCTCCTGCGCGAGCAGCTCGGCAAAACCGATGATGTTGGTGAGCGGCGAGCGCAGCTCGTAGGAGACGTGCTGGATGAAGTCGTTCTTGAGGCGGTCCGTGCGCTCCAGCGCCTCGTTGCGCTCTTTCAGCATGCGCTCGACATTGACGCTGTCGGTGACGTCGAAGAACGTCGTCATCAGCTGGCCGTTGGGCAGATGCACGATGGCGTAGCTGAGGATGTTGCCGTTGTTGAGCTCGACCTGGCCGCGTCCATCGCGACGCTCCTCGTCGAAGCCGGTGGCGGCGGCTGCAAGCTCGCTCCACGGGTTCGAGCGGGTGAGGCTCTGGCAGGCGGCCTTGATAGCCGAGATGTGCGTGCCGGTCGTGACCAGCCCCTCCGGCAAGCCCCAGAGGTTGCAGAAGGCAGGATTAGACAGGCGAACGCGCCCATCAGAGCCGAACACCGCAACGCCCTCGGCGAGGTTGTCGAGCGTGACGCCCTGAACCCGCACGACCGTGTTGTAACGGCTTTCGAGGCTGATCTTCTCAGTGAGGTTCTCGAACACCCAGGTTACGCCGCCGTCAGCCTGCGGGTTGCCGACCACGCGCAACGTCTGCCCGTCAGGCAGGTGCCAGATGTCCTCAAGCGGCTCGACCGAGCGGTAGGCCGACAGGAGATTTTCCTTCCAGCGGCGCCATTCCGGCTGCTCGGCCAGCTTGCATTCCGAGCGCAGACGGTCGAGCAGCACAGTGTTGTCCGGCTTGCTATTGAGGAAGGAGATGTCGAGCTCCCAGAGCTTCTGGAACGCCTGGTTGTAGAAGCGCAGGTCCTGGTTGGCGTCGAAGATCGCCACCGCCGTGTTGAGGCGGTCCAGCGTCTCTGCATGGCCGCGCAGCGTGCGCTGGTGCTCGGTGCGTGCGGCTTCGGCCTCGGAAATGTCGAGGGCAAAGCCTGCCGAGCCCTCGCGGCCGGAGAAGTCGGTGACGCTGAAGACGCGGCGATCGCCGCCAATCACAGTCGAGAGGCTACCGGAGAAGACCGGGCTCGACAGGTGGTCGCGGGCGATCTGCTCGCGCGCGCCGGTGCCGAACAGCTCCACCCCCTCGCTGGCAGCGGCCAGCGGATCGGCGGCCTCGACGGCGTCGGCATAGGCCTGGTTGACCCAGACCAGCCGGCCTTCCGGCCCGCGCAGCCACACCGGCGTCGGGATCGAGTGGAGGAGACCCAGAAGGTTGTCGTGGTCGCGGCGCAGCTGCTGGTGCTCGAGCCGCAGCTCGGCGTGCTCGCGCTGGGCTTCCGAAAGCGACAGGAACTTGATGGCGACGTTGTTCGCGGCAGCACGGCCCTGCACTTCGATGAGGTTGCCTTTCGTCGTCTCGACGACGAGGTCGAAATTCTGGCGCTGTTCGCGCAGGTCCGCCACGGCGCGCTCGAGCTGGGCTGCGCTTCGCGGCGCCAGCCAGCGGCCAAAGGCAAGGAAGGTCGCGCGGTCTTCCGGCGCCTCGGCGAGCGTGCCGACCAGCTCCGCCTTACGGGAATCGCCGAACCAGACGAGGATGCGCTGGTCGCGCAGATTGAGAAGGGCGTCGGCGCGCTGCAACGCATTATCGAGCTCGGCCACGCGCGTACGCAGATCAACATTCTCGGCGGCGGTGCGGGCGCGCTCCCGGATCAGCAGCATGGCCGACAGCATCGCGGCGCCGGTGATGCCGAGGAAGAGGGAAAGCTGGATCACCTCGATGGTCGTCATCGAGAACGGGCGGACGATCGCCGCCTCGACCTGTTCCGCGAGTGCCACCGCCGGCCACGCCACGCTTGCAAGCAGGGCTCCGGCGCTCAGGCCGCGCCGCCTTTTCCTTTTGGAATCCTCGTTGTCGCCGGCTCCGGATTGCTCCGTACCCAGTGGGAAAACCCCAGGCATCTTAACTGTCCTCTCCGCCGCACGGACGCGAAAAACGCCCCGAAGGGACGCGTGTCCCCATACTGCTTCCCCGCTGGGAACACCGCGAATCACGTCACTGTACAGCGCTGCCGAATCGTCGTGAAGGCGCGCGCCGCGCAAAAAAATGGCCGGGCGAAAAGTCAATCGCCCAGCCTCAATATATTGTGAGAAATGGTTAAGAAATTAGTACCGGTAGTGCTCGGGCTTGTACGGGCCTTCCGGCGTGACGCCGATATAGGAAGCCTGTTCCTCGCTCAGCTTGGTCAGCTTCGCGCCGACGCGATCAAGGTGCAGGCGGGCGACCTTCTCATCGAGGTGCTTCGGCAGCACGTAGACCTCGTTCTTGTACTCGCTGCCGCGGGTGAACAGCTCGATCTGCGCCAACACCTGGTTGGTGAAGGAGGCCGACATCACGAAGCTCGGGTGGCCGGTGGCGTTGCCGAGGTTCAGCAGGCGGCCTTCGGACAGAAGGATGATGCGCTTGTTGTCCGGGAACTCGATCAGGTCGACCTGCGGCTTGATGTTGGTCCACTTCAGGTTGCGCAGGGCGTCGACCTGAATCTCGTTGTCGAAGTGGCCGATGTTGCCGACGATCGCCATGTCCTTGAACAGGCGCATGTGCTCGAGGGTGACGACGTCCTTGTTGCCGGTCGCGGTGATGATGATGTCAGCAGTCGGCGCAGCTTCCTCGAGGGTCACGACCTCGAAACCGTCCATTGCAGCCTGCAGGGCGCAGATCGGGTCGACCTCGGTGACCTTGACGCGGGCGCCGGCGCCGCGCAGCGACGCTGCCGAGCCCTTGCCCACATCGCCATAGCCGCAGACGATCGCGACCTTGCCGGCCATCATGGTGTCGGTCGCGCGGCGGATACCGTCGACGAGCGATTCCTTGCAGCCGTACTTGTTGTCGAACTTCGACTTGGTGACGGAGTCGTTGACGTTGATTGCCGGGAAGGGCAGCAGGCCCTTCTTCTGCAGCTGGTAGAGGCGGTTCACGCCGGTGGTGGTCTCCTCGGTGACGCCGCGGATCGCTTCGCGCTGTTTGGTGAAGAAGCCCGGGGTCTCCTTCATGCGCTTCCTGATCTGCTCGAAGAAGATAGTCTCTTCCTCGTTGCCCGGATTGGACAGAACGTCCTCGCCTGCTTCGGCGCGCGCGCCGGTCAGGATGTACATGGTGGCGTCGCCGCCGTCGTCGAGGATCATGTTCGACACGCCGCCGTCGGCCCACTGGAAGATGCGGTCGGTGTAGGACCAGTACTCCTCAAGGGTCTCGCCCTTGACGGCGAAGACCGGCGTGCCGGTCGCGGCGATCGCGGCAGCGGCGTGGTCCTGCGTCGAGAAGATGTTGCACGATGCCCAGCGGACATCGGCGCCAAGTTCCTTCAGAGTCTCGATCAGAACCGCCGTCTGGATCGTCATGTGCAGCGAGCCGCTGATGCGCGCACCCTTGAGCGGCTTCGACGAGCCGAACTCGGCGCGGCAGGCCATCAGGCCCGGCATCTCGGTCTCGGCGATGTCCAGTTCCTTGCGGCCCCAGTCGGCCAGCGAAATGTCGGCTACGATGTAGTCCTGCCCGCTCATGCGTGTGCTCCGTAATGTTCCGACCGGCGAGGCCGGATGTCTGGATTTTGACGTGTGTATCGGAGCGGTGCCTAGCAGAAAGCCGGGAACGGGGCAACATCACATAAAGAAGTCTTTATATCGAGGCGGCTAGCACTCTTCGCCGAAGCGGTCGCCGATGAGCTTTTCGAGAGCTTCCATCACCTCGGCCGCCTGCGGGCCCTGCGCGCTGACGGTGATGCCGCAGCCGGGGCTGGCGGCCAGCATCATCAGGCCCATGATGGAGGTGCCGCCGACGCTGACACCGTCCTTCTCGACGGTCACGTTGGCGTCATACTCGCCGACGAGCTGGACGAACTTGGCCGAAGCGCGGGCGTGAAGGCCCCGCCTGTTGATGATCATCATCTCCTTGCGGAGCACGCCCTCAGTCATTTTCCGCTCAGAACCTGGCTCGCCACGTTGATGTATTTGCGTCCGGCGACCTGCGCCTCCTGCAGGGCCGCCGCCATGTCGTCGCCGAGGCGCACGCTGGAGAGCTTGATCAGCATCGGCAGGTTGACGCCGGCGATGACCTCGACCTTGCCGGGGCTCATCACGGATATCGCAAGGTTCGACGGCGTGCCGCCGAACATGTCGGTGAGAATGATGACGCCGGCACCGGTGTCGGCGCGCGATACCGCATCGACAATGTCATTGCGGCGCTTTTCCATATCGTCGTCAGCGCCGATGCAGACGGTTTCGAAATTCTGCTGCGGGCCGACCACGTGCTCGACAGCGAGACGGAACTCCTCGGCAAGACCGCCGTGGGTGACAAGAACGATACCGATCATGCTTGAGCCCGATACGCAGGCGCCGATTTAAGCGGGTCGCAGGCGAAGTCCACGCCCTCACATTCACAACATCCGCTCACAGACCACTCCGTCGAACAACCACCCTGAGGCCTCTCAAGCGTCAGGGAGCGCTATCTTGTCAACGGGCAGACGGTTTACAAGCCGAAAAATACCACCGAAATGGCCAAATTGCCGCAGAGCGACGCATTTCCGGCCGAGATGGGATCAAATTCCGCACTTTTCACGGCGGAGTTTGCCTCCGCATTGACTAAACTCAATTGAGTTTCCGCCCGGTCTGCCATTATTGCTAGCTAACTAATACGTGAAATAGGTGGGACCGTGACGAGCGCGAAGGCTGGCGTGAATGTGAAACTCAGGAGTTTTTCCCGCTCGTTGCCGATGTCTCTGCTTCTGGCGCGCGAGGCCGTCATGACGCGGTTCAGGCCGGCGCTGAAGCTGTTTAACATCACCGAACAGCAGTGGCGTGTGCTGCGGGCGCTCTCCTCGGTCAAGGAGATCGAGGTGATGGAACTCGCCAAGGCAACGTCGCTACTGGCGCCATCGCTTTCGCGTATCCTGCGGGACATGGAAGAGCGCGGGCTGGTCGAGCGCCGCCAGGTGCCCGACGACCTGCGCCGTTCGCTGATCTCGATCAGCGAGGACGGCGTCAAGCTGATCGACGCGGTCGCGCCCTATTCGGAAAGCATCTATCAGGAAATCACCGAAACCGTCGGCCGCGACAAGATGGATCTCCTGCAGCAGCTCTGCAGGGACGTCGTCACCTCGCTCTCGCAGCTGCCCGCCACCGACTATACGGGCGTCGAGCTCGACGCGGACATCCTGCGCATCGTCGGCGACAGCACCCGGGGCCGTCCACGCCTCGAAGACTAACCTTCGCGCGCGTCATCGATATTGACAGCGCGAACTCCACCGGTTTTAATTAACGTATTAATTACCGGAGGAAACATGCGGCTTGCAAGCTTTGCCCACAACGGGAAGGACCGGATCGGATTCGAGATCGACGGCCTCCTGTACGACCTCAACGACGCGCTGAAGGCGGCCGGCGAGGACGTTTCCTATTCGACCATGATCGCGCTGATTGAGGATGGCGCGCGCGGGCGGCAGGCCGCGGATGCAGCATTCCGCCATGTTCTGGACAAGCGGGATGCGATCGCCGGCGTCCCGGCCTCAGACGTGCGTTGGCATCCGCCGGTGCGAAAGCCGTACAAGATCTGCGGCGTTGCGATGAACAATTCGGCGAGCGATGCCCGCAAGATCAGCGCGCCAGACCATCCGCTGTTTTTTCTTAAGCCTGCTTCCTGCCTTGTCGGCCACAACGAGCCGATCGTGGTGAAGGATTATTACGGCAGCGTGCATCCGGAGCCGGAGCTTGCAGTCGTGATCGCGAAGGACTGCAAGGACGTCGCCGTCGAGGACGCGATGGACTGCGTGTTCGGCTACACCATCCTCAACGACATGACTGGCAACGGCATGCGCGCGCAGGACATGGTTCATTACTACGCGCTCTACCCGTCGAAGGAGAACCCGGACGTCGTCGAGAAGCGCGAGCAGCACCTTTCCTACACCGCCCGCTACAAGGGCACCGACACCTTCGGGCCTATGGGGCCGTATCTGGTGACGAAGGATGAGGTGCCGGACCCGCACACGCTCGACGTTCGTGCCTGGCACAAGGACGAGATCATCGCTGAGGACTCGACCGCCTACTACACCTACTCGGTCCCGGAGATCATCGCCTTCATCACCCGCTACCACACGCTGTGGGCCGGCGACGTCATCTCAATGGGCACGGCTTTCCGTCCGAGCGCTGGAGGCAAGCGCAGCCTGCATCTTGCCAACATCACCGAGCTTGGCGGGCCGGTCAGCGTCGAGATCACCGGCCTTGGCCGGCTCGATAATCCGGTCGTGAAGGTCTAGCTGGTCATGATGGGGAGGATCGAAGACCGGCTGGCCATTCGCGAACTGAACGACGCGTTTGCGCACGCGCTCGACCACGGCAAGCTCGACCTGTTCGTGTCGCTGTTTACCTACGACGTGTTCTACCGCAACGGCGAGCGGCGCCTGAACGGGCGGCAGGAACTGGAGGAGTTCTTCCGCGCCCGTGCCGCGAGCGGCAGGCTGTCGCGCCATTTCTACAGCGGGCTGGTGCTGGAATTTACCGGCCCGGACGAGGCAACCGGCCACAGCAGCTGGCTGACCTTTGCGGGAAGCGGCGAGCCGCCGATCGAGGGAACCGAACCCTTCGTCATCGGTGACGTCCGCGACAGCTATCGGCGCGACGCCGACGGGTGCTGGCAGTTCGCCGCGCGCGAGATTGACGCCGTCTTCGTCAACAAGGCGATCAAGCCGCTGCCCACTAGTTTTGGGAAGCCGACATGAGCACGCGCGCCGGCAAATGTCCGGTCGACAATGGCGAGGTCCCCTTTGAGGTCGCGGGCGAAGGCCCCGCGCTTGTCCTCATTCACGGCTTCTCGCTCGATATGCGCATGTGGCGGCCGCAATTCGAGGCCCTGGCAGCCGATTTCAAGGTTGTCCGCTACGACCTGCGCGGTTTCGGCCGTTCCAGCGCGCCCAGCGCCGAATACGATCATTGCGCTGACCTCGCGCGGCTTCTCGAGCATCTCGGGATCGACCGGCCGCTGCTGGTTGGCCTGTCACTCGGCGCGAACATCGCCCTGCGCTACGCGACGCTCTGCCCCGAGAACGTACACGGGCTGGTGCTGGCATCGCCCGGCCTTCCCGGCCATGCCTGGAAGGAAATGCGCCCGCCGGAAGCGGCACTCGCCCGTGCCCGCGCCCATGGCGTCGAGGCGGCAAAGCAATTCTGGCTCGGGCATGAGATGTTTGCCTCGCTCGGCGACTATCCGCAGGCGAAGGCAGAAGTTGCAGAGATCGTCGCTGATTACAGCGGCTGGCACTGGCGCGAGACGGACATGCAGGCGCCCGCAGAGCCGATTATCCCGCAGCTTGAACATATCCGCGCGCCGGCGCTGGTCATCAGCGGCGACCGCGACGTTGCCGGCTATCGCGAGATCGCGCAGCGCATTGCAGATTCCGTTCCGGGCGCTTCGCTGCTGCGGCTGGAAACGGCCGGCCACATGCTTAACCTTGAGCAGCCGGAAATCTTCACGGATGCGGTTCGCCGTTTCGCGGCGAGCCAGATGCTGGAGGCATGAGAACGATGAGCAATTCGATCCCGTTCAACCTCGATCCGCCAGGCACGTATATCTACACCGGCGAGATGGCGACTAAAGGCTACAAGCTGACGCGCTTCGGCCTCAGCCTGCGCCGCCCGGAAAATCGCGAAAAGTTTCTCGCCGACGAGGAAGGCTACATGCGCGGCGCCGGCCTCAGCGATGAGGAGATCGCGCTGGTCAAGGCACGCGACTGGACCGGGCTCCTCAAGGCGGGCGGCCATCTGCAGGCGATGCTGAAGGTCGCGGCGACCGTCGGCCAGAACCTCTGGCACATCGGCGCGCACAATGCCGACATGGAGGTTGAGGAACTGATGCAGCTTTGCCCGCGCAGGGTCAGCGCGCTTCCGGGGGGAGAAGACTGATGGCGAAGATTATCGGCGGATTCGCGATTTCGCACACGCCCTCAATGGGGATCGAATACGACAAGGGCATGGCGAACGGCTTCAGCCCGCGCTGGCAGCCCTGGTTCGACGGCACCCGGCCGATGAAAGAGTGGCTGGCGAAGATGCAGCCCGACCGCATGGTGATCGTCTACAACGACCACCTCAACCACTTCGACTTCGACGCCTATCCGACGCTGGCGATCGGCATCGCGCCCGAGTTCCGGCAGGCGGATGAAGGCTGGGGCCTGCGTCCGTTCCCGAGCCTCGTCGGCGATACCGACCTTGGCTGGCACCTGACCAACAAGCTGGTGCGCGATGGCGGGTACGACCTCACGGTCTGCCAGGACCTCGCCATCGACCACGGCATCTATTCGTGGATGCCGTATCTCAAGGACACGCCGTGGGACACGCCCATCGTGCCGATCGCGATCAACATGGTGCGTCACCCGATCCCGACTTCACAGCGGCTGCACAATTTCGGCAAGTCGATCCGCGCGGCGATCGAGAGCTTCCCGGGCGACGACCGCATCCTCGTCGTCGCGACCGGCGGCATGTCGCACCAGATCAGCGGCGCGCGCTTCGGCATCGCCAACGAAAAGCTCGACCGCTACTTCCTGTCCAAGCTGAAGGACGAGGTCCAGGAGCTGGTCGACCTGCCGCAGGAGGAGCTGATGCGTCTTGGCGGTACCGAGGCAGCCGAACTTGCGATCTGGTTCGCGATGCGCGGCGCGCTGTCCGACAATATCGACGAGGTCTACAGCTACTACACCTTCCCGGCGATAACCGGCTGCGGCGTGATCGCCTTCGAGGAGCGGAGCTGATCTCCGGAGAAGTCTTCCGCATCTTCTGGATGCATACTGCGACGTTGCGCCACTATTCTGATGCATTGATCCATGCGTCTTAGAAGCTGGCGCAACTGTTCTCTCCCGACTATAAACGGGCTGAACGGCGATTTCCGCCGCCCGCCAGTCCGGCCAGCGAGGAGGCTGTCCCGGATCAGCTGACATCGTTGGCATGACCGTGCGCACCAGCCGTCACGGTTGTCTTTTGGGAGGAAGACCGCATGCGCAATTTTGCAAAGAACCTTGGCCGTACCGCGCTCGTCGTGACGGCGATGACGCTTGGCCTCAGCTTCGGCGCGAAGGCCGAGCAGGAAATCAAGATCGGCTACGCGCTGGCGACGACGTCGCACTACGGCGTTGCCGCCAACAATTGGCAGGAAGTCGTCGAGAGCGGCACCGACAAGCGCTTCGTGTTCCGTCACTTCCCCTCCTCTGGCCTTGGCGGCGAGCGCGAGGTTCTAGAGGGCCTGCAGATCGGCACGGTCGAAGCGACCATCGTTTCCTCCGGCACGCTCTCCAACTTCGTCCCCGAAGCCGGCGTCTTCGACATTCCGTTCCTGTTCCGCGACCTTGCCCATGCCCGCGGCGTGCTCGATGGCCCGATTGGCCAGGAGATCCTCGGCAAGTTCGAGAGCGCGAACCTGATCGCACTTGCCTGGGGCGAGCAGGGCTTCCGCCATATCACCAACAACCGCAATGCGATCGAGAAGCCGGATGACGTCGCCGGCCTGAAGCTGCGGACGATGGAAAACCCGATCCACATCACCGCTTTCAACACGCTTGGTGCTGCTCCGACGCCGATGGCCTGGCCGGAGGTGATCGGCGCGCTGCAGCAGGGCACCATCGACGGCCAGGAGAACCCGCTGTCGGTGATTACCTCGGCGAAGCTGTCGGAAGTGCAGAAGCACCTCACCGTCTCCGGCCACGTCTATTCGCCGGCGATGCTGCTGGTCTCGCCGGATCTCTGGAACAGCCTGTCCGATGAGGACAAGGAAGTGTTCAAGAAGGGCGCTGCCGAGGCGGTCGTTGCCATGCGCGCCTTCGTCGATGACGTCGAGAAGTCCGGCGTCGAGCAGCTGAAGAAGGAAGGCATGACAGTCGGCGAGCTTACGGCCGAGCAGAAGGCCGAGTTCCAGAAGGCGCTCGCTCCCGCCTATGAGGAATACTACAAGACCTACGGCAAGGAACTGATCGACGGCATCATCGCGGCCAAGTGACCGCGCCGTCCAAAACACCTGAACTGGCGGGCCGGCGTCATGCCGGCCTTGCCGACTGAGGAGGGCACTTTCCTTGCAAAAGCTTGAGAACGCCTTCGTCGAGGCCAACAAGTGGGCGCTGATCCTGCTGCTGGGCGCCATGTCTTGCATCGTCTTCGCCAATGTGACGCTGCGCTACACGACGAATTACTCGATCTACTGGGCCGAGGAAGTCGCCCGCTACATGATGATCTGGCTGACGTTCCTTGGTGCGGGCCTGACCCTTCGCTATGGCGGGCACGTCGCGATCACCAACCTGATGGAGATCATGCCGACGCAGAAGCAGCGCCTGCTGCGCGGCTTCATCGTCATCTGCCTGATCGCCTTCTTCGCGGTGATGATCTGGGTCGGCTACGGCTATGCGATGCGCATGCGCTTCCAGATGACACCGGCGACCCGCATCCCGTTTGCCTATGTCTACGCGGCGATGCCGGTAGGTTTCGCCCTTCTCATCATCCATCTCCTCCTCGTCGTGCGCAGCTATGTCCGCGACAACCGCTTCGAGGAAACCACCGAGGCCGGCGATATTGCTGGCAGCCTGAGCGCATGATGCCAACGGAGTAGGATCACGTGGCCTGGATACTTTTCGGTTCCTTCGTCGTGCTGCTCGCGCTGGGCTTTCCCATCGCCTTCGTGCTGGCGATCTCGGCCTTCGTCGCCGTCGCGCTCGGAAGCAACTATCCCTATCTCGTCATCGTGAAGGAGATGTTCTCCGGCCTCGACTCATTTCCGCTGATGGCCGTCCCGTTCTTCATCCTCGCGGCCGAGCTGATGACGGGCGGCGCGATGACATACGTGCTGCTGCGCTTCGCCTCGCAGTTCGTCGGGCACAAGCGCGGCGGCCTCGGCTACGCGAACGTGATTGCCTCGACACTGTTCTCCGGAATTTCGGGCTCAGCGCTGGCGGACGCGGCCGGTCCCGGCGCTATGATGATCCGCATGATGGAAAAGAGCGGCTATGACCGCTCCTACGCCGGAGCCCTGACGGCCTCATCGGCAGTCATGGGGCCGATCATCCCGCCGTCGATCATCATGATCGTCTATGCGCTGCAGGTTGAGCAGGTGTCGGTGGGTGCGCTGTTCATCGCCGGCATCGTCCCGGGCGTCATCATCGCGCTCGCGCTCTCCGCGGCCAACTTCTACGTCTCGCGTGCCCGCGGCTACCGCGGTGGCGACCCGAAGCCGCCCACCGCCGAGATCGTCCGGACCAGCATTTATGCGCTGCCGGCCCTGTTCCTGATCGTCCTGATCATTGGCGGCATCCGCGCCGGCATCTTCACGCCAACCGAAGCTTCGGTGGTGGCAATCTTCTACGCTCTGGCGTGCGGCATGTTCGTCTACCGCTCGCTGAAGGTGAAGGACATTCCGGCCATCATCCTGCGCGCGGCCCTGATCTCGGTTGCCGTCCTGCTGATCCTGGCGGCCGCCCGCGCCTTTGCCTGGGTGCTGATCATCGAGGGCGTGCCGCAGCGCCTTGCCGAGACGATCGTCTCATGGAACCTCTCGCCGGTTGTCTTCCTGCTCGCGATCAACGTCTTCCTGCTGATCTTCGGCTTGTTCATGGACCCGCTGCCGGGCGTGATGGTGCTGGTGCCGATCCTCGCGCCCATCGCGCATTCGCTCGGCATCGATCCAATCCACTTCGCGATGGTGGTGATCCTGAACCTAACGATCGGCCTGATCACGCCACCGGTCGGGGCGCTGCTCTTCGTCGTCTCATCGACGGTGAAGCTGAAGGTGAGCGAGATCGTGCGCGAGATGCCGCCATTTCTCCTGGCGCATCTGCTGGTCCTGCTGCTGATTACCTTCGTGCCGGGGGTGTCGACCTGGCTGCCGCGCGTGAGCGGATTCTAGGCCGCTGAGGCCTAGTTCCGCTTGCGCTCTTCCTCGCGCAGTTCGTTCCAGGCGTTCTGCTGGGCGAGCATCTGGCGCAGATAGGCGACGTTTGCCTGCGCCTGCTGCGGCGAGAGTTCGCGCGATGCGATCTCCTCGGCTTCTTTGAAACGGCCCTGCAGGCCGACGACGAGGGCGAGGTTCTGGCGCACGCGGCTGTCGGCTCCCGGCGCCTGCACGGCCTGGCGCAGATAGTTCTCGGCGCTCTTGAGATCCCCTTCCAGCACGTAGGACATGCCGAGGTTGGACAGGATCGAGGCTTCACCGGGCTTCAGCTCCAGAGCGCGCATGTAGAGCCTGCGCGCCTCTTTCTGGTCGCCGAGCTGGTCGAGGATTGCGGCTTCCGCCGACATCAGCTTCCAGTCGGGATATTCCGGCGTCTGGGCGCGGCGCACCGCATCGAGCGCGGGCTCCAGCTCGCCCGCTGCGGCGAGCGCCTTGCCATAGGCGGCGAGCACCTTGCGGTCGGACGGATAGTCGATGGCAAGCTTGCGCATCACCGCGAGCGACTGGTCGGTGCGGCCGCTCATCTGCAGCACCGAGGCGTAGCGCATCGCGGTGGTGCTGTCCTTTGGGTTCTTCGCGTACGCATTGCCGAGCGACTCGACTGCCGAGGCCAGCTGTTGGGCTGACATCGATTCCACCACCTCGGGCGAGGAACCGCGAGAAATGGAGCCGGTGGTCATCTTGTCGGTGGATGCACATCCCGAAAGGGAAACGGCGACGATGAGTGCACTCAGCACTGCGGAGCTGCGTTTCCCCGTTGCCTTCGCGGCGAGGTTGGTGAACATCGGCACTGAATCTCCCCTGCCCGACAATGACCCTTTTCCGGTCACGATCGAGGGTCAGCAATAATCTGTTAACGCTAACGGATCGTTAAAAAGGATCTTTCCGGCCATGCCGCTGACACTGAAAGACAAGGCAACGCCCGGCTCCCGCCCGGTTCATCTCGTCACCAAGGAAAGCTTCTCCAGGCTGGAGCTGGACGCCGGCGCGCGTGCATGGGCGGAAGCGAACCATTTTAGCGGCGCGGCCGGCCAGCTTGTGCTCCTGCCGGGCAGCGATGGCGCAATCGCGGGCGCGCTGTTTGGCGTGGCCGACAAGCGCGGCGGCTTCTCGCCGCTTGCCACCGGCTCGCTCGCGAAGAAGCTGCCCGCCGGCGAGTGGCACTTTGCCAACACGCCGGAAGATCCCGACCTTGCCGCGCTCGGCCTTCTTCTCGGCAGCTACGTCTTCACACGCTACCGCAAGCATGAGGGCCGCGACGTCGAGTTCGCGGTGCCGGAAGGCGCGGATGCAGCAAGGGTGCGCCAGCAGGCCGAGGCGGTCTTCCTCGTGCGCGACCTCATCAACACGCCCACCAACGATTTCGGTCCCGAGGAACTCGAGAAGGCCGCGCGGTCCCTGGCAGACGCGCATGGCGCGAAGGTCTCCGTCGTTTCGGGCGATGCGCTGCTTGAACAAAACTTTCCGATGATCCATGCGGTGGGTCGCGCCTCGGCGCAGGCGCCGCGCCTGATCGACTTCGCGTGGGGCGCTGAAGACGCACCGAAGGTCACGCTCGTTGGCAAGGGCGTTTGCTTCGACACCGGCGGCCTCGACATCAAGCCGCCGTCAAGCATGCTGCTGATGAAGAAGGACATGGGCGGCGCGGCCAACGTTCTCGGCCTTGCCTCGATGCTGATGGCGGCGAAGGCGAACATCCGCCTGCGCGTGCTGATACCGGCGGTCGAGAATTCCATCTCCGCCAACGCCTTCCGCCCCGGCGACATCCTGCAGAGCCGCAAGGGCCTGACCATCGAGATCGGCAACACCGATGCCGAGGGCCGGCTGATTCTCGCTGACGCGCTGGCGCTGGCAGACGAAGAGTCGCCCGAAGTGCTGATCGACATGGCAACGCTGACCGGTGCGGCGCGTGTGGCGCTTGGCCCGGACCTGCCGCCCTTCTTCACCGACGACGATACGCTTGCGGAACACCTCGCCCACGCCGCCGAGAAGACCGCCGATCCGCTCTGGCGCCTGCCGCTGTGGTCGAACTACGACAGCAAGCTCAACTCCAAGGTCGCGGACATCAACAACGTCACCACCGACGGCATGGCCGGCGCGGTGACGGCGGCACTGTTCCTGCGCCGCTTCGTCGAAAACGCCAGGAGCTGGGCGCATTTCGACGTGTTCGGCTGGTCGCCGGTCGAGCGGCCGCACTGCCCGATCGGCGGTGAGGCACAGGCGATCCGCGCCATTCTCGACGTGCTCGTCAACAGGTACGGGGTCCGCTGACCCCGTCTCGTTGACGCAGCGCCGGACTCCGGCTATCCATCCGCTTGGAACTGGTCCCGCCGTGAGGCGGGTGAAAATGGGAACACGGTGCGACTGACTATCGGTCAATTCCGTGGCTGCCCCCGCAACTGTAACCGTTGAGCCAACTTCCACATGCCACTGGCGGTCAGGCCGGGAAGGCGGAAGAGAGGTGAAGACACGGAAGCCAGGAGACCTGCCGTTCCAGTCACCCATGTCTCGATGCGGGGTGCATCGGGGCGCGGTCGTCCGTCGCGGTGACATTCGAAGAATGTGCTGCATGCCGGAAGCGGCGAGATGACCTTTGGCGCATGGGCGCCGCGAAATCGGTTTGCAGCCTCAGTGTAACCGCCGGTCGGCATTGCCGATCGGACAGATGTGGGGACTGCAATGAAATCGCCGCTGCTCGCTGCGAGCGCACTTACGCTTATCCTGTCCGGACCCTCTTTCGCCCAGGATGATGCTTCTTCCGACGACGTGACCGTTCTCGATACGATCACGGTTACTACCGCCAATCGCACGCCCACCGAGGCGCAGAAGGTTGGCTCCAAGGTCGAGCTGCTGACCAGTGAGGATATCGATAAAAAGACGGTTCAGGCCGTAGCGGATTATCTGTCGTTCGTGCCCGGCATGTCTGTGAGCCCGGCAGGCCCGATTGGCCAGACCACGGGCGTCTACATGCGCGGCCTGCCCGTGCGCTACATTAAGACGCTCTACAACGGCATCGACGTCTCGGACGTCTCGAACACGCAGGTTCAGACCCATTTCGAGCACCTGCTGTCTGCCGGCATCTCGAACATCGAGGTTCTGAAGGGCTCCCAGAGCACGCTCTATGGCTCCAACGCCATTGCCGGTCTCGTCGATCTGTCGAGCTTTGCCGACGAAGGTCCGGGCGTTCATCACACCGTTGAGATCGAAGGCGGCTCCTACGGCACGGTGCGCGGCCGCTATGGCATCAACGCGTCTGATGATGCCTCCCGCATCGTCGGCAATATTTCAGGCTTCCGAGCCGATGGCTTCTCCGCCGCTGCCGGCGGCACGGAAAAGGACGGATACCAGAACGTCACCGCCGACCTGAACGTCGAGCACCGCTTCAGCGAAGCCTTTTCCGTCTTTGGCTCGGCGCTCTACATCGACACCAGGGCCGAGTATGACCTCAACGGCTTTGACAGCTCAGGCGACGAGAACTTCACCACGTTCCTGGGCGGACGCGCAGGGTTCAACCTCGATCTTCTCGACGGACGTGCCAAGAACACCTTCTCGGTGCAGGCATCGCGCATGGATCGCGAGATTTCGCCGGCCAACGACACCTTCGTCGGCGACCGGCTGAAGTTCGACTATCTCGGCTCGTTCGAACTGACCGATCGCATCACCCTGCAATACGGCGCCGACCACGAGCGTCAGAAGGCCGATATCGCGACCACCTGGACCGCAATCAGCGACAGCCACCATCTCACGGGTGTCTGGGCGCAAGGGATTTTCGAGCCGGTTGATGATTTCGTGCTGACTGCCGGGCTTCGCCATGATGAGCACTCTGAATTTGGCGGCCACACCACCTATCGTGGCACGGCGTCCTATCTCTTCCCGAATTCCGGAACGCGCCTCCACGCCTCGGTCGGCACTGGCTTTCGGGCGCCCAGCCTCTATGAGCTATACGCGCCCACCTACGGCAACACGGATCTGCAGCCGGAAACCAGCTTCAGCTACGATGTCGGCGTCGAGCAGACTTTTCTCGATGGCCGCCTGACGGCCGACATCACCTACTTCTCGGTGAAGGTCGAGGACCGCATCGGATTTGGCACGACCTACGTGCAGATCCCCGGCAACACCCATTCGCGCGGCATCGAAGCCTCGCTGAAATACGCGGTGACCGACTGGTTTGATCTTGGCGCCTCCTACACCTACACCAGCGCGGCGGACGATGCAGGGATCCGCGCCATTCGCGTCCCGCGCCATGCGACCGTGCTGACTGCGACGGTGCGTCCGGCTGAAAAATGGACCGTGAGCGCCGACCTGAAATATGCCGTCGACACGCTGGACACCGACTTCTCGACCTGGCC
Organism: Aminobacter sp. J41; assembly: GCF_000526635.1. GTDB lineage: Bacteria > Pseudomonadota > Alphaproteobacteria > Rhizobiales > Rhizobiaceae > Aerobium. The sequence goes on from NZ_JAGL01000004.1 coordinate 58,452, forward strand.
ATCGACAGATGTTTCGCTCGATGACTACGTCCTGCTCAACGCCAAGGTCGCCTATCAGCTGAACGACAACATGCAGTTCTACCTTCGTGGCGAGAACCTGCTGAACGAGAAGTACCAGACCGTGTTGGGCTACAATACGCCGGGCGCCTCCGCGTTCGTTGGCATGAAGGCGAAGTTCTGATGCGTGTAAGGGATCGCATTGGTATCTGGCTGGCGTGGCCCTCCGGGCCCGCGCTCGCCGTGCTGCCTGCGATCCTGCTTGCACTGGTATGCGCGGCAGGAGCTGCATCGGCAGCACCTGCCCGCGTCGTCTCTATGAACGTCTGCACCGACCAGATGGCGATGCTGGTTGCGGCGGATGGACAGCTGCGTTCGGTGACGCACCTCGCCACCGATCCGCAAACCTCGGCGATGGTGGACGAGGCGAAAGCCTTTCCCGTCAATCACGGCCTCGCCGAAGAAATCTTCCTGATGAGGCCGGACCTGGTGCTGGCCGGCACCTACACCGCGACGGCGACGGTCAACCTTCTCCAGAACCTCGGCATCCGCGTTGAGCTGTTCGACCCGGTCAACACCTTTGCCGACGTGCGCGAGCAGATCGTTCGCGTCGGCAAGTTGCTTGGCCGCGAAGGGCGCGCGGCGGAAGTCGTCGCCGAACTCGACAGCGGGCTGAAGGAACTCGCAACCAGCAGCAGCGGTGTCACCGCCCTTGGCTGGTCGTCGAACAGCTATGCAACGGGCGCGGGAACGTTTACCGACGAGGTCATGAAAGTGGCCGGCCTCACCAACATTGCGGCGCGCGAAGGGATCCAGGGCGGGGCGCGGGTTCCGCTCGAAACGTTACTCGCGGCGAAGCCGGACCTGATCGTCACCGGCAGCGAAACCTACGCACGGCCGGCCATAGCGCAGGACAATTTCATCCATCCCGCCTTTCGTGCTTATGTTGCTGGCGGCAAGGAGGTCTCGGTGCCCGACAAGTACTGGGTGTGCGGCGCGCCGTTTACGCTCGAGGCTGTACGCATCCTGCGCACCGCCGCCGAGGCGACCGGAGCCGCGCGTTGACCGACACATCGAGATACCGGCTGGTGCTGGCGGCGCTGTCGCTTGCCGTCGTGCTCCTGTTCCTGATGTCGTTGGCGACCGGGCCAGCCGCGATTGGCTTTGCCGACTCCATGCGCGCGCTGTTGTCCGGCGATGCCTACGAGATCACGCTGATCATGCGCGAGATCCGCCTGCCGCGCGCGATCCTCGGCCTGATGGTCGGCGCAACGCTCGGCCTCTCCGGCGCCGTGCTGCAGGGCTATTTGCGCAATCCTCTTGCTGAGCCGGGCCTGCTCGGCATCAGTGCCACCGCCTCGCTCGGCGCGGTGCTGACCATCTATACCGGCGTCTCGCTCGTCTTCCCCCTCGCCTTGCCGCTGGCGGCACTGGCCGGCGCGGGCGTTGCCGTGCTGGTGGTACGGGCGATGGCCGGCGGCTCAGGCGGAACGCTTTCCATCATTCTCGCGGGCATTGCCTTGTCGGCCTTCGCCGGGGCCATGACGTCGCTGGCGCTGAACCTTTCTCCCAATCCGTTCGCGGCCATGGAAATCGTCTTCTGGATGCTGGGCTCGCTCACCGACCGCTCCATGATCCATGTGTCGCTCGCCGCGCCCTTCATGGTGCTCGGCTGGGTGATGCTGGCGCTGACCGCCCGCGCGCTTGATGCGTTGACGCTCGGCGCGAGCGCCGCCGCCAGCCTCGGCTTTGACCTTCGCCGCACTCAGCTTCTTGCCGTCGGAGGCACCGCCGCCTCGGTCGGTGCCGCGACTGCGGTGGCTGGTGCGATCGGCTTCGTCGGGCTGGTCGTGCCGCACATCTTGCGCCCGCTCGTCGGCAGTATGCCGTCGCGCCTGCTGCCGGCCAGCGCTCTGGGTGGCGCGGCGATGCTGCTTGCCGCCGACATTCTCGTGCGGCTGATCGCGCCCGAGCGCGACCTGAAACTCGGTGTCCTCACCGCCATGGTCGGCGCGCCGTTCTTCCTGTGGCTGATCTGGCGCTCGCGGAGGACGATGCTGTGACGCTGCTTGCCGTCTCCGATCTCCATGCCGATCTCGGCCGCCGCGAGGTGCTGCACGGCATCTCCTTCACCGTCAGCGAGGGCGAGTTTGTCGGCCTGATCGGCCCGAACGGCGCCGGCAAGACGACGCTGCTGCGCGCGATCCTTGGCCTGACGCCCTCGAAAGGCACCGTCATCATCGGCAATGAGGTGAAGCCAGCGCCGCGCGTCCAGGCCAGGCTCGTCTCCTATCTGCCGCAGGAGCGGGAGATTGCCTGGCCGGTGACGGTTGAGCGCGTCGTGGCGCTGGGCCGGGCGCCGCACCTGCCGGGCTTTGCCGCTCCCGGGGAGGCTGACCTTGCGGCGATCCGCTCGGCGATGCGGCGGATGGAAGTGGAAGATTTCGCGCAGCGCGCCGCAACCGAACTTTCCGGCGGCGAGCAGGCGCGAGTGCTGATCGCCCGGGCGCTCGCACAGGAAGCGCCGCTGATGCTCGCCGACGAGCCAGCGGCCGGGCTCGACCCCGCGCACCAGATCGCGCTGATGAAGATCTTTGCGGGCCTTGCCGACGAAGGTTCCAGCGTCGTCGCCTGCCTGCACGACCTCGGCCTCGCCGCCCGCTTCTGCACCCGGCTGATCCTGCTGCAGGACGGCCGCATCGTGGCTGACGGTGCGCCGCGCGATGTGCTGACGGACGAGCTGCTGCGCTCGTCCTACGGCGTGAAATCCTTCCTCGGCGAGCACGAGGGCGGGCTGATCGTGCAGCCCTTTGATCTGGCGGACGGATCCGGCCACGGGGGATGACCGCGGCATTGCGTCGTGATACGACACCGGCGCGGCTTACAGCCTTTCCGATTTCACCTTTCGCCGGCTTGCCGGCTGGGACATCTCTATGACTGCACACCTCACCCCGAAGCCCGCCACCGCCTCAAAGTCCGAAGCTCTTTCCGGCACCGTCCGTGTGCCTGGCGACAAGTCCATCTCGCACCGCTCCTTCATGTTCGGCGGGCTTGCTTCCGGCGTCACCCGCATCACCGGCCTGCTCGAGGGCGAGGACGTGCTGCGCACCGGAGAGGCTATGAAAGCCATGGGCGCAAAGATCGAGAAGCAGGGCGACGAGTGGATCATCCACGGCACCGGCAACGGCGCGCTGCTTGAGCCGCAGGGCCCGCTCGACTTCGGCAATGCCGGTACCGGCTCGCGCCTCACCATGGGCCTCGTCGGCACCTACGATATGACCACCACCTTCATCGGCGATACCTCGCTGCAGAGCCGGCCGATGGGCCGCGTGCTCAACCCGCTGCGCGAAATGGGCGTGCAGGTCGTGGACGCCGCGCCCGGCGACCGCATGCCGCTCACCATCCGTGGCCCGAAGCGCGCCAACCCGATCACCTACCGCGTGCCGATGGCCTCCGCTCAGGTGAAGTCGGCTGTGCTGCTTGCCGGCCTCAACACGCCGGGCATCACGACGGTCATCGAGCCGATCATGACCCGCGACCACACCGAGAAGATGCTGAAGGGCTTTGGCGCCAATCTGCAGGTCGAGACCGACAAGGACGGCGTGCGCCACATCCGCATCGAGGGCGAGGGCAAGCTCACCGGCCAGGTTATCGCCGTGCCGGGCGATCCGTCCTCGGCCGCCTTCCCGCTGGTTGCGGCGCTGATCGTACCGGGCTCCGACATCGTCATCGAAAACGTGCTGATGAACCCGACGCGTACCGGCCTCATCGACACGCTGCTCGAAATGGGCGCCTCGATCGAGATCCTCAACCGCCGCGATGCGGGCGGCGAGGAAGTTGCCGATCTGCGGGTGCGCCATTCGGAGCTGAAGGGCGTCACTGTGCCGCCGGCACGCGCGCCGTTCATGATCGATGAATACCCGATCCTTGCCATCGCCGCCTCGCTTGCCGAGGGTGAGACGGTGATGGACGGTCTCGAAGAGCTGCGCGTCAAGGAAAGCGACCGCCTTGCGGCCGTTGCCCGTGGCCTTGAAGTCAACGGCGTCGACTGCACGGAGGGCGAGGCCTCGCTCACCGTGCGCGGCCGCCCGGACGGCAAGGGACTCGGCGGCGGCACCGTTGCCACGCACCTTGATCACCGCATCGCCATGAGCTTCCTTGTCCTCGGCCTTGCGGCCGAGAAGCCGGTTACGGTCGACGATCGCTCGATGATCGCGACCAGCTTTCCGGAGTTCATGGGCCTGATGACGGGCCTTGGCGCAAAGATCGACTGACAGAACGGCATGAGGGAGAGGACATGGCTGATAGCAAGGTTGCAATGATCGTCGGTGGCGGCAGCGGCATGGGTGCCGCGTCGGCCCGAAAACTCGCCGAGAACGGCTATACCGTCGCTGTCATGTCCTCGTCCGGCAAGGGCGAGGCGCTGGGCAACGAGCTCGGGGGGCTGGGCTTTACCGGCTCCAACCTGTCGAACGACGATCTGAAGCGCTTTGCCGACCTCACCCTCGAGCGCTTCGGCCGCATCGACGTGCTGGTCAACAGCGCCGGCCACGGCCCGAAGGGCCCGCTGCTCGAAATCTCCGACGAGGACTGGCACAAGGGCTTCGACGTCTATTTCATGAACGTCGCCCGCGCCGTGCGCATCGTCGCGCCGCAGATGATCGCGCAGAAGTCGGGCTCGATCGTCAACATCTCCACCGCATGGGTGGACGAGCCGAGCGAGATGTTCCCGACATCCGCCGTCGCTCGCTCCGGCCTCACAGCTTACACCAAGCTGTTCGCCAACCAGTACGCGGCGCAGAACGTGCGCATCAACAACGTGCTGCCGGGCTGGATCGACAGCCTGCCGGAGAAGGACGAGCGCCGCGCTTCCGTGCCGATGCAGCGCTATGGTACCGCCGAGGAAATCGCGGAGGCGGTGCTGTTCCTTGCCTCGGAAAAGTCTTCCTACATCACCGGCCAGAACATCCGCGTCGATGGCGGCCTGATGCGTTCGGTCTGAGAGTTCATGTCGTCACATTTCATCATCGCCATCGATGGCCCGGCCGGGGCCGGCAAGGGCACGATGGCGCGCCGCCTCGCCGATCATTTTCACCTGAACATGCTCGACACGGGGCTTACCTACCGCGCTGTGGCGCACAAGATGCTGCAGGAGGGGCTGAACCTCACCGACGCTACGGCCGCCGAGGCAACCGCACGCTCGCTCGACCTCGGCAATCTCGACCGTGACGTGCTTTCGCAGCATGCCGTCGGCGAGGCAGCATCTCAGATTGCCGTCATTCCCGCGGTGCGGCGCGCGCTGGTTGAGAAGCAACGCGAGTTTGCGAAGACGGCGCCAGGCGCCGTGCTCGACGGCCGCGACATCGGCACGGTGGTCTGCCCCGACGCCGACGTGAAGCTCTATGTCACCGCCACCGCCGCCGTGCGTGCAAAGCGCCGCCTCGCCGAGATCGAATCGCGCGGCGGCACCGCCGAATTCGCGCAGATCCTTGCCGATATCGAGAAGCGCGACGCGCGCGACATGGGCCGCGAGGATTCGCCTCTACGGCCGGCGGCAGACGCGCACTTGCTCGATACGTCCGAAATGGATATAGAAAGCGCGTTTCAGGCGGCGAAAAGTCTGGTCGAACAGGCCATGGCCGCCCGAGGCAAAGACTGAAGCGGGGCGCGGTGCACGTTCTTCCCTCGGGAAGACACGTGATGCCGCACAACCTGTTTCTGGAACCGGCCCGCCCGCATCACATTGCGCCGGAACGCCGCGAGAGCGGCAATGACCCGTCAGGAGGCGGGTCACGATGCTGGCGGACCTGACGCAACACTAGCACACGGCGCCCGCCCGGAGGACCCTATGGGTCAGGGCATTTCAGGAGCTTTTATGTCCCAATCCAACCCTACCCGTGACGATTTCGCCAGCCTTCTCGACGAGTCGTTCTCGGCCGAGCATTCTGCCGAAGGTTCTGTCGTCAAGGGCCTCATTACCGCCATCGAAAAGGACATGGCGATCATCGACGTCGGCCTGAAGGTCGAGGGCCGCGTCCCGCTCAAGGAGTTCGGCGCTCAGGCCAAGGAACTCAAGGCCGGTGACGAAGTCGAGGTTTACGTCGAGCGCATCGAGAACGCCCTCGGCGAGGCCATGCTGTCGCGCGAGAAGGCTCGCCGCGAAGAGAGCTGGGTCCGCCTCGAGGCGAAGTTCAACGCCGGCGAGCGCGTCGAAGGCGTTATCTTCAACCAGGTCAAGGGCGGCTTCACCGTCGACCTCGACGGCGCCGTTGCGTTCCTGCCGCGTTCGCAGGTCGACATCCGTCCGATCCGCGACGTCACCCCGCTCATGCACAACCCGCAGCCCTTCGAGATCCTCAAGATGGATCGTCGTCGTGGCAACATCGTCGTGTCGCGCCGCACCGTTCTCGAAGAGAGCCGTGCAGAGCAGCGCTCGGAGATCGTCCAGAACCTCGAAGAGGGTCAGGTTGTCGAGGGCGTCGTCAAGAACATCACCGACTACGGTGCGTTCGTTGACCTCGGTGGCATCGACGGTCTGCTGCACGTCACCGACATGGCATGGCGCCGTGTCAACCATCCGACCGAGATCCTCAACATCGGTCAGACGGTCAAGGTGCAGATCATCCGCATCAACCAGGAAACCCACCGTATCTCGCTCGGCATGAAGCAGCTCGAGTCGGATCCGTGGCAGGATATCGGCACCAAGTTCCCGCTGGGCAAGAAGATCAAGGGCACCGTCACGAACATCACCGACTACGGTGCGTTCGTCGAGCTGGAGCCGGGCATCGAAGGCCTCATCCACGTTTCCGAGATGTCCTGGACGAAGAAGAACGTCCATCCGGGCAAGATCCTCTCGACGACTCAGGAAGTCGAGGTTGTCGTGCTCGAGGTCGATCCTCAGAAGCGCCGCATCTCGCTGGGCCTCAAGCAGACCCTCGAGAATCCGTGGGAAGCTTTCGCTCGCAACCACCCGGCTGGTTCGGTCGTCGAAGGCGAAGTCAAGAACAAGACCGAGTTCGGCCTGTTCATTGGCCTCGAGGGCGACGTCGACGGCATGGTGCACCTGTCGGATCTCGACTGGAACCGTCCGGGCGAGCAGGTCATCGAGGAGTACAACCGCGGTGACGTCGTCCAGGCTCAGGTTCTCGACGTCGACATCGAGAAGGAGCGCATCTCGCTCGGCATCAAGCAGCTCGGCCGTGACTCGCTCGGCGAGGCTGCTGCTTCGGGTGAACTGCGCAAGGGCGCTGTCGTGACCTGCGAAGTGATCGACGTCAAGGACGGCGGTCTGGACGTTCGTCTGGTCGACCACGACATCGAGTCCTTCATCCGCCGCGCTGACCTGTCGCGTGACCGCGACGAGCAGCGTCCGGAGCGCTTCTCGGTCGGTCAGAAGGTCGACGCTCGCGTCATCGCCTTCGACAAGAAGACCCGCAAGCTGCAGGTCTCGATCAAGGCTCTCGAGATCGCCGAAGAGAAGGAAGCTGTCGCTCAGTACGGCTCGACCGACTCCGGCGCTTCGCTCGGCGACATTCTCGGCGCCGCGCTGAAGAAGCAGGGCCGCGATTAATCGCTTTCCGTCCCTGACGGACAAGAACCCCGCCGGAGCAATCCGGCGGGGTTTTTCTTTGGCGGATTGGGAGCGCGCGCACTTCGGTTAAGCGATGTGGCAGGGCCGTGTCGGCAAGCGCCATTTCGCTGCCGCGTGGAGGTCCGTTGACGGCGAAGAATGTTACAGGAAAGCAATAGCTTGGGCGGATGAAGCGGTACCTTGGCGTCCGCCACGAATCATCCGCAATTCCGACGCGGCGCGGCCCTTATTCCCTCACCTATTAACATCGCGTTCACGGCTTATTCATCGGTGATTGCTAAAGTTGGAACTGACGGAAAAACAGGCAACCGAGTGCGGGAATACGAGTCATGCGTATCTGGGCTCAAATCATCAAGGCGATCATTGCAGTACGCGAATTCGTGGCGCCGACCTACCGTCCGGAGCAGCACTATATGCGCGGACCGGGCCCGGCCTGCGCGCGCATGCGCAGCCTGAACTGTCACTAATCGCTCTTTACGCAGGGCTCGACGACGATCGCCGCGCCCTGTTCGGTTCCCACCGTCAGGCAGTCGCCACCGCCGCAGATATCCCAGCCTGACACCGTTGCTCCCGACGAAGCGAGGGAGAGCCGTTCGACAGGTTTCACCTGCGGCTCGTAGATCCACCAGCCATCCTTGAGCACCGCGCCTTCGGGCGGCTCCATGCCGGCGCCTGAACCTTTTACACGCGCCTCGATGATCCGAAGGCCCGCGTCCGTCACCTGCCAGTCCTCCTGCCAGGTGACCTTCTCGACCGAATGCGTCCAGGCCAGCGTGAAGGCGGAGACGGCCAGCGTGACCGTCTTGGCCCCGGCAAGGATGCAAATGCCCATCAGGCTGCCGCAGCTTCCTGCCGGCTGCGTCGCACGCGCAGCCAGTGCGCAACGACGACGATCAGGCCGAGCGCGAAGCCGGCTTCGTCGGTGACAGGCAGGTAGAGGATCATGAGGATGCCGGCGGCACAGGCACCAATCCGTTCCCACCAGGTCGCCGAGCCGATCAGGAAGCCGACCACAGCCATGCCCCAAAGCGCGATGCCGGCGCAGGCCTTGAAGAGGATGTAGACCACCTCGACCCAGTAGCCCCAGTTCTCGGCCATCGGCCCGCCGTCCTGCAGCATCAGCGCGGGCGTGTAGACTGCCATGAAGGGTACGAGGAAGCCGGCCGTCGCGAGTTTCGTCGCCTGAATCGATATCTTGAGGCCTGATGTCTTGGCCATTGGCGCGGCGGCAAAACAAGCGAGCGCCACCGGCGGCGTCAGGTCCGCCATGATGCCGAAGTAGAACACGAACATGTGGCTGACGAGCAGCGGCACGCCGAGTTCGAGAAGCGCGGGGCCCGCCAGCGACGAGGTGATGATGTAGTTCGGGATCGTCGGAATGCCCATGCCGAGGATGAGGCAGGTGATCATGGTCAGCACCAGCGAAAGGAACAGATTGTTCTCGCCGATGCGGATGATGGTACCGATGAAGGTGGAGGCGATGCCGGTCAGCGTCAGCGTGCCGATGACCACGCCGACGATGGCGCAGGCAATTCCCACGGGCAGTGCGTTCTTCGCGCCTTCGGCAAGCGAGTCGCGGCAGATCGCCAGCGTCTCGCGCCCGCCCTTGAACAGCGCGGTGGCGACGATCAGAACGCCGATCACCAGCATGAGGATGTTGACGCCGAACCTGACGAAGGCAGCCGCAGAAAGACCGACCACGATCCAGAACACCATGCGGAAGGCGAACGGGCTGATCAGGGCGGCGATCGGCGTGCCAAGGATGAGGACCACGATGAGGGCGAGGCCCATCGTGCCGGCGAAGATCGGCGTGTAACCCGCGAACAGCAGGTAGACGAGCACGGCAAGCGGCAGCACGAGCGGCCAGTGCTGGCGCACCGCTGCCCACGGGTCGGGCAGGCTCGCCTTGTCCATACCGCCGAGGCCCGACTTGCTGGCTTCGAGATGCACCATCCAGAAGCAGGCGCCGAAATAGAGGATGGCGGGGATGAGCGCTGCCTTCACCACTTCGACGTAAGGCACGTTCAGCGTCTCGGCCATGATGAAGGCAACCGCCCCCATCACCGGCGGCATGATCTGCCCACCCATCGACGAGGTTGCCTCGACGCCGCCGGCGAAGGCGGAGCGGAAGCCGAATTTCTTCATTAGCGGGATGGTGAATTGACCCGACGCCACGACATTGGCGACGCCGGAGCCCGAAATCGTGCCCATCAGCGCCGAGGAGAGCACGCAGACCTGCGCCGGGCCGCCGCGCCAGTTGCCGACGAGGCCGAGCGCGAAGTCGTTGAAGAGGGCGAGCATGCCCGCGCGCTCAAGGAACGCGGCGAAGACGACGAAGATGAAGATGTAGGCGGCCGAGACATAGATCGGCGTGCCGAAAATGCCCTCGGTACCGAACGAGAAGTGTTCGATGATCATCTCGACCGGATAGCCGCGGTGGATGAAGGGCGGCGGCAGGTGCTGGCCGAAGAAGCAGTAGGCGAGGAACAGACCGGCGATGATCGTCAGCGGCAGGCCCATCAGCCGCCGCGCGCCCTCGAAGACGAGAACCAGCGTCACCGTGCCGACGATGAGGTCAGGCACCGTCAGGAAGCCGGAGCGCATGATGATCGCGCTATAGTTCACCCACTGGTAGATGCCGGTCAGGAAGCCGAGGATACCGAGCAGCCAAAACCAGGCAGTGCCCCACCTGGTCTTCGCGACGAGGTTGCCGAACAGCGCAAAGCCCAGCAGCAGCAGGAAGCCGACATGCATCGCGCGTACGACCTGGCTTGGCAGCGTGCCGTAGGCGGCCGACCAGAGCTGAAACAGCGAGAAGGCGAAGGCGATCCAGAATGCTGCCTTGCCCAGGATTCCGTCGCCGAAGCCGGCAGGAAGTCCCTCGATCCGCTCTTCCGCCGAATGCGGAATTTCGAGTTGATGTTCGCCGGTTCCGGTCTTCGTCGCGCTCATGCTTTACCCTTGCCTCCCCGCCAGGATCTTGAGTCGAAAACCCCCTCGGCCGCGCCGCAACGCTGCGGCCGAAGGGGCGTCATGTTCCGTCAGCGCGACTTACTTGAGCACACCGACTTCGCGGTAATAGCGTTCGGCCCCCGGGTGCAGCGGAACCGGCATGCCATCTACCGCCTTCTTCACGTCGATCGCCTTGGCGGCCGCGTGCGCAGCGGCGAGCTTGTCGAGGTTCTCGAACAGCAGCTTGGTCATCTGGTAGGCGGTCTCTTCCGACACGCCCTCATGGCTGACGAGGAAATTGCCGACGGCGGCGGTCGGAACATCCTCGGCCTGACCCTCATAGGTGCCGGCGGGGATCGTCACTGCCATGAATGGCGCGCCGATCTTCTCGACAACCTCGGCGGGGACCGCCACGACATTGATCGGAACCGAAGTCGCGAGATCGCGCAGCGAGGCAACGCCGAGGCCCGCCGACTGCAGGGTTGAATCCAGCTGGCGGTTCTTGATCAGCTCGACGGATTCGGCGAACGGCAGGTACTCGATCTTGCCGAGATCCTGATAGGTGAGGCCGGCCGCAGCGAAGATCGCGCGCGCATTGAGCTCGGTACCGGAAGCCGGCGCGCCGACCGACAGGCTCTTGCCCTTCAGCTCTTCCAGCGTGGTGATGCCGGATTCCTTGGAGGCGACGATCTGCACGTAGTTCGGATAGATGGCGGCAATACCGCGCAGCTTGTCGAGCTTGCCCGGGAAGCCCGCTTCCTTGTTGCCTTCCCAGCCATCGCGCAGGGAGTCGCCAAGCGAGAAGGCGATCTCGCCCCGGCCGACCTGCAGCAGGTTGAGGTTCTCGACCGAAGCCTTGGTCGCCTGCACCTGCGTGCGCGCGCCTTCGATGCCCTGGCCGTAGATTTCGGAAAGCGCAACGCCGAGCGGGTAGTAGACGCCCGAGGTTCCGCCGGTCAGCACGTTGATGAATTCCTGGGCCTTGGCCGCTCCGGCGGTGAGGCCAACGGAAAGCGCCATGGCGCCGGCAGCAAGCAGGTTCCGGGTCAGATGTTTCATGCAGTTCCTCCCAAATCGAGTGCTGGCCGCCACATTTCCTTTGCGAAATGCCAACCGGCCGATGCGCTAGTTTTAGAGGCTCAAATCAAGAATCCAATCGTTATTTGAGTTGATTGGAGACGTGTCTTGGCGGTCGGCGACGAAAACCTCCGAAGCTTCTTGGTTCAGCACCAGTTCTTATGGGAAAAATCTGCCTTGACTCACAGCAGGGGCGGCGCGGCAGCCATCATGGCGCCAGCGCCGCCTCGCCCGGCCGCGAGCCTGATCCGCTACTTCGCGACCGAACCACGAGAGGATGGTGGCGCGAGCAGTTGCAGCTACCGGACTGACGAGAAACGCCAGCCCGGTGGTTTGGTTCATCGATTTCGGGAAGAGTCTGTCGGCTCAGGAAAGGCCGAGAAGGCGCGGCAGCTCGCGCATGTCATCGAACAGGATGCCGCCTGCGGCCGCGAGGCCCTCGCGATCCGAATGCGGATCGCCATGGTAGGAGAAGACGCGCATGCCGGCGGCGATGCCGGCCTGCGTGCCCCAGACGCTGTCCTCGATGACGACGCAGTTTTCCGGCGCATGGCCCATCTCGCGGGCGGCATGCAGGAAGAGGTCCGGAAAGGGCTTTCCGCGCGGGACCATCGTGGCGCTGAACAGCACATCGCGGAAATGCTCGATCAGCCCGGTGGTGCCGAGCGTCAGGTGCATCTTGTCGAGCTTGGCCGACGAGGCGACGCACCACGGGATGCCCACGCCGCGCAGCTCTTCGACCACAAATTCGATATGCGGCACCGGCTCTACGCCAGCGCCGAAGATCTCATCCAGCGAGGAGTACCAGCGGTCCATTAGGTGGAAGCCGAGCGAATGCCCCTCGGCCTCGATCTCGGCCTGCACGCTGGTCATGCTGCGCCCGGCGAAACGCTTGCGGCAGTCCTCATAGGTGACCGGGTAGCCAGCCTCGGTCAGCCAGCGGCAGAGAACATTGTTGGCGGCGCGCTCGGTGTCGACGATGACGCCGTCGCAGTCGAAGATGACGAGGGACGGGCGCATGTCAGGCCGTGCCCGTGGAGCCGAAGCCGCCGGCGCCGCGCTCGGTCGTGCCGGCAAGGCTGCGTTCCTCGAGTACTGCCTGCGTCACTGGCGCGATGACGAGCTGGGCGATGCGCATGCCGCGCTCGATCAGGAGCTCCTCGTCGCCGTGATTGATAAGCAGCACCTTCACCTCGCCCCGGTAGTCGGAGTCGATCGTACCGGGCGTGTTGAGGCAGGTGATGCCGTGCTTGAAGGCGAGGCCCGAGCGGGGGCGTACCTGACCCTCAAAACCTTCCGGAATCTCGAAGACGAGCCCGGTCGGCACAAGGGCGCGCCGGCCGGGGAACAGCAGCAACGGCCGGTCGGCGGGCACGGCGGCGCGCAGGTCCATGCCGGCGGCGCCTGCGGTTTCGTAGGACGGCAGCTCGAGGCCTTCGGAGTCCGGAAGGCGAACGATGCCGACGGCAGGGCGGTGAGTCGAGGGGGAGAACGTGTTCATGCCCGCTGCTATGGCGTCCGTTTGGTTTCTCGTCAATTCGTCCCCGGGCCGAACTCATCCTGATGCCGCGAGGCAAACTTTATTCGACATGCACGGCTTCCCTTTGTATAAGCCGCCCACTTTAAGGATTTCATCGCATGGCCGAAAGCATTACCGACGCGGTGTCGCGCCGCCGTACGTTCGCGATCATCGCCCACCCGGACGCGGGTAAGACCACTCTCACCGAAAAGCTGCTCCTGTTCGGCGGTGCGATCCAGCTTGCCGGCGAAGTGAAGGCGAAGAAGGACAAGATCCAGACCCGTTCCGACTGGATGAAGATCGAGCGCGAGCGCGGCATCTCGGTCGTGACCTCGGTGATGACCTTCGAGTATGGCGGCAACGTCTTCAACCTGCTCGACACGCCCGGCCACGAAGACTTCGCCGACGACACCTACCGCACGCTGTCTGCGGTCGACTCCGCCGTCATGGTGATCGACGCCGCCAAGGGTATCGAGCCGCGGACGCTGAAGCTGTTCGAGGTCTGCCGCCTGCGCGACATTCCGATCATCACCTTCGTCAACAAGATGGACCGCGAGGCGCGCAACACCTTCGACATCCTCGACGAGATCGAACAGAAACTCGCGCTCGATACGGCGCCGATCACCTGGCCGGTCGGCCAGGGCAAGACCTTTGCCGGCACCTATCACCTCGCCGAAAACGCGGTGCGCCGCGGCGATGCCGAGGAGGAGCGCACCAAGGTCAACGGCCCGGACTCCAACAAGGTCGCAGGCCTTCTTCCCGATCACGAGCGCGCCGACTTCATCGAGGAGCTGGAGCTCGCCCGCGAGGCCTGCCGTCCGTTCGACCTGCAGGCGTTCCGCGAAGGACACCTGACGCCCGTCTTCTTCGGCTCGGCGCTGCGCAATTTCGGCGTGCGCGATCTGATCGAGGCGCTGGGCGAGTGGGCGCCGCCGCCGGCCGCGCAGGATTCCGACAGCCGCCGGGTCGAGGCGACGGAAGACAAGATGACGGCCTTCGTCTTCAAGATCCAGGCGAACATGGATCCCAACCACCGCGACCGCATCGCCTTCGTGCGCGTGTGTTCGGGCATGCTACAGCGCGGCATGAAGGCCAAGCTGGTGCGCACCGGCAAGGCGCTGCCGCTGACCGCGCCGCAATTCTTCTTCGCCCGCTCGCGCACCACGGCCGACGAGGCCTATCCGGGTGACGTGGTCGGCATTCCGAACCACGGCACGCTGCGCATCGGCGACACGCTGACCGAGGGCGAGGACCTGCTGTTCCGCGGCGTGCCGAACTTCGCGCCGGAGATCCTGCGCCGCGTGCGCCTGGGCGATCCGATGAAGGCGAAGAAGCTGAAGGAAGCGCTGCAGCAGATGGCCGAGGAAGGCGTCGTGCAGCTGTTCAAGCCGGAGGACGGCTCGCCAGCGATTGTCGGCGTCGTCGGCGCGCTGCAGCTCGACGTGCTCAAGGAGCGCCTCAAGATCGAATACGGCCTGCCGGTCGACTTCGAGATGGCGCGCTTCTCGGTCTGCCGCTGGATTTCCGCCCAGTCGAGGGTCGAGCTCGACCGCTTCATCGAGGCGCATCGCGGCGACATTGCCCGCGACCTCGACGACGATCCGGTGTTCCTGGCGCCGCACGAATTCGGCCTCAACTACGAGGCGGAGCGCTGGAAGGCGGTCAGGTTCGCCGCGGTCAAGGACTACCAGATACGCAACTGACCAAGCGGTTTCGGCGTTTTAGCCGCCGGACCTATATACTTTTGCCGCCGTGCGACCTAAAAGGCCGCACGGCTCGTGCTTGATTTTCACGGGCATCGCATCGGCCGCACCCGAATGCCGCCCGCGCACAAATCCGAAAGACATTCGCAATGACTCAGATTGAAGGCATCGTTCCGGCCCTTGCTGCCGCATTGGCCGCGCGCGGCTATGCCGACCTCACCCCCGTCCAGAAGGCCGTGATTGCGCCGGAGCTGGCAGACCGCGACGCGCTGGTGTCGGCCCAGACGGGCTCGGGCAAGACCGTCGCCTTCGGCCTGGCGATCGCGCCGACTGTGCTGGGCGAGAACGGGCGGTTCGGTCCCGCCGGCCTGCCTTACGCGCTCGCTGTCGCGCCCACCCGCGAACTCGCTCTGCAGGTGCGCCGCGAGCTCGAATGGCTCTACGCCGAGACCGGCGCCGTGATCGCCTCCTGCGTCGGCGGCATGGACATGCGCACCGAGCGGCGCGCGCTGGAACGCGGCGCCCATATCGTCGTCGGCACGCCGGGACGCCTGCGCGATCACATCACCCGCGGCGGTCTCGACATGTCGCAGCTGCGCGCCGTCGTCCTCGACGAGGCCGACGAGATGCTCGACCTCGGTTTTCGCGAGGACCTCGAATTCATCCTGGAGTCGGCTCCGGAAGACCGTCGCACCCTGCTGTTCTCGGCGACCGTGCCGCCGGCAATTGAGAAGCTGGCAAAGAACTACCAGCGCGATGCGCTGCGCGTGTCGACTGCCTCCGAGCGCAAGCAGCACGTCGACATCGAATATCGCGCGCTGACGGTTGCGCCGAGCGACCGCGAAAACGCGATCATCAACGTGCTGCGCTACTATGATGCGCGCAATGCATTGGTGTTCTGCTCGACGAGAGCTGCCGTGAACCACCTGATGGCGCGCTTCAACAACCGCGGCTTCCAAGTCGTGGCGCTGTCGGGCGAACTCAGCCAGAACGAGCGCATGCACGCGCTGCAGGCGATGCGCGACGGCCGCGCCAAGGTCTGCATTGCCACCGATGTTGCCGCGCGCGGCATCGACCTGCCGCATCTCGACCTTGTCGTCCACGCTGACCTGCCGACCAATCCGGAAACGCTACTGCACCGTTCGGGCCGCACCGGCCGCGCCGGCCGCAAGGGCGTCAGCGCCCTGATCGTGCCGACGAGCCTGCGGCGTAAGGCCGACCGTCTGCTGCAAAATGCCAGGATCGTCGCCGAGTGGGCGCGTCCGCCTTCAGCGGAGGAAGTCTCGCGCCGCGACGACGAGCGGATGATGGCTGATCAGGTCCTGCAGGACGAGGTGGGCGAAGACGAGACCGAGGCGGTTGCCACGCTGATCGAGACCTACGGCGCCGAACGCGTCGCCGCGGCCTTCGTGCGCCAGTGGCGCGCCGGCCGCTCGGCTCCCGAAGAGCTGATCGAACTCTCCGCCTTCGGCGCACCTGCTAGCCGTGGCGAAAAGCGCGAGCCGTCTGCCCCGCGCGAGGAATTTGGCGAAAGCGTCTGGTTCACGCTGTCGGCGGGCCGCCGCCAGAATGCCGAGCCGCGCTGGCTGATCCCGATGCTCTGCCGCGTCGGCAAGATCACCAAGGCCGAGATCGGCGCGATCAAGATGCAGCCGGAAGAGACCTACGTGCAGATCGCGGCGGACCGCGCCGATGCCTTCGAGAAGGCCGTGGGCAAGGCTGAACTGCAGAACGGCATCACCATGACGCGCATGCATGGCACGCCGGACCTCAGCCGTTCCGGCGGAAAGTCCGGGCCTGGCGAGCGCAAGCCCTATGGCGATCGCGGCCCGAAGCCCGACTGGAAGCAGAAGAAGGCGTTCGGCGATGACCGCGGTCCGCGCCGCGACTGGAAGGAGCGCAAGCCGCATGGCAAGAAGCCCGACTGGGCCGGCAAGAAACCCAAGCGCAACCGTCACGACGCCTGACGTTGGGGCACACCATCATTCCTTGAAAAATATTCCTCTACAGACTTTCCGGCTAGAGGAAATTTGTTCTGATCGGGTAAGATCGCCATGGCTTGGCTCGCCATTGGTGCATCTTGCCCTATGATCGCGCCAACATATTTTAGACGGCGCCAGTAACCGCACTGCGCCACTATTCAGGGAGAACCGCCATGGGCCTTCGCATCAACGACACGGCGCCGGATTTCACGGCTGAAACCACCAAGGGTACGATCAACTTCCACGAGTGGCTCGGCGACAGCTGGGGCGTCTTCGTCTCGCACCCGAAGAATTTCACGCCGGTCTGCACCACCGAGCTCGGCACGATGGCTGGCCTCGAGGAAGAGTTCAAGAAGCGCAACGTCAAGCTGATCGGCATCTCGGTCGATCCGGTTTCCGACCACGCCCGCTGGAAGGAAGACATCAAGACCGCGACCGGCTTCACCGTCGACTACCCGCTGATCGGCGACAAGGACCTCAAGGTCGCCAAGCTGTACGACATGCTGCCGGCAGCCGCGGGTGACTCGTCGGAAGGCCGTACGCCTGCTGACAACGCGACCGTCCGTTCGGTCTACGTCATCGGCCCGGACAAGAAGATCAAGCTGATCCTCACTTACCCGATGACCACCGGCCGCAACTTCGACGAGATCCTGCGCGCGATCGACTCGATCCAGCTGACCGCAAAGCACCAGGTCGCCACCCCGGCCAATTGGAAGCAGGGCGACGACGTCATCATCACGGCTGCCGTGTCGAACGAGGATGCCATCAAGCGCTTCGGCTCGTTCGAGACGATCCTGCCCTATCTGCGCAAGACCAAGCAGCCGACTGCTTAATCATACATTCAGCTCCGGCGCCGAACGATCTGTCGGCGCCGGACCTCGCTGCCAAGTAGCCGCTTGCGCACCACAGTGTGCTTGTCCGCCCCGCCGGATCTCTTCCGAAAAATCCCCACCGTTGCATCCGCGGCATCGACTTTGCGGCCCACGCCCGCTATTGCCTCGCTCGCCGGCAGGCGGTCATTTAAGCCCCGCTCTGCATTGCCGCCCGCGACCATGCAGGGCATGATGCGCACCGGCTTGGGTGAATCGCAGCAACGGGTGGGACTTTGGACGCCGCAGCACACGCCGCAAGGAGCATCTTCCTTCGCATCCTTTCCCTGTTCCTGGTGATCCTCGTCTCCGCCTGCACCACGCAGTCGGTGATGCAGACATCCGTGCGGCCGCTGCAGTCGGAAAAATACGCGGCGATCGTCGTTGACGCGAATACTGGCCGGGTGCTGTTCGAGAAGAACTCCCGCGATGCGCGCTATCCCGCCTCGCTCACCAAGATGATGACGCTCTACCTGCTGTTCGAGGCACTCGACGCCGGCCGCGTCAGCCTCGACACGCAGATCCCGGTTTCGGCCTATGCGGCAAAGCGCCCCCCATCGAAGATCGGCTTCAAGCCGGGCCAGACCATCAACGTGCGCTCGACGATCCTTGCGCTGGCGGTGCGTTCGGCGAATGACGTCGCCGCGGCCGTGGGCGAATTTCTCGGCGGCAGCGAGGAGCGCTTTGCGGCGATGATGACGGCGAAGGCCCGCGCGCTCGGCATGCAATCGACGACCTTCCGCAATGCCTCCGGCCTACCCGACGAGGGCCAGCGCACCACCGCGCATGACATGGCGATCCTCGGCATGGCGCTGCGCCGCCACTTCCCGCACCACTACCACTATTTCAGCAACCGCGAGTTCACCTTCGCGGGCAAGGTCATCCGCGGCCACAACAATCTGCTAGGCAAGGTCGTCGGCGCCGACGGCCTCAAGACCGGCTACATCCGCGCTTCGGGCTTCAACCTCGTCACCTCGGTTGGCCGCGGCGGCCGCCGCATTGTCGCCGTCGTCATGGGCGGCGAAACCGCCAAGTCCCGCGACGCACACATGGAAGAACTGATCGAGCTCTACCTGCCGAAAGCGACGCCCGCAGGGGTGTAATCGTCTCTTCGTCCGCTAAGCAGCCCGCAGCTGACGAACCTGCGGCCCCCTTGTCCCGAACGAGGGGCTTTTCCAGACCCGGCGCCTTCGGCCAGCTTCCCTCCCATCAATCCCTCGGATAGGAATAAAATCTCCTCTCAGTTCCCTTGACTCCTCCTTCGCCCTCGGGAATCTATAAGAACATAACAAGAACAAAATC
The DNA here is from genome assembly GCF_000526635.1 of Aminobacter sp. J41. Taxonomy (GTDB): domain Bacteria; phylum Pseudomonadota; class Alphaproteobacteria; order Rhizobiales; family Rhizobiaceae; genus Aerobium. The sequence continues at coordinate 77,444 of NZ_JAGL01000004.1, forward strand.
GTTGAAGGTAACGGCATCATGGCGAAGGCCGCCATGGCGCGTGAGGCTTTTTTTGCTCTGCGCCAGGAAATCGCACGCATCGAAGGCTCCCTGCCCGCTCGACTGGACATGCCTGCGGACAAGGCGCGCGCGGATGCTGGCGGCGAGTATCTGCCAACGGGTGCTGCCCGGCTCGACGAGGTTCTGGGCGGCGGGCTGCCGCGCGCGGCACTGACGGAAATCCATGGCCGCCAGAGCCGCGATGCCGGAGCGGTGGCGGGCTTTGCACTGGCGCTTGCCGCCCTTGGCCGCAAGGGAGACGAACAGCCCTGTCCGATCCTCTGGATCGCCACCGGCGAGGCACTGCACGAGGCCGGGCAACCCTATGCGCCGGGCCTGCTGCATCGCTTTGCTCTGCAGCCCTCCGACCTTCTTCTTGCCAGCGCCCGCAAGACCGAGGACGCGCTGTGGATCGCGGAAGAAGCCGCAGGCCTTTCTGCTTTGTCGGCGGTGCTGCTCGAGGTGCGCGGTGTCTCGACGCGTCTTGACCTCACCGCCACGCGCCGGCTGCACCACCGAACGCGAACGGCCGGGCGGCCGCTCTATCTCCTGCGCCAGTCAGGCGAGCCGGAACCCACCGCCGCACCGGTGCGGCTGATCGTTGCCCCCGCCCCTGCCGGCGAGCGCCGGACCGTTTCCGGCGCGCTGGCGGGTTCGCTCGGGCCGCCTGCCTTCACCGTCACGGTTTCCAGAAGCCGCACATCGATCCCTGCAACTCTTACGCTCGAATGGAATCGGGATGAGCACTCTTTTCGCGAACGACAGGCCGGGGCAGCCGCCGGCCGGGGGCAGGATGCTGGCGCTGTGGTTCCCCTATCTTCCGGTCGAACGCATCCTGCGGACACGGCTCGGCCGGGGCTGGCGCACCGGCGAAGTGCCTGAGCGGGCGCCGCTCGTCGTCAGCCGCCACGAGGGCAACCGGCGCGTCATTGCCTGCCTCGACGAGCGCGCCGAGGCGCTTGGCCTCAAGCGCGGCCTCGGCATTGCCGATGCGCGCGCCATGCACCCGCAGATCGAGATCGTCGAAGCCGAGCCCGAGGCGGATCGGCGGCTGCTCGCCGCCCTCGCCGACTGGTGCGACCGCTACACGCCGCTGGTGGCAATCTGCGGCGAGGACGGGCTGTTCCTCGACATCACCGGCTGCGCGCACCTGTTTGGCGGCGAGGAGGCAATGCTGAAGGACGTGGTCGCGCGGCTTGCAGGACAAGGCTTTCGCGCGCTGGCGGCGCTTGCCTCAACGCCCGGCATGGCCTGGGCGGGTGCGCGATTTCTCGACGGCGCCCGCATTCCCGCTGGCGGCGAGCGCGAGGCGCTGATCGCTCTCCCCTTGGCTGCACTTCGGCTCGATGCGGAGACCTGCGCGCGGCTCGAAAGTGTCGGCCTGCGCACCGTCGGCATGGTGATGGCGGCGCCGCGCGCTCCACTTGCCCGCCGGTTTGGCGCGCAGCTTCTCCTGCGCCTCGACCAGGCGCTGGGCAACGTTGAGGAGGCGATCTCGCCACGCCTGCCGGTGCCGACGCTCGGCGTCGAGCGGCACCTGATCGAGCCGGTCTCGGCCACCGACGACATCGAGCGGCTGGTGCTTTCGCTCGCTGAGACGCTGAAAGGGGATCTCGAGCGGCGCGGCGAAGGCGTGCGCGCGCTCGAACTGGCCCTGTTTCGCGTCGACGGCTTCGTGTTCCGGCTGAAGCTTGGCCTGTCGCGGCCGCTGCGCGATCCGCCTGCGATCCAGCGGCTGTTCCGCGAAAAGCTGGCCGTGTCGCAGATCGAGGCCGATTTCGGCTTCGAGATGATCCGCCTTTCCGCCCTCGCCACCGCTCCGTTAGAGGACGAGCAGACCGCCCTTACCGGCCGCAACGAGAATGTGGAGGAAGATCTCGCCCAATTTGCCGATCGCGTCCGCGCCCGGCTCGGCCAGGGAGCCCTCGTCCAGCCACGGCTGGTGGCAAGCCATCTGCCGGAGCGGGCGGTTTCCTTCATGCCGTTCCGGGCGGGCAATGCAGCGGTCAGGCTGCGCGAGGCGCCGGTGCCCCTCATCGAGCGGCCGATCCGGCTTCTGGCGCGACCCGAGCTGGTCGAGGTCGCGGCGGCCGAGATCCCGGAAGGCCCGCCGGCCAGTTTCCGCTGGCGCCGGGTTCTCTATCGCGTCGCGCGGGCGGAAGGACCGGAGCGGATCGCGCCCGAATGGTGGCGCGACCGGAAGGACGCGCCAACGCGCGACTATTTCCGCGTCGAGGACGAGGAAGGCCGCCGCTACTGGCTGTTCCGGCAGGGTCTTTACGGCACAACGCCGGATTTGCCGCGCTGGTACCTGCACGGGCTGTTCGCATGAGCACCGCCGGCCCGCCCGCCTATGCCGAGTTCGCCGTGCAGTCGAATTTTTCGTTCCTGCGCGCGGCCTCGCGCCCGGAAGAGCTCGTCATCACGGCCAGGCTCTACAAATACAAGGCGATGGGGCTGGCAGACCGCAACACGGTGGCGGGCGTGGTGCGGGCATGGAGCAAGGCAAAGGTGGAAGGACTCGACTTCCACCCCGGCTGCCGGCTGGTCTTTTCCAATAGCGGGCCGGACGTCCTCGCCTATCCGCGCGACCGCGCTGGCTGGGGCCGGCTCTGCCGCATGCTGACCGTGGCCAACGAGCGCGGCGAAAAGGGCGCGCCGGACCTAAGGCAGGATGATTTCTTTGAATGGGCCGACGGCATGTCGCTCGCAGTGCTGCCGGACCTGTCGCAGCCGGAAGACGCGCTGCTTGCCTTCCTGCGAAGCGCGCGGCAGCGGTTCGGCGATGCGGTCTGGCTCGGGCACGCGCCGCTCTACCATGGCGACGACCGCTGGCGGCTGGAACAGGCGGCGGCACTTTCGCGCGCGAGCCAGCTGCCGCTGATGGCGGTCAATGACGTGCTCTATCACGATGCGGAGCGGCGCTCGCTACTCGACGTCGTCACCGCGATCCGCCTCAACCGGCCTATCGCCGAGGTGGGCTACGAGCTGTCGGTCAATGCCGAGCGGCACATGAAGCCGGTGGCGGAAATGGCGCGGCTGTTTCGCCGCCATCCGCAGGCGATCGCCGAAACCATCCGCTTTGCGCAGACGCTGAAATTCTCGCTCGGCGAGCTCACGCACTTCTATCCCGACGAGACGACGAAGGACCCGCAGGCGGAGCTCGAGCGCCTGACCTGGGAGGGCGCGCGGAAGCGCTATCCGGGCGGGCTGCCGGAGAAGGTCCGTCAAAGCATCGTCACCGAGCTCGAGCTGATCGCGCAGCTCGGCTACGCGCCCTATTTTCTCACCGTCCATGACATCGTCCGCTACGCGCGCGAGGAGCGCGGTATCCTCTGCCAGGGACGCGGCTCGGCGGCGAACTCCACCGTCTGCTTTTGCCTGCACATCACCGAGGTCGATCCCGCCATCCACCAGCTTTTGTTCGAGCGCTTCATGTCGGTCGAGCGGCACGAGCCGCCCGACATCGACGTCGACTTCGAGCATGAGCGGCGTGACGAGGTGATGGCCTACATCTACGAGAAATACAGCGGCAGCCACACGGCGCTGGCGGCGGCCGTCACCTCCTATCGCGGGCGCTCGGCGCTGCGCGAGGTCGCCAAAGCCTTCGGCCTGTCGCAGGACGCGCAGGCGGCGCTGTCCGGCTCGATCTGGGGCTGGTCGAACGATGTCGGCGAGGACGAGGCGCGCGCCGGCGGGCTCGACACAGCCGATAAGGTGACGGCGCATATCGTGCGCCACGCCAACGAGCTGCTCGAGTTCCCGCGGCACCTGACCCAGCATGTCGGCGGCTTCATCATCACCCAGGACCGGCTCGACGAATTCGTGCCGATCATCCGGACTGCGATGGAGGAGCGGCGGATGGTCGAATGGGACAAGGACGATCTCGACGCCGTCGGTCTCCTCAAGGTCGACATTCTGGCGCTCGGCATGCTGTCGTGCCTGCGCCGCTGCTTCGACCTGCTCGAGCAGCACTACGGCCACCACTGGCCGCGGCGGCTGGAACTCACTGACCTTCACCGCGACCAGCAGAAGGCGGTCTACGACATGCTCTGCCGCGCCGACTCGATCGGCGTATTCCAGGTCGAAAGCCGGGCGCAGATGTCGATGCTGCCGCGGCTGAAGCCGAAAGAATTCTACGACCTCGTCATCGAGGTGGCGATCGTGCGGCCCGGCCCGATCCAGGGCGACATGGTGCATCCCTATCTGCGCCGGCGCGAGGGGAAAGAGCCCGAGGAGTATCCCCGCGAAGAGCTGAGGCGGATTTTGGGGCGTACGAAGGGCGTGCCGCTGTTCCAGGAACAGGTGATGCAGATCGCGATCGAGATCGGCGGCTTCAGCGCGAGCGAGGCCGACCAGCTGCGTCGCTCAATGGCCACCTTCCGGCGCACGGGGCGCGTCGCCATGTACAAGGAACGCATGGTGCGGGCGATGGTCAAAAAGGGCTATCCGGAGGAGTTTGCGCTGCGCTGCTTCAAGCAGATCGAAGGCTTTGGCGAATATGGCTTTCCCGAAAGCCACGCCGCCTCCTTCGCGCTGCTCGTCTATGCCTCGGCCTGGTTCAAGGCGTTCTATCCGGACGTCTTCTGCGCCGCGATCCTCAACTCGCAGCCGATGGGCTTTTACGGTCCCGGCCAGCTGGTGCGCGACGCGCGCGAGCACGGCATCGAGGTCCGGACCGTGGACGTGAATCTATCGCAGTGGGACGCGACGCTGGAGGAAAGCCCGTTCGATCCCGCGCGCATCGCCCCAAAACACCGGGAGATGAAGGATGTCATACGCAGCAGCCATGCGGTGCGGCTCGGCTTGCGGCAGGTGAAGGGCCTCGCCGAGGCCGACATGCTGCGGCTGATCGAACAGCGCGGCAGCGGCTATACCTCGGTGCGGGATCTCTGGCTGCGCACCAACCTTTCTCCTTCCGTCATCGAAAGGCTGGCCGAGGCCGACGCGTTTCGCTCGATGGGGCTCGACCGGCGTGCTGCCCTTTGGGCCGCCCGCGCGCTCGACCGCAAGCAGGCGGCGGAAGGCCTGCCGCTGTTTGATCGGCCGGAGGTCCGCCTGCCCGACCGAGAGCCTAAGACGAAGCTGCCCGTCATGCCGCTCAGCGAGCATGTGATCCGCGACTACCGGGCTCAGTCCTTCTCCCTCAAGGCGCATCCGCTCGCCTTCCTGCGCGCAGAGCTTGCCCGCGAGGACATCGTGCCGAACGGCGAACTCGACAAGGTGCGCAACGGCCGCCGCATCACGGTCGCCGGCGTGGTGCTGATCCGCCAGCGCCCCGGCTCGGCCAAGGGCGTGATCTTCATGACGATCGAGGACGAGACCGGCACCGCCAACATCATCGTCTGGCCAAAAGTGTTCGAGACCTTCCGCCCCATCGTGCTCGGGGCAAGGCTGGTGCGGGTGACCGGCAAGCTGCAGTCGGCCTCGGGTGTGATCCACGTCGTCGCCGACCGGATCGAGGACATCAGCTGGCGCTTGGAAAAGCTTTCCGAGGCCGGGCAGCAGGTCGACTTCCGCTCGCCGGTCGACGAAACCAAGCGCCCGGTGGTCGAAGACCGGCGCAGCCGCCACCCGTCCGTCGCAGCCATGCCGAAAGGCCGGAATTTTCACTGAGGCCCGCGCGGACCGCCCTGCCCGTGATCTTGCCTGCCGCCGTCCTTCGGCTAAAACACCGTCATGTCAAAGACCACGCCCGCCACGCTTGTTCTCAGCAAGGCCAACATCCCCTTCATGCTGGCCACCTATGACTATGACCCCAACGCCGAGCGCGTGGGGCTGCAGGCGGCCGAAGCGATCGGTGTGCCGCCGGGAGAAGTGTTCAAGACGCTGATGCTGGAACTCGACGGCAAGCCGGTCTGCGCCATCGTGCCTTCCGACGAGGAAGTAAACATGAAGAAGCTGGCTGCGGCCCTCGGCGGCAAGTCGGCGCACATGATGAAGCCGGCCGACGCCGAGCGGCTTACCGGCTACAAGGTCGGCGGCATCAGCCCGCTCGGCCAGCGCAAGCGCGTGCCTACCGCCCTCGACGAACTGGCGATGCTCTACGAAGAGATTTTTCTGAATGGCGGGCAGCGCGGCCTGCAGATCCGCATCAAGCCGGCAGACCTGGTATCGGTCCTCAACTGCAAGGTCGCCGACCTCACGCGCTGAGTTTCCTTAACCCGCCAGCAGCCTCTCGAGCCTGCGAAAGCTTTCAGCGAGCACCGTCGCATCCCTCATCGCATGCGCGAGCATCATGCCGCCCTGCCATTCGGCAAGTGCGGCGCGGGCCTGGGCAAGCGCCAGCGACGGGCGCAGGCCGGCACGGCCCAGCTCACGTGCCATGAAGCTGATGAGGAGGACAAAGCTTTCGGCGGCGCGTTCCGACGCCTGCGGGGCGGTGGCGCGAAAGTCGCGAACGCAGAGCGCAATTGGACAGCCATGCGCGACGCGGCTGCGCTGGCTGCGGGCAAGCCGCGCGACCAGCGCGGCAAGCCGCCTGCGCGGTTCGCTCTCCTCTGCCTCGATTTCTTCCAGCATGGCTTTCGTCTCGACGACGAAGACGTCGGCCACGGCATGGGCAAGGTCAGCCTTGCTGCGGAAATAATAGAACAGGTTGCCGGACGGGATGCGCGCATGCGCGGCGACATCAGCCAGCGAAGTCGAGGCAAAGCCGTTCTGCCAGAACAGGCCGGCGGCGGACGCGACGATTGCTTCCCGGTTGGCCTTGCCCTTCCGGACGCGGCCATCTTCGGCCTGCCGTTCGGATTGGGCGCTCGTGTTCACTTGCCAAGCTCGTCTTCGTTGAGCGTCCGCGCCTCCGACGGCAGCATGATCGGCACGCCGTCGCGGACGGGATAGGCAAGCTTCGCCACCGGCGAAATGAGCTCGCCGGTCTCCGGCTTCCAGATCAGCCTGCCCTTGGTGAGCGGGCAGGCGAGCATTTCAAGAAGCTTAGGGTCGACGCTGCCGCGCCCGCCGGAACGGGCCTGCGGAACCTCGCGTGCCCCTTCCTTCGCCGTCATTGCAGGCTCGACCCGAATTCGTCGTCATCGCTGCGGGCAAGGGCGATTTCAGTAATGGCGATCAGCGTCTCCGCCCGCGTTTTCAGATCCGGAGCTTCCAGCAGCGCCTGCTTCTCGGCGGGGCCGTAGGGCGCCATCATCGACAGCGCGTTAACCAGCGTCGCATTCTCGGCGCGGCTGACGCTGTCCCAGTCTGCATCGAGTTCGTTTGCCTTCAGGTAAGCGCGGAAGGCGCGAAGCAACGCCGGACGGTCCACTTCCGACGCGCCGGCCTCGGGATCGAGGTCGGTGATGAAGGTGGAAATCCGGCACTGGCGGAACGGCGTCTTCGCCGTCAGTTCCGACGCAACACGGAACCGGCACACACCTTGCAGCGAGATGAGATAGCGCCCGTCGCCGGTCTCGGCGAAAGAGGTAATACGGCCAAGGCAGCCGACGTCGCAAAGCTCCGGCTCGCCGTCTGCACGCAGCGCGCCATCGAGGCGCGGCTGGATCATGCCGATTAGCCGGTCGTGCTTGAGCGCGTGGTCGACCATTTCGAGATAGCGCGGCTCGAAGATGTTGAGCGGCATGCGGCCGCCCGGCAGGAGCAGCGCAGTCGCCAGCGGGAAGACAGCCACCGTTTCCGGAAGATCCTCCGCCGTGCGATAGCGAGCGTTTCCTGCCTGCACACCCATCTCCAGCTACCGAATGTGCCGCCCCTTACGCGAACAGGAGCGACGAAAGCTTTCTCCGCGCGGCCACCGTTGCCGGGTCGGTCATGCCCCAAGCCTCGAAGAACTGCAGCAGCTGCAGCCTGGCGCCATCGTCCTTCCAGCTGCGGTCGGCTTTCATGATCGCGAGCAGGCTTTCGGCGGCCTGCATGCGGTCGCCAAGCGCGTTCTGAATCAGCGCAAGGTCGAAGCGCGCCTGATGGTCGTTAGGATCCTGTTCGAGCCTGCGCTGCAGTTCGACCGGGTCGCCAAGTGCGGCGACCTGTTCGGCAAGCGCGATCTTGGCCTTCACCGCGGCAAACTGCGGGGCATTGTCCTTGCCTTCGGGAACGCGCGCAAGCACTTCGCGGGCACCGTCGACGTTGCGCGCGTCGATCAGCGTCTCGGCAAGCGCAGCAATCGCGTCGAGATTTTCCGGATCCTGCTGCAGCACTGCCGCATAGATCTGCATCGCGCCCTGAAGGTCACCCTCGGCCTTGAGCTCGGCCGCAGCGGCCAGTGCCTCGGCCGCGGCAAGCTCCGCGCTGCCGGGGCCAGCGACGCGGTCGATGAACTCGCGAATCTTGCTTTCGGGAATGGCGCCCATGAAGCCGTCGATCGGCTGGCCGTTCGAGAAGGCGACCACGGCCGGGATCGACTGGATGCCGAGCTGGCCCGCGATCGCCGGATGGTCATCGATGTTCATCTTGACCAGCTTGACGCGGCCGCCCGCCTCGCGGACCGCCTTTTCGAGCGCCGGAGCGAGCTGCTTGCACGGTCCGCACCACGGCGCCCAGAAGTCGACGAGGACCGGCTGCTGGCGCGATTCCTGGATAACGTCGGCCGCAAAAGACGCGGTCGTCGTGTCCTTGATCACATCGGCAGCGCCCCCTGACGGAACTGAAGTAGGCTGCGCGCCGTACTGCACGGTGTAGCCGCCGCCGAAGGAATTGTTGTCAGCGCTCATCAAAGTCCCCTGCTTGCCTCTGTAGGGCTCCCGCCACGCCGGTCATTGGCTCGCGCGGCAGGGCAACCTGTTGGTAAATGTGGCTTCTAGACTGTCAGTTTCAAGACGCGCGGCTCGTGACCCGTTGCCTCGACGAAGCGCAACAGGTCATCGCGCGCGATCGAGGTTGTGGCCTCGTTCGTCAGCGGATGCGCGTTGATGATATCATGCTTCAGCAATTCTTCGTCGAAGATGATCGTCACCACCCTGTCGGTGTCGTTGATGACGCCGAACGCCGTCACCGCGCCCGGAATCACCCCGAGATACTCCATCAGCTTCTCCGGCTTGCCGAACGACACCTTTCCCGACGCGCCGATCACGTGGTGGATCTGCTTGAGGTCGACCTCGGCATCCTCCTCGACGACGAGCAGGAAGTAGCGGTCCTTGCGGTCCTTGACGAAGAGGTTCTTGGTGTGGCCGCCCGCGATCTCGCCGCGCAGCTTCTGCGAATCGGCAACGGTGAAGAGCGGCGGGTGGCTGACCGTGCTGGTCTGGATCCCCAGGCCTGCGAGAAAGTCGAGAAGTTCCTGCTGGGTTTTCGCCATGCCTGCCCCCGAAAGTTGATGCACGTCGGTAGCTGATGCGCGCCCTTCCTGTCCAGTGTGAGGCCGGCCAGGCACGAATAACCCGGCGGCCCGAGCGACGAGAGGAGCTCGCCGTACGTCGCGAGCGGGCATTTCCACACGCTGCAGCGAAATGAAAAGGAACGGTATTTTTCCTGTTGCATTCAAATCGGAGTTCGGCCATATAGCCCCCCGTCCGCAGCGCCACGCTGCGGCGCAGCAAAAGTGAGCGGGTGTAGCTCAGGGGTAGAGCACAACCTTGCCAAGGTTGGGGTCGTGGGTTCGAATCCCATCGCCCGCTCCAGTTTGCCTCATACGAAAAGCCGCGCGAACGCGCGGCTTTCGTGTTTTTGGGCTGATTTTTCCCGTCGATTTCGATTGCATTCCGATTGGAGTTCAGCCATATAGCTCCCGTCTGCGGCGGCCACGCCGCGACGCAAGTGAGCGGGTGTAGCTCAGGGGTAGAGCACAACCTTGCCAAGGTTGGGGTCGTGGGTTCGAATCCCATCGCCCGCTCCAGTTTCTCATACGAAAAGCCGCGCGAAAGCGCGGCTTTCGTGTTTGTGGGCCTCGCTGCGGCTCATCGCACTCCTGCAGCAACCACCATCGGGTTTTCCGATTCCTGCGACTGCTTCGCAACCTTCGCTGGCAGTGCACGCCATTGACACGCGTGTGTTTCCGAATAAAGTTGAGTTAGTTTCTCATCTTTATTTATTGACGTCGGGGATTTTGAATGTCGAGGGGACGCAATCGAATCGCATCGCTCCTGGTTTCCACTGCCTGCGTGCTCGTAGCCCAGGCGGCGCGGGCTCAGGACGAGGCCGGAACGACGGTGCTGCCGACCATCTCGGTCGAAGGATCCAGCTACGAGACGGAAAGCACCGGCAGCTATGCCAGCGACCTCGTCAGCGTCGGCGAGAAGGACGTGCTGCCACAGCGCGAGATCCCGCAGTCGACCACGATCGTGACCCGCCAGCGCCTCGACGACGGCGGCTTCACCTCGCTCGACACGGCGCTGCGCAAGACGCCGGGCATGATGGTGCTGACCAATGATGATGGCCGCTCGAGCCTCTATTCGCGCGGCTTCGAGTTCGACACGCTCTATTTCAACGGCCTGCCGGCACCGCTGTCGTCGATCTACGGCACGCAGCCCGACATGGCGATCGTCGACCACATCGAGATCCTGCGCGGCCCGGCAGGCCTGTTCGGCGGCGCGGGCGAGCCCGCCGGTGCGATTAACATGCGGCTCAAGCAGGCAAGCGACCAGTTCATGGCCCGCATCACCGGCACGGGCGGTTCCTGGAACAGCTGGCGCGGCGAGGTCGATGTCGGCGGCCCGCTCAACGAGGCCGGCACGATTCGCGGCCGCATCGTCGGCGCGCTCGGCCAGAAGGACAGTTTTGTCGATGTCGTCGATAACCGCGCCGCGGTCGGCTACGGCACGCTGCAATTCGACATAACCGAAAACACCACCGCGACCGTCTCGATCAGCCATCAGAAGCGCGACATCACCCCGTTCAACGGCCTGCCGACGCTGGCGGATGGCACGCTGCTCGACCTCGACCGCTCGACCTTCACCGGCGCGGTCTGGAACGACTTCAACAGCGCCGTTACCGACTACATCGCCGAGCTCGAGCACCGCTTCGATGATGGCGGTCACGTAAAGGCCTCGGCCCGCTATTCAACACGCGATGTCGACTTCCTCTATGCCTATGCCGCCAACGCCGCCTCGCCGGCGCTGACGGTCAACGGCATGCGCTGGCTGTCGCGCGACTACGACGAGAATTCGCTCGCGCTCGACCTTCATGTCAGCAAGCCGTTTGAGATCGGCGAGATGGAGAACAACATCATCCTCGGCGCCGACCATCGCCGGGTTGATTCGACGCTTTACAATGCGACCGGCGTGATCACCGGCACCTGGCACCTGCTCGACTGGAACACTGCGGTTGCGAAGCCCACGGTTACCTATGGCGCGGCGACGGACACGAAGCTCACCCAGACCGGTATTTACGGCCAGTGGCGCATCAAGCCGGTCGACAGGCTGACGCTGATCGGCGGCGCGCGCGTCACCTGGTACGCCACAACGTCGAGCACCAGCGAGGTCTCGGCCGACGGCGAATGGACGCCTTATGCCGGTGTCGTCTATGACCTCACCGACGACGTCTCCGCCTATGCGAGCTACACGGAAATCTTCCAGCCGCAGTCGGCACTCGACGCCGGCGGCAACCTGCTCGATCCGCGCAGCGGCCGCCAGTTCGAGGTCGGCCTCAAGGCAGAGCTGTTCGACGACGTGAATGCGACCGTTGCCTATTTCAACCTGCGCGACAAGAACCGCGCCGTCAGCGACCCGGACAATCCGGGCTCGTCGCTGGCGCTTGGCGAAGCGCGCATGCAAGGCATCGAGCTCGAGGTGAACGGCCAGATCAATCCGAACTGGCAGGTCGCGGCTGGCTACACCTACACAGATACCAAGTTCGTCAACACGCGCTATGCGGCCGGCTCCGAGTTCTACACGCCGGAGCACATGTTCCACCTGTGGACCACTTACAGCTTCGACGAGAACCACGGCGTCCTCGATGGCGCCTTCGTCGGCGCGGGCCTGCGTGCCTACAGCTCGTTCAAGAACATCAGCCGCACAGCGGCCGGCGGCGCGACAACCATCGAGGCGCCGGGCTATGCCGTCGTCGACCTGCAGGCCGGCTACAAGTTCAACGAGCACCTGACGGCAGTGCTGAGCGTCAACAACGTCTTCGACAAGAAGTACTACGAACGCGTCGGCGGCACGTCGGTGTTCAACTTCTACGGCGAGCCGCGCAGCTTCAACTTCAAGCTAACCGGCACGTTCTGATGAACGACGGGGCCGCGTCACCCGCGGCCCTTCTTGCTCTACCAGGAACGCCTAGAGACTAAATAGCCGGACGGCGTTTTCGCCCCGGATCTTTTTCGCCGTTTGCGGGTCGAGGGCGTCGACGCGGGCCAAAATGCCGGTCATGTCGCCGATGTTGTGGGGGTAGTCGGAGCCGTAGAGGACGTTCTGGGGGCCGACGGTTTCAACGCAGAGGTTGAGTGCGCCTTGCGTGAACACTACTGCATCGAGGAAGATGCGGTCGAGATAGGCCGATGGCGGCTTCGGCGCGCCTGAGGCGCAGGCCGGTATGCGCTCGTAGCAGAAGTCGAGACGGCCGATCAGGAACGGCAGCGCGCCACCGCCATGGGCAGCAATGATGCGGATGTTCTTGTAGCGCTCGAAGAAGCCATCATAGAGCATGCGCGAGACAGCCAGCGTCGTGTCGAAGGTGAAGCCGATCGGCGGCGACAGCTGATACTTCTTCATGTCCATCACGTCGCCGCCCGGCGGTACGGACGGGTGGATGAAGACGGGAATGTTCATCTCGTCGATCGCCTGCCAGATCGGGGCAAACTGGTCGGCTGTGAGCGACTCTTCCTCGATGTTGGCAATGACCATGACGCCGACCGCGCCCATCGCGCGGGCGCGCTTCAATTCGGCAATCGCGGCGTCCGCGTGCTGCCACGGCAGCGAGGCAAACCAGCGGATGCGGTCGGGCCAGGTTGCCTGCGCTTCCGCAAAGGCGTTGTTCATCAGCTGCGCGGCCTGCACGGAAATGTCGAGATCGCCGAGATAGGCATTGGGCGAGGTCAGCGACACGACGGCGACGTCTACGCCCGCGGCATCCATCGCGGCGATGCGGGCGGGAAAATTCCACATGTCCGGCAGCAAGGTGAAGAACGGCGTGCCGAACTTGTCGATGCACTCGAAGCCCGACGGCAAGGTGCGGAACGTGTATTTCGGGGCACCCTTTTCACGCAGCAGCGCGAGATACTCCCGCGTCACCATGTGGGTGTGGACATCGACGACAATGCTCATGTGACTTCCGCCTCCCTAGAAATGACCAGTCGGAAGGTTTTGTCGGTGAGCAGGCATGCGGACGGGTGCCGCATCGATGCCGCAAGCCAGCGCTACTCCCTCGCCAGCCGGTCAACCGGTCCGAACTCCACCTCCCAGAGAGCCGGACGAGCATTGTTTAAAAGGTTTCCTGATATTGTGTCGACTGCAAGATGCGCTCATCGGCTCAAAGTGGCGATTTCCGCCATTCGGCGGCTAAGTGTACCGGGCGTTACGACACGGCTTTGAAATTCGCAGCTTTATGTGTAAAGCGAGGCGGAAAGATTTCCGAGGCCGAGAGACAGGCAGGACCATGGACAAGTTTACGAAGCTGACGGGCGTTGCCGCGCCGCTGCCCATCGTCAATATCGACACCGACATGATCATCCCGAAGGATTACCTGAAGACGATCAAGCGCACGGGTCTCAGCGTCGGCCTGTTCGCCGAGATGCGCTTCAACGAGGATGGCTCGGAAAACCCGGACTTCGTGCTGAACAAGCCGGCCTACCGCAATGCGCAGATCCTGGTCGCCGGCGACAATTTCGGCTGCGGCTCCTCGCGTGAGCACGCCCCGTGGGCGCTGCTCGACTTCGGCATCCGTTGCGTCATCTCGACGTCGTTCGCCGACATCTTCTACAACAACTGCTTCAAGAACGGCATCCTGCCGATCAAGGTCAGCCAGGAAGAACTCGACAAGCTGATGGACGACGCTTCGCGCGGCGCCAACGCAACGCTGACCGTCGACCTCGAGGAGCAGGAAATCCGCGGCCCGGACGGCGGCGTGATCAAGTTCCAGATCGATGAGTTCCGCCGTCACTGCCTGCTGAACGGCCTCGACGATATCGGCCTGACCATGGAGAAGGCTCCGTCGATCGCCTCCTTCGAGCAGAAGATGGCCGAAAACCGCCCTTGGCTCTAAGCCCCACGGGGCACCACGATTTCAAAAGGACGGGCCGCAAGCCCGTCCTTTTTGCTTTTGACGAGCCGCGCATCCCGGTTCCGGCTTACCGCGAAAGCGGCTAGATTTCGCGAAGCATCCGGGAGGAATTCATGCCGATATCGCTTAGCCGTTCGCTTCTCGCTGCCGTTACCATGCTCGGCGCGCTGCCCGCGCTGGCGCAAGAAAACGAGCGGGCGGAATTTGCTGGCGGCGTGCTGACCATCACCGAAACCGAGGACATGGACCGGGTGCTCGCCTTCGACGGGCAGGAGCTCGCGCGAGACTATTTCGTTCATATCGACCAGATCGCCGATGTGGCCGGAACGGAGGTTGCCTTCGTCAGCGTCGGGCCGGGCGGAAATGCCTGCTCTCCGGGTACGCTGATGCTCTGGAAGGACGCGGACGGTAGGCTCCAGACGCAGAAGGCGGGCGAGGAGTGCGACGCGCCCACCGTCGCGGTCAGCGACTACGGCGTCTTCTTCATCCGCTACCTGCTGCCGGGCGAAAGCGCCGACATGATGTTTTGGTCTCCCGACGAGGGCATGAAGACGTTCGCGGCGACGACCTACACGCCGGAACCCGGCACCGGCTGGGAGACACTCGACCTCGACAAGATCGGCCATCCGATCGACCTTTTCCGCAATGCCGGCATTTACGCCGCCGCCCAGAAACTGCTCGGCGATGAGCTGAGTTCGGTTGTCACCAGCCTGGTTGTCTCCGGTCAGCCCGATCTTTCCGGCAACCTGCTTTCGGCGCGCGGTTGCGTGCCGCATGCCTGCGGCTCGGCCGACGGCTTCATCGTCGTCGACAAGGCGGCGAAAGCGATCTTCATCGCCCAGATGGGAGAGGATGGCGTCACCCGGTTCTGGCCCGATCGCGCCCGGTGGCCCGATGCCGCGGCGGCACTGCTTCCTCAAGGTTTCTGAGCTTCTTTTCCTTGCGCAGCGGCATTCTGGCGGCTAGCAAGGCGTCACTTCGCATTCTTCATGCATCGCTTTTCGAAAGGCACGTCCATGGCTTCGCGTAAACTTCTCCTTCTTCCTGGCGACGGCATCGGCCCTGAGGCCATGACCGAGGTGAAAAAGCTGATCGCAGCAATGAATGCCGACCTCGGCGCCGGCTTCGAGACGGAAGAAGGCCTCGTCGGCGGCAGCGCCTACGACGCGCATGGCAAGGCGATCTCCGAGGAAGACATGGCCAAGGCGATGGCGGCCGACGCCGTGCTGTTCGGCGCCGTTGGCGGCCCGAAGTGGGATGGCGTGCCGTATGACGTGCGCCCTGAGGCCGGCCTGCTGCGCCTGCGCAAGGACCTCGAGCTGTTCGCCAACCTGCGCCCGGCAATCTGCTACCCGGCGCTGGCTGCTTCCTCCTCGCTCAAGCCGGACGTCGTCGAAGGCCTCGACATCCTCATCCTGCGCGAGCTGACCGGCGGCGTCTATTTCGGCGAGCCGAAGGAGATCACCGACCTCGGCAACGGCCAGAAGCGCGCTGTCGACACGCAGGTCTATGACACGTTCGAGATCGAGCGCATCGCATCGGTCGCCTTCGAGCTGGCGCGCACGCGCGGCAATAAGGTGTGCTCGATGGAAAAGCACAACGTGATGAAGTCGGGCGTGCTGTGGAAGGAGGTCGTGACCGAGACCCACAAGGCCAAGTATCAGGACGTCGAGCTGACCCACATGCTGGCCGACGCCGGCGGCATGCAGCTCGTCCGCTGGCCGAAGCAGTTCGACGTGATCCTTACCGACAACCTGTTCGGCGACATGCTGTCGGACGTTGCCGCGATGCTGACCGGTTCGCTCGGCATGCTGCCGTCGGCTTCGCTCGGCGCGCCGGATCCGGTTTCGGGCAAGCGCAAGGCGCTGTACGAGCCGGTGCACGGCTCGGCTCCGGACATTGCCGGCCAGGGCATCGCCAACCCGATCGCGATGATCGCCTCGTTCGCAATGTGCCTGCGCTACTCGTTCAACATGATCGAGGAAGCCGACCGCCTCGAGAAGGCGATCGCGGAAGTTCTGAACGACGGCCTGCGTACGCCGGACATCATGTCGGAAGGCATGACCAAGATCGGTACCGCGCAGATGGGCGACGCCATCATCGCCAAGTTCCGCGCGCTCTAAGCGCTGCGAAAAATGAAGCGTGCCGGCTGGCACGCCTCAACCTTCCAGACGGCTCCCCTTCGGGAGCCGTCAGTTTGTTGACAAACCCTTGACGCACCTTCCCGGAGGCCGAGATTCACGGAACGTCTCAGATTCAAAGTGAGAACGGATCGGAATCAACAAGCGTAATTTGAGGGCTCGTAGAACTTTGTCAGCAGTCTGACGGCTCCCCTTCGGGAGCCGTTTTCATTTGGACAGGCAGTCTTTGAACGACTTTGCCATGTTGCGGATGAGTTCGATGTAGAGCTCCGGTCCGTCCGCCAGCTCCGCGCCCAGCGGATCGAGCACGCCGGTGCGCGCTTCGGTTCCCCCGGCGACGACGGTCACCAGCTTCGGCTCGAACTGCGGCTCGGCGAAAATGCAGGTCGCACCAGAGCTTTTTACCCGCTCAGTGATCTCGTTGAGGCGCTGCGCACCGGGCATGACTTCCGGGCTGACGGTGATCGAGCCGGCGACGTTCACACCAAAACGGTGTTCAAAATACTGGTAGGCGTCGTGGAAGACGATCGACGGCTTTTCCCTGACGCCATCCAGCACCTTGCCGACCTCTGCGACCAGCTGGTCGAGCCGCTCGCCATAACGACGCGCGTTCTCGGCATAGGCGGCGCGGTTTTCCGGATCGGCCTCGCTGAGGACAGTCTCTATTTTCTGGACCAGAACCTTCGCGTTCAGCGGATCGAGCCAGAAGTGGAGGTCGTAGTGTCCCTCCTCGTGCGCATGACCGGCGTCATGGTCATGGTCATGGTCGTGGTCGTGGTCACTGTGCGGGTGTTCGTGACCGTCATGATCGTGTTCATGCGCCTCGAACGGACCGCCTTCGCGCAACGGCAGCTTCTCGAGGCCGTCGGTGTCAGCCAGCGCAACAACCTTCGCGTCGAACGACAGGGTGCCAAGCGGCGAGACGAGATAGGTCTCCATCCCCTCGCCGATCCAGAAGACAACGTCAGCATTCTGGAGCGCCTGCGCGTCTGAGGGGCGCAGCGAGTGGACGTGTTCCGAGCCGCTGCCCGACACGATCAGATCCGGTTCGCCGACGCCTTCCATCACCGCCGCCACCAGCGAATGCACCGGCTTGATCGATGCGACCACGTCGAGCGCGAAGGCGGGTGAAGCCGTGACAAGCGCAGCCGAAGCGATGAGCAGGGAGCGCAGGTGGTTTGCCATGCAGGGTTTCCTCTCAAGTCATGTAATGGTATTACATTGCGAAACGGTATAACGTGTGCGATACGCCTTTGGCAACCCGGGGATCGGAAACGCGAATGCAGCTACGCGATCATCATTCGCCGCATGGGCCGCTCGTACGGCTTGGGGGAGTGGGCGTCGAGCGCGACGGCCGCTGGCTGGTGCGCGGCGTCGATCTGTCGATCTCGCGCGGCGAGATCGTCACCCTGATCGGGCCGAACGGTTCGGGAAAAAGCACCACTGCGCGCACCGCGATCGGCGTGCTAAAACCCTCGGAAGGCACCGTCTTCCGCCATCCCGGCCTGAAAGTGGGCTACGTGCCGCAGAAGCTCGCAATCGACTGGACGCTGCCGCTCACCGTGCGCCGGCTGATGACGCTGACGCAGCCGCATTCGCAGGCCGCGATCAATACGGCACTCGAGGCGGTCGGCGCCGAGCATCTTGCCAACGCGCAGGTGCAGGCACTTTCCGGGGGCGAGTTCCAGCGGGCGCTGCTCGCCCGAGCCATGCTCGGCAAGCCAGACCTTTTGGTGCTGGACGAGCCGGTGCAGGGCGTCGACTTCTCCGGCGAGATTGCGCTCTACGAATTGATCGGGCGCATTCGCGACGAGACCGGCTGCGGTATCCTCCTCATCTCGCACGATTTGCATGTCGTGATGGCGGCGACCGACACGGTGGTCTGCCTCAACGGCCATGTCTGCTGCCGCGGCACGCCGCACTCGGTCGTCACCAGCCCGGAATATATGCGGCTGTTCGGCGCGCGGGCGGAAGGAGCGCTCGCGCTCTACCGCCACAACCATGACCACACCCACCTGCCGGATGGGCGGGTGCTGCATCAGGACGGGTCGATCACCGACCATTGCCATCCGGATGACGGGCACCATCACCACCATGGCGACGGGCACGATCATCATCACCACCAGCACCACGACCACGCGCATCCGGAGGGCGACGGCAGCCATGCTCGATGATTTCTTTACCCGCGCGCTCGTCGCCGGCATCGGGCTTGCCCTCACCGCCGGCCCACTCGGCTGCTTCATCGTCTGGCGCCGGATGGCCTATTTTGGCGACACGATGGCCCATTCGGCTCTGCTCGGCATCGCACTCGCCTTCCTGCTCGAGATCGACCTCACCGTCGGCGTCTTCATCATTGCCGCACTCGTGTCGCTGGCGCTGATTGGACTGCAGAAGCGCGGCGGGCTGTCAGCCGACGCACTGCTCGGCATCCTGTCGCATTCGGCGCTCGCGCTCGGCCTCGTCATCATCGCCTTCATGAGCTGGGTGCGCGTCGACCTGATGAGCTTCCTGTTCGGCGACATCCTTGCAGTGTCGAAGACCGATATCGCCTTCATCTGGGCGGGCGGCGCGGCCGTGCTTGGCATCCTTGCCTGGCTGTGGCGGCCGATGCTGGCGGCAACCGTGAGCGACGAGATCGCGCTTGCCGAAGGCATGGCGCCCGAGCGCACGCGGCTGATCTTCATGCTGCTGATGGCGCTGGTGATTGCGATCGCCATGAAGCTGGTCGGCGTGCTGCTCATCACCTCGCTGATGATCATTCCCGCAGCCACCGCGCGCCGACTTGCAGTCACGCCAGAGCAGATGGCGGTGCTTGCCTCGATCATCGGCGCGCTGGCGGTTACCGGCGGGCTGTTCGGATCGCTGAAATTCGACACGCCGTCCGGGCCATCGATCGTGGTCGCGGCACTTGGCCTGTTCCTCCTGACGATGATTTTCTATGCTAGGCGCGGCGAGACGGGGCGATCGGCATCATGACCAGCGAACACCATCACCACCATCACGAACTTACCCGCAACCAGTCGCTCGTGCTCGACACGCTGGAGAAGGCCGACGGTCCACTTTCCGCCTACACGATCCTCGACCGGCTGCGCGACAACGGTTTTCGCGCGCCGCTACAGGTCTACCGCGCGCTCGAAAAGCTGCTCGGAGCCGGCCTCGTCCACCGGCTCGAATCGCTCAATGCGTTCGTTGCCTGCGCCCACCCCAACTGCCACAAGCAGGGCATGATCGCCTTCGCGATCTGCAGCGAATGCGGCAAGGTTGACGAGTTCGCGGACGATGTCGTCGAGGACCGCCTTGGCTCCTGGGCGCGCGACAACAGCTTCAAGGCCGAGAAGACGATTATCGAGCTGCGCGGCACCTGCGCGGCCTGCCTGCAGAGCTGACCCAACCATCTTCTTGAGTCATGATTCCGTGTCAGGGGTCGAAAGTCCCCCCTGAACGGTCTATATGGCGGCCAAAGGAACAAGCATGGCCCGCATTTTCAAGACCCGAGACTGGAGCGATCAGCTCTCACCTTCGCTGGAAGAGTTCGAACTTCTGGCGATGGACATCTACGCGCATCTTCCCCAGGACTTCAGGAAGCTGACCGGCGAGATAATCATCCAGGTCGCCGAGTTTCCGAGCGAAGAGATCATGGACGATCTGGCGCTGGAAACGCCGTTCGACCTGCTGGGCCTGTTCGAGGGCCGCGGGATCGCGGAACGCTGGAACCCATCAACGGGCGAAGGCCCGAACCGGATCACCCTCTACCGGCGCGCGATCCTCGACTACTGGGCTGAAAACGAGGAAACGCTGGGCGACATCGTCGCCCATGTGCTGATCCACGAGATCGGCCACCATTTCGGTCTCTCCGACGACGACATGGCGCGGATCGAAGAAGGCCAAAGCTGAGGGGGCCGAAGCACCCCTCTAAAAAGCGCGAGCCCTACTGCTCGCCGAGCTTCATTTCAGGATCGTAATCCTTGCCGTGGACTTCCTTCACCACGGCCTGGCCGCAGCGCATCGTCTTCGTTTCCGGATCGAAGGCGTAGGTGGGTGAGCCGTGCAGGTGCCAGCCCTTGCTGAGCGCCAGCGACACCTTGTGGCAGAAGCTGGAGTCGTCCGGTCCGGTGAGGAAGCGGTAGAGTTTCATGAAATCTCCTGTCTAAAGGCCGGCCTTGGCCAGCAGGCGCTCCGCCTGCTGGAGGTGGAGACGCTCCACCATCTTGCCGTTGATCGAGATGACGCCTTTCGCCTCGTTTTCCGGCAGGGCGAATGCCTCGCGGACGGCGAGCGCCTCCGCGACCTCGTCCTCGGACGGCGAGAAGGCCTGGTTGGCCGGCGCGATCTGCGCCGGGTGGATCAGTGTCTTGCCGTCGAAGCCCATTTCGCGTCCCTGCGCGCACTCGGCCGCGAAGGCTTCAAGGTTGGTAAAGTCATTGCTGACGCCGTCGAGGATCTCGACGCCGCCCGCACGAGCGGCCAGCACCATCTGCATCAGCCACGGCACCAGCCAGCGCCGGTCGGGCGTAGCACGAATGCCGGTGTCCTTGACGAGATCGTTGGTGCCGGCGACAAGGCAGGAAAGGCGCGCGCCCTTGTCACGGCCAAGTAAAGCGATCGCGGCGATCTCGACCACAGCGCGCGGCGTCTCGACCATTGCCCATAGCTGCAGCTCGGGATCGGCACCCGCCTGATCGAGCAGATCGTTGACCTCAAGAACGTCGCGTGCGGTTTCGACCTTCGGGATCAGGATCGCGTCAGGACTGCAGGCAAGCGCGGCTGCAAGGTCGTCCCTGCCCCACTCGGTCGACAGCGCATTGATGCGCACGACGATCTCCTTGCCGTCATCCTCGTGCGCGGCGAGAAACGCTTTCAGCGCCTGCCGCGCCTCGTCCTTGCGCGCGGGCGCGACCGAGTCCTCAAGGTCGATCACGACGGCGTCGCAGGCAAGGCCCGGAAGTTTGGCCAGCGCCCGCTCGTTGAGGGCAGGTACGTAGAGGACGGAGCGGCGGCGGCGAAAGGGCTGTGCGGTCATGTAAGCTTTCTGGCGCAACGGATTCTCCGGCGCAAGCACCAGCTTTGCCTCAGGTTGCCTCTTGCGGCTGCCAAACGAAGCTGATTCCTTGCAGCTGCAAGTATCACATTCGAAAGGTGCGACATGGCGGGCTACGATATCGTCATTATTGGCGGCGCTATCATGGGAGCTTCCGCGGCTTATTTTCTGCGCGAGGAAGGTTTTACCGGCTCGATTGCGGTGATCGAACGCGACCCGCAGTTCACCGGCTCCTCGACCACCCTCTCAGCTGCCTCCATCCGCCAGCAGTTCTCGATCCCCGAAAACATCCGCCTGTCGCGCTTCACGCTCGACCTGTTCCGCAACCTCAAGCAGCGCTTTGGCGATGATGCGGACATCGGCTTTCGCGAGAAGGGATATCTGATCCTTGCCGGTGACGAGGGTTTGCCGATCCTCGAGGCGAACTACGCCGTGCAGATCCACGAGGGCGCCGACGTGGTGCTGGAGAAACCGGACGAGCTGCGCCAGCGCTTCTCCTGGCTTTCTACCGAAGGCATCACCGCCGGCACCTATGGCCGCTCAGGCGAAGGCTGGTTTGACGCGCACGCCCTGCTCGGCCTTATCCGCAAGGCGCTGCGCAGCAAGAATGTCGACCTCATCAAGGACGAAGTCATCGCCATCGAGCGCAAGGGCGACCGCATCGTCTCCGTCACGCTGGCCGAAGGCGGCCGCATCGAAACCGGGCGCGTCATCAACGCCGCCGGGCCGAATGCCGGCAAGGTGTCGGCACTCGCCGACATCCACCTGCCGGTCGAACCGCGCAAGCGCACGATCTTCGTCTTCGAAGCAAGGGACATCTATGACGACATGCCGCTGATGGTCGATCCTGGCGGCGTCTGGGTGCGCCCGGAGGGCTCGGTCTACATTGCGGGCGGTGCCGAACACGAGCACGACGAGCTTGCGGCAGATCCCAACGATTTCGAACCGGCCTGGGACCTGTTCGAGGAGGTCGTGTGGCCCGCGCTCGCCAACCGAGTTCCATCCTTCGAGGCGATCAAGCTCACCCGCGCCTGGGCCGGGCACTACGACTACAACACGCTCGACCAGAACGCGGTGATCGGCCCGCATCCGGAAGTGTCGAACTTCATCTTCGCAAATGGCTTCTCCGGCCACGGCCTGCAACAGGCGCCGGCAGTCGGCAAGGCGCTCGCGGAGCTCATCATTCACGGCAGCTACAAGTCGATCGACTGCAGCACTTTCGGCTACCAGCGCATCGTGGAGGAGCGGCCGTTCCGCGAGCTGAACGTCATCTGACGGAGAATGGAGGACCAGGGAAGGAGTTGAACCTTCCGCGCTGACGATTACAACTCGCCTGCTCTGCCGCTGAGCTACCGGTCCACGCGCTAATGACTATCACTGGAAATACTAACAGAAAGTAGCGAAGCGCCGGTATTCTAAACTTTCGGTTGTGGATATCCGTCGGTAACTCAGCGCAGCAGCGAAAGCAGGACGTGGGTCGCCTGCGGAAGGTTGCGCCCGGCAACCTCGAACCGCGGCAGGGTCACCCCTTCGATGGTCTCGGCCGCCGGCTCCTGGTAGCGCGGCGGTTCGGGGACGAGGTCGGCAATCAGGTCGATGACCGCCGCAGGCTCATGGCCGATGCCGACGGGGCCGAGCCCGCGGATTTCGACCAGACCCGCGATCGCCTCGGGAACGTGGGCGACGAGACGCCCGGCGTGCTCACTCAAAAAGACCTGGTCATCGGCCACGAGAATGGCGAACATTCCCTCGGCCTTCGCCTGCTTCAGAAGCGCCAGCGCCAGTTCCGATTTGCCGGCACCGGAAGGGCCCCGGAGCAAAACCCCCTTCGACCCCACCACCACGACCGTCGCATGATGGTTCTTCGCCGGCATCAGGCTTCAGCCGGCAGGGTGACGATGAAGCGTGCGCCGGCAATCTCGCCGGGCTTGGAACCGGCGCGGTTCTCCGCCGTCAGGCGGCCGCCATGTGCCTCGATGATCTGGCGGCTGATCGACAGGCCGAGACCCGAATTCTGGCCGAACGCCTCGTTGGACGGTCGGTCGGTGTAGAAGCGCTCAAAAATGCGGTCGATGTTCTCGGCGCGGATGCCGGGCCCGTTATCGTCGACGGTGACGACGACGTGACGGCCATGGCGCGCAAGCGTCACCGTGATGCGGCCGGTATCATCCGGCACGAAGGAGCGCGCGTTCTCGATCAGGTTGGTGAAGACCTGGCCAAGGCGAAGGTCATGGCCGGACACATAGAAGTCGCGGCCGTTCTGGCCCTTCTTCTGCGTCTTGACCTGAATGTCGACCGCCTTGCGGTTGCGGCCTGCCTCGCGCGAGGCGCTGGCGATGTCGTTGATCAGCTTGAGCAGGTCGACGCGCGAAGCGTCCTCGCGGGCAAGCTCGGCATCAAGGCGCGAGGCGTCGGAAATGTCGGTAATCAGCCGGTCGAGGCGGCGCACGTCGTGCTGGATGACTTCCATCAGCCGGGCGCGCGATTGCTCGTTCTTGGCAAGCGGCAGGGTCTCGACCGCGCTGCGCAGGGACGTCAGCGGGTTCTTGAGCTCATGCGAAACGTCGGCGGCAAAGCTCTCGATCGCCTCGATGCGCGCGTAGAGGGCATTGGTCATGTCGCGCAGCGCCACGGACAAATTGCCGATCTCGTCCTGGCGGTCGGAGAAGTCCGGTATTTCCTCGCGGTTCTTGACGCCGCGGCGCACGCGAACGGCTGCCGCCGCAAGACGGCGCAGCGGATTGGCGATGGTCGATGCGAGCAGCATCGAGAGGATGGTCACGACCAGCGCCGCAACGCCGAACACCCGCAGGATCGCGCTGCGCTCGGCCGCAACGATCTTGTCGATGTCGCCGCCCTGGGTCGACAGCATCAGCGCGCCAAGGACGGCACGGAAGCGCTGGATAGGGACCGCGACCGAGACGATCTGCTCGCCCTGTTCGCTGACGCGCACCATGGTCGCGGCACTGCCTTGCAGCGCGCTCATCACTTCCGGATAGGCGGTGCCGCTCCCGCCCGGCTGCTCGTGATAGACGGGCAGGTTGGAGCGCTGGAACAGGCCGATGATGAACTTTTCGATGCGCTTGAGGACGCCAACTTCCTCGTCCGCCACCGGCGGCAGGCTGTAGCGCAGGATCTGGCCGCGTGAATAAAGGTGGCGGGAGTCGAGGAGGAGCGAGGCGTCACGGTCGAAGATGCGCGCACGCGTCAGCGTCGGCGAAATCAGCCGGCGCAGGACCGGCGCGACACGCTCGGGATTGATCGGAAACTGCAGGTCGAGATTGTTGGTGCCCGGCGGCAGGCTTTCGCCCGCCTGCAGCTCAAGCAGCTTTTCCGGGTCGATGGTGATCGCGTCGGTCTCCACCGTCGCCGACGCGGCAATCGCGCCGGCGATGATTTCGCCCTGCGTCATCAGGCTGTCGATACGCGCCTGCACCAGGCCGTCGCGGAACTGATTGATGTAGAGAATGCCCACAACCATCACGCAGAGCGCGGCGAGGTTGAGGAAGAGGATGCGGCGCGTCAGGCTGGAAAAGACATAGTGGCCCAGCACGCGGCGGAAGGGCAGCAGCAGCCGGCCCCATCTCCTGAAACCGCCCGTCGTTCCGGCGCGCGCCGACGCCGGTCCTGTTCTGCTGGTATCCGTCATGCTTTCCTTCGGGCTTTCACGCCTCGCGGAAGCGGTAGCCTACCCCGTAAAGCGTTTCGATCATGTCGAAGGTTTCGTCAACCGCCTTGAATTTCTTGCGCAGGCGCTTGATGTGGCTGTCGATCGTGCGGTCGTCGACATAGACCTGCTCGTCATAGGCCGCGTCCATCAGCGCGTCGCGGCTCTTTACCACGCCCGGGCGCTGGGCCAGCGCATGCAGGATAAGGAACTCGGTCACCGTCAGCGTGACGGGCTCGCCCTTCCAGGTGCAGGTGTGGCGCTCCTGGTCCATGACAAGCTGGCCGCGCTCGAGCGAACGCGACGGCTGGCCGGGCGCCTTGGCGTTGACGTCCCGGGCGCTTGCCCGACGCAGCACGGCACGCACGCGCTCAACCAGCAGGCGCTGCGAGAACGGCTTACGGATGAAGTCGTCCGCGCCCATCTTCAGACCGAACAGTTCGTCGATCTCATCGTCTTTCGACGTCAGGAAGATGACGGGAATGTCACTCTTCTGGCGCAGGCGGCGCAGCAGCTCCATGCCATCCATGCGCGGCATCTTAATATCGAAGATCGCAAGGTTCGGCGGACGGGCCATCAAACCCTCAAGAGCGGAGGCGCCATCCGTGTAGGTTTCTACGCGATATCCCTCGGACTCAAGCGCGATGGAGACGGAAGTGAGGATGTTCCGGTCGTCGTCGACGAGCACGATCGTTGCCATATCAAGCGTCTCCCTCATAAGCGGGTGTCCTTCCTGCTGCTGCAAGTTGCGGCACTTGGCGGACAAATTAGGTACAAATTGTGGCACGGCCACCCCCGCGCGTCCAGTTGCGTCAGCAAGCCGCCCTCCTCCCAAATAGGGATGCTGCGCCTTCCTTTTCCACATTCGGACACGCCCTTGCCACGGATTCACGCCGATACAACCGATTTAAAAATCTTTGAATTTTTTTTAAATCGATTAATGATTTGATATTGCTGATTTTTTCTGTTTTGAGGCCAGCAAGGCTTCTGGTCGGGGACGCAACGTCATCACCAGGCGTCGCTTTTGTGTTGCTCCGTTCTTTGGTGGTGAGGATGACGGAAACTGGCCTTCGCAATCCTAACAATGGGATTGAGACCTGCGGTCTGACGACTTCGGGCAACGTCTACTACAGTCTCGGCCCAGCCGAGCTTGTCGAACATGCGCTGCGCCGCGGCGAGGCAAAGCTGACCGCGCATGGCGCGCTCGTTGCCTATACCGGCCAGCACACCGGTCGTTCGCCCAAGGACAAGTTCGTGGTGCGCGACGCATCCACCGAGCCGCATGTCTGGTGGGACAACAACAAGCCGCTCAGCCCCGAACACTTCCAGGTGCTCTACGAGGACTTCCTTAAGCACGCACAGGGCATGGACCTTTACGTCCAGGACCTCGTTGGCGGCGCTGACGAGTCCAACAGCCTGCCGACCCGCGTCATCACCGAGTACGCATGGCACTCGATGTTCATCCGCAACCTGCTGATCCGCCCCGCCCGCGAGGCGCTGGCGTCCTATCAGCAGAAGATGACCATCATCGACCTGCCGTCGTTCAAGGCCGATCCGGCCCGCCACGGCACCCGCACCGAAACGGTCATCGCCATCGACTTCTCTCGCATGCTCGTCCTGATCGGCGGCACCTCCTATGCCGGCGAGATGAAGAAGTCGGTCTTCACCGCGCTCAACTACCTGCTGCCGGCCAAAGGCGTGATGCCGATGCACTGCTCGGCCAATGTCGGCCCGGCTGGCGACGCGGCCGTATTCTTCGGCCTATCGGGCACCGGCAAGACGACGCTTTCCGCCGATCCGAAGCGCACGCTCATCGGCGACGACGAGCACGGCTGGGGCGAGAACGGCATCTTCAACTTCGAGGGCGGCTGCTACGCCAAGACGATCAAGCTGTCGGCCGAGGCAGAGCCAGAGATCTTCGCCACCACCCGCCGCTTCGGCACGGTGCTCGAGAATGTCGTTCTCGACGAGAACCGCGTCCCGGACTTCGATGACGGCTCGCTGACCGAAAACACCCGCTGCGCCTACCCGCTCGACTTCATTCCGAACGCGAGCGAGACGGGCCAAGCAGGTCATCCGAAGAACATCATCATGCTGACCGCCGACGCCTTCGGCGTGATGCCGCCGATCGCGCGCCTCACCCCCGCGCAGGCGATGTACCACTTCCTGTCCGGCTACACCGCCAAGGTCGCCGGCACCGAAAAGGGCGTGACCGAGCCGGAAGCGACATTCTCGACCTGCTTCGGCGCGCCTTTCATGCCGCGCCATCCGTCGGAATACGGCAACCTGCTCAAGGAGCTGATCGCCAAGCACGGCGTGACCTGCTGGTTGGTCAACACCGGCTGGACCGGCGGCGCCTACGGCGTTGGCAAGCGCATGCCGATCAAGGCGACCCGCGCGCTGCTGACCGCGGCCCTCGACGGCTCGCTCAACAACGCCGACTTCCGCATCGACCCGAACTTCGGCTTCGAGGTTCCGGTCGAGGTCCCGGGCGTCGACAGCTCGATCCTCGACCCGCGTTCGACCTGGGCCGACAAGGCCGGCTATGACGCGCAGGCCCGTAAGCTCGTCGGCATGTTCATCGACAACTTCGCCAAGTTCGAGGCCCATGTCGATGCGACCACGCTCGAGGCTGCGCCGCGCATCGTCGAGGCTGCCGAATAGGCAATCGCACACAATTCGATCAGGAGAGGCCCGTGTTCACGCACAGGCCTCTTTTGTTTCTGCGCAGACCATCCCGCAAAATGTATACGCAGGCGGTGACGTTAAGTCAGCCTTAACAGTTCTCGCGCTCCTGTTGCGCCGGGGGCCTTGCTTCGGCGAGGGACATGACGTCTTCCCTCAGCCGGTCCGGCATTTCCATCAGGTTCATTCAGAGCGCATTTGCCCATTTTGGCCGGGCAGGATGTGCGTCGTGGGTTCTCGCATGAAGTTGCCGTCACTTCGTATTTCCCATCGCATCGGGCTTATTGCGGCTGCGGGCGTACTTGGCATGCTCGCTGTCACAGGGATGTTCGTGTACGAGCGCTACGCCCTGAATGCGCTCGAGCAGACCGAAGCGGAAGCGCGCGCCATGGAGGCTCTCGCCGACCAGCTGCAGAGGAACTTCATCCATCTACAGGGTCTCGAAAAGGATTTCTTCCTGAACAAGAAGGAAGAGGTGCTGAAGGAGCACAAGCGCAAGGTCGACGAGCTCAGGGGCGAGATCAAGGAGATCGAGGCTGTCATCGCCACGCATGAGGGGCGTAACTTCCCGCAGGCCGGCCGCCTGATGGATGTCTTCAAGGACTATGAGGCTGCCTTCGCGCTTGCCGCCAATACCTACAAGCGGCTTGGCCTCAGCCCGGACCAGGGCCTGCAGCGCGGCCTGCGCACCGCCGGCGGCTACCTCGCCGAGAAGCTCCAGCGCGTGCCGCTGACCCAGCTGAAGCTCGATGCGACGGAAATCTTCCTGAACGAGCGCAACTTCATCCTGAACCCGACCAGCGAAAACGAGAAGTTGCTCAACAAGGCGATGGAGCAGCTGCGCAAGCGGCCCGCAAGCCTGTTCGGCTCGCCCGAGGCGCACGCCGCCGCGATGTCGACGCTCGATACCTACGAGAAGATCTTCCAGAACTTCGCTCGCGAAGCAGCGCTCAGCGTCGTGCTGCAGAGGGACGTTGCGAGTTCCTTCACGCAGGTCCAGCCGATCTTTGCCCGCATCCACACCGAGGTCGAGAAGATCCGCGAGGAAGTTGCCCAGCAGCAGGCGGCGACCTCGGAGACCATCCGGCAGCTGTTGATCGTGGTCATCGGCACCCTGCTGGTCCTGATCGCGGCCGCCGGCTTCCTGTCGTGGCGCTCGGTTGCACGGCCGATCACCCTGACCGCGCGCTCGATGCGTGAGCTTGCCGATGGCGCGCTCGACATCCAGGTCCCGGGCCTCGGCCGCCGCGACGAGATCGGCGAAATCGCCACCGCCTTCGAACGGTTCCGCGAAAACACCATCCGCCGCGTCCGCGAGGAGCGCGAGGCCGAGGAAGCACGCCAGCGCGCCGCCCTGGAGCGCGAGGCGCGGGAGAATGCGGAGAAGGTTCAGCAGGCACAGATGCTGCAGGATGCCGTCCATCGCCTGGCAGAGGGCCTCAGCAGGCTCGCCGATGGCGACGTGACCCAGAGCATCGACGAGCCGTTCACGGAGTCGATGGAGCAGCTGCGCCACGACTTCAACAACTCGGTCGCCAAGCTGCGCGCTGCCCTTGCCGCGGTTGGCGAAAACGCCACGGCCATCCACGCGGGCTCCGAGGAAATCCGCCAGGCGGCCGATGATCTGTCCACCCGCACCGAGCAGCAGGCTGCTTCGGTCGAACAAACGGCTGCTGCACTCGAGCAGATGGTCGCAACCGTTCAGGACTCCAGCCGCCGGGCCGAAGAGGCAGGCATGCTCGTCTCCCATACCCGCGAAGGCGCGGAGCGCTCGGGCGTGATCGTCCAGGATGCCATCGCCGCCATGGACCGCATCGCC
The DNA here is from genome assembly GCF_000526635.1 of Aminobacter sp. J41. GTDB lineage: Bacteria > Pseudomonadota > Alphaproteobacteria > Rhizobiales > Rhizobiaceae > Aerobium. The sequence goes on from NZ_JAGL01000004.1 coordinate 106,942, forward strand.
GCGTCCTCCGACGAGATCAGCAACATCATCGGGGTCATCGACGAGATCGCCTTCCAGATCAGCCTGCTTGCCCTCAACGCCGGCATTGAGGCCGCACGTGCGGGCGACGCCGGCCGCGGCTTCGCGGTCGTCGCCCAGGAAGTGCGCGAGCTTGCGCAGCGCTCGGCCAATGCCGCCAAGGAGATCAACGCACTGATCAGCCAGTCGGGCGAACACGTCCGCTCGGGCGTCTCCCTCGTCGGCGAGGCCGGGAAAGCGCTGGCGACGATCGTTGCCGAAGTGCAGGAAATCAGCACCAACGTCACGGCGATTGTCGAGGCAGCACGCGAGCAGGCGACCGGCCTTTCGGAGATCAACATCGCCGTCAACCGCATCGACCAGGGCACGCAGCAGAACGCGGCCATGGTGGAGGAGACCACTGCCGCCAGCCATAAGCTCGCCGCAGAAGCATCGGCGCTTCAGGACCTCCTCGCCCAGTTCAAGCTCGGCAACGATCGGGAACACGTCCAGCCGGTTGCTACGCGCACCCGTGCGCCGGCGCGGCCTTCTTCCTACGCTGCATCGGCTGAGCCGCGGGCAGAGCCTGCACGGATGGTCGCCGGCGGTGGTTCATCGGCTGCCGCGCTCCTCGCCGCCAGCGAGGAGGACGACTGGGAAGAGTTCTAAGCAACTCCTTCCCTGCGGGTTTCGTCCGGCACCGGGCTACTCTATCTAGGAGAGGTTCGCCCGGTGCATGGAACGGCCCGAAATGGATAAGACGATCAGAATCGGCCCCGGGGCCGTCATCAGCGAGGACGAGCTGGAGGAAAACTTCATCCGCTCGTCCGGTCCCGGCGGCCAGAACGTCAACAAGGTGGCCACCGCAGTTCAGCTGCGCTTCGATGCCGCCTCCTCTCCCGGCCTTTCAGAGCGCGTCCGCGAGCGCGCAATCAAGTTCGCCGGCTATCGTGCCACCAAGGATGGCGTCATCGTCATCGAGGCCTCGCGCTTCCGCACCCAGGAACAGAACCGCGCCGACGCGCGCGCCCGACTGATCGAAATTCTCGCCAAAGCCGCCGAGCCGCCACCGAAGCCGCGCAAGAAGACCAAGCCGTCGAAGGGCGCGGTCGAAAGACGTCTCAAGGAAAAGGCGGGGCGCTCCAGCATCAAGAAGATGCGCGGCAAGGTTGCTGCCGACTGATTGATGCTTCCCATTTGCAGTTTCCGATGCGACAACTCGCATGGGGGCGTAAGCATCAACTACCAGCGCAAGGAGAGGCGGTATGGGTCTGTTCAGTTTCGCAAAGTCCATCGGCAAGAAGCTCGGTTTCGGTGACGATGAGGAAGAGCCGAAGGTCGACGCGATCGAGCAGGAGCTCGCTTCGCACAAGCTCGGCACCGAGGACGTCAAGATCGAGATCGTCGGCAACAAGGCGGTGCTGAAGGGCAAGGTCGCGGATCAGGCTACGCTGGAAAAGGCAATCGTCGCTGTCGGCAACACGATCGGCATCGCCGAGGTGGAAACCAAGGTCGAGGTCGAGGAAGCTCCGGATAAAGCCGAGAAGGAGCCGGTCTTCTACACCGTCAAGAAGGGCGACAACCTTTGGAAGATCGCCGAGGCGCACTACGGCAAGGGCAAGGGCGCCAAGCACACGCTGATCTTCGAGGCAAACACGCCGATGCTGACGCACCCGGACAAGATCTACCCGGGTCAAGTGCTGCGCATCCCGCCGCTCGACTAATTTTCTTGATGCGCCCGGCGCAAAGCGCTGCCGGGCGCCATCCCGAGGCGCGATGATGGTGCAGGTTCTGCCGCGCGGCGTGCGCCACATTCCCGGCTATCTCGACCGGCCGCAGCAGGAAAAGCTGCTCGAGGAGATCCGCGCCGTCGTCAAGGCCGCGCCGCTCTACGTGCCGACCATGCCGCGCACCGGCAAGCCGATGAGCGTACGGATGACCAATTGCGGCGCGCTCGGTTGGGTCACCGACAAGGAAGGCGGCTACCGCTACCAGCCGCATCACCCCGTCACCGGCGCTCCCTGGCCGCCGATCCCCGCCATGCTGCTCGATATCTGGCGCGAGATCGCGCAATACCCACACGAGCCGGAGGCCTGCCTCGTCAACTTCTACGAGCCCGACGCGCGCATGGGCCTGCATCAGGACCGCGACGAGCAGGATCTAGCGGCACCCGTTCTGTCGGTTTCACTTGGCGATGACTGCCTGTTTCGCGTCGGCGAAACCACCCGCTCCGGCCGCACCGTGTCATTTCGCCTTCAAAGCGGCGACATCGTCGTCCTCGGCGGCGAGGGCCGCCTCGCCTTCCACGGCGTCGACCGCATCTATCCCGCCACCTCGACGCTTTTGAAGAACGGCGGTCGGATCAATCTGACGCTGAGGCGGGTGAGGAAGGTGGGATGAACGATTTCGAAATAAATTATAGACCACGCTAGATCAATTAAATTGGTCGGTGTGACGATGACTACAGGAAGCGCACAAGGCACGCGGTTCTACTATTTTATCTTCTTATGCGGCCTTCTGGTTTCCGTTTCTTACCATCTCAGACTTTGGAATTTGGACAATGTCGGGTTCTCCTTACTTATGGACCGCTTGCCTTACTGGGACTTTTCGAACCTCTGGGCAGGAGGCTACATCGCCCGGCACGGCGGTGTTCAGGCACTGTTTGATGCAGAGGCATATCGAACGATTCTGCGTTCGATCTTGCATCCCAAGCTACCGGATCAGGAATGGAGTTATCCGCCCAGCCTCCTCCTGATCGGGGTACCGCTCTCACTCTTGCCCATCCAGGTGGCGTATGCGGTTTGGACGCTGGGCATCCTGGGGATACTCTGGTTGGCCCTGCGGCCATTCAAATTTCCGCTACAACTAACTCTGGCCATCATCTTCGGCCCGGCCGCGTTCATGAATGCTCTATTCGGTCAGAACGGGGCTCTCACCGCAGCACTGCTTTTAGGCGGTATGATGCTGGCGCCCGCCAAACCAATCGCCGCGGGAATCCTGATCGGCCTTCTGACTGTCAAGCCGCATCTCGGCTTGCTGCTACCCTGCTGCCTTCTCGCCGGCGGACACTGGCGCGCAGCTGCATCCGCCACCGTGGTGACGCTCGCGCTCATCTTCATCACCGGCACGGTATTCGGCTTCGAGGTCTGGCCTTTATTCCTGACCGAAACTCGCGCCTTGATGACTGCCATATTGGAGGCGCCCTATCCGCAGCATTACCACACAAATGCGGTCACGGGATTTGCCTTCGCCCGTTCCTTGGGCGCAGATCTCACCGCAGCCTATCTGCTGCAGGCAGCGCTGACGTTGGGTGCGCTATGTATGGCTTTCCGGTTGTGGCGATCAGACGTGGATCATCGCGCGCGAGTCGCAGCAACCGGCGCTCTCGCCATTGTCGCGACGCCATATGGCTATACCTACGATCTTATTCCGGCCAGCGTGGCTGTGGCATGGCTCGTCTATTCGAACGCCAACGTGCCAAAGCTGGTGCTCGCGCTGTTCTGGCTTTTCCCGCTGTTCGTTCACCGGTTCGGCCAGCACGGGATCGGGATCGGCATTCTCCCGGTGATCGCCCTCGCCTGGCTCACTTCAGTGAGCGCATTGAGGTCGAGAGAATCTGCCTACAACTTCCGCAGTGCCACTTCCTCGACCAGATGATCTGCGCCTTTGCGCAGAACGAGGTCAGCGCGCGGGCGGGTGGGCAGGATGTTCTCGCGCAGGTTCTTGAGGTTGATGTTGGTCCAAAGGCTCTCGGCAATTGCCAGCGCGGCGTCTTCCGACAGCTGCGAATAGCGATGGAAGAAGGATTCCGGGTTGCGGAATGCCGTCTCGCGCAGTCGCATGAAACGGTCGATGTACCACTGGTGGACCAGCTCCTCCGGCGCATCGATATAGATCGAGAAATCGAAGAAGTCGGAGATGAACGGCACGAACTTGCCGTCCTTCGGCAGTTCGCGCGTCTGCAGGACGTTGATGCCCTCGAAGATCAGGATGTCGGGCCGGTCGATGGTGACATAGGCGCCGGGGAGCACGTCGTAAGTCAGGTGCGAGTAGAGCGGCGCCTTGACGTCGCGCTCGCCCGACTTGATGGCCGACAGGAAGCGCAGAAGTGCGCCAACGTCGTAGCTCTCCGGGAAGCCCTTGCGCTCCATCAAGTTTTCGCGGCGCAGGACATCGTTGGGCAGCAGGAAGCCATCGGTGGTGACGAGGTCAACCTTGGGGCTCGTCGGCCAACGCTGCAGCAGTTCCTTCAGAACGCGCGCGGTGGTCGACTTGCCGACCGCCACCGACCCCGCGATGCCGATAATGAACGGCGTCTTCACCGAACCGTTGGCGCCGAAGAACAGCTGCCGCTGGCGGTAGAGAAGCTGAGTTGCTTCGACATGCGCGTAGAGCAGGCGCGACATCGACAGATAGATGCGCCGCACCTCGTCGAGATCGATCGGGTCGTTCAGCGAGCGCAGCCGGCGAACCTCGTCCTCGGTCAGCGTGAGCGGCGTGTCGGCGCGAAATTCCGCCCAGCGCTCGGCCGTGAACAAGCGATAGGGCGAGTATTTTTCGGTCGCGACGAGGTGGTCCAGAGCGATCGACATGGTGCCTCGGCGGCTAGTCAGCGGGACGTGCCGCTTTTTCGGCAATACCGGACTGGCCGGTGCGGCGCTGCAGCTCAGCCAACACCTCATCGAGAGGGACGCCAGCGAGCGCGAGCGTAACCATGAGGTGATAAAGAAGGTCCGCGCTTTCGCTGACAACGCCGGCGCGGTCGCCACGCACTGCGGCGATGACGGTCTCAACCGCCTCCTCGCCCAGCTTCTGCGCGGCCTTGTCGATCCCCTTAGAGAACAGCTTCGCCGTCCAGGAGTTGGTGTCGCCCGAACGGCCGCGCTCCGCGACGATGCGTTCAAGCTCCGAGAGCGTAAAACCGGACATGGCTCCTCCTCCTCAGGCCACGGGATCGAGCCGCATGGCCAGACCCGCTTTTGCCATGTGCTCCTTGGCCTGCGCAATGGTGTAGGTGCCGAAATGGAAAATCGACGCGGCCAGCACCGCAGTCGCATGCCCGTCGCGGATGCCCTCGACCAGATGGTCGAGATTACCGACACCGCCGGAGGCAATCACCGGCACGGTGACCGCATCGGCAATCGCGCGGGTCAGCGGGATGTCGTAGCCGGCCTTGGTGCCGTCGCGGTCCATCGAGGTCAGCAGGATTTCGCCCGCTCCACGCTTTACCATGTTGACTGCGAACTCGACGGCATCGATGCCGGTCGCGTTGCGGCCGCCGTGGGTGAAGATTTCCCAGCGATCCGCTTCGTCCGCCCCTGACACCTTCTTGGCGTCGATGGCGACGACGATGCACTGGTTGCCGAACTTGTCGGAAGCTTCCGAAACGAAGTCCGGATTGTTGACCGCTGCGGTGTTGATCGAGACCTTGTCGGCGCCGGCAAGCAGCAGCTTGCGGATATCGGCGACCTGGCGCACGCCGCCGCCGACGGTGAGCGGCATGAAGCACTGCTCGGCGGTACGCGCGACGATATCGAAGATCGTCTCGCGATTGTCGGACGAAGCGGTAATGTCGAGGAAGCAAAGCTCGTCAGCACCGGCAGCGTCATAGGCACGGGCAGCTTCCACCGGGTCGCCCGCGTCGATCAGGTCGACGAAGTTAACGCCCTTGACGACGCGGCCGTCCTTGACGTCGAGACAGGGAATGATGCGGGACTTGAGCGTCATGCGCGGGCTCCCTTGAGCACGGCGAGCGCCTTCGCCGGATCGATGCGGCCGTCATAAAGCGCACGGCCGGAAATCGCGCCTTCGAGGATCGCGGCATCCGGCTGGGTCATGCGCTCGATGTCGGCCATGGAAGCGAGGCCGCCGGAAGCGATCACCGGGATCGAAACCTCCCTCGCCATCTCGATGGTGGCGTCCCAGTTGATGCCGGCAAGCACGCCGTCGCGGTCAATGTCGGTGTAGATGATGGCGGCAACGCCAGCGCCCTCGAACTTCTTGGCGAGTTCAATCGCGCCGAGTTCGGACGCTTCCGCCCAGCCCTCGACCGCGACCTTGCCGCCGCGCGCGTCAATGCCCACCGCAATCTTGCCCGGAAATGCCTTGCAGGCCTCGATGACGAGCTGCGGGTTCCGTACCGCGACGGTGCCAAGGATGACACGGGCGAGACCCTTCGAGAGCCAGGCCTCGATGTGGTTCATGTTGCGGATGCCGCCGCCGAGCTGCACCGGGTTCTTCGTCGACTTCAGGATCGACTCGACGGCATCGCCGTTGCGGCTCTCGCCAGCGAAGGCGCCGTCGAGGTCGACCACATGCAGCCATTCGAAGCCCTGCGCCTCGAACTGGGCGGCCTGCGCGCCCGGATCCTCGTTGTAGACCGTCGCGCTCGACATCTCGCCCAGCTTCAGGCGGACGCAGCGACCTTCCTTGAGATCAATGGCGGGGAAAAGGATCACGGCTTCCACCTCAGGAAATTGGCAATCAGGGCAAGGCCCAGCTTCTGGCTCTTTTCTGGATGGAACTGGGTTCCAGCCATGTTGTCGCGCGCGACCGCAGCCGTGACCACACCGCCATAATTGGTGGTGGCGATCACATCCTGCTGGCGCTTCGCATCGAGAAAATAAGAATGGACGAAATACGCGTGCAGGCCGGTGTCGCCGGTGGGGATGCCGGCGAACAGGGGATGGTCCTGTTTCACGTGAATCGTGTTCCAGCCGATCTGCGGAATCTTCAGGTTTGCGTCGTCCGGCTGCATGAGGCGGACGTCGCCCTCGATCCAGCCGAGCCCCTCGGTCACGGTCTTCTCGAGACCGCGCGAGGACATCAGCTGCATGCCGACGCAGATGCCGAAGAACGGATGGGCCTTGTGCTCAACCACTTCGCGCAGCGCCTCGACCATGCCGGGTACGGCGTCGAGACCGGCGCGGCAGTCGGCATAGGCGCCGACGCCCGGCAGGACGACCCGGTCAGCGGTGCGGACGCGCTCCGCGTCGGCCGTCAGCTCGATCTCGGCGGCAATGCCAGATTCGCGGGAGGCACGTTCAAATGCCTTGGTGGCGGAGCGGAGGTTACCCGATCCGTAATCTATGATCGCAACGCGCATCGTCATCCTCTTCCGGGATAACCCAGCATGCCGAGAGCCGGCACCGCCGTGGCAGCGGCCCGTGCGGGCCTGTTGGTTTGAAGGGCAGGCACGGTGTCGTCCTGCCCGTTAAAGTCCTTCGCCTCGAGATAGCGCACTTCGGCGTCCCCGGAATTGTCCGCCTCGACGACGCCCCACTCGCGCCAGCCGCGACGCAGTAGCGCGGCGACCTTCAGCGCCGGGCCTTCCAGCCCGATGAAGATGCCGACAGCCAGCCCGGCAACCAGCGCCAGCCAGTCGTAGCCGAGATAGGAAGCCACGGCACCGATCGCGAGGCCGACGGCGAAGACGGCAAGCGCCTCCAGCCACAGACGGTGGAACAGCAGCCAGAACACCGGAAAGACGAAGGCGAGAAAGTGGAAGCCGTCCCGCACGAGGACGGCGCGCTCGGCGCCATCGCGTACAGGCGGCTCCATCACCACATAGCTGGCCATCGCCGCTCCTATCCGTTCAGCGTTCCCTTGGTCGAGGGAATGGCGCCTTCCTGGCGCGGATCGAACTCGATCGCGGCGCGCAGGGCCCGTGCCACCGCCTTGAAGCAGGTCTCGGCGATATGATGGTTATTGGCGCCGTACTGGTTGCGCACGTGCAGCGTGATGCCGGCGTTCTGCGCCAGCGCCTGGAAGAACTCGCGCACCAGCTCGGTGTCGAAGGTGCCGATCTTCGGCGCGGAGAAATCGACGTGCCAGACAAGGAACGGTCGGCCGGAGACATCGATGGCTGCGCTCGTCAGCGTCTCGTCCATGGCAAGGTCGATCGAGGCGTAACGGCAGATGCCGCGACGCTCGCCCAGCGCCTTCGAGATGGCCTGGCCGATCGCAATGCCGGTGTCCTCGACGGTGTGGTGATCGTCGATGTGCAGGTCGCCCTTGGCCTCGATCTTCATGTCGATCAGCGAATGGCGCGACAGCTGGTCCAGCATATGATCGAAGAAGCCCACCCCCGTGGAAATCTCGGAACGGCCCTTGCCGTCGAGATCCACGGAAACCGAGATCTGGGTCTCCTTGGTGCTGCGGGAAACGCTGGCTGTGCGCCCGGACATGATCATCACCTTCCAGTAAAGAAGAAAAGCGCCTGCGTCTTACCAGCATGGCCGTTTAATGGAAAGCGCTGCTGCGAAGCATGATTGCATTCGCGTAAGGCGCGCATACATAAGCGACAAGCGCTTCGGCGCAGAAGATCGGAGCAATTATGTCGAACGAACTGACGATGCACGCGACAACGATCGTGACCGTGCGAAAGGACGGCAAGGTCGTCATCGCAGGCGACGGCCAGGTAAGCCTTGGCCAGACAATCATGAAGGGAAATGCGCGCAAGGTGCGCCGCATCGGCAAGGGCAACGTGATCGCGGGTTTCGCGGGTGCGACCGCCGACGCCTTCACGCTGCTCGAACGGCTCGAGACCAAGCTCGAGCAGTATCCGGACCAGCTGACCCGCGCGGCGGTCGAGCTGGCCAAGGACTGGCGCACCGACCGGTACCTGCGCCGGCTGGAAGCGATGATGCTGGTAGCCGACAAGTCGGTGACACTGGCGCTGACCGGCAACGGCGACGTGCTCGAACCCGAGCATGGCGTGATGGCGATCGGCTCTGGAGGCAACTATGCGCTCGCGGCCGCCCGCGCGCTGATGGACACCGACAAGTCGGCCGAAGAAATCGCCCGCAAGGCGATGGAGATCGCGTCGGAGATCTGCGTCTACACCAACAACAACTTCGTCATCGAAACGCTGGATGCCGAATAGCGACCGCGCCATCGACTTCACTTCGGTGCAGCGGGAACATTACCCGCTGCTCGCGGCGTGGCTCGGGGAGCCGCATATGCGGGAATGGTGGGGCGATCCGGACGAAGAGCTGGAGCACATCAGGAACATGGTCGAGGGGACGGACACGACCCGTCCCTTCCTGATCCGGCTTGATGGTGAGCCGCTCGGCTACATCCAGTACTGGTTCGTCGGCCACCACCAGAACCGGGAGTGGATCGAGGAGCATCCGTGGCTCGCCGAACTTCCCGCTGATGCCGTCGGCGTGGACCTTTCCATCGGGGTGGCAGAACAGCTTTCGCAAGGCATCGGCTCTGCCGCCCTCGCAGCCTTCGTCGCGAAGCTGAGGAGCGAAGGGCACCAGACCATCATCATCGATCCGGACCCGGCTAATCTTCGCGCCGTGCGCGCCTATGAAAAGGCAGGCTTCCGGCCGATCCCCTCGCTTGTCGGGCGAACCGGAAGCGATGTACTGCTCATGCAGCACGTGGCTGGGGAGTGACGCTGAGGTGATCGTTTCTCGTGCCGCACATCATCACCCTGGCGACGAAAGCTGCGCATGACATTAGAAACCGACCGGTCTTCAACCAGCCGCTGGCAGACGATCGGTCTGCTTCTTGTTCTCGCATTCATCGCCGCGCAGGCGGTGACGCTCTACCTGATGGGCCGGGTGCCGATTTGCGAGTGCGGCTACGTCAAGTTGTGGCATGGCGTGGTGATCAGCTCGGAGAACTCGCAGCACCTTTCCGACTGGTACACACCCTCGCACATCATCCACGGCTTCCTGTTCTACGCGCTGACCTGGTTCCTGTTCCCGCGCGCGCCGATCCTGATGCGGCTCGCCATCGCGACGGGCATCGAGGTCGCGTGGGAGATCGTCGAGAACAGCGACTTCATCATCAACCGCTACCGCGAGGCGACGATCTCGCTCGACTATTTCGGCGATTCCATCGTCAACTCGGTGGCGGACACGCTCGCCATGATCGTGGGCTTTGCGCTCGCCTGGCGGCTACCTATATCTGTGACCGTAGCCATCGCGCTCATTTTCGAGATCGGCACCGGCTACGTCATCCGGGATAATCTGACGCTCAACGTGATTATGCTGCTGCATCCGTTCGAGTTCATTAAGCAGTGGCAAAGTGGGTTATAGTGATGAGCACTTTTTCTCCTCGCGAGATCGTTTCCGAACTCGACCGCTACATCATCGGCCAGAAGGAGGCGAAGCGCGCCGTGGCAATCGCCCTGCGCAACCGCTGGCGGCGGCAGCAGCTGTCCAGCCCGATGCGCGAAGAGGTGATGCCGAAGAACATCCTGATGATCGGGCCGACCGGCGTCGGCAAGACGGAGATTTCGCGCCGTCTCGCCAAGCTCGCAGGGGCTCCGTTCATCAAGGTCGAAGCCACCAAGTTCACCGAGGTCGGCTATGTCGGCCGGGACGTCGAGCAGATCATCCGCGATCTCGTCGAGGTTGCGATTGGCCTGACCCGCGAGAAGATGCGCGAGGACGTGAAGGCGCGGGCCCATCTTGCCGCCGAGGAGCGCGTGCTCGAGGCGCTGGTCGGCAAGACCGCGAGCCCGGCTACCCGCGACTCCTTCCGCAAGAAGCTGCGCGACGGGGAACTCGACGACAAGGAAATCGAGATCGAGGTTGCCGACAACAGCGGTGGCGGGATGCCTACTTTCGATATTCCGGGGATGCCCGGCGCCGGCATCGGCGTCCTCAACATCAGTGACATGCTGCAGAAGGCAATGGGCGGCCAGCGGACCAAGCTGCGCAAAACCACCGTCAAGGAATCCTACGAGCTGCTGATCAACGACGAGTCGGACAAGCTGCTCGACCAGGAAGAGGTGGTGCGCCGCGCGATTGCCTCGACCGAGAACGACGGCATCGTCTTCCTCGACGAAATCGACAAGGTCGCGGCACGCTCGGACATCGCCGGCGGTCCTTCGCGCGAAGGCGTGCAGCGCGACCTGCTGCCGCTGGTCGAGGGCACCACCGTTGCCACCAAGTACGGCCCGGTGAAGACGGACCATATCCTCTTCATCGCCTCCGGGGCGTTCCACGTCGCCAAGCCGTCGGACCTGCTGCCTGAGCTGCAGGGCCGCCTGCCGATCCGCGTCGAGCTGCGTGCGCTGGAGAAGGAAGACTTCCGCCGCATCCTGACCGAGACCGAGGCGAGCCTGATCAAGCAGTACATCGCGCTGATGGAGACCGAAGGCGTCAATCTCACCTTCACCGACGACGCCATCGACCGCCTGGCCGGCATAGCCGTCGACCTCAACGCCACTGTCGAGAACATCGGCGCGCGGCGCCTGCAGACGGTGATGGAGCGGGTGCTCGATGACATCTCGTTCAACGCGCCTGACCGCTCGGGCTCGGAGATCGTGATCGACGCTGAATATGTCGAGAAGTTCGTCGGCGACCTTGCCCGCAACACGGACCTGTCGAAGTTCATTCTTTGATAACCATCAAGAGCAGCGCGCCGAGGTAACGACGCGCTGTTCTTCGAAATGCGAGGTGCGACCTTTCGCAGGTCTTGACGAATGTTTGAACGTCAGGCACTCGACGCTGACCCGGCCGGGCGGTAGCTTGCCGCGCGGTCGTTCCTGACCCAGTCTCGGGCCCTTTATGAACTCTGCGATCCGGTTTCTCGCCTGTCTGTGCTTGCTCGTACTTCCAGCGATTGCCAGCGCTGCCACTGTCGTGCCGCCTGGAAACCGGTCGAAGGAGCAGCCGCCGATCCCGAATGCGTCGGCTAATCGTACCCGCGCGGCGAATTCCACCTACGAGGCAAAGTACCGCAAGGTCTATGCGCTGCTCGAAAACGACGCTGCCCTGCGCAATAAAATCAAGACGGTCTCTGCCCAGTATGGCCTCGATCCGATGCACATGGTGGGCGCCATCGTCGGCGAGCACACCTACAATGTCGACGCCTACGACCGGCTTCAGACCTATTATGTGAAGGCTGTCTCGTATTTTCAGACCAGCTTCAAGTTCGCCTATGACGGCGAGTCGATCTCCGACTTCATCAAGCGGCCGGAATTTGCCCGCTGCGAGAATTTGAAGGGAAGCTACGAGCAGTGGACCTGCCGCGAGACGGTCTGGGACCGTTCGTTCCGCGGAAAGAAGGTCGACGGCAAGTCCTATCCCCGCGACCGTTTCAGCGCCGTGTTCTTCCAGCCCTTTTACGCTGGCCAGACCTTTGGCATCGGCCAGCTCAATCCGCTCACCGCCCTGCAGATGAGCGACATCGTCGCGCAGGTGTCGAAGCTGCCGAAGCTCGACCACAACAACGCGCAGCAGGTCTACAAGACCATCATGGATCCCGACCTGACGCTGGCCTATGTGGCGGCGACGCTAAAGAAGTCGATCGAGGCTTATCGTGACATCGCGGGTTTCGACATCTCGAAGAACCCCGGCATCACCGCGACGCTCTACAATCTCGGCAACCCCGATCAGCGTGCGCGTGCGCTGCGCGCGGAGAACCTGAAGCGCCAGGCCGAGGGGCTGTCGCCGCGATATCCGCAGGAAAACTATTACGGATGGCTGGTCAACGAACGGCTGAACGAGCTGAAGAAGCTGTTCTGACGGCTATTTTCGACCGCGTTCGTCGAGCGTGCGCATCAGCGCATCGAGCGCGGTGTCGTCCAGCTGCCCGATCTCCTCGGCCAGGCGGTTGGCAAAGGCAGTTGCCTTGGGCGAGAGACCGGTGGTGTCCACCACCACGCGCGGATGCGAGGAAGCGGCAAGATGCTGAAGCTCCTCCGCCTCATCCCAGATCACGTTGAAGTAGCCGACGATCTTTTGCACCAGCGCCCAGTTGGGCACGCCGCGCTTGCCGTGCTCCAGCGCCGAAAGATACGCCGCGCTGACGCCGAGCGCGTCGGCCATCTCCTTTTGCGAGACGCCCTTGGCGGCGCGAAGCTCGCGCATCTTCAGCCCAAACGGCGTCATGGCGCCTCCCGCTTGCGCAGGCGGATGTAGAGCGCGCCCTCGCCGCCGTGGTGGCGCGCCGCCTCCTGATGACCGCTGACGAGAGCCCGAAACGGCGGCGTCGACAGCCAGCCGGGCACGGCCTGACGCAGCACTCCCGTGCCGCGCGAGGGCGAGCCCTTGCCGGTAACGACGAGGACATGGCGGCGGCCGTCCGCATAGGCATGCTGCAGGAACGACAACAGCAGGGAATGGGCTTCGCTTTGCGTCATGCCATGCAGATCGACCTTGCCTTCGATCGGCAGGCGGCCGCGGGCTATCTTCTGGTGCGTTGGCCGGTCGATGACGTTGGGCGCTGGCGGCTGGCGCTTCTGCTCCGGCTTCTCTTCAACCAGATCCCCTGCCGAACGAGCCTTGCGCGGCTTCGGCTTCGGCGCAGGTGGTTCGAGAAGGGCCGCGAAATCTTCCATCTCCCGCTCGATATCCTCGACAGACTTGCCAGGCATCGGTCGCGTCGAACGCGCGACGCGCCCCCAGAGGATGCGGTCCTCGGTGGTAAGATACTTCGTCTTCATGCCGCCGCTCCATATGGGCGCGGCACGAGAATGTAAAAGTCCGCCGGATGGCGGACCACGCCCGCGATCTCGCCGGCGGCATCGCCCGAGCCGGCAAACAGATCGCCGCGTGCGGGACCGACGATGGCCGAGCCGGTGTCCTGCGCGATCATCAGCCGCCGGAACGGTTGTTCGTCGAAGGCAAGCAGCGTCGGCGCGTCGATGAAAAACGGCGTGCCGAAAGTGTGGATCAGCCGGTCGACCGCGAGCGAGCGGCCCGCCGTCAGCGGCACTTTGGCCGCAGCAACGGGGCCAAGCGAAGGATCGGAAACGTCAGCCTCGCGGAAAAAGATGTAGGAGCGGTTGCGCCAGAGGATTTCGTTGATGCGGTCGGGATGGTCGGCGAACCATTTACGGATCGACTGCATGGTCACATCGGCCTCGGCAATCTCGCCGAGTTCGATTAGCACCCGGCCGGGGCCGGCGAAACGCTGGCCGGATTTCGCGGCATAGGTGATGCGGCGGACGGAGCCGTCCGGCATTTTCAGGCGTGCCGCACCCTGCACGTGAATGAAGAAGGCATCGACCGGATCGGCGACCCAAGCGATGGCTCTTGCCTTATCGCCCAGCGCGCCCTGCTCGATCGCGGCGCGGTCAAAATACTCGACGATGCCGTCCGGCGTCCTGCGACCGAAGGCAAGATAAGGGTCCATGCCTTCCGGCCGGTTGCTGTCATCGACCTTGACCAGATCATCGGGAGCGCTGAGCAGCGGGACCGTGAAATGCTCGCTCCGTGCGGGCGAAGCCTCAACTTCCGGCTCGTAGAAGCCGGTAACGAAGCCGGTCGCTGTATTATTGGGACGGATGAGACGCGGTGCGAAATGGCGCTCGAAGAAGGAACGGGCCTCGGCGTCGGAAAGATCGGCTTCAATGCTGGCAGCTTCCTGCCAGGCAGGCGCAAGGTGCTCGGGGCCGATGCCCAGCGCGCCGGTCTTGTAGCCATTCTCGAGGCCGTAAATCGCCGAGCGGCGGAAGGCGGCGAAGGCCGCGGCATGCGCATCCTCTGCCCAGCCGGCGAGATCGGCAAAACCGGCGGGGATCAGCGCAGCAGACATGGAAGCATTTGAAGGGCTCGGGCTCAGTCGTCAGCCTCGGTGGCCACGAGCTTCCAGTTCGGGTCCTTCGAGCGGGTGTCGCGGGCGAAGGTCCACACGTCCTTGACCTCGGCCACCGTCTCCGGATCGCCATCGATCACCTCGCCGGCGGCGTTGCGCGTGGCAGAGATGAGCTCGCTGACGATGCGCAGGGTGATGTGCGCCTCAGAGCCCTTCATCTCCGCATTGACGATCTCGGCGCGGTTGATGCCGACGAAGGAGGACTGGATCTTTTCGTTGCGGCTCTCGCGGTCGGCGATGGCTGCGACAAAGCCATCGTAGACCTCGCGCGACAGGAGGTTCTTGAGCGCACGGCGGTCGCCATCCGCATAGGCCATGACGATCATCTCGTAGGCGAGCTTGGCACCTTCAACGAAGCTGTTCGGCTCAAAGTTGGGATCGGCGTCGCGAATAGCTCGCAGGCCGCGGTTGAGGTCGGTGCCGGGCGCCGCCACCGCATCAATGGCGGCATAGCTGGTTGCAGATTCCGGCGCTCCCTTGCGGCGCGGCAGCGAGACGACATTTTCCCCGGCAGTCGCTTCAGTGCCCGCATCCTTGCGCGCGCTGGAATAGGGATCAAAAGGCGGCCGCTCATGCCCCGTCCGGCGGCCAAGCACACTGCGCAGCTGGAAAAAGATCACGATCGCCGCGATCATGAAGAAAATCGTACCGAAATCGAAAAATTCCATGACGTCCGCCAATATCCTGGATCGGGCGAGGTGCCGCTATCGCCAGCTCGTTTTTTGCATATAGAACGCATCATACCATCATTCAAACCAAAGCGGCGTCTCCCTATCTGTATTGGGAATGCCCTTTCGGGCGCGAACACGGAAAGATGAACACTTGAGGCTTCCCTTCCTGCCGTTGATTTTCCTCGTCCTTCCGCTCGCGGAGATCGCGGGCTTCGTCATCGTCGGCAGCGAGATCGGCGTGCTGGCGACGATCGGGCTGATCCTGGCGACGACAGTGCTGGGCGCGATCCTGCTGCGCATCCAGGGCCTCGGCGCGATGTCGCGCATGCGCGAGGCGATGCAGACGGGCGTATCGCCCGGCCGCGACATGGTGCATGCCGTGATGATCATGCTGGCGGGCATCCTGCTCATCCTGCCCGGCTTCATCACCGACGCTCTCGGCATCCTCTTGTTCATCCCGCCGGTACGCGAGGTCGTGTGGCGCTTCATCTCCAGCCGCATCGTCGTGGTCGAGACGGCCAGCGGCTTTGCCAGCGCATACACGCGCCGCTCCTCGCGGACGATCGATCTCGATGAGGACGAATACACCCGCTACGATACCGACGATCCGGAGGAGCGGCCCCGCCCGCAGCTCAGAACCGACCATTAGGCAAGTCCAGCTTGTCATGCAGGGGTTGACCATGTTAGCCAACCTCGCATTCTCTTCACGGCCGGGAACGGCTGAAGACAAAAAAGGATTCCGGCTGATGGCCAATCAAGACGACGACACCAAGCCTGCCGCCGCTCCGAGCGCAGGCAACGGCGCTGCACCCTCGCTCAACGTCCTCGTGCAGTATGTGAAGGACCTGTCGTTCGAGAGCCCCGGCGCTCCGAACACGCTCCGCGCCCGCGACAAGGCCCCGGGCATCAACATCAACGTGAACGTAACCGCCAACCCGGTCGGCGAGACCGAGTTTGATGTGCAGCTGACGCTGAATGCGAAGGCTTCGGAAGGCGACAAGGTGCTGTTCAACGTCGAGCTGGTCTATGGCGGTGTCTTCCGCGTGGCCGGTTTCCCGCAGGAGCACGTGCTGCCCATCCTGTTCATCGAGTGCCCGCGCCTGCTGTTCCCGTTCGCGCGCCAGATCGTGGCCGACTGCACGCGCAATGGCGGCTTCCCGCCGCTGATGATCGACCCGATCGACTTCGCGCAGATGTTCCAGCAGCGCCTTGCCCAGGAGCAGGCGAAGGCCCAGGCTCCGACCGGCACCGCATAAGGCTGCCGCGCAAGCAGACCAGTATTGAAAAGGCCCGGTCTTCCCGGGCCTTTTTCATGACTGCCTGACTTTGCGATCACCCGCTATTCCGCGGCGATCTGCTCGCGATAGTCGGGCTCGACTTCCTTCCAAATCGCGGAAGAGCCGAGGGTGTCAACCAGCTTGCGGTGGGCAGCGATGTCGGCATCCGTCAGGCGCGGAGCAAGTGGCCGCTCGCGCTGGCGCACGACCGTGACGGTCTCGATCTCGGTCGTGGTGACGGTGACCTCGACCTTTGTGTCCAGGCTGAAGGTCGCCTGCTTGCCGCCCATCAGCTCGATGTAGACTTCTGCGAGGAGTTCGGAGTCGAGCAGCGCGCCGTGCTTGGTGCGGTGGCTGTTGTCGATGCCATAACGGCGGCAGAGGGCGTCGAGCGAATTCGGCCCCATCGGGTGCTTGCGCTTGGCAAGCGCCAGCGTGTCGATGACGCGCGACGGATCGATAGGAGGCACGCCCAGCCGCGCGAACTCGGCGTTAAGGAAGCCGATATCGAAGTTCGCGTTGTGCGCGATCAGCACCGCGCCGTCGAGGAAGTCGAGCAGCTGTGATGCGATTTCCTTGAAGGTGGGCTTGTCGGCGAGCTGTTCGTCGCTGATGCCGTGAACCGCGAGTGCATCGGGATGGACCGGGCGGCCCTCGGGATTGATGTACTGGTGGAAGGTGCGGCCGGTCGGGAACTTGTTGACCATCTCGATGCCGCCGAACTCGATGATCCTGTCTTCACGGGAATCAAGCCCGGTGGTTTCGGTGTCGAAAATGATCTCACGCATTGGGGATGCTCCTTGCGGCGCAGAATCGCCAACATGCCGGGCAAAGGCAAGGATCAGGCAGCGGCCGCGGCAAGTTGCCCAATGATATCTCTGACCTGCGCCCTGGCAGCATCCATCCCCTTGCCGGTGTCGACGACGAAGTCGGCGCGGGCGCGCTTTTCGGCGTCCGGCACCTGGCGCTTCAGGATCGCCTCGAATTTCTCGACCGTCATACCGGGACGGGCAAGCACCCGCTCGCGCTGCACTTCGGCCGGAGCCGAGACGACGACGATGCGATCTACGCGGCCCTCGCCATGGGTTTCGAACAAAAGCGGAATATCGAGCACGACGATCTCCGTGCCGTCCTCGCGGTGCTTCCGAACAAAGGCTTCTGTTTCGGCGCGAACCAGCGGATGGACGATTTTTTCGAGTTCGCGCAGGGCATCCGGCTTGCCGAGCACTTCAGCTGCAAGCTTTTCACGATCAACCGCTCCGTCGACGACAGCCGCCGGAAAGCGTGCGCGGATGGGTTCGACGGCTGCGCCGCGATAGAGCGCGTGGACGGTAGCGTCGGAATCGTGGACCGGAACGCCCTCTTCCTCGAACATGCGGGCGGTCGTCGACTTGCCCATGCCGATAGAACCGGTCAGGCCAAGGACGATCATCAATGCCCGCCCTGCAGATCGGCGACGATAACGGCGCGAAGGTCTTCCGTTACTTGCGGGCGCACGCCGAACCATTTTTCGAAGCCGGGGATCGCCTGGTGCAGCAGCATGCCGAGCCCGTCGATGGTGCGGATGCCGTGGCGCGCCGCAGCGGCAAGGAACGGCGTCTCAAGCGGCGTATAGACGATATCGACGGCAATTGCCGAGGACGGCAGCAGCGACGCGTCCAGGGGCAACTCGCCTTGTCCGCCCATGCCGAGCGCTGTGGTGTTGACGACGAGCTGCGCATCTTTGGCCAGCTCATTCACCGCTTCGAAGCTGTGCGCCGAGACGCGCTCGCCAAAGCGGTCGGCGAGTTCCTGCGCGCGGGCGACCGTGCGGTTGACAACGCGGATGTCGCGGATGCCCGCTTCTTCGAGCGCAAACAGGATCGCACGCGAGGCCCCGCCTGCGCCTAAAATGAGCGCCGTGCCTGCATTGCGCCAGCCATCGGCGCGCTGGTCGAGATCCGACATGAAGCCGAAAGCATCAGTATTGCTGGCGTACAGCCTGCCGTCCTCGAGCCACAGCGTATTGGCCGCGCCGATCAGCTCCGCCGCCTCATCGACCACGTCGGCAGCGCCGAAGGCTGCTTCCTTGTGCGGGATGGTCACATTGCCGCCGGCATAGCCGCTGGCGGGAAGCGAGCTCAGGAATGCCTCAACCTGCATCGGATGAACTTCGATGCGCTCATAGCTGCCGGGGAGGCCGTACTGCTTCAGCCAGTAACCGTGGATCATCGGTGAGCGCGAATGCGCCACTGGGTGACCGATGACGAATGCCTTTTTACCCTGATCAGCCATCAATGGCTCCGAGATGCCTGAGTTGGTCGAGAAGCGGAAGAAGCGGAAGACCGACGATTGTGAAGTGATCGCCCTTGATGCTCTCGAAGAGCTGGATTCCCTCACCTTCGATCTGGTAGGCGCCGACGCTGGAAAGCGCCTTGTCGCCGACACGGGAAAGATGACGGCCGATGAAGCCGGGGTCGAGCTGGCGCATCGTCAGCCGCGCAATGCCGACATGGCGCCACAGCACCTCGCCGTCTCGGACGAGCACGATGGCGCTGTTGAGCTGGTGCGTCTTGCCCGAGAGGGCAAGAAGACGACGGCGCGCCTCTTCCATGTCCTTCGGCTTGTGCAGCACCTCGTCGCCCAGCGAGAGCGTCTGGTCGGTGCCGATGACAATCTTGCCCGGTTGGCGCTGCGAGACATCGAGCGCCTTGGCTTCCGCGAGAATGGAGGCGAGATCTTCCGGTGTCAGACCCGAGCCCTCGACTGCCTTTTCGACAGCACGTTCGTCGATCTGCGGCCGGTCCTGGATGAAGTCGAGGCCGGCGTCGGCCAGCATCTTTTTCCTGAACGGGCTGCCCGAAGCCAGTACGATTGCGTCAGACATGTCGGCCTCTCCTTGTTGACGCGCCGTTAGCGTGACTTGCCGCGCAATGCAACGATCGCGGCAGCCGTTTCCTCGATCGAGCGGCGGCTGACATCGATTACCGGCCAGCCATGGCGGGCGCAGATCTGGCGCATATAGGCGAGCTCCTGCGCGATCACAGTGCGGTCGACATAGCTCTGCACGTCAAATCCAGGGGAGCTGCCGAGAATGCGGTTCTGGCGAACCTGGGAAATTCGCTCAGCGGTGGCGATCAGCCCGACGATCAGCGGCTTCTCCGCGTGGACGACGCTTTCCGGCACCGGCACGCCGGGCACGATTGGAATGTTGGCCGTCTTGATGCCGCGATTGGCGAGATAGATGCTGGTCGGCGTCTTCGAGGTGCGGGAAATTCCGATGAGCACGACGTCGGCGTCGCCGACCTCATGCACCAGCTGGCCGTCATCATGCTCCATGGTGAAGTTGAGCGCCTCGATGCGGCGGAAATAATCGGCGTCGAGAACGTGCTGGGCACCGACGCGCCTTCCGGCCGGAGCGCCGAGATAGGACTGAAACACCGACAGCACGGGTTCGAGCACCGATACGCAGGGCAGGCCCATTTCCGAGCAGCGCCGGTCGATGATCGAGGCAAGCTGCTGGTCGACCACCGTGTAGAGAACGATTCCCGGAGTCTCGTCGATCTCCTCAAGCACCTTCAAGAGCTGCTTTTCAGTGCGCACCAGTGGGTAGATGTGCTCGATCGCGCGCGCGTTCTTGTACTGCGCCGCGGCTGCCCGTCCGGCGGCCATCAGCGTCTCGCCGGTCGCATCCGAAATCAGATGCAGATGAAAGAAGCTCTGCGGCTTGTTCACAGGCTTGCCCGCGCTCCTGTTGGCAAATGTGGAAAACCTGAGGGTTTCCGCATCGCTGGGGAAAGCGACTGTATCAAAGGTCGAGTTGTCCACAAACTTGCCCAGTGTGCCGAGCGTTCCGGCCATGTGGACGAATGTGGGGAAAGCTGAAGCCTTTGCACAGCGGCTCCAAAGACACCATATTTCGCTCAGGCACAAGCTGCTGTTTTAAAAGATGGAATCCGGGTTATCCCCGAAATTCTGCAATCCCTGTCACGCGGCCTTGCGGCGCTTTGCGTGTTGCGGTTTTTGCCCCAAACGTGGAACAAGCCGTAATTGCGGATTCCAACAGAGTCTAAGAATCAAAAGATTCCTCTTTTCAAAGAATCTATTTGTTTGGTTGGCAGATAGCCGGTGAGGACAGAGCATGGCGCCCAAGCGGATTGTCGTTGACGTTTTGAAGGGAGAGCCAGTCTTCCCGCCACCGATCTGGATGATGCGCCAGGCAGGCCGTTATCTGCCCGAGTACCGGGAAACGCGCGCAAAGGCCGGAAGTTTCCTCGACCTCTGCTACAACCCCGATTTCGCGGTTGAGGTCACCCTTCAGCCGATCCGCCGCTTCGGCTTTGACGCCTCGATCCTGTTCTCCGACATCCTCGTCGTCCCGCATGCGCTCGGGCGTGATCTTCACTTCGAGGAAGGACGCGGTCCGCTGATGACGCCGATCAAGGCAGAGGAAATCGCCGAGATCGACACGTCAGCGTTTCACGTGAATCTTGAACCGGTTTACGAGACGGTCAGGCGGCTACGCCGCGAACTGCCGGAAGAAACGGCGCTGCTTGGTTTCTGCGGCGCGCCCTGGACCGTTGCGACCTACATGATTGCCGGGCACGGAACGCCCGACCAAGCGCCGGCCCGCCTCTTCACCTATGCCAACCCGGAGGCGATGCGTGCGCTGCTGCAGCTGCTCGCCGAGAAGTCGGCCGAATATCTCATCCGCCAGATCGATGCCGGCGCCGACGCCGTGCAGATCTTCGACTCGTGGTCCGGCGTGCTGGACGAAGCCACTTTCAAGATGTGCTGCGTCGAGCCGGTCGCCGAGATCGTCCGGCGTGTGCGTGAGGTTCATCCCGACACTCCGATCATCGGCTTTCCGAAGGGTGCCGGGGCGCTCTACCAGGACTATCGCCAGAAGACCGGCGTCACGGCGCTTGGCCTCGACTGGTCGGTTCCCTGGAGCCAGGCAAGGGCGCTGCAGCGCGAGGGCGCCGTGCAGGGCAATCTCGACCCGATGCGACTTGTTGCCGGCGGCAAGGCTCTCGACGAGGGCGTGACAGCCATCCTGCGCGAGCTCGGCCAGGGACCATTGGTCTTCAACCTCGGCCATGGTATCACGCCGCAAACCCCGATTGTGCATGTCGAGCGCATGATCGAACTCGTCAGGAAAGGCTGAACCTTGGCACAGGCATCCGGCAACCCGGCTACCCGCGCAGTCGTTGCGATCGCCGTTCTGGTGATCCTGACGGCTCTGCTGTTCTGGCTGAACCCTGTCGGGGCCTATCCCTGGATCAAGGCGTTCCACGTGATTGCCGTGATTTCCTGGATGGCCGGCATGCTCTATCTGCCGCGCCTGTTCGTCTACCACGCCGAATCCGAAGTAGGCTCGGCAAAGTCCGAGACCTTCAAGGTGATGGAGCGCCGTTTGCTGCGCGCCATCATCAATCCGGCGATGATGGTGTCGTGGGTGCTGGGCCTCTGGATGGCGTGGAGCATTTATGGCTTCAAGGGCGGCTGGCTGCACGGCAAGATTGCGCTGGTAATCGCCCTTTCCGGCGTGCACGGCTACCTCGCCGCGTCCGTCCGCCGCTTCGCGGAGGACCGCAACACGAAGCCGTCGCGCCACTGGCGGATCGTCAATGAAGTACCGACGGTCCTGATGATCCTGATCGTCATTCTCGTGATCGTGAAGCCGTTTTAGGCCTTTCGGGAACCGCGCATTTCGGCCCTGCGTCGCCCCGCCACAGCGCCTCATGACTTGGTGGCACTAACTCCACTGAAATCGCTTGTTGCGCTTTGACGTTAGGAACGGTATGAGTCGGTTCCCTCTCTCCCCGCATGGCGTAGTGCTTTCTGTCCCAACAGACGCTTCTACAGCGCACAGACGCCCCGCATCTTCATACTCGCCATCAGAGTCCGCATCATGCAGGAAATGAAACTTCAAGAGCTCAAGAGCAAGAGTCCGACCGACCTCATCGCGTTTGCCGAATCGCTTGAGGTCGAGAACGCCAGCGTCCTGCGCAAGCAGGAGCTGATGTTCGCGATTCTGAAAAAGCTCGCAGCGCAGGATGTCGAGATCATTGGCGAAGGCGTTGTCGAGATTCTGCAGGACGGCTTCGGCTTCCTGCGTTCGGCCAATGCGAACTATCTGCCGGGTCCGGACGACATCTACATCTCCCCGTCGCAGATCCGCCGCTTCTCGCTGAAGACTGGCGATACGGTCGAAGGTCCGATCCGCAGCCCGAAGGAAGGCGAGCGCTACTTCGCGCTGCTGAAGGTCAATACGATCAACTTCGAGGATCCTGAGAAGATCCGCCACAAGATCCATTTCGACAACCTGACGCCGCTCTACCCGAATGAGCGCCTGCGGATGGAGACCGACAATCCGACGGGCAAGGACCTGTCGGCCCGCGTGATCGACCTGGTGGCTCCGCTCGGCAAGGGCCAGCGCGGGCTGATCGTGGCGCCGCCGCGTACCGGTAAGACGGTTCTGCTGCAGAACATCGCCCACTCGATCTCGACCAATCACCCGGAAGCCTATCTCATCGTTCTCCTGATCGATGAGCGTCCGGAAGAAGTGACCGACATGCAGCGCTCGGTGAAGGGCGAGGTCGTTTCCTCGACCTTCGACGAGCCGGCCGCCCGCCACGTCCAGGTCGCCGAGATGGTGATCGAGAAGGCGAAGCGTTTGGTCGAGCATGGCCGCGACGTTGTCATTCTGCTCGACTCGATCACGCGCCTCGGCCGCGCCTACAACACCGTTGTGCCGTCCTCGGGCAAGGTGCTTACCGGCGGTGTCGACGCAAACGCACTGCAGCGTCCGAAGCGCTTCTTCGGTGCGGCACGCAACATCGAGGAAGGCGGCTCGCTGACCATTATCGCAACCGCGCTGATCGATACCGGCAGCCGCATGGACGAAGTCATCTTCGAAGAGTTCAAGGGCACCGGTAACTCGGAAATCGTCCTCGACCGCAAAGTGGCCGACAAGCGCATCTTCCCGGCGATGGACATTCTCAAGTCCGGTACCCGCAAGGAGGACCTGCTGGTCAAGCGCCAGGACCTGCAGAAGATCTTCGTCCTGCGCCGCATCCTCGCGCCGATGGGCACCACCGATGCGATCGAGTTCCTCATCGACAAGCTGAAGCAGACGAAGAACAACGCCGAGTTCTTCGACTCGATGAACACGTAACCGAGCAGGCAGACGAATTTGATAAGCGCGCCCTTGTGGCGCGCTTTTTTGTTGTACCGAGTATCAGCCCTGGCTGCGCAACAGCTCCGCTAGGCTTTCCGCGTCGCGCACGGGTGGACGGCAGGACTGGCCGATGCAGAGGTACGCGCCGGGCTCTGACGCATTGATGAACGAGCCGTCCGGCAGGGTGACCTGGCCTTCAGCGCTCCGCGGGATGATGACGTCGGTGCGCGAGAGATCGAAATTTCGATTCGCCTCCGAAACGAGACGCCCGTTTTGTTCGTCGACGAGCATCAGCTTGCGTGGCTCCCGCACTAATTCCGCGGCGGCGATGATTCCGGCGCGGCCGTAGCGCTGCTGCTCGGTTCGACCGAGCGCATGTTCGGCGAGGTCGACTGCACGGTCGTAGAGTTCGCTGTCCGAAGTAACGAGCGACAGCCTCAACACCGCTTTGATGATTTGTGCCGTGGCCGATGGAATCGCCTCATCGACATCACCGCGAATTCTGAGCGGCACGTCATCCGCATCCGACGCGGTGAGGAAATAGCCGAAACCGTCTTCATCGATATACCAGCGATCAAGCGTCGACAAAAACGCTGATGCGTCGCTGATATATCGCGATGAACCCGATGCTTGATAAAGCGAAATCGCCGCATTGATCATCGCAGCGTAGTCGCTCGCCATGGCAGGGAACAACCGCACATCACCGAGCCGCGAATGCGGCAGCCGGCCGTCGCGCGCGGAAGCAACGATCGAGTCATAGGCGCTGGTGGCCAGCTCCAGCCAGTCGGAACGATCGAACACGCGCGAGGCATTGGCGAGCGCAGAAATCATCAGACCGTTCCAGTCGGTGAGCACCTTGTCGTCGCGGCCAGGGCGCACCCTCCGTGCACGCGCTTGAAGGAGCCGAGACTTCAATCCGGCTAGTTCGTCGCGGGCGAGCTCGCGGGGTTCATCGCGCAGATAGAGAATGGGTTCCCCCTCCCATCCGTCAGGTCGCGCGAGAGCGTAGTGCACCAAGAATCGGTCGGCATCATCATCCAGGGCCGTTTCGATCTCCTCGCGCGTCCAGAGATAGAAGCGTCCTTCCTCGCCTTCACTGTCGGCATCGAGGCTGGATGCAAAACCGCCTCCTTCGGCCATCATCTCGCGCTGCAGCCAGGCGATGGTTTCCTCAATCGCGCGCTTGAATGCCGGTCCCCCAGTTCGCGCGTAGACGGCGCTGCCAAGAGCAATGAGCTGCGCGTTGTCGTAGAGCATCTTTTCAAAGTGCGGCACCATCCACTCGGCATCAGTGGAGTAGCGGCACAAGCCCCCGCCAACATGATCGTAAATGCCGCCGGACAGCATGCACTGCAGGCTGAAGGCGACGGCCGCAGCATGATCGTCATGGCCGTTGCGCACGCCGTTCATCCAGAGCGCTTCCATGAACGGAGCATTCGGAAACTTTGGTCCCCCGCGAAGCCCGCCTCTTTCCATATCGAGCGACGAATAAATCGCGTCGGCAAATGCCGGCAGAAGCCGCGCGTCGAGATTTGAATGGATGTTGGTGCCGGCGAGACGCTGGCTGATGTGATCTGAAAGAGCTTCTGACCCGGCTTCAAGATCGGCACGTTTTTCCAGCCAGGTTTGCCCGATCGCCTCCATGATCTGGATGAAGTCCGGACGGCCATAGCGCGGTTCCTTGGGAAAGTAGGTACCGCCCCAAAAAGGTTTCGCGTCCGGGGTCAGGAACATGGTGAGTGGCCAGCCACCCTGTTCGCCCATGGCCGTCAATGCGGCCATGTAGATCTGGTCGACATCCGGCCGTTCCTCACGATCGACCTTGATGTTGACGAACAGACGGTTCATGACGGCCGCAACTTGCTCGTCTTCAAAACTCTCATGGGCCATGACATGACACCAGTGACATGCCGCATAGCCGACGGAGAGGAGGATGGGCCGTTGGGTGGCCTTTGCTTCGGCAAGCGCCTCGGCGGACCACGGTCGCCAGTGAACCGGATTGTGTGCATGCTGGCGCAGATAGGGGCTGCTTTCGCTGGCCAGCAGGTTCTTTGCGGGAAGGATCGTCATGTCTCACCAGAATTTTTGCGGAAGGTAGGGCGGCGGCCATGAATGGGCAAACACTATTCCGGGAAACGATCTTCGCGCTGTCCTCCGGCGCGCTTCCTTCGGGCGTGGCGGTGATCCGCATTTCGGGGCCGGCGGTGAAGAGCATTCTGGAAAAGATCTCCGGGGTGCCTGCTCCTCGCAAGGCACACCTTCGCGAGCTGCGTGCACAGGATGGCCGGCTGCTCGACCATGCCCTCGTTCTCTTCTTTTCTTCTCCCGGGAGCTTTACGGGGGAGGATGTGGCGGAACTCCATGTTCATGGTGGCCGCGCGACGGTGGCAGCAATCCTGGAAGAACTTGCAACCTATCCCGATACGCGGCAGGCCGAGGCCGGCGAGTTCAGTCGCCGCGCCTTCCTCAACGGTAAGATGGATCTGACCGCAGCCGAAGCCCTCTCCGATCTCATCTCCGCCGAGACTGAACAACAGCGCCGCATGGCGGTCGCAAACGCGGATGGCCGTCAACGCGAGCTCTACGAAGGTTGGCGCAAGGCTCTTCTTCGCGCCCGTGCACTGATCGAGGCCGAGCTCGACTTCGCTGACGAGGCGGACGTTCCGGGATCAGTTTCTGATCAGGTATGGGCGAGTGTGGAGCAACTGCGGCAAGACATTCTTAACCATGCCGCTGGCTTTCATGCGGGTGAAATTGTGCGCGAAGGCTTTCGCGTCGTGCTGGTTGGCCGGCCGAACGTCGGCAAGTCCAGTCTTCTAAATGCACTCGCAAAACGCGACGTGGCGATCGTCACGGACATTCCCGGCACTACCCGGGACCTTGTCGAAGTCTCTCTTGATCTCGGCGGACTGAAAGTCATCGTGACGGACACGGCTGGCATTCGGGAGACAGAAGACGTGGTCGAGCGCATTGGCGTTGAGCGGGCAAGGCAAGCCACTGAGCGCGCGGATCTGATCCTGGAGCTCGACGATGGATCAGGAGATGTTCCCGAGATCAAGCTGCCGGGCGTTCCGGTTCTGAAGGTCGCGACGAAGGCAGATGTCAGGGCGCTTGCTCCCACCGACGGACATGATGTGGCAATCGCCGCGCCATCAGGACGAGGCATGTTGGAGCTCGAGGCTCGCGTTCGCGCTATGGCAGAAGCAGCATCTTCTGCCGCCGCCGGTGTGGTCCCCACGCGCGCGCGCCAGGTTGAGCTCCTGAACCGGGCGGCGCAGCATCTCGATAATGCGGTGCAAGCCACACAACTCGACCTCGAGTTGCGGGCTGAAGAGTTGCGGCTGGCCGAATACGCGCTTGGAAAGATCGTGGGTTCCGTCGACGCGGAAGAGCTGCTTGGAGTTATCTTCTCCGAGTTCTGTATCGGCAAGTGATTCACGTGAAACACCTAGCTCATGCCGCGTTCGTGTGATTCACGTGAAACACGGTCCGAAACACCCCATTGAAGCAGGCGCATTGTTTCACGTGAAACGACTCTAAAAAGCTTGACTCACAACCTCGGCGCACCCATTGCCTTCGGTAGAAGAGGTAATGCCATGTCCATGCATTATGATGTGATCGTCATCGGCGGCGGCCACGCCGGATGTGAAGCTGCAGCCGCGGCTGCACGTGCTGGCGCGAAAACCGCGCTGCTGACGATGAAGCGCGATACGATCGGCGTGATGTCCTGCAATCCTGCCATTGGCGGATTGGGCAAAGGACATCTCGTCCGCGAGATCGATGCCCTCGACGGCCTGATGGGACGTGTCGCAGATGCGGCCGGCATCCAATTCCGAATGCTCAACCGCCGCAAGGGACCGGCTGTCCGCGGGCCGCGCACCCAAGCCGATCGCAAGCTCTACACGCTGGCGATGCAGGCGGCGATCGCTGAGCAACCGAATCTCGAAGTCATAGAGGGGGAGGCCGAAGACCTTTTGCTACAAGACCGCCGTGTTTGCGGGGTCGTTCTGCTTGATGGCAGGGAGCTTGCCACGACTTCGGTGGTCCTGACCACAGGGACCTTCCTGCGCGGTTTGATCCATATTGGTGACGAGCGTTTCCCCGCCGGGCGTATCGGCGAAAAGGCATCAACCGGTCTGTCGGCCACCATGAACCGAGCCGGCTTCAAACTCGCACGCCTCAAGACCGGCACCCCTGCCCGCCTCGACGGCCGCACCATCGACTGGGCTTCGTTGGAGATGCAGGCTGCGGACGATGAGCTCGTGCCCTTCTCGCTGATGACGGAGAAGATCACGACGCCTCAGATCGAGTGCGGCATTACCCGCACGACGCAACGCACACACGAGATCATTCGCGAGAATCTGCATCGTTCGGCGATGTACTCGGGGAACATTGAAGGTATCGGCCCGCGCTACTGCCCGTCGATCGAGGACAAGATCGTCAAGTTCGGTGACCGGGACGGCCATCAGATCTTCCTGGAGCCGGAAGGCTTGGATGATCACACCGTCTACCCCAACGGCATTTCGACCTCCCTGCCCCGCGACGCGCAGGATGCCCTGATTGCCTCCATTCCCGGACTGGAGCGAGCGACGATCCTGCAGCACGGCTACGCGATCGAGTATGACCACGTCGATCCGCGCGAACTGGAGATGTCACTGGAGACCCGGCGCGTGCCCGGGCTGTTTCTAGCCGGACAGATCAACGGTACGACCGGTTACGAAGAAGCGGCGGCGCAAGGCATCATCGCGGGTCTGAACGCGGCGCGTAAGGCGGCGGGGGAAGATCCCGTCATCCTCGGCCGTGGCGATGCGTACATCGGGGTAATGATCGATGACCTGGTGAGCCGTGGCGTTTCCGAGCCTTATCGCATGTTCACATCGCGCGCCGAGTTCCGCCTATCGCTGCGCGCGGACAATGCCGACGAAAGGTTGACGCCGCTTGGGGTAGAGCTGGGGATCGTCGGGCGAGCACGTCAGGCGAAATTCGAGGCGCTGGAACAGGAGCTGGCGGACGCCCGCGAGCTCGCCAAGTCGCTGAATCTCACCCCGAACGAGGCAAGCAAATATGGCCTTGCGCTCAACCGGGATGGGCAGCGTCGCTCGGCTTACGAGCTGATGTCATACCCCGACATCGACTTCCAGCGTCTACTCAGCGTGTGGCCGCAGCTTGGCGCGATCAGTCCAAAGACAGCTGAGCGTCTGGAGACCGAGGCTCGTTATGCAGTTTATCTCGAGCGCCAGAATGCCGACGTTGCAGTTCTCCGCCGGGAGCAGGAACGTGAGGTTCCGGCCGACATGGACTACACGCTGCTGCCTGGTCTGTCTAAGGAGCTGCAGCAAAAGCTTTCAACACGGCGCCCTCGATCGCTGGCGGAGGCACAGCGGATAGACGGAATGACGCCTGCGGCTCTTGCGATCATCATATCAGTGCTGCAGCAGCACGCGCGTGCGGAGCGGGGCGCTGCCTAATGGACAAGTACGAGCTTCTACGTGACGTCGCGGGAGACGTTTCACGTGAAACTTTTGAGCGGCTTGAACACTTCGAGGCTGAATTCAAGCGGTGGAACAGCCGTATCAATCTGGCTGCGCCGTCGACACTGAACCAACTTTGGGAGCGGCACATCCTCGACAGCGCACAGATCGCTCCCCTCGCCCCAACCGCCTTACGTTGGCTGGACCTTGGCTCGGGCGGCGGCTTTCCCGGCGCGATCATGGCGATCATCCTGCGCGAACGCCCGGGTGCACACATCGAGCTCGTCGAGAGCAACAACAAGAAGGCAGCCTTCCTGAAATCCGTCCTG
This sequence comes from Aminobacter sp. J41, assembly GCF_000526635.1. GTDB lineage: Bacteria > Pseudomonadota > Alphaproteobacteria > Rhizobiales > Rhizobiaceae > Aerobium. Next base: position 136,414 of record NZ_JAGL01000004.1, read on the forward strand.
GGTTCTCTTGGCGCCCCTGCGACGGTTCATGTATCGCGAATCGAGCAAGCGGTAGGAAAGGTAGAGCAGCCGGAAATCGTCACCGCCCGGGCTCTCGCTCCCCTGCCCCTGCTGTTGAAACTTGCCTCGCCGTGGCTGCTCGACGGTGCTAGCGCGCTGTTTCACAAAGGACGGGATTACGCTATGGAGGTTCATGAAAGCCGTACCAGCTACGGATTCGATCTGGTACAACATGTGAGCAGGATCGATTCCGAGAGTCGGATCCTCGAAATTTGGCAGTTGAAGGACGCGAAAGTTTCGTCTGACACCTGATCGACACATGGCTGATAAAGACATGACCCCGTTCCCGCGCATTATCACCGTCGCCAATCAGAAGGGCGGCGTGGGCAAGACGACGACGACGATCAATCTGGCGACTGCTCTCGCGGCGATTGGCGAAAAAGTCCTGATCGTCGATCTCGATCCGCAGGGTAACGCCTCGACCGGCCTTGGCATCGACCGTCAGGATCGCGAGGTTTCGTCGTACGACCTGCTAACCGGCCAGGCGACCGTCATCGAAGCTGCGATCCCGACTGCTGTGCCTGGCTTGTCGATCATTGCGTCGACGCTTGATCTGCTCGGCATCGAAATGGAAATCGCCGCGGCGCCGGACCGTGTGCTGCGTCTGCGCAATGCGCTGCGTCGCTCGGCCACCGAGGGCGCCGGTTATTCTTATGTCCTGATTGACTGCCCGCCTTCGCTCAACCTGCTGACGCTAAACTCCATGGCCGCGGCGGATTCGGTTCTAGTCCCGCTGCAGTGCGAGTTCTTTGCGCTCGAGGGTCTGAGCCAGCTCTTGCAGACTGTCGAGCAGATCCGCAGCACGATCAATCCTTCGCTGAATATCCAGGGTATTGTCCTGACAATGTTTGATGGCCGTAACAATCTGGCCAATCAGGTTGTTGAGGATGTTCGCGCGCATATGGGCGAGAAGGTTTACGATACGGTGATCCCGCGCAACGTGCGAGTGTCGGAGGCGCCGTCGCACGGCAAACCGGCGATCCTCTACGACCTCAAGTGCACCGGCAGCCAGGCGTACCTGCAGCTGGCTTCCGAAGTCATCCGCCGTGAACGGCAGCTTCGCGCTGCCTGAAGCAAAGTCGATTCGGTAACGAAATGAAGCGGGAGCGGCTATGAGCGAAGATCCATCAAGGCGCAGACTGGGACGCGGCCTCGCGGCGCTTATCGGCGAGATGGACAAGCCTGTTGAGCAAGTGACTGCACCGCGGATCGGCGCCGACAACAAGGTGCCGATCGAGTTCGTGCACCCTAACCCGCGCAACCCGCGCCGCAGTTTTGCCGAGGAAGAGCTTTCCGACCTTGCTCAATCGATCCGCGAGCATGGAGTCGTGCAGCCGGTCGTGGTGCGCACGGCAACGGGCGGGCGTTATGAGATTATCGCCGGTGAGCGCCGCTGGCGTGCCGCACAGCTAGCAGGCCTGGCCGAAATTCCGGTGATCATCCGCGAAGTCGATGACCGCGTCGCGCTCGAGCTCGCGATCATCGAGAACGTGCAGCGCTCCGATCTCAATCCGGTCGAAGAAGCGCTTGGATATCAACAGCTTATCGACGAGCACAACTATACTCAGGCCGATCTTGGCCAGGTCATCGGCAAGAGCCGCAGTCATGTGGCGAACACGCTGCGGCTATTGAAGCTGCCGGACGAAGTGCGGCAGATGCTGGTCGACGGTGTGCTGTCGGCCGGCCATGCGCGTACGCTGGTGACAGCCGAGGACCCGGTCGCGCTGGCCAAGCTGATCGTCGAGGAAGGCCTTTCGGTTCGTCAGGCCGAGGCGCTGGCGCAGATGCCCGCCGAGCAAGCGGCGAAGCCGAAAGCGGTGCCGGCCGAAAAGGACGCCGACACGATAGCGCTGGAAAAGACGCTGTCGGACATTATTGGCCTCAAGGTTGCGATTAACCACGGCAAGCGCGGCGGCGAACTCCGGATTGCCTACAAGACGCTCGAGCAGCTCGACGAGATCTGCCACCGCTTGCGCAGCTAGATCTTGGGCAGGCGCTCAGCGCCTGCTTCTTGCTGCTTCCACTACAAGCGCCATCAGCGCCTGCCTCGCGGTCGCAACCGTGAGGTCGGGCCGTTGGCGTGTCAGCAGCACGGCAGCCTGCAGCCGCTCAAGTGCCCGGGCGATTGCCGCGCTCGTCCATTTCTGCAGCGCCATTTCCACCAGCTTGCGCCTGGCAAAGAACACCGGCGGCCGGGCGGATGCGACCACGGCCCCGGCAGGCTTGTTGCTTGCTTCCATTTCCGCCCGCATCAGCTGCAGCGACTGGAACTGGCGCATTGCGCCCGAAAGCACCAGAAAAGCCGGAGAGCCTGAGCCGACCAGGCGGGTGAAGCTGGTGTCGAAAGTCTGCGCATTGCCGATGAGAACTGCGTCCACGGCGTCGTCGGCGCTGATGCCCGCGACATTGCCGCTGATAGCTTCGATGTCCGCGACGGTGACTTCACGTTGCCCGTGGCAATAGAGGGCGATTTTCTCGACCTCGCCACGCGAGGCGAGGCGGTCGCCCCCAAGGCCCGCCTTCAAAGCTTGTCGGGCTTCCATGGAGATGGTGAGGCCTTCGCGGGATAGGACTTCGTCGATGACGGTGTCGAGCGATCGGCCCTCGTCCGCGTAGCACGGAAGCGCCATGCAGCGGTCGGCTGCCTCGATGGTGCCGCGCAGGCCTGCACCCTTCTTAAGGTCACTTGCCTCGATCAGGATGATTGCGTCCTGCGGCGGCGCGGAGGCGAGACCCTTCACCTCATCGGCGAGCTGCTTTTGTGCCCCAGCGCCCTTGATCCAGATGAGGCGGCGGTCGGAAAACATCGGCACGGTGCCGGCCTCGTCGGTGAGGCGCCCGGGTGAGGCTTCGACTTCCGATGCGTCAAGGCGAACGGACGAGAAGGGATCCTCGGGATCAAGCCCGAGCGTCTTGACAAACGCCGTCGCGCGTTCGGAGACAAGGCCGCGGTCGGGCCCGTAGATCAGGACGATGCGGACTTCCGGATCGGGCCGCCTCAGCCAGGAATCGACTTCGTGAGCTTTCTTCTGTGCCATGAGCTTCTGGCTACCACAGAACGAGGTTTGGGAAAGCCCCTCAATCGGCAGTCGCAACCTGAATGGGAACCGCCTTCGAAGTCAGCGCGTTAGGGTGGCGAGATGGGGGCAACGAACGACGGAGAGTATGATGACTGATCCGAGAAGCACCGACCCCCGCCTGGACCCAAACGTTCCGCGCCCCGGCGCGCCTTACAGCGATCCCGCTGCTGATCCGCTGATCAATGATCGGCCGATCCCTGCTGATCGCGGACGTGGCGGCCTTATCGCTGCCGGCGTTATAGCAGTCCTCCTGGTGATTGCGCTGATCGCATTCAACACCGGCCCTTCCACTGACCCGGGCACGACTGCGGTAATCCCGGAGCAGAGTGAGCAGGCACCGGCCAATGATGCGCCGAGCGCGGCTCCGACCACGCCGGATGCAACGGCCCCTGCCCCGGCAACGCCGGCACCGGCACCAGAGGCAGCTCCGGCTCCTTCGGAACCTGCCGCCCCGGCACCCGCACCGGCGCAGTAATTATTACATGTGGATCGGCTTGAAGAAGGTCGCGAGAGCGGCCTCCTTCACCGCCTCGGACATCGTCGGGTGGGCATGGCAGGTACGGGCCAGGTCCTCCGACGAACCGCCGAACTCCATCAGGACCGCGGCTTCATGGATCATCTCGCCGGCGCCGAAGCCGACGATGTGAACGCCGATAATGCGGTCGGTAGCCTTGTCAGCCAGAACCTTCACAAAACCTTCCGTCTGCAGCATCGCGCGAGCACGGCCGTTCGCCGAGAACGGGAACTTGCCGACATTGTAGGCAACCCCCGCAGCCTTGAGCTCTTCCTCGGTCTTGCCGACAGCGGCAACCTCGGGGCTGGTGTAGACCACGCCTGGGATGACGTCGTAGTTCACATGGCCAGCCTGGCCAGCAAGGCGTTCGGCGAGGGCAACACCCTCTTCCTCTGCCTTGTGCGCCAGCATGGGGCCGGCGATGACGTCGCCGATCGCGAAGATACCCGCCACGTTGGTCTGCAGGTGCGCATCGACGACGACTCGGCCGCGCGGGTCGAGCTCCACACCCACCTTGTCGAGGCCAAGGCCGTCCGTGTACGGCTTGCGGCCGGTCGCGACGAGAACTGCATCGGCCGTGAGCGTAACGGCGTCACCGCCCTTTACAGGCTCGAAGGTGACCGAAGCGCCCTCGCCTTCCTTCTTCACAGCCGTAACCTTGGCGCCGAGCTTGAAGTCCATGCCCTGCTTGGCAAGCATGCGCTGGAACTGCTTCGAAACCTCGCCGTCCATGCCGCCGAGGATGGTGTCGAGATACTCGACCACCGTGACCTTGGCGCCGAGACGTGCCCAGACCGAGCCGAGCTCGAGGCCGATCACGCCGCCGCCGACGACGACCAGGTGACCCGGAACCTTCTCGAACTGCAGCGCGCCCGTCGAAGTGACGATGACCTTCTCGTCAAACTCGACCGGAACGCCCGGAATGCCGGCAACGTCGGAGCCGGTGGCGATGACGATGTTCTTTGCCTCGATCTCCTGCGTCTTGCCCTCGGCGTCAGTGACGACGACCTTGCCGGCGGCGGCGATCGAACCCGTTCCATGGAACGTGTCGATCTTGTTCTTCTTCATCAGGAAGACGAGACCCTTGGTGTTGGACTCGACGGTGCTGACGCGGTGCGCCATCAGTTTCTCGAGGTTTACCTTCGGCTCGGAGATCTCGATGCCGAGGGAATCGAAAGAATGGCGCGCCTCAAGCAGCATCTCGGTGGCGTGCAGCAGCGCCTTGGAGGGAATGCAGCCGACATTCACGCAGGTGCCGCCATAGGTGTCGCGCTTCTCGACAATGGCGGTCTTCAGGCCAAGCTGGGCTGCCTTGATGGCGCACACATAGCCGCCAGGACCTGCACCGATGACAACGACATCATAGCTCATGACAAATTCCTTCCTTCACGCGAGCCTCGCGCTCGCTGCTACATTCCCCTGAGGGGCCTGCCTTAGAGATCGAGGCAAACCGCACCAAGATCAAGCATTGCGTGGCGGCAGCGCCAATGCCCGTTCATCCGAACGGCGGGGCAAGCCCCGCCGTGCACTCAACTCATCATTCCGACCCAGCCGGAACGTATGAAAAAGGCGGCGTGAAGGGCAGGTCCTCGCCAATCAACCGGCTTTCGCCGACTCTCAGCTGGGGCTTGCCCGGCATCGCCGCCTTTCAAGCTTTCGCTCGACCTTAGAGGTCGAGAACGAGACGCTCCGGATCCTCCAGCGTCTCCTTGACGCGAACGAGGAAGGTCACGGCTTCCTTGCCGTCGACGATGCGGTGATCGTAGCTGAGGGCCAGGTACATCATCGGACGGATGACGATCTGGCCGCCGACGACAACCGGACGCTCCTGGATCTTGTGCATGCCGAGGATGCCCGACTGCGGCGCATTCAGGATCGGCGTCGACATCAGCGAACCGTAGACACCGCCGTTCGAGATGGTGAAGGTGCCGCCCTGCATGTCGGCGACCGAGAGCTTGCCGTCACGCGCAGCAGCGCCGAGGCGGCCGATTTCCTTCTCGATCTCGGAGATCGACATCTGGTCGGCATCGCGGACGACCGGGACGACGAGGCCCTTGTCCGTGCCGACGGCAACGCCGATGTGGCAGAAGTTCTTGTAGATGATGTCGGTGCCGTCGATCTCGGCGTTGACCGCCGGGATTTCCTTCAGCGCATGCGTCACGGCCTTGGTGAAGAAGCCCATGAAGCCGAGCTTCACGCCGTGCTTCTTCTCGAACAGGTCCTTGTACTTAGCGCGCAGGTCCATCACCGGCTTCATGTCCACCTCGTTGAAGGTGGTGAGCATGGCTGCGGTGTTCTGGGCGTCCTTCAGGCGGCGCGCGATGGTCTGGCGCAACTTGGTCATGCGGACGCGCTCCTCGCGGACCGCGTCAGCCTCGTTCGACGGGGCACGAGCCGCGACCGGGGCAGCGGCCGGAGCTGCCGGAGCGGTGACACCCTTGGCGATCGCGTCGAGGACGTCGCCCTTGAGCACCTGGCCGCGCTTGCCGGAGCCGGCGATCTGGTCCGTCGAGATGCCAGCCTCGGCGGCAGCCTTGGCAGCCGACGGAGCGGCCGGCATGGAGGTTGCGGCAGCGGCAGCAGCCGGAGCGGCGGCCTTGGCCGGCTCGGCCTTCGGTGCTTCAGCCTGCGGCGCAGCAGCCGGGGCGGACGCGGCAGCGCCGGCACTACCGATCATGCCGAGCAGAGCGCCCGGCTCGACCGAGTCGCCTTCGTTGGCGGTGATTTCCGACAGGGTGCCGGCGGCAGGCGCCGGGACCTCGATCGTCACCTTGTCGGTTTCCAGTTCCACCAGCGGCTCGTCGGCAGCGATGGTATCGCCGACCTTCTTGAACCACTTGCCAATGGTCGCCTCGGAGACCGATTCACCGAGAGTGGGCACGCGAATTTCGGTAGCCATTGTTCTGTTCCGTTGCCTTCTTCGCTTCAGTGGTTCCGTTGGTTAATTGCCCAGAGCATCTTCGAGGAAAGCCTCGAGCTGCGCCAGGTGCTTGGACATGAGGCCGGTCGCCGGCGAGGCGGCGGCAGGACGTCCGGTGTAGCGAGCACGCTTGTGCTTGGCGTCGATGTGACCGAGCACCCATTCCAGATAGGGCTCGATGAACGACCAGGCACCCATGTTCTTGGGCTCTTCCTGGCACCAGACCATCTCCGCGTTCTTGAACCGCGACAGCTCGTTGATGAGCGCCTTGGCCGGGAACGGATAGAGCTGCTCGACGCGCAGCAGGTAGATGTCGTCGATGCCGCGCTTCTCGCGCTCCTCGTAGAGGTCGTAGTAGACCTTGCCGCAGCAGAGCACGACGCGACGGATCTTCGAATCTTTCACCAGCTTGATCGGCTGGTCCTTCAGATACTCCGCATCGTCCCACAGCAGGCGGTGGAAGGTCGACTCACCAGCCATCTCTGCGAGCGTCGACACTGCACGCTTGTGGCGCAGCAGCGACTTCGGCGTCATCAGGATCAGCGGCTTGCGGAAGTCGCGCTTCAGCTGACGGCGCAGGATGTGGAAGTAGTTCGCCGGCGTCGTGACGTTGGCGACCTGCATGTTGTCTTCGGCGCAGAGCTGCAGATAGCGCTCGAGGCGGGCGGAGGAGTGCTCCGGACCCTGACCCTCATAGCCATGCGGCAGCAGGCAGACGAGGCCCGACATGCGCAGCCACTTGCGCTCGCCCGACGAGATGAACTGGTCGAACACGACTTGCGCACCGTTGGCGAAGTCGCCGAACTGGGCTTCCCACAGAGTCAGAGCACGCGGCTCCGCCAGCGAGTAGCCGTATTCGAAGCCGAGCACTGCCTCTTCCGAAAGCATCGAGTTGATGACTTCGTAGTTCGCCTGCTGCGGTCCGAGGTGGTTCAGCGGGATGTAGCGGCGCTCGTCGCGCTGATCGTAGAGAACCGAATGGCGCTGCGAGAAGGTGCCGCGCTCCGAGTCCTGGCCGGACAGGCGGATCGGGTGGCCTTCCATCAGGATCGAGGCGAATGCGAGCGACTCGGCGGTTGCCCAGTCGATGCCCTCGCCCGTCTCGATCGCCTTGCGACGGTTCTCGAGGAAGCGCGCAATCGTGCGGTGCACCTCGAAGTCGCCTGGGACTTCGGTCAGCTTCTTGCCGAGTTCCTTGAGCGTCTTGAGCGGTACGGCGGTCTTGCCGCGGCGCTGCTCGTCCTGGTTGTCGGCAGCACGCAGACCCGTCCAGGCGCCGTCCAGCCAGTCGGCCTTGTTCGGCTTATAAGCCTGACCGGCCTCGAACTCGGCCTCAAGATGCGCGCGCCAGTCGGCCTTCATCTTGTCGATTTCGGCCTGGGTGACCAGACCCTCGGCGATCAGCTTGTCGCCGTAGAGCTGGACGGTCGTGCGGTGCGCGCGGATCGCGCGGTACATCATCGGCTGGGTGAATGCCGGCTCGTCGCCTTCGTTGTGGCCGAAGCGACGGTAGCAGAACATGTCGATGACGACCGGCTTCTGGAACTTCATCCGGAATTCGGTCGCGATCTTCGCAGCGTAGACGACTGCTTCCGGATCGTCTCCATTCACATGGAAGATCGGCGCCTCGATCATCTTCGCGACGTCGGACGGGTAGGGCGACGAGCGCGAGAAGCGCGGATTGGTGGTGAAACCGATCTGGTTGTTGATGATGAAGTGGATCGTGCCGGCAACGCGATGACCGCGCAGGCCCGACAGACCAAGGCACTCGGCTACGACGCCCTGCCCCGCGAACGCGGCGTCGCCGTGGATCAGCAGCGGCAGGACCTTGGCGCGCTCCTCGATCGGAATGACTTCCTCGCGGGTGCGGCCGAAGATCTGGTCCTGCTTGGCGCGGGCCTTGCCCATCACCACCGGGTTGACGATCTCAAGGTGCGACGGATTCGCCGTCAGCGACAGGTGCACCTTGTTGTTGTCGAACTCGCGGTCGGACGAAGCACCGAGGTGGTACTTCACGTCGCCCGAGCCTTCCACGTCGTCCGGAGCGAACGAGCCGCCCTTGAACTCGTGGAACACGGCGCGGTGCGGCTTGCCCATGACGTTCGTCAGAACGTTGAGGCGGCCGCGGTGAGCCATGCCGAGCACGATTTCCTTCATGCCGAGATGGCCGCCGCGCTTGATGATCTGCTCGAGCGCCGGGATCAGCGACTCGCCGCCGTCAAGGCCGAAGCGCTTGGTGCCCTTGTACTTGACGTCGATGAACTGCTCGAAGCCCTCGGCCTCAATCAGCTTGGAGAGGATCGCCTTCTTGCCTTCCGGGGTGAAGGTCACGCCCTTGTCCGGGCCCTCGATGCGCTCCTGGATCCATGCCTTCTCTTCCGGGTTGGAGATGTGCATGAACTCGACGCCCAGGGTCGAGCAGTAGGTGCGCTTGAGGATGTCGAGCATCTGCCGAACGGTGGCGTATTCCAGGCCCAGCACATGGTCGATGAAAATCGGCCGGTCGTAGTCGGCTTCAGTGAAGCCGTAGGTCTCCGGCGAAAGCTCGTTGTAGTCTTCCTTCGCTTCGGCGAGGCCGAGCGGGTCGAGGTTCGCGTGCAGGTGACCGCGCATGCGATAGGCGCGGATCATCATGATGGCGCGGACGGAATCGCGGGTCGCGCGCAGCAGGTCGGAATCAGAAAGGGTGGCGCCGTTGGCGGCTGCCTTTTCCTTCACCTTCTTCTCGAAGTGCTTCTCGACCTGGCCCCAGTCGCCGTCGAGCGCCGAGACGAGTTCGTTGCGGGCCTCGACCGGCCAGTTCTCCCTGGTCCAGGAGGCACCTTCCGCGCTCTTGATGACGTCGTTGGCATCATCCTTCAACGCGGCAAAGAAATCACGCCATTCGGGGTCAACCGACGAAGGGTCCTTCTGCCACGCCGCGTAGAGCGTCTCGATGTAGTCGGCGTTGCCGCCGTACAGGAACGATGTAAGCGAAAATTGATCGTTCGCTTGGTCTTGCCGCGCCATTGTCAATCCTTTGGGAGCTCGCGCTCCTTCTCCGTATCCGACGGCCTGAATGGTGCCCAGGTCCGCGTAGCCAATTCCCCTCGGGCCGCTGTTGCCCCATCTGTCACATGTAATGCGCCGGGCTGATGGCAGCCCGGCGCCGAATGATTAGCCCTTGATAGCTTCAACGAGCGTCTTGCCGAGGCGTGCCGGCGACGGGGAAACGCGGATGCCCGCAGCTTCCATCGCGGCGATCTTGTCCTCGGCGCCGCCCTTGCCGCCCGAGATAACCGCGCCGGCGTGGCCCATGGTGCGGCCGGCCGGAGCCGTACGGCCAGCGATGAAGCCGGCCATCGGCTTCTTACGGCCGCGCTTGGCCTCGTCGATCAGGAACTGGGCAGCGTCTTCCTCAGCCGAGCCGCCGATCTCGCCGATCATGATGATGGACTCGGTTGCCGGGTCGGCCAGGAACATCTCGAGGACGTCGATAAACTCGGTGCCCTTGACCGGGTCGCCGCCGATACCGACAGCGGTGGTCTGGCCGAGGCCCTCGTTCGAGGTCTGGAACACTGCCTCATAGGTCAGTGTGCCGGAACGCGAGACGACGCCGACCGAACCCTTGCGGAAGATGTTGCCCGGCATGATGCCGATCTTGCACTCTTCCGGGGTGACGATGCCGGGGCAGTTCGGGCCGATCAGGCGCGACTTCGACTTCTCGAGCTTCGCCTTGACGCGGACCATGTCCATCACCGGAATGCCTTCGGTGATGCAGACGATCAGCTCCATCTCGGCCTCGATGGCCTCGATGATCGCGTCGGCAGCGCCTGCCGGCGGAACGTAGACGACCGAAGCGGTTGCGCCGGTGCGGTCACGACCCTCGGCGACCGAGGCGAAGATCGGCAGGGTTTCGCCCTTCGAGCCGGTCCAGTTCTCGCCGCCCTTCTTCGGGTGGATGCCGCCGACCATCTTGGTCCCGAAGTAGGCGAGAGCCTGTTCGGTGTGGAAGGTGCCGGTCTTGCCGGTAAGGCCCTGAACCAGAACCTTGGTGTCCTTGTTGATCAGAATAGACATCGCGGATCAGTTTCCCTTCACGGCCTTGACGATCTTCTGGGCGGCATCGTCGAGATCGTCGGCCGAAATCACGTTCAGGCCGCTCTCGTTGATGATCTTCTTGCCCAGCTCCACATTGGTGCCCTCGAGGCGGACGACCAGCGGAACCTTCAGACCGACTTCCTTGACGGCTGCAACCACGCCTTCGGCGATGACGTCACACTTCATGATGCCGCCGAAGATGTTGACGAGGATGCCCTCGACGCGCGGATCGGCGGTGATGATCTTGAACGCAGCTGCGACCTTCTCCTTGCCAGCGCCGCCGCCGACGTCGCAGAAGTTGGCCGGCTCAGCGCCGTAGAGCTTGATGATGTCCATGGTTGCCATGGCAAGGCCTGCGCCGTTGACCATGCAGCCGATGTTGCCGTCGAGCGCGACATAGGCGAGGTCCCACTTGGAAGCCTCGATTTCCTTGACGTCCTCTTCGGTCTCGTCGCGCAGCGCCTTGATGTCCTCGTGGCGGAACAGCGCGTTCCCGTCGAACGACACCTTCGCGTCGAGGACGCGCAGGCGGCCATTTTCCATGACGATCAGCGGGTTGATCTCGAGGAGGCTCATGTCCTTCTCGACGAAGGCCTTGTAGAGGAGCGGGAAGAGCTTCTTGCCGTCCTCGGCAGCCTCGCCGGTCAGCTGAAGCGCGCTGTTGAGCTTCTCGAGGTCAGCGTCGGTAACACCCGTCTCCGGGTCGATCGCGACGGTGAGGATCTTCTCCGGGGTTTCCTCGGCGACTGCTTCGATGTCCATGCCACCTTCGGTCGAGACGACGAAGGCAACGCGGCCGACGGTGCGGTCAACCAGCAGCGAGCAGTAGAGCTCGCGGGAAATGTCGGCGCCGTCCTCGATGTAGAGGCGGTTCACCTGCTTGCCGGCCGGGCCGGTCTGCTTGGTGACCAGCGTGTTGCCCAGCATTTCCTTCGCGTTGGCAACAACGTCCTCGATCGACTTGGCGAGGCGGACACCGCCCTTTGCGTCAGCCGGGAGTTCCTTGAACTTGCCCTTGCCGCGGCCGCCAGCATGGATCTGGCTCTTCACCACATAGAGCGGTCCTGGAAGCTGCTTTGCCGCAGCTTCCGCCTCGTCCGCGCTGAAGATCACGACGCCGTTGGCAACCGGCGCGCCGTATCCCTTCAGCAGCTGCTTGGCCTGGTATTCATGAATGTTCATGCGTAAGCCTCACTTCTCGCCAAGGTTCGGCGCGATACCGATGCAGGCTTCGCAGAGGCCGCGCACCGAATTCACCGAGTTTTCGAACATCTTCTGCTCTTCCTTGTTCAGGTCGATCTCGATGACGCGCTCGACACCGCCGGCACCGATCACGGTCGGAACGCCGACATAGATGTCGTCGAGGCCATACTGACCCGACAGGTGGGCAGCGCAAGGAAGAACGCGCTTCTTGTCCTTGAGGTAAGCTTCGGCCATGGCGATCGCCGAGGAAGCCGGAGCGTAGTAGGCCGAACCGGTCTTGAGCAGGCTGACGATCTCGGCGCCGCCGTCACGGGTGCGCTGAATGATCTGGTCGAGCTTCTCCTGCGAGGTCCAGCCCATCTTGACGAGGTCCGGCAGCGGAATGCCGGCGACGGTCGAGTAGCGAGCCAGCGGAACCATGGTGTCGCCGTGGCCGCCGAGAACGAAAGCGGTGACGTCCTCGACCGAGACGTTGAACTCCTGCGCCAGGAACAGGCGGAAGCGGGCGGAGTCGAGAACACCGGCCATGCCGACCACGTGGGTCTTCGGCAGGCCCGAGAACTTCTGCAGCGCCCAGACCATCGCGTCGAGCGGATTGGTGATGCAGATGACGAAGGCGTTCGGTGCGTACTTCTTGATGCCGGCGCCGACCTGCTCCATGACCTTCAGGTTGATGCCGAGAAGGTCGTCGCGGCTCATGCCCGGCTTGCGCGGAACACCGGCGGTGACGATGCAGACGTCCGCGCCTTCGATTGCCGAGTAGTCGTTCGCGCCGACGTAGCTGGCGTCAAAGCCGTCAACCGGGGAAGACTGTGCGATGTCGAGGCCTTTGCCCTGCGGGATACCTTCCGCGATGTCGAACAGGACGACGTCGCCGAGTTCCTTGAGGCCGATCAGGTGGGCGAGAGTTCCGCCGATCATGCCAGAGCCGATGAGGGCAATCTTATTGCGAGCCATGTGATGGTTTCCCCTGTGTGCCGCCGGCAGCGCCGGCTGAAACGGAAATGCCGAAACTGATCCTCGGACACGGGAGGCCGTCCGAAATCCGGTTTCCGCATACAGCTATAAGCGGAAAAACTCAACCGGATCTTACGACACCAGTTTTTTCAATCGTTTAGAACCAAAATATCTTACGTAAAAGTAAGAATTTTTGGTCCCATTCCGTCAAACTTCCTCAGCCTCGTCCAAGATGGCGGCAGCATTGCGGCTGCGCACGGCGTCCAGCCACTCCCGGCTCTGCATCTCGGTGAGGCGGGAGGCTGTGCGGGCGAACTCGAAGCTCTCCGTACCGATGGTGCCGGTATAAAGCTTCTCCGGGACAGCCTCGGCGCTGGCGACGAGACGCATGTGCTGGTCGTAGAGCGTGTCGACGAGGAGGATGAAGCGCTTGGCCTCATTGCGCTGGGCCTGCGACATCACCGGAATATGGTCGACGAACAGGGTGTCGTAGCGGGCGGCAATGGCGAGGTAGTCGCGCGCACCCAGCGGCTTGGCGCAGAGATCGCTGAAAGAAAAGCGCGCGGCGGTGCCGGCTGCGCGCGGAACGTGGATTTCGCGGCCCTTAAGCTCGATCGTTGCCGGTTCGACCTTGCGGCCGGCGGTGACGGCTTCCCAGACCTCGTCCATCCGCCGATCGCTCTCGGGTCCAAGCGGGGTCAGGTAAACCTGCATGCGGTCGAGCTTGCGGCGGCGATAGTCAGTGTCGCCGTCGAGGCTCATGATGCGGGCGTTCTGCTCGAGAATGCCGATGAACGGCACGAAGAGCGCGCGATTGAGGCCGTCGCGGTAGAGATCGTGCGGGGCGACGTTCGAGGTGGCGACGAGAACGACGCCTTCCTCGAACAGGCTCGAGAACAGGCGCGACAGCACCATGGCGTCGGCAATGTCGGTGACGGTGAACTCGTCGAAGCAAAGCACCCAGGCCTCCTCGGCAAGTTGCCTTGCGACGGGCGGGATCGGGTCCTTTTCCTTGGTCTCGCCGCGCTTGAGTTTCTCGCGGTGCTTCTGGATCCGGTCGTGGACGTCGGCCATGAAGTCGTTGAAGTGGGCGCGGCGTTTGCGTCGCACGGGGACCAGTTCATAGAACAGGTCCATCAGCATGGTCTTGCCGCGGCCGACCTCGCCGTAGACGTAGAGGCCCTTTACCGGCTCCATTGCCGGACGGCGCTTGCCGAACAGCCAGCCGAGGGCGCTGGACTTCTTTGCCAGCCGCTTGGTCGCGATTTCCTCGATGAGCTTGTCGAGCGCCTCGATGACGGCGATCTGCCTTGGATCGCTCTTCAACACACCGGTGCTTTCGCGGTGATCGTATTCTTCACGCACGCTGCGAAAGTCCGACAGACCGTCGAACGAGGACATGCGGTTACCCTTATCCGATTTGCAAATCACCGCGCAGCAGGTGCGCGGTGACGGGGAAATTCATCGATGCAGGTTGATGGGCCAAGCGCCGGCCTAACGCGACAGCGAGACGGGCTGGCCGCTCGTGGTCTGGCCGTCGAAGCGGCTGCCGCCCGAGGAGTAGAGACGGGCAAGGACGCTGCCATTGGCGTCGTAGAGCGCGAGCTGCTTGCCTTCTACGTTCCACGACTTCACGCCGTCGAGCGGGGCAGGGCAGCGCAGCGGGCCGGCGCGGTAACCCTGGCCGAAGCGGGTCTGCGGGGTGGCGATACGGCAGCTCTGGCCGGCGACGCTGGCGTTCCAGACGCCTGCGACGGAACCGGATGAGATCTCGGCTGCGCCCTGCTCGAGAGCAGCGACTTGGGTGTTTTGACCCGACGGCATGTTCTCTGCGCCCGGAGCGGCGGGGAACTGCGAGGGATCGGTCATGCCCGGCTGTGCCGGCGGCGGAAGCTCACCCGAGGTCACCTGTCCGGCAGGGGCAGCTGCAAGAGGAGCCGGACCCGCGGGACGGGCGCTGTACGGCGAAAAACGTTCACTCTGGCAGCCCGCCAGCGAAAGTGCGAGAAGGGAAGTGAAGACTACGCCGCTCGTCCTGAAATTCATGAATTCCTCCGTCGGGGCCACTGTCGCCCGGCAGGCATCTAAATTCTTTGAATCGCCAAGATAATGGCGATCACCGCTACAATCCAACAATTGTGGTTAAAGAAGGGTTCGTGAGGCGTTTTTGCAACAGATGCGGACGCCGGAATTAGCCGCGCGCCTACGCCGCTGTTTCGTTCATAGGATAGAGCCCGACATTGTCGCCGTCGGGGGCAACGCGGACGCAATCGCGTCCGGCCTTCTTCGCTTCATAGAGCGCGGCATCCGCGCGCGAGACCAGGTTCTGCAGGCTCTCGCTGCCGGTCCACTCGGCGACGCCAAAGCTTGCCGTAAGCCGGTGCTCCGGCGGCAGGCACGGCAGCTTGAGCACGCTTAGCGTGGTGCGGGTGCTTTCGGCGAACAGCCGTCCCACGGCGCTGTTGGCACCCTGGAGCAGCACGGCAAATTCCTCGCCGCCAAGACGGGCGACGAGGTTGTGGGGCCCGACGCAGTCGCGCAGGCAAGTGGCAAAGGCAGCAATCACCGCGTCGCCGGTGGCGTGCCCGAAGGTGTCGTTGATCGCCTTGAAGTGGTCGATGTCGCAAACGACGACCGCGAGCGGCGACTTGCGGCGGGTGGCGTTGCGCAACATCTCTGTTGCACGTTCCTCAAGCCCGCGGCGGTTGAGCAGGCCCGAAAGCGGGTCGGTCTGCGACTCCTGGCGCAGTTCGTCCATCAGGTCGAGCGCGATCGCGGTGATCAGCAGCAGCGAAAAGAGCAGCAGGAACATCGACGACGAGACGGACATCGTCGTCCAGTAGATTGAGTTATGGAACCCTTCGTAGCTCGTGTAGGGTCCCTCGATGTACACCGCGACGACCGGCCTGACGAAGTAGGACAGACCGAAGAAGGTCGTCAGCGCAACGAGCAGTTTGTCGACGAAGCGGAAGGTGCGCGACGAGCTCCTTATTTCGACGGCGATGACCAGCGAAATGGCTCCCACTGCGAAGTTGATCGCGTAGACGCGTCCGGTGATGTCCGGATCGACGACCAGGTACCAGAGGAAGGCGATGAAGCCCGCTGCGCCGAAGATCCCGGTCCTTGCAACCGGGGTCCGGCAACCGAAGCGCGCCAGAGAGCCCGTGGCAAGCCCGGTACCACCCGCCAGCAACAGCAGGTTGGACAAAAGCTTCGTCAGGGTGAGATTGAAGAGGGTGAAGTATTGAAGCAGGAAGCCGAAAGACAGGGCCAGGAAGGACGCGGCCATCACGGCAATAAAATGCCGGTCACGCTGGTTCCACCACAGCATGAAGAATGCTGCGGCGAAGACAAGCGACATGCCCGGATTGATCAGTGCTGTGAAAGCGCCTGTATCCACCCCCGAGGCGACTCCCCCTTAGTTCCAGTCAGGTTCACCGGTTAGCAGAGAAGCGCCAATAACCGGTTAAGCCGGGTGGATAGATGCGATGGAAATCTCGAGAAGTCGCGCGGGCGAAGCCGGGTGACCCCGCCCGCGCGAAAAAAGCTTACTGCCACTCGCGAATGTCGACGAAGTGGCCGGCAATCGCTGCCGCTGCTGCCATGGCCGGCGACACCAGATGGGTGCGGCCCTTGAAGCCCTGACGGCCCTCGAAGTTGCGGTTCGAGGTCGACGCGCAACGCTCGTACGGCTTCAGGCGGTCATCGTTCATGGCAAGGCACATCGAGCAGCCCGGCTCGCGCCAGTCAAAGCCAGCCTCGATGAAGATCTTGTCGAGACCCTCGGCCTCGGCCTGTGCCTTCACTAAACCCGAGCCCGGAACGATCATTGCGTTGACGGTCGGGGCGACCTTCTTGCCCTCGACGACCTTGGCAACGGCGCGCAGGTCCTCGATGCGGCCGTTGGTGCACGAGCCAATGAAGACGCGGTCGATGGCGATGTCCGTCATCTTGGTTCCGGGCGTCAGGCCCATGTACTCGAGCGCGCGCTTCTTGGAGTTGCGCTTGTTCTCGTCCTCGATGTCGTCCGGGTTCGGCACGACGCCGGTGACGGAGACGACATCCTCGGGCGAGGAGCCCCAGGTGACGATCGGCGGCAGCTTGGCGGCATCCAGCACCACGACCTTGTCGAAGTGCGCGCCTTCGTCGGACTTCAGCGTCTTCCAGTATTCGAGCGCCATGTCCCAGGCCTTGCCGTGCGGCGCGCGCGGCTTGTCCTTGATGTAGGCGAAGGTGGTCTCGTCCGGCGCGATCAGGCCTGCGCGGGCACCGCCCTCGATCGACATGTTGCAGATCGTCATGCGGCCTTCCATCGACAGCGAGCGGATGGCCTCGCCCGCGTACTCGATAACGTAGCCGGTGCCGCCTGCGGTGCCGATCTCGCCGATGATGGCGAGCACGATGTCCTTAGCGGTGACGCCTTCCGGCAGCTGGCCGTCAACGCGGACCAGCATGTTCTTCGCCTTCTTCTGGATCAGCGTCTGGGTCGCGAGAACGTGCTCGACCTCGGAGGTGCCGATGCCGTGTGCCAGCGCGCCGAACGCGCCGTGCGTCGAGGTGTGCGAGTCACCGCAGACGATGGTCATGCCGGGGAGGGTGAAACCCTGCTCGGGGCCGACGATGTGAACGATGCCCTGACGGATGTCGTTCTCGGAGTAGTACTCGATGCCGAAGTCGTGGGCGTTCTGCGCAAGCGCCTCGACCTGAATGCGGCTTTCCTCGTTCTTGATACCGTTCTTGCGGTCCGGCGAGGTCGGAACGTTGTGGTCAACGACCGCAAGCGTCTTCTCCGGCTGGCGCACCTTGCGGCCCGTCAGGCGGAGGCCTTCGAAGGCCTGCGGGCTGGTCACCTCGTGGACGAGGTGGCGGTCGATGTAGAGCAGGCAGGTGCCGTCGTCCTGACGATCGACAACGTGATCGTCGAAAATCTTGTCATAGAGGGTGCGCGGTGCGGTCATTTTGCGTCAATCCGTCGATATGGAAGCTGGAAGAGGCCGGGTGTGGCCGGAAAAAAAGCAAATACGCTCAGGCTAGGGCGCCAAGTAGCGCGGCGGAAATGCGGGCATAGAAACGCGCCGGCAGGCGCTTCACGTCCTGCAGCACAAAATGCTTGTAGCCCGGATGTCCGAAAAGTTCTTCCATGGGGAGCCTAATACCAGCGTTTGGCATCCCCGACAATGAGTTCAATTGGCGCGATCGGCCCGATCGCTCTGATGTGACGAAGAGGGACGTTCCGGAGAGATCATCTTCTCGAACGGATGCAGCAATCCCAGCACGATCACGGCCAGAACCGTGACGAATGACGCGACCTGCCAGAAACCGAGGCCGGCTGCCAGCCCCACTGATCCCGCGAGCCAGAGGCCGGCGCCGGTGGTGAGGCCTTTCACCTGGCCGCGCGCGACAATGATCGTTCCGGCAGCTAGGAACGCAACACCTGCTGTGACCGCCTCGATGAGCCGCAGCGGGTCCTGACGCGCGCCGTCGTCTTCGAACTGCGGCGAGTGGACGATCTCAATGCCGATGATGGTGAAGGAAGCCGCCGCGAGCGCGACGAGGATGTGGGTGCGGAGACCGGCCGGGTGGTTGCGCCACTCGCGCTCGAAGCCGATGACGGCGCCCAGCAGGGTTGCAATGGCAAGCCTCGCGGCGATGACGGTGAAGGGCAGCCAGGTCGCGTGACCGATATCGTCCAGAATGTCCTGCATATGCTCCCCTCAGCAGCAAGAGCGGCGGGGAGGAAACGCGGTGGCTGTTGGGCGGTTCCGCAGGAAGAAGATGAAGGCCTTGCCACAAACCAAAATGGCGGCCGAAGCCGCCATTTCTGACCCTTGCGGGGAAATTCTTATTCGCCGGCAGCCTCAGCAGCGGCCTTCTCGGCAGCCAGAGCCTCGGCAGCAGCGATCTTCTCAGCCTCGATGCGGGCGCGCTCGGCCTGCAGCGCCTCACGCTCAGCCTCGTTCAGCTTGCGAGCACGGGTGCCGGTGTTCTCGACGATACGAGCCGACTTACCGCGACGGTCGCGCAGGTAGTAGAGCTTGGCGCGGCGGACCTTACCGCGGCGAACGACTTCGACGCCCTCGACCAGCGGCGAGTAGACCGGGAACACGCGCTCGACGCCTTCGCCGTATGAGATCTTGCGGACGGTGAAGTTCTCCTGGAAGCCCGAACCCGAACGCGCGATGCAAACGCCTTCGTAGGCCTGGACGCGGGTACGCGAACCTTCGGTCACGCGAACCAGAACGCGGACGGTGTCGCCCGGCTGGAATTCCGGAAGCTTACGCTTGGCTTCGATCTTGGCGGCCTGTTCGGCCTCGAGCTGACGAATGATGTCCATCGTCCTGATCCTTCATTCTTCTCAAACAGCCAGAGCGCTCGACACTTGCCACATCAGTCTTTGCCGTGTGGCTATGCCCTAGGGCAGGAGCGGTGCACCATTCTTTGGTTGGCGGAAGTCCGGCACTTACCCGGAACTGCGGCGGCGATACACAATTTCGGTGGAAAGATCAACTGCCGCCGATGCGGCCAAGATGCGTATCCTTGAAACCAGTTTCGTATTTGAGGCCGTAGCCCTGCGCGCGGTCGAACGCGATGTGCGCCGCCCAGATGATCGCGACCGAATAGCCGAGCTGCCAGTCGATGAGCCAGCTTGCGCCGGCGAGCAGCACCACGCCGATCCAGCTATGCATTGCGTTGTAGACGACGGCGCCGATGCGCGCGCCGGCGAGATAGGCGGCAAAGCTCAGGTCAGGCGCGAAGAAGAGGATGGCGAAAAGCCACCAGCTCGCACCCGACTGCGCGTAGAGCGCGACGAACAGCACCAGCAGCGCCAGCTGCTCCAGGCGAAGCACAATTTTCACTTGATGTCCTTGTCGGCAAGAAGATCGGGACGGCGCTCGCGCGTGAGCTTCAGCGCCTGTTCGCGCCGCCATGCGGCGATCCTGGCGTGGTTGCCCGAGGTAAGCACTTCCGGGATCGGCATGTCCTCGAAGACCTGCGGGCGGGTGTAGTGCGGGTGCTCCAGCATTCCGCTCTCATGGCTCTCTTCGTCGCCCGAGGCTTCGTTGCCCATGACGCCGGGCAGGAGGCGGACGATCGCATCAAGAACAATGTGCGCAGCCGGCTCGCCGCCTGAAAGGATGTAGTCGCCGATCGAGACTTCCTCGAGCTGGCGAGCGTCGATGACGCGCTGATCGACGCCCTCGAAGCGGCCACAGACGATGACGACGCCAGGTCCCGCCGCCAGTTCGCGCACGCGCGCCTGGTTGAGCGGCTTGCCACGTGGGCTCATCAGCAGCCTTGGGCGCGGATCATCGGCAGGGGCGGCCGCGTCAATGGCGCGGGCCATGACATCGGCACGCATCACCATGCCGGCGCCGCCGCCGGCCGGCGTGTCATCGACCGAGCGGTGCTTGTCGATGGCGAAGTCACGGATCTGCACCGTCTGCAGCGACCAGGTGCCGGCTTCGAGCGCGCGGCCCGCAAGCGACATGCCAAGCGCGCCGGGGAACATTTCTGGATAAAGGGTGAGGACCGTTGCCGCGAAGGTCATTCCGCCTCGCCTTCCTCTTCATCCTCGTCATCGACGAGGCCCGCAGCAACGCTGTCGATGCGGATGTAGCCGCCGGACACGGACACTTCCGGGATCGCGGCGAGCGTGAAGGGGATCATCACCGAACGGCGGCCGGACAAGTTCGCCTCGAGGATGTCGCCGCCGCCAAAGTTCTGGATCGCGATGACCTTGCCGATCTTCGCCCCGGTCTCGTCGCGGATTTCGAGGCCTATCAGGTCGGCGTGGAAGAATTCTTCCTCGTCGAGCTCCTCGTCTGGCAGCACGGAGCGGTCGACATAGAGGGCAACGCCGTTAACCGCCTCGGCCTGTTCGCGGGTCGTCACTTCCTTGAAGCGGACGACGACGATGTTTTTCGCCGGGCGGATCGCTGCGACGGTAAATGTGCGGCCGTCTTCGGAGGTGAGGGGGCCATAGTCCCCCAGCGCCAGCGGATCGGCAGTAAAGGTTTTCACCCGCAGTTCGCCCTTCACGCCGTGGGGGGCGCCGATGACGGCCATCTGGACCGGTTTGTCGAGTTTCTTCATCAGGCGTCTCTACCTTTGCGCTCGGCCGGTTTCAACGCCGGCCGGTGTTTCGCGTGCTCTTCATTTCCCGCTAACCATGCGTGCTGCAAGATCAGGCCATGGAGAATTTTCTGATTCCTGCAAAGCCGGACCTGCAGCAGGCACGCCTGGAGTGGCTGAACGCGCTTGCCTCCGAGCGGCGGTTGTCTCCGCTCACCGTCGAAGCCTATGAGCGCGACACGCGCCAGTTCCTGCAGTTCCTGACCGGATATCATGGCGATGCGCCGGGGATCAGCGACATTGCTGCGCTCAAGCCCGCGGACCTGCGCGCCTTCCTGGCTCAACGGCGCAATGACGGGGCAGGGGCCCGCTCGCTCGGAAGGGGCCTCGCCGGCATCCGCTCGTTCCTGCGCTTTCTCGAACGCAAGGGACTGGCCAATGCGGCTGGCGCAAACGCGATGCGCGCGCCGAAGCAGCCGAAGTCGCTGCCAAAGCCGCTCACGGCAGCCGATGCGAAGAAGGTGGTCAACGCCGGCGAACAGCTTGCCGAGGAGCCGTGGATCGCGGCGCGCAACGCTGCGGTGCTGACGCTGCTCTACGGCTGCGGCTTGCGCATTTCCGAGGCGCTGGGGCTTGCGGGAGACGAACTGAAGGACGAGACGCAGTCGGTGCTGCGCATCACCGGCAAAGGCGGCAAGACGCGGCTGGTGCCGGTGCTGCCTGCCGCGATCCGCGCCGTCAGCGAATATCGAAAACTCTGTCCCTACGATCTTGACGGCGACGCACCGCTGTTTCGCGGGGCGAGGGGAGGGCCGCTGCAGCCGGCGATCATCCAGCGCGAGATGCAGAAGCTGCGCTCGGCGCTCAACCTGCGGGACACGGCGACCCCGCATGCGCTGCGCCATTCCTTCGCGACGCATCTGCTGGCCAAGGGCGGCGACCTGCGCACGATCCAGGAACTGCTCGGCCACGCGAGCCTGTCGACCACGCAGGTCTATACCGGCGTCGATACCGCGCGCCTGCTCGACATCTACGACGCCGCGCACCCGCGCGCCTGAACTCGCCGTATTGTCGCCGCGCTTGCCTGTTGCCCTTGCGGCAGGAGGACAGCGCATGAACGACGAGAAATGGCAAAAGCCGGCCGGACCGCCGGTGCTGCTTTCCGGTGGCAACCCGCAGATCCCGAAAGGCCACGGCAGCGAACCGGTCCAGGCCTATATCGAGGCGATGCCTGGCTGGAAGCAGGCTGTCGGGCGCAGGCTCGACGAGATCATCGCCTGCACTGTGCCCGATGTCGTCAAGGCGGTGAAATGGAACTCGCCCTTCTACGGGATGGAGAAGGATATCTGGTTCCTCAATTTTCATTGCCTCAACAAGTACATCAAGGTCGCGTTCTTCCGCGGCACTTCGCTCGATCCGGTCCCTCCCGTGGGCTCGAAGCATCCTGAAGTGCGCTACCTGCACATCATCGAGGACCAGCAAATCGACGAGAAGCAGTTCGCCGACTGGGTGGCGCAGGCCGCGAAGCTTCCCGGCGAGAAGATGTGAGCCAGCGCTTAACGGTTTTTCACCTTTCGCGACCCTATCTTCGGGCGATGACACGCGCGCGCACCATTGCCGACAGGATAGCCGACCGGCTTCTGCTGCTGATCGGCTCACTTCACCTCTTCTTTCTTGCTCTCTTCTACTTCGCGCTGCTGTTTGCAGCGGCGCAGGCGCAGGCCGAGGAGGCCGACAGCTGCCGCGGCGAGAACATGCTTGCCGCGATGGAGCGGGACAACCCGGCGCAGCTGAAGGAAATCCGGAAGGAGGCAGCCGCGGTCGAGAATGGCGGCGCGCTGCTCTGGCGCATCGGGAAAGAAGGCGTCGAGCCCTCTTATCTCTTCGGCACCATGCATCTTTCCGACCCGCGAGTAACGCAGTTGCCGCCGGCGGCGGAAGCTGCCTATGAGGCGGCAAAAATCGTCGTGATCGAGACGACCGACGTCCTCGACCAGTCGAAAATGACGGCGGCGATGGCGCAGAAGCCGGAGTTGATGATGTTCACCGACGGCACGACGCTGTTCTCGCTGCTTTCGGACGAGGAGCGCACCGCGGTCGAGGAAGCGTTGAAGGCGCGCAAGATCCCGCCGGCGAGCGTTGCGAAGATGAAGCCGTGGATGCTCGCGACGATGGTGGCGACGCCCGCTTGCGAGCTTGCCCGCAAAAGGGCCGGCGCCCCGGTGCTGGATGCCAAGCTCGCGCAGGACGCGATAGCCGCCGGCAAGGAAGTGGGTGGACTGGAATCGGCGATCGACCAACTCGAGGCGATGGCGTCGCTGCCGATGGACTTTCACATGCGCGGCCTTGTCGAGACGCTGGAGCTCGGCGACCGCATCAATGATGTCCTCGAGACGATGGTGCAGCTCTATCTCAACGGCGAAACCTCCGCCTTCTGGCCGTTCTTTCGCGTGGCGCTCCCCGAGCAGAGCGGGCCCGAGGGCGGCTTTGCCGATTTCGAGGAGCGGCTGATCCGCGCGCGCAACCACACCATGGCCGAGAATGCCAGGAACTTCATCGACCGCGGAGCGGCGTTCATTGCGGTGGGCGCGATGCACCTGCCGGGCGAGGACGGCGTCGTCGCACTGCTGCGCGAGGCGGGCTATGCGGTCGAGAAGGTGGAACCAGCGCCGCTCGTCGGCGGCGACAGCGACGAGCATGGCTGCAAGGGATCGGCCGGCTATGCCTGGTGCGCGAAGACCGGCCAGTGCGAGCGGCCGTGGGAACTTGCCCAGTCGCAGGGGTTCGAGAACTCAGCCGAAGGTTTTCGCGCTTTCTGCGAAGGCGAATAAAAAAGGCCGGAGAAGCGTCCGGCCTTTGATTGTCAAAACAGGGTCGTCGTCACCTTCGTACCGCTCGCGCCAGCGCAATGAGTATGCAGGCGCCAATGAAGCCGGCGATCAGGTAGCCGAGCCAGCCGCCAAAGCTGACGCCGAGCAGTCCGAAGAGGAAGCTCGCGACAGCTGCGCCGATAATGCCGAGAACGATGTTCATGAAGATGCCGGTGTCGGACTTCATGAAACTCGAGGCGATCCATCCTGCGAGGCCGCCAATGATGATGGCTGCAATCCAGCCAATTCCTGCGTCGTCCATGATCCTCTCCTTCACTCCCTCACAATTTGAAGGCTCGCGTGCAATGCACGAGTAAGTAGAAGGTTCCGCGCAGGACGATGCGCGGGGCGTATCACCCCGCGCATACGATGAGAAAATTAGGCCGCCTGCTTCTTCGGCGTGATCAGGCCGCGTGCGATCAGCAGCTCGGCGATCTGGACAGCGTTGAGGGCAGCGCCCTTGCGCAGGTTGTCCGAGACGACCCACATGTTGAGGCCGTTCTCGATCGTCGAGTCCTCGCGAATGCGCGAGATGTAGGTGGCGTCGTCACCGGCCGCCTCGACCGGGGTGATGTAGCCGCCATCCTCGCGCTTGTCGATGACCAGGCAGCCCGGCGCCTCACGCAGGATCTCGCGGGCCTCGTCAGCCGTGATCGGGTTCTCGAACTCGATGTTGACGGCTTCTGAGTGACCGATGAAGACCGGCACGCGCACGGCGGTGCAGGTGACCTTGATCTTCGGGTCAAGCATCTTCTTGGTCTCGGCCGTCACCTTCCACTCTTCCTTGGTCGAGCCGTCTTCCATGAAGACGTCGATGTGCGGAATAACGTTGAAAGCGATGCGCTTGGTGAACTTCTTGCGCTCGACCGGATCGGCGACGAAGACCGCGCGGGTCTGCGTGAACAGCTCGTCCATGCCTTCCTTGCCAGCGCCCGAAACCGACTGGTAGGTCGAAACGACAACGCGCTTGATGTTGGCTTTCTCGTGCAGCGGCTTGAGCGCGACGACGAGCTGCGCGGTGGAGCAGTTCGGGTTGGCGATGATATTCTTCTTGGTAAAGCCGTCGACAGCGTCCGGGTTCACTTCAGGCACAATCAGCGGAACATCCTGGTCATAGCGCCAGGCCGACGAGTTATCGATGACAACGCAGCCCTGCGCGCCGATCTTCGGGGCGTATTCCTTGGAGACGTTGCCGCCAGCCGACATCAGGCAGATGTCGGTGTCGGAGAAGTCGTAGGTTGCGAGATCCTTGACCTTCAGGGTCTTGTCGCCATACGACACCTCGGTGCCGACCGAGCGGCGCGAAGCCAGCGCGATGACTTCATCTGCCGGAAAACCGCGCTCTTCGAGGATGTTGAGCATTTCGCGCCCGACATTGCCCGTGGCGCCGGCGACTGCAATCTTGAAACCCATTCCCGTGCTCCTTTTCAGAGCATGAAGCCCGATGCCCAAGGTGCGGCTTGCATGCCCAATCTCTCCGCTTGCTGCGTCTGGAGAGGAATCCCGGCCATCGGATCCCGCCTCCCGACTCTTCACCCCCTTGGCCGGACCCGGGGAGAGAACGAGCGGGCCAAAAGGAGAGTCAGACCGTTTTTGCGGTCGTTTTGGCCGTAGTTTTGGTGGAACGCGCACGAACCGGAGCTTCGCCGGAAACGGAAGAAATCCCGCCGGGGAAGTAAAGCGCCAGATATGCCGAAAGAATGCCGCGCATCGCGTTGGTTCCAGTTCCGCGGGTGCCTATGGCGCATTTTGGCTCCATAGTCAACGTGATGCGCGGGTGCCTCATATCCGAAGGTCAGGCGAGACGTGCGTTCAGCGTGACTTCGATCGCCCCCAAAGCCTTGGAAACCGGGCAACCTTCCTTGGCCTTGTTGGCGAGCTCGGTGAACTTCCCCTGGTCGATCCCCGGCACGGTGCCGACAAGATCGATGGCGCTGCGGGTGATGCCGGTGCCGGGGATGAGCGTGACGGTTGCTTTCGCCTCAAGCTTCTCGGCCGGCGTGCCGTTCTCGGCGAGGAAGTGCGACAGCTGCATGGCAAAGCAGCCGGCATGTGCCGCCGCGATCAGCTCTTCCGGGTTGGTGCCGGTCTCGCCCCGCTCGTCCTCGAAGCGGGCCTTGAACGAATACGGCTTCTGCGACAGGGCTCCGCTCTGGGTGTCGATCGTGCCGGAGCCTTCCTTGAGATTGCCCTGCCAGACGGCCGTTGCGTGTCTGTCCATTCCATACCTCCCATCAGGTTGCGGGGCACAGCGCCCGTGGCAACAAGATAGGGGATGGCGGCGCGGCGTCTACTGGCAGACGTCAACCCATTGCGCGCCGGTGAGCTCCACGATGCGCTCGGGCGCGATGCGCACGGCCGAGTTGGTGGCGCCGGCGGCAGGGACGACGATGTCGAACTGCTTCAGCGAGACGTCGCAATAGACGGGCAGCGGCTGTGGCAGGCCAAACGGGCACACGCCGCCGATCGGATGGCTGGTGAGCTCAACCACCTCTTCCCCGGCCAGCATGCGAGGCTTGGCGGAAAAGGCGTCCTTGAACTTGCGGTTGTCGAGGCGGGCGGTGCCCTTGGCGACCACCAGCATCACTTGCTCGCCCGCGCGCAGACAGATCGTCTTGGCGATCTGGTCGGGCTCTACGCCATGCGCCTCGGCGGCAAGTTCCACGGTGGCGGAGCTTTTTTCGGTGACGATGACTTCGACGTCCGGGGCCTTCTCGGCAAAAAACGCGCGTACGGAATCAAGGCTCATGTGTTGCACCTGAGATCGAAATGAAAAGTGGAAGGAAGGTCTAGATCTGCTCTCCGCGAAGCAGGCGCGGAGCCTGTTCAGACAGGCCGGAGGCCTGCCTGATGAAGAAGTTCTTCAGCTTGGGCAGGCGATCTACGATACCGAGGCCGAAATCGCGCGCGGCGCGGAGCGGCCCGAAATCGTTAGAGAACAGGCGGTTCAGGATGTCGGTGGTCGCGCCCATCTGGAAGGTATCGAAGCGGCGCCAGAGCTGGTAGCGCTCCAGCACGTCGATCGCGCCGATGTCCTGGCCGAGACGATCCGCCTCGACGATCACTTCGGCAAGGGCTGCTGCATCGCGGAAGCCGAGATTGAGGCCCTGGCCGGCAATCGGATGGATGCCGTGTGCGGCATCGCCGGCGAGCGCAAAGCGCGGCTTGACGAAGTCGCGGGCGAGCGTCAGCCCGAACGGGAAGGAACGCGGCTTATCGAGGATGCGGATCTCGCCGAGCTTGTAGCCAAAGCGGGTTTCTAGCTCGGCCTCGAAAACAATCTCGTCTTCCTCAACAAGGCGCTGGGCAGCTTCCGTCCGTTCGTTCCAGACGATCGACGAGCGGTGGCGGCCCTGCTCGTCGTCCGCGAGCGGCAGGATCGCGAATGGACCTGCCGGGAGAAAATGCTCCTCGGCGCGGCCGCCATGCGGGCGCTCGTGCGCGACGGTGCAGACAATGCCGGACTGGCCGTATTCCCAGTGCACGGTGCGGATGCCAGCCATCTCACGCAGGCGCGAGCGCACGCCGTCGGCGGCGACCAGAAGCCTGGTCGAGACAGTGCGGCCGTCGCTGAGATTGACCAGCGTCTCGGCAGGCTTCGTCTCAAAACCTTCGACGCCGACGCCGTCGATCATGGTGATGCCGAGCTCATCCGCGCGCCGGCGCAGCGATGCGGCGAGATCACGGTTGAAGATCATGTAGGCAAAGGGTTCGCCCGGCTCGACCTCGCCGTCGAAGGTAAGGAAGACCGGACGGACCGGATCGGCGGCGCGCGAGTCGGTGATGATCATCTCCGTCATCGCGTGCGCCTTCGGCTCGATCTCCTGCCAGCAGCCAATCGCGTCGAGCATGCGCACGGCAGCAGCGGCGACGGCGACCGAGCGGCCATCCTTCTGCCAGACCCCGGCGGGGGCGGCATCGACGACGGCAATCGCCATGCTCGGGCGGGCCTGCGCGACGGCTGTCGCTATTGCGAGGCCCACATAGCCCGCACCTGCGACGATCATGTCGAAACGGTCCGCGTGTTCTGCCATCGCCCGATTTCCTTCTCCTTGCCTGCAGCCTGGCCCTGCTGCCGACCCTGCGAACTTGACTTGCCCCTCCCATCTAGCAGAAACCCGAGAGGTTTCGCACAGCGGGAATGGCCGTAATGACGCAGTCCTTTGACGAACTCCTGGACATACTCAACCTCGAGCAGCTGGAACACAACCTCTATCGTGGTCGCAGTCCGCAGGTGGGCTGGCAGCGCGTCTTCGGCGGTCAGGTGATCAGCCAGTCGCTGGTCGCGGCGCAGCGCACGGTGGCAGAGGACCGTTTTGTCCACTCGCTGCACTGCTATTTCATGCGCGCGGGTGACCCGTCCTTGCCGATCGTCTACCAGGTCGACCGGCTGCGCGACGGCGGCTCCTTCTCGACCCGCCGGGTAACGGCGATCCAGCACGGCCATGCGATCTTCTCGCTCGAGTGCTCGTTCCACCTCGAGGAGAAGGGCTTTGAGCACCAGATGCCGATGCCGCTCGACGTGCCGCAGCCGGAGGATCTGCGCTCCTATTTTGAGCTGCTTGAGGAAAGCGGCCATGCCATCCCAGAGGCTGTGCGCAAATTTTGGGCACGTGAGCGACCGCTCGAAATCCGGCCGGTCAATGTTGAGCACTACACCAGCAACAAGAAGCTCGAACCGCGCCAGAACGTATGGATGCGGGTCACGGGCGAAGTGCCGGACAACCGCCAGCTGCAATCGGCAATTCTCGCCTATTTGTCGGACATGACGCTGATCGACACGGCAACCTATCCGCACGGCCGCACCGGTTTTGACCCCGCAATCCAGATGGCGAGCCTCGACCATGCTATGTGGTTCCACCGGCCGCACAAGCTGGATGACTGGGTGCTCTATACGCAGGATAGCCCCAATGCGATCGGCTCGCGCGGCCTTGCCCGCGGCTTTCTCTACAGTCGTGATGGGCGCCTGATCGCTTCGACGGCACAGGAAGGGCTGATCCGCGTCCGCGATATGCACAAAAAATAGGCAAAACCGGCTTTTTGCATATTTTGGCGTCTGTGAACGTGGCGGGAAAGTGGCGGCTTTCGGGCCGCCATTTGTTTTTTGCCCACAAATTCAGCGTGTTACCGGTATCATCCGAATTGGCACGCGTCTTGATTCACCCTTTGCACCTCCCGGTTGCCGCCGCAGCCGGAGAAGTACGGCAACGCGGGGACCCGCATTCAGCAAAGGGTGAACTTGATGAAAATCGTGATGGCCATCATCAAGCCGTTCAAGCTCGACGAGGTGCGCGAAGCGCTCACCGCTGTCGGGATCCAGGGCCTGACTGTGACCGAAGTGAAGGGTTACGGTCGACAGAAGGGACACACAGAAATCTATCGCGGTGCCGAGTACGCCGTGTCGTTCCTCCCGAAGATCAAGATCGAAGTCGCCGTCGCCAGCGAGCTGGTCGACAAGGCCGTCGAGGCGATCTCTGGCGCGGCGAAGACCGGCCAGATCGGCGACGGCAAGATCTTTGTCTACGGCATCGACCAGGCAGTCCGCATCCGCACCGGCGAAACCGACACCGACGCGCTCTGAGCGGCACGTTCATCCCATGGAGATTGCAAATATGAAGATTGCAAACCTTTTCTCGCTCGGCCGCGCGGCCCTCGGCGCTTCCGCGCTGAGCGCTGTTTCGGCCCTGCCTGCCTGGGCCCAGGAGGCCGCGGCGGAAGCTGCTGAAGCAGCACCGGCATCGGCGATCGACTCGGGCGACACCGCCTGGATGCTCGTCTCGACCCTTCTGGTCCTGTTCATGATCCTGCCGGGCGTCGCGCTGTTCTACGGCGGCCTCGTCCGTGCCAAGAACATGCTGTCGGTCCTGATGCAGACCACCATGATCACCGCCGCAGTGATCGTCGTCTACGTCCTATGGGGCTACTCCTTCGCCTTCGGCGGCAGCGAGAGCGCCTATTTCGGCGGCTTCGGCAAGCTGTTCCTCGCCGGCATCACGCCGGACACTGAATCCGGCACCATTCCGGAGCTGGTGTTCGTCTGCTTCCAGATGACCTTCGCCTGCATCACCTCCGCGCTCATCATCGGCGGCTTCGCCGAGCGCGTGAAGTTCGGCGCGGTGATCCTGTTCGTCGTGCTCTGGGTCTCGATCGTCTACTTCCCGATCGCCCACATGGCCTGGGACGCCAACGGCCTGTTCTTTGGCTGGGACACCATGGACTTCGCTGGCGGCACGGTCGTTCACATCAATGCCGGTATCGCTGCCCTCGTCGGCGCAATCCTGATCGGCAAGCGTGACGGCTACGGCCGTGACAACATGGCTCCGCACAACCTGCCGCTGACCCTGACCGGCGCTGCGGTCCTGTGGGTGGGCTGGTTCGGCTTCAACGCCGGTTCGGCTCTGTCGGCTGGCGGTGGCGCAGGTCTCGCCATGATCAACACCTTCACCGCAACCGCCGGCGCCGTCATTGCCTGGTCGCTGGTTGAGAAGCTCGCTCGCGGCAAGTCCTCGCTGCTCGGTGGCGCTTCGGGTGTGGTCGCCGGTCTCGTCGCCGTCACCCCCGCCGCCGGCTTCGTTGGCCCGGTCGGCGCGATTGTCCTCGGTGCTCTTGGCAGCGTCGTCGCCTACTACTTCGTCGCCGTCGTGAAGCACAAGCTCGGCTACGACGACTCGCTCGACGTCTTCGGCATCCACGGCGTTGCCGGTATCGTTGGCGCTATCGGCACCGCTGTCTTCGCCTCGCCGAGCCTCGGTGGCGTCGGCTACGCCGACGGCATGTCGATGGGAAGCCAGATCTGGACCCAGATCGTTGCAGTCGTGATTACGATCGTCTGGTGCGGTGTCGTCTCCGCGATCCTCTACAAGGTCGTCGACGCGATCATCGGCCTGCGCCCGACCCGTGAAGAAGAGACCCTCGGTCTCGACCTCGCGTCGCACGGCGAAGTCGCCTACCACTCGTAAGACAAAGACTGGCCCCAAAAGAGGGCCGGCAAGAGGGGAACACGAAGGGAGCCTGGAGCAATCCGGGCTCCTTTTTCATTGGGCGTCGCCTTCGCCTGTCATGGTTAAAGCCGTCTTAACCATCGCCTTCGTAGGTTTGGCGCGAATCCGTGCGCCCTTCGGCGCCAGACCAGACGATACGGGGATCTCACATGCGTTCGAGTGCGGCCGCGCAAATGGCGATCGACGACGGGTATGGCCTCAGGGGCTTTCTCCGCCGGATGGTGACGCGCGCTTCGGGGCTCGGGGCGTTCATGATGGTCGCCTTCTGCCTGGCGGCGCTGGGGACCTGGAACGTGGCGGACCCGAGCTTCAGCCACGCCACCGACAATCCGATCCAGAACGCGATGGGCTATCCCGGCGCGGTGATCTCGGACATCCTGATGCAGTTCTTCGGGCTTGCGAGCGTCGCGGCGCTGTTGCCGGGTGTCGCCTGGGGCATCTGGCTTGCCTCCGCGCGCCAGGTGCGGCGCATTCCTGTGCGGCTTGCCGCCTGGCTCGCCGGTGCCGCGCTTGCCGCCGGCATGATCGGCTGCGTCGAGGCCCCGCCCACCTGGCCGCTGCCGTCCGGCCTCGGCGGCGTGATCGGCGACCTCGTGCTCGCAATCCCATCCCGCCTCGCCGGTGGTTATCCCAGCGGTGCTGCCGCGATCGTTACTGCATCCGTTCTCTCGCTGCCGACGCTGTGGCTGTTCGCCTTCGCCTGCGCGATCCTTGGCCGCCGCGTTGAGGAGGAGGCTCCTGCTTCTGCCAAGGCTGCACCTCGCAAAGTCGTGGTGCGCCGCGAGGAAGAGGAGATGGAGGTTTATGACGACGAGGAGGACGAAGGCGGCCGCATCCTTGCAGCCTTTGGCGCCGTCACCCACTGGTGGCTGTCGTCCAAGGCGTTCGTCCGCCGCAAGCTGCATCTCGGCGCGCTGCCGCTGCCGCGCCGCGCGCATGACGACGACGATGATGATTTCGACCTGCCGCGCGTTCCGGCCGCCCGCCGTGGCGCGCGCGTCGAGCCGGGTTTCGAGACACCGCGCCCGCGAGACTTTGATGAGCCGCCGTTCGACCTCGACGATGATCGCGGCAGCCGCTCCCAGGTTGATTTTGACGACGAGGATGATGATGACTTTGATGACGACGTCATCATCCGGCCGACTCCGGCCGGTGCGCCGGCGCAGGTCCGCCACTACCGATCCGACGCCGCAACCCGCGTCGACATGCCGGCGCCGCGTCCGCAGCCAAGCCCGCGTGCCCAGCGCGAAGCAAGGGTTGGCCCGGGTGGCTCGCATTCCTTCGAGCTGCCGTCGCTGAATTTCCTGTCGGAGACGCGCAACGTCGCTCGCGATCCCTCACTCTCGCACGACGCATTGGAGCAGAACGCCCGCGTGCTCGAGGGCGTCCTCGAAGACTTCGGCGTCAAGGGCGAGATCATTCACGTGCGCCCCGGTCCGGTCGTTACGCTCTACGAGCTCGAGCCCGCGCCCGGCATCAAGTCCTCACGCGTGATCGGCCTTGCCGACGACATTGCCCGTTCGATGAGCGCGATTGCCTGCCGCGTCGCTGTCGTGCCCGGCCGCAACGCAATCGGCATCGAGCTGCCGAATGCCCGCCGCGAGACGGTGTATCTGCGCGAGCTGCTCGCCAGCCGCGAGTTCGAGCAGGCGAAGGCCAAGCTGGCGCTGGCGCTCGGCAAGACCATTGGCGGCGAGGCGGTGATCGCCGACATCACCAAGATGCCGCACCTGCTGGTCGCCGGTACCACCGGCTCGGGCAAGTCGGTAGCGATCAACACCATGATCCTGTCGCTCGTCTACCGGATGCGGCCGGAAGAGTGCCGCCTGATCATGATCGACCCCAAGATGCTGGAGCTCTCGGTCTACGACGGTATTCCGCACCTGCTGACCCCGGTCGTCACCGATCCGAAGAAGGCGGTGGTCGCGCTCAAGTGGACCGTTCGCGAGATGGAAGAGCGCTACCGCAAGATGTCGAAGGTGGGCGTCCGCAACATCGACAGCTTCAACCAGCGCGTCAGCCAGGCACAGCAGAGCGGCGAGCAGATCACTCGCACGGTGCAGACCGGCTTCGACCGGCAGACCGGCGAAGCAATCTACGAGACCGAGCACCTCGACCTCGAGCCGATGCCGTACATCGTCGTCATCATCGACGAGATGGCCGACCTGATGATGGTGGCGGGCAAGGACATCGAGGGCGCGGTGCAGCGCCTCGCCCAAATGGCACGCGCGGCCGGCATCCACGTCATCATGGCGACGCAGCGACCGTCCGTGGACGTCATCACCGGTACCATCAAGGCAAACTTCCCGACCCGCATCTCCTTCCAGGTCACGTCGAAGATCGACAGCCGCACCATTCTTGGCGAGATGGGCGCCGAGCAGCTTCTCGGCATGGGCGACATGCTCTACATGGCCGGCGGCGGCCGCATCCAGCGCGTCCACGGCCCGTTCGTCTCGGACGAGGAGGTCGAAAAGGTGGTGGCCCACCTCAAGCGCCAGGGCGTGCCGCAATATCTCGACGCCATCACAGAGGACGATGACGACGACGGCGATAGCGGCGGCAAGGGCGGCGGTGGCGGCAGCTTCGAGGATTCGGACGACCCGTACGACCAGGCAGTGGCGATCGTGCTGCGTGACGGCAAAGCCTCGACTTCTTATATCCAGCGCAGGCTCGGCATCGGCTACAACCGCGCGGCCTCGATCATCGAGCGGATGGAGCAGGAAGGCATCGTTGGCCCCGCCAACCACGCCGGCAAGCGCGAGATCCTGGTGCCGACGGAAGAAGACAAGTTCTGAGGCCGGAAACCTTTGCCGCGGCCTGCCGTTGAAGAAGCGGCAAGCCGCATTTCGGCCCAACTGGCGGCCTAGTCGAAATTCAGAACGAGAAGACGGAAGGCAACGATCCACATGGCGAACAAGCTGATCTCTCGACGCGCTTTCATCGGTAATGCTGCGCTGGGCATCGGCCTGCTCGCAGCCGGTCAGTTCACTGGCCCGCTGCTTTCCGAGGCACACGCCCAAGGTGCGCAAACCGCGCAGCGGATCGCCGATCACTTCTCCTCCGTGAAGACGATGATGGGCGAGTTCGTCCAGTTCGGCCCCAAAGGCGAACAGACCGGCGGCAAGTTCTACATCGAGCGTCCGGGCAAGGTCCGCTTCGACTATGAGGCGCCGGCAACCTTCCGTGTCACGGCAGACGGCCGCAACGTGCTCCTGCAGAACACCAAGCTGAAGACGATGGACGCGTATCCGCTGTCGCAGACGCCGCTGAAGCTGCTGCTCGACAACAAGATCGATCTGTCAGGTGGCCGCGTGCGGGCGGTGAAGGAAGAGGCGGACCTGACGACGATCCAGCTCGCCGACCGCAACGCCTTCGGCAACGCGACGATCACGATGATGTTCGACCCGTCGAGCTACGAGTTGCGCCAGTGGACCATCACCGACGCGCAGGGCAAGGAAACGACGGTGATGATTTTCAACGTCGAGCAGGGCATGCAGTTCGACCCGTCGGTGTTCCGCATCGATTACGCCGCGATCGACGCCTCTCACGCACGGTAATCGCGCTTTTTCCGGGCTTTCCTGTGGTCAGGGCACGCATGCGTCTGCGTGCCGGGGTTGTCTTCGCGCGCCGCGGCTGGCAGTTTCCGCCCGTCCTGCCGCCTGAACTCCGGATCATCCGATGTCTTTCTCCATTGCCACCTGGAACATCAACTCCGTCCGCCTGCGCATGCCGCTGGTCGAGAAGTTCCTGGCGGAGTACCAGCCTGACGTGCTGTGCCTGCAGGAGACCAAGTGCCCGGACGACCTGTTCCCGTCGAAGGCGTTCCGCAAGGCAGGCTACGAGCACATCGCGATCAGCGGCCAGAAGGGCTACCACGGCGTCGCCACTGTGGCGCGGCGGCCTGTCGAGGTGGTTGACCGCCGCCGCTTCTGCGACATCGACGACTGCCGCCACCTGTCGATTCACGTCGAGGCCGGGGATCGAAAGATCCTGCTGCACAATTTCTACGTCCCGGCCGGCGGCGATGAGCCTGATCCGGAGATCAATCCGAAATTCCGCCACAAGCTCGACTTCGTCGCCGAGATGCACGACGTGACGGCGGTTTCGGGCGAGAATTATTCCTCCGTGTTGGTCGGCGACCTCAACATCGCGCCGCTGGAGCACGACGTGTGGTCGCATAAGCAGCTCCTCAACGTCGTCAGCCACACGCCGATCGAGACCACCAGCTTCGAGGCGATGCGCGAGGCAGGCGGCTGGGTCGACCTGATGCGTCAGGTCGTACCGCCAACCGAGAAGCTCTACACTTGGTGGAGCTACCGCTCGCGCGACTGGGTTGCTTCCAACCGCGGCCGCCGTCTCGACCACATCTGGTCGTCGGCCGACCTGTCGCCGCGCCTCGCCGGCATCGACATCATCACCGAGGCGCGCGGATGGGATCGCCCCTCCGACCACGTGCCGGTGATCGCGCGCTTCGACCTCTAGGCGGAGCGGTCAGCTCAGTCGGAAAATTTTGGCGCCAGCTTCTCGATCTTCTTCAGGAAGACCTGCAGGTCCTCGAGCATGCGCCGGTGCAGCTCGACGGCGGTCTCGGGATATTCCTCGAGGATGCGGCGAAACAGGGTGCGGTTGAGGCGGATGAGCTCTGCGTCGGTTTCTGCGGCGGCATAGGTCATCCGGCGCGTCTGGGTGATCAGTGCAAGTTCGCCGAGAAGGGCGCTTGGACCCACCCGGGCAACCGCGACCGCCTCGCCCTTGTGTTCGCGGTAGAGCACAATCTTGCCCGTAACGACGACATAGGCGCAGTCTGCCGGCGCGTTCTCGCGATAGAGTTCCTGGCCTGCGGACAGGCGCACCTGCTCGGCTCCGAAAGCGAGCAGCCGGAGCTGTTCCGGGCTCAGGTCGCTAAACAGACCCACTCCGGACAGGGTGCGGATGTCGTCGTCAAGGGCCAAATCGAAGTCCCCAGTTGTCCCCCGAATACGCTCGTAACAGGTCCCGACGGGCCAAACACGCCGTCACCGATGCAGGAACTGTTTCAAGTTCTTCGACTGCGTGGGGAAATCAGTCAAGGCACGAGCTTGTAGCCGCCGCTCTCCGTCACAAGAATCTCGGCGTTTGAAGGATCGCGCTCGATCTTTTGGCGTAGGCGGTAGACGTGCGTTTCGAGCGTGTGCGTCGTCACGCCCGAATTGTAGCCCCACACCTCTTCCAGCAGCACGTCCCGCGTCACGACCTTCTGGTCGGCGCGGTAGAGATACTTGATGATCGACGCTTCTTTCTCCGTCAGGCGGATCTTGTTGCCCTTCGGGTCGGTCATCAGCTTCTGGCTGGGCTTGAAGACGTAGGGGCCGACGGTGAAGGTCGCATCCTCGCTCTGCTCGTGCTGACGCAGCTGGGCGCGGATGCGTGCGAGGAGTACCGCGAAGCGGAACGGTTTCGTCACGTAGTCGTTTGCGCCCGCTTCCAGTCCGAGGATGGTGTCGGAGTCGGTGTCGTGGCCGGTCAGCATGATGATCGGCGGCTTGAAGCCGCCCTTGCGAAGAAGCTTCACCGCCTCGCGGCCGTCCATGTCTGGCAGGCCCACGTCCATAATCAGGAGGTCAATGACACCGGAGCGGGCGGTCTGAATGCCCTTGGCCGCCGACTCTTCCTGCAGAACGGAAAATTCTTCGTACAGGGACAGCTGCTCGACGAGCGTGTCGCGCAGGTCCGCATCATCGTCGACGATAAGGATGGTACGTGACGTCATGTCGTGTCCTTGACCAGATTTTATGGCCGAACGACGGCCTTATTGACCATCATGCGGTTTAAGAGGAACTTCCCGCCCTAGAAAGCGTATCACGACGATTTGTTCCCCGTGCAAGCCCCTGCAAAAAAACAGCTTCGCCCCGCCACTGCCATTCTTGCCGTCCGCGCGCGTCCGGGCAGGCCGACGCAGGGGCTACTCAACTGGAATGGCCGGGTTTTTCCGTGCGCGCTCGGCCGCAGCGGCATTCGCGCGATCAAACGGGAAGGGGACGGCGCGACGCCCCTCGGAGAGATGCGGATGCTCTCCGGATACTTCCGCAAGGGCCGCCTGCTGACGACCAAATCGAAGCTTCCGCTGAAATTGATTCGCCAGAACGACGGCTGGTGCGACGACCCCCTCGACCGCAACTACAACCGGCCCGTGAAGCTGCCCTATCCGAAGAGCGCCGAATGCATGAAGCGGCCCGACCGGCTCTATGATTGTTGCGTCGTGCTCGACTACAATATCCGCCCGCGCCGGCGCGGCATGGGCAGCG
Organism: Aminobacter sp. J41; assembly: GCF_000526635.1. Lineage (GTDB taxonomy): Bacteria > Pseudomonadota > Alphaproteobacteria > Rhizobiales > Rhizobiaceae > Aerobium. The sequence continues at coordinate 173,456 of NZ_JAGL01000004.1, forward strand.
CCATCTTCTTCCACATCGCGCGCGAAGGCTTCTTGCCCACCGAAGGTTGTGTGGCGGTCTATCCGGGTGTCATGAAGCAGCTGCTGCCGCACCTGTCGCGGCAGACGGTCATCAGGGTGTTACGCTAGGCGCCAGACGGTCGTCTGCTTGACCTCGGAATCTTCGAGAACACGCGTGACCGGCACCTGATAGGTGGCGACCGCTTCGAGCCCCTGTTTGGGCAGGTAGGAGCGTCCGGGATCGCCGACGAGGACGGTCGCGCCCCGCTCCTTCAGCTGCGTGAACCAGGGCACGAGCCGGTCGGCGAACTGCTTGTCGTAGAAAACGTCGCCGGCAAGGACGACGTCCCAGTCGCCGTCGGTGCCAATCAGGTCGTCGCCAGTGAAGACCAACGAAACGCCGTTGGCGCTCGCGTTGAGCGAGACCGCGTGGGCCGCGATCGGGTCGATGTCGGCGGCGACGACTTTTCGCGCGCCGGATTTTGCTGCGGCGATGGCGACAAGGCCGGAGCCGGAGGCAAAGTCAAGCACCCGCAGCCCGCGCACCACCTGCGGATTGTCGAGCACGTAGCGGGCAAGTCCCTGCCCGCCTGCCCAGGCAAACGCCCAGAACGGCGGCGGCAGTCCGATCTCGCCAAGTTCTTCCTCGGTCCTGTGCCACAGGTCATGCGCCTCATCGGCAAGATGAAGCGCGATCTCCGGCACATGCGGCGGCGCGATGATCGCCGTGTTATCAAGAATGAAGCTTTGATCGACCATCAGGCATTTTCGTCGGCGAATGTGGGCGGAAGTAAGCCCGGTGGAAGTGCCGCGTCTGCGCGTTGCAGCGGCTTCCTTCCGTTTGAGGGGCCTACCGGGTGAGATGTGAGTTACCCCCCCTTACCCTCCCCACAAGGGGGAGGGAGGCGTTGGCGCCCCCGCCTTCTTCAGCGACCGGTGATGTCCGCCGCGGATTACTTGTTCAGATTGCGTGCGAAGTTCAGCCTCAGTAGCGCCCAAAGGATTGGACTTCCCCTCTCCGGACCCGGAGCAGATCCCGCTTCCCCAAAATCCCCCTCCCCCTTGTGGGGAGGGGTTAGGGGTGGGGGTAGTTTGATTCACACGGTTCCCGTGAGGCTGTTTCCTCGCGCCGAGATCAAGCCGCCCCATCACCGCCGGTTGCTCGACACACACGCCTCACGGCGCCGGATCGAGCCCCGCCATGCGGCAGACCTCGGCCCATTCCTCCGGCGTCACCGGCTGGACCGACAAGCGCATCGAAGTCACCAGCGACATGTTGGCGAGCTTCGGGTTGGCCTTCACTTCCTTGAGCGAGACCGGCCGCGGCAGGTCGCGCACCGCGCGGATGTCGACGCACTCCCAGCGCGGATCGTCGGTGGTCGAGTCGGGATGCGCCTCGGCGCAGACCTCGACGATGCCGACGGCCTCAAGGCCGATGTTGGAGTGGTAGAAGAAGCCGAGGTCGCCGATCTTCATGGCGCGCATGTTGTTGCGCGCCTGGTAGTTGCGCACACCGTCCCACTGTTCGCCCTTCTCGCCCTTGGCCTTCAGCATCTCGAAGGAAAAGACGTCGGGTTCCGACTTGAACAGCCAGTACGCCATCTGGTCAGGCCTCCGGATTGTTGAAGAGCCAGTTCCAGGCGTGCAGTTCGGTCGACTCGAACAGCCCGGCCTTTGCGTATGGGTCGGCGGCGAGGATCGATTCCGCTTCCTCGCGGCTGGCGACTTCCAAGGCGACCAGGCTGCCGGTCGGCTTGCCGTCGTCGCCAAGCAGCGGGCCGGCGAACTTGAGCTTGCCCGAGGCATTCAGCTTGTTGAGGTATTCCACGTGGGCCGGACGGTTCGACAGGCGGGTGTCGAGGTGTCCGGGCTTGTCCCTGCCGATGAAGGTAAAGATCATTTCGCTCGTCCTGTGTCGTTGTCGGTTTCGCTCTTCAGCGGCCGCGCCATCAGCGCCGCAACCGCCTCGCCGATCGTGCTCCTGCCGGAAAGAATGTCGTCGACGGCGGTGATGATCGGCGCCTCGACGTGCTTTTCACGCGCAAGCCGCGCGGCGATGCCGGCGGTCGCCACGCCTTCGGCGAGCTTAAGGCCGTCGCGACTGCCACCGCGGCCGAGCGCGACGCCATAGGCGAAATTGCGCGACTGCTCGGAGCCGCAAGTCAGGATCAGGTCGCCGAGGCCGGACAGGCCCATCAGCGTTTCTGGCTCGGCGCCGAACGCCGCGCCGACGCGGCGCAGCTCGACGAAGCCGCGCGTGACCATGGCTGCCTGGGCGCTGGCACCAAGGCCAGCGCCGGCAACCGCGCCCGCCGCGATGGCGAGCACATTTTTGAGCGCGCCGCCAACCTCGACGCCGGTGAGGTCCGTGCTCGAATAGCAGCGGAAGGAGCGCGAGGAAAACAGCGCCGCCAGCCCCGAGGCGACGGCCGCATCAGTGGAGGCAACGGTGACGGCCGTCGGCAGGCCGCGGGCGACGTCGGTGGCGAAGCTCGGGCCGGAAAGGGCCGCGATCGGCGTTTCCGGCAGGATCTCGGCTGCGATCTCCGACAGGAGCTTTCCGGTGCCGCGCTCGATACCCTTGGCGCAAAGGACGAGCGGCACGCCCTTCGGCAGCAGCGACGAGATCTCGATCAGCACACTGCGCATGGTCTGCGCCGGGACGACGGCAAGGACGCAATCGGCGGCGGAAAGCGCAGCGGCAAGGTCCGTGGTTGCCTTCAGTCCCTCATCGAGCCGAATGCCGGGAAGGTAGCGCGGGTTCTCTCGGCGCTCGTTGATCGAGGCGACGCTTTCGCGGTCGCGCGCCCACAGCGTGGTGTCGTGGCCGGCGCGGAGCGAGGTGAGGGCAAGTGCCGTCCCCCACGCACCGCCGCCCAAAACCGTAATCCGCGACTTGTGCGTCATGCCTTGGCTCCCCGCTTGCCGGAACCGATCATCGGGCTCGCGCTCTCGTCGAGCGGCCAGCGCGAGCGCGGGGCGAACAACATGCCCTCCTCGCCGCTTGCAAGACCTGCGCGCATCCGCTCGAGCCCGGCCCAGGCAATCATAGCCGCATTGTCGGTGCAAAGCGCGATCGGTGGTGCGACAAGGCGCATGTCTTGCGCCGCGCAGAGGCGGTCGAGCGTTGCGCGGATCGCCTTGTTGGCGGCAACGCCACCGGCGACGACCAAGGCGGGCGTCGCGGCATTGGGGTACACCTCGCGGAAGCGGGCTAGGCTCTTGCCGACGCGTTCTTCCAGCGTCTCGGTGATGGCGCGCTGGAACGAGGCGCAGATGTCGGCGACGTCCTGATCGGACAAAGGCGCGATGGCGGTGGCGGCCTGCCGCACGGCAGTCTTCAGGCCGGAGAAGGAGAAGTCGAGTCGCGCCTCGCCGCGCAGCGGGCGCGGGAAGCTGAAGCGGGCAGCGTCACCCGACTGCGCCGCCTTTTCGACATTCGGGCCGCCGGGGTAGGGCAGGCCAACGAGCTTTGCCGTTTTGTCGAAGGCTTCGCCCAGTGCGTCATCGATGGTGGTCGCCCACCGTTCATAGTCGCCGACGCCACGCACGAGGATGACCTGCGTGTGGCCTCCGGAGACCAGCAGCAGCAGATAGGGGAACTCGACGCCGTCGGTGAGACGCGCGGTCAGCGCATGGCCTTCCAGATGATTCACGGGAAACAGCGGCTTGCCGGACGCCGCGGCAATTGCCTTGGCCGTCATCAGGCCGACGATCAGCCCCCCGATGAGGCCGGGGCCTGCGGTGGCGGCAATGCCGTCAAGCTCGCCGAGGTCGACGCCGGCTTCGCTAAGAGCAGCTTCCACGATGCCGTCGAGCGCCTCGACGTGGGCGCGGGCGGCGATTTCGGGTACCACGCCGCCAAAAGCCGCATGGTCCTCGATCTGGCTGAGGACTACATTCGACAGGATTCTGGGCGTGCCGGCGTCATCAAGCGCGACCACCGAGGCAGCCGTCTCGTCGCAACTGGTCTCGATGCCGAGCATGCGTAACATTGCTGTGCCGGTTATTCCCCGTTAGGACTGGCACGCACGTATCATGGACGAGCCAGCATGCAAACTTATGAGTTGAGGATCGGGACACGAGGCAGCGCGCTCGCGCTGGCGCAGGCGCACGAGACGCGCGCCCGGCTGATGGCGGCGCACAACCTGCCCGAGGAAGCGTTCGAGATCGTGGTGATCTCGACCAGCGGCGACCGGATCCTCGACCGTCCGCTCGCCGAGGCCGGCGGCAAGGGGCTGTTCACGAAGGAAATCGAGGAGGCACTGCTCGACAACCGCATCGACATCGCGGTGCATTCCTCGAAGGACATGCCGACGCAGCTGCCGGACGGGCTGGAGCTTTCCGCCTTCCTCGAACGCGAGGATGTCCGCGACGGTTTTATTGGCCGCGATAGCCCGACGCTGGAGGAGCTGCCGCATGGCGCGGTGGTCGGTTCGTCGTCGCTGCGGCGCCAGGCGCTGATCCGCCGCCTGCGTCCCGACATCGAGGTCGTGATGTTCCGCGGCAATGTGCAGACGCGCTTGCGCAAGCTGGATGAGGGACAGGTTGCCGGAACGCTGCTGGCTAACGCCGGTCTTCGCCGTCTCGGGCTTTCGGACATCATCACCGAACTCTTGCCGGTGGAGAAATTTCCGCCTGCGCCGGGGCAGGGCGCCATCGGCATTGAAAGCCGCATTGGCGACGAGCGGGTGAAGGCACTGCTTGCGCCAATCAGCCATGCCGCAACGGGCGCGGCGCTTTCCTGCGAGCGCGCGTTCCTTGCCTCGCTCGACGGCTCCTGCCGCACGCCGCTTGCCGGCTATGCGCAGGTTGAAGGCGACCGCATCGACTTCCGCGGCATGATTCTGACGCCGGACGGCGGCCAGGTGTACGAAATCGGCGCCGAGGGCAGCGTGGCGGAAGCCGCCGCACTTGGCGCGGACGCCGGCGCGCGGATCCGCGACAAGGCTGGCGCGAAATTCTTCGAAGGCTGGTCTTGAGGAAGCGGGTTCTCGTAACCCGCCCCGAACCCGGCGCGAGCGCCACCGCCGCGCGGCTCAAGGCGCTGGGCTTCGCGCCCATCGTCCTGCCGCTGACCAGGATCGTGCCGGTTGAGCCGAAACTGCCGGCCCCGCCGGGTGTCTATGACGCCGTCATTGTCACCAGCCCCAATGCCGTTCGGCACATACCGGCGAAACTCATCGATGCATTCCACACCCGGCCGCTCTATGCGGTTGGGGAGGCGACCGGATCTGAGGCAAGGAAGTCTGGCTTCACGAATGTGCGCATAGCAGGCGGAACAGCCGTGCAGCTTGCCGATCTAATTAGCAAGGAGCTGCCCGCCGGTTCGCACCTCCTGCACCTCGCGGCAGTACAGCGGACGAAGGGATTTGCCGATGCGCTGGACGCGTGCGGCATTCGTCTCGACGTCGCCGAAGTGTATTCGGCAGAAGAAGTCAGTTACCCAACTGACTTTGTTTTGAATGCGATTGCGCAAGGAGAAGTGTGGGGCGCGCCGGTGCTGTCGGAGCGTGCTGGCCAGCTGCTTGCCGGGCTAACAGCCCGTGAAGGTATATGGCAAGCATTTGAAAAGACGACGTTCTTCTGCATCTCGCAAAAAGTCGCGACGGCGTTTTTCGGCGTTGATGCCAAGCGCATCTTCGTAAGCGCGGCGCCTTCCGAAGAAAGCGTTCTTGAACTTCTTCTTACCCATTCGGGAAGGTGACCACCGCGTTGCCCTTTTCACGATCTAGCGAGCGGCCTAGATCAGGAAGAAACGGTTATCGTGAACCGTCATGAGCTGAAGGACTGCCGGCATGGTGAAGACGCCCCGAACCCGACACTCAAAATCCAGCCGGGAGCCTGTGACGATCGACCTTTCGCCTGACGAGGTCTCGCGTCTGGACGAGGAGCGGAAGGCAGCAGAAGCAGAAGCTTCTCCCGTCGATCAGCCAGCCGAAACGGACGCACCTACCCAGCCGGCAGAGGCCGTCGACGCGTCCGAGACACCGGCCGAGCCTTTTGAGCCGGAGGCGACTACAGAAAAACCGGTTCGCGACTTGCCCGAGGGCGAATCACCCTACAGCACGGCATCCTCAAGTTCCTTCGGCCGCAGCGAATCGGTGCGATCGCCGGGGGCCGCGAAGCGCGGCTCTAGCGGCTCGCTGCTTGCAGGCATCGCAGGCGGCGTGATCGCGCTGGCGATTGCCGGCGGCCTGCACTTCGCGGGACTGCTCCCCGGCAGCCGCAGCGTCCTTGAGGACCACAGCCCGGCCATCGCCTCGCTGGAGGAACAGGTGGCCGCGCTGCGCCAGCAAGTTGCATCCGCTCCGTCGGGCGGGGCCGATACGTCCGCACTCGAAGCACGCCTGCAGGAGGCCGAACAGCGCCTCGCCACCGTCACCGAGCAGGTCGAGGGGCTGCGCCAGGAAGTTGCGTCTGCGGCGCAGACGGCCGGTGATGCGGGCACCATCGATCTCACGCCGGTTGAGGAGCGCCTGACGAACCTTGAAAACGCGATCCGGGAACTGCGGGAAAACCCGGCAACCGATGAAGCAGCGCTTGGGGAGATGAGCAACGATGTTGCCTCGCTGCGCGAGCTAGTCACGAATGTGCAGAATGCGCAGTCGCAGCTGACCGGACGCCTCGAAGGTCTTGAAACCCGTATCAGCGAGTTCGCTTCGCGCCTCGACGAACAGGCGGATGCGCCGTCGACCGCGATGGTCATCGCCGTCTCGGCGCTGAAGGCTGCGGTTGACCGCGGCGTGCCGTTCAAGGCTGAGCTCGACACCATTGCAGCGCTGACGCCGGATGCGGCCGAACTAGACGGCCTCCGCCCCTACGCGCAGAACGGCGTGGCGACGCTTGCGCAGCTCGCGGCGGAAGCTGATGCAGCCGCCAATGCCATGATCGCCGCCGAGCGTCCGGTCGATCCCGATGCGGGCATCGCCGACAAGCTGTGGCAGAGCGCGATGGGGCTGGTGCAGGTCCGTCCCGTCGGCATGGTTGAGGGCGACGGTGTGCCGGAGATCGCGGCGCGCATTGACGCCGCCGTCGAGGCCGGGAACCTCGAGCGTGCGCTGACCGAATACGAAAATTTGCCGGACGCCGCGAAGGAAGCGGGCAAGCCGTTCATCGAGAAGGTGCGGGCGCGCCGCGAAGTCGACCAGCTTGTCGACCAGGCTTTGGCCGCCGCGCTGAGGAGCTAACTGATGTTCCGTATCCTGTTCTTCCTGCTCCTCGTTTTCCTGATTGGTCTTGGCTTCGCGTGGCTCGCCGACCGGCCCGGCGAGCTGGTCATGACCTTCAACGGCTACCAGTATCAGGTGAGCCTGATGGTCGCCGCCGTCATCATGGTGGCGGTCGTGGCGCTGACCATGCTGAGCTGGTGGGTTCTGAAAGGCATCTGGTACAGCCCCTACACCGTGACCCGCTATTTCCGCGTCCGCCGCCGCGACCGTGGCTACCAGGCGCTGTCGACCGGCATGGTCGCCGCCGGTGCGGGCGATGCCGCGCTGGCACGTAAGAAGAAAAAGGAAGCGATGAAGCTGATCGCCGCCGATCAGGAACCGCTAATTCATCTTCTCGACGCGCAGGCGTCGCTCCTCGAAGGCGACCACGAAGCGGCGCGGACCAAGTTTGAGGCGATGCTGGCCGATCCGGAAATGCGCCTGCTTGGTCTGCGCGGCCTCTATCTGGAGGCTGAACGGCTGGGCGACCGTGTCGCTGCGCGTCACTATGCGGCAAGGGCTGCGGAGGTGGCACCGCAGCTTGGCTGGGCCACCGATTCGACGCTTGAAGAGAAGGTCGAGGCGGGCGACTGGGACGGCGCGCTGAAGCTGGTCGAGACGCAGAAGGCGACCAAGCAGATCGACAGGACCGTAGCCAACCGCCGCCGCGCGGTGCTGCTGACGGCGAAGGCCCAGGCGATCTTCGATGCCGATCCAGCCGGTGCGCGCACTGCCGCGACCGAAGCCAACAAGCTCGCGCCGGACCTCGTTCCGGCTGCGGTGATTGCCGCGCGCGCGTGCGTCCGCCTCAACGACGTGCGCAAGGGCGCAAAGATCCTCGAGGCTGCTTGGAAACTCGAGCCGCATCCCGAGATCGCCGAGGCCTATGTCCACGCGCGGCCGGGCGATTCAACCCATGATCGCCTTGAACGCGGCAGGCGCCTGCAGTCGCTTCGCCGCAACAATGTCGAGTCTTCGCTCGTGGTGGCACGGGCTGCGCTCGATGCCGGCGAATTCGGACTTGCGCGGCGCGAGGCGGAGACTGCGGCAAGGCTCGGTCCGCGCGAAAGCGTGTTCCTGCTGCTTGCCGACATCGAGGAGGCCGAAACCGGCGACCAGGGCAAGATCCGTCATCTGCTCGGTCAGGCCGTGCGCGCGCAGCGCGATCCGGCTTGGGTTGCCGACGGCGTCGTTTCGGAAAAATGGGCGCCGCTGTCGCCCGTCACCGGCAGACTCGACGCGTTCGAGTGGAAGGTGCCGGCCGAAAAAATCAGCCAGCTGATCGAGCCCTACGAGCCGGAGGCGCCCACGCCGAAGCCCGTAATAGCTGCTCCTGCCCCCCCGACCGCCCCGGCCGAGCCTGTCGAGGAGGCGAAGGTGGAGCAGCCCGCGCGCCCGGCTGCCGCGAAGAAACCAGAGGAAGCGGCAGGTCCCGCTTCGGTCGTCATCACGCCGCCGGTGCTCGATGCCGAGCCGGTTGATCTGGAAGAGGAAGAAGTCCGGATTGCGCGCCTTCCGGATGATCCAGGTGTCGATCCCGAAGAAAAGGAAGAAAAACCCGCCGGCTTCAGGCTGTTCTAGCCAAAAGCTTCGCGCTACTAAGAAGGTATGCTCGACCACCTCAAGACCTTCCTGGCCAATCTGAAGCCAGCTTCCGGCGACAAGCTGCCGGAAGCGGACGATCCGCGCGTGGCGGCGGCGGCACTGCTGACCTATGTTGCGGACGCGGATGGCACGCGCGCGGATTCCGAGCGCGCGCAGTTGCGCTCGGGACTGGCAGAAGCGTTCGGCGTGTCGGGCAAGCAGCTCGACCAGCTGCTGTCAGCGGGCGAGCAGGCGAGCCGCGAGGCGATCGACTTCTACCAGTTCACCAGCGTGCTCAACCGCACGCTGCAGCAGCCGCAAAAATCGGAGCTGGTGCGTCTGCTCTGGGAAGTCGTCTACGCCGATGGCGAGCTGCACGAACTCGAGGACAATGTCGTCTGGCGCGTTGCCGAACTGATCGGAATCGAGCAGCGCGAACGGGTGCTCCTGCGCAAGCAGGCGCGCGAAGCGGCGGGAATAGGCGAACAGGACTGACATGCATCCGCACGATCCGCATCGACCCTCGCGGGGAAAGATCCTCATCGTGCTGCATCAGGAGCGATCGAGCCCGGGCCGGGTCGGCCAGCTTCTCACTCAGGCGGGCTTCCATCTCGACATCAGGCGCCCGCCGCTGGGCGATCCGCTGCCGGAGACGCTGCACGAGCATCGCGGCGCGGTGGTGTTTGGCGGCCCGATGAGCGCCAACGACCCGGAGGAGTATATCCGGCGCGAAACCGAGTGGCTCGCCGTGCCGCTCAAGGAAGAAAAGCCGTTCCTCGGCATCTGCCTTGGCGCGCAGATGCTGGTGAATCATCTTGGCGGCCGCGTTGGCCCGCGCGAGGACGGTGCAGTCGAAATCGGCTGGTACCCGATCCACGCGACCCAGGAAGGCAAGCAGATGATGGACTGGCCGGACATGGTCTACCAGTTCCATCGGGAGGGCTTTTCGCTGCCTTGCGGCGCCGCGCTTCTTGCAGGCGGCCAGACCTATCCCAATCAGGCCTTCCGCTATGGCAAGAAGGCCTATGCCATCCAGTTCCATGCCGAACTGACGCGGGCGATGATGCACAGCTGGGTGGTGCGCGGCGCAAGCCGCTTCGAGCTGCCCGGCGCGCAGCAGGGCCGCGAGCACCTCAACGGCCGGTTCTTGTGGGACATCAGGCTGCGACGCTGGCTGGAGGAATTCCTCCAGCACATCTTCGAGCATGGGTCCGACGCGCGCGTGGTTCCGGCCGCCGAGGCCAACGAGGCGATCAGGTACGGCCGTCGAGACGGCGTGCTTTCCTGAGCTCCGGGAACAGCCACGCCCATAGCGCTGCGATGCCGATCGCGCCAATGCCGCCGACGACCACGGCGGGGACGGTGCCGATCAGTGACGCCATGGTGCCGGCGCGGAATTCGCCAAGCTCGTTCGAAGCCCCGACGAAGACGCCATTAACCGCGCTGACGCGGCCGCGCACGCGGTCCGGCGTCCAGAGCTGGATCAGCGTGCTGCGGATATAGACGCTAACCATGTCGGCACCGCCGAGCAGCGCCAGCGCCGTGATCGACAACCACGGGATCGTCGAGACACCGAAGACGATGGTGAAGACGCCGAACAGCGCGACGAAGAAGAACATGAGCAGGCCGGCATGGTCGCGAATCGGATGGCCCGCAAGCCAGACGGCAACACAGACCGCGCCAAGGCCCGGCGCCGAGCGCAGCATGCCGAGCCCCCATGGGCCGAGCTCGAGGATATCGCGCGCATAGACCGGAAGGAGCGCGATCGCGCCGCTCAGCAGCACGGCGAAGAGGTCGAGCGAGATTGCCCCCAGCACCACCTTCTCGCTGCGAATGTAGCTGAAGCCGGCAAAGAGCGAGCCAAGGCCGCTCGATTCGCGCTCGAAATGCTGTGCGGGCTTCGGGATCGAGAAGATCAGCAGCGCGGCAACGCCCATCATCACAGTGGCGACGGTGTAGGCTGCTTCAGGCGAGATGCCGTAGAGCAGGCCGCCCGCTACCGGGCCGACGATGGTGGCGACCTGCCAGGCAGACGAGTTCCAGGCGACGGCGTTTGCGAAATCCTCCGGCGGCACGAGATTGGCGACGAGCGACGATGAGGCAGGCGAAAAGAACGCGCGGGCTGTGCCGAACACCGCCAGCACGAGGAAGACGTGCACGACGTTGGTGAGACCCCGAAGCGTGAGAAGCAGCAGCGCGAGCGCACACAGCGCCTCGACGGTGATGGCGAGGCCCATGATAAGGCGCCGGCCGAACCGGTCGGAAACGGCGCCCGTCACCAGCACCAGCAGCAACGCCGGCGCAAACTGCACCAGACCGACAAGTCCTAGATCGAACGGATTGCGAGTCAGGTCATAAACCTGCCAGCCCACCGACACCGATACGATCTGCGACGCAAAGCTCGTCGCGAAGCGGGCGCCGAAGAAGCGCAGATATGACGAGTGGCGGAAGGCGGCGTAGCGATCGTCGGGACGTGCGGAAGAGGGCATGCGGGAACACTCTGTGCGGGCTGGCCGCCTGATAGCGCAACTCGCCGCGGCCGCGCAGGCCTATTCAGGCGCGTTCCGTTTGCCGAAATGTCAGGCGACCTGGCGGGCGAGGGCGCAGCGGGACCAGAGGCTCGACAGGGCATGCACCAGCGCGTCGATGTCGGCATCGGTGTGCAGCGGCGTCGGCGTGATACGCAGGCGCTCGGTCTTCTTCGGCACCGTCGGATAATTGATCGGCTGGACGTAGACCCCGTACTCGTCGAGCAGCAGGTCGGAGATCCATTTGCACTTGGCCGCATCGCCCACCATCACCGGCACGATGTGGCTCGGGTTCGGCATCACCGGGATGCCGAGCTTGTCGAGACGCTGGCGCACTTTTGCGACGCGGTCGCGATGGGCCGCGCGCTCGACATTGCTGGTCTTGAGGTGGCGGATCGAGGCGAGCGCGCCAGCCGCGATGTGCGGCGGCAGAGCGGTCGTGAAGATGAAGCCTGAGCCGTAGGAGCGGATGAAATCGATCAGCGCCGCGGAGCCGGTGATATAGCCGCCGACAACGCCGAAAGCCTTGCCGAGAGTGCCCTCGATCAGGGTGATCCGGTTCATCAGCCCTTCGCGCTCGGCAATACCGCCGCCACGCGGGCCGTACATGCCGACGGCATGGACCTCGTCCAGATAGGTCATCGCGCCATGCTTTTCGGCGACCTCGACGATGTCAGCAATAGGGGCGATGTCGCCGTCCATCGAATAGACGCTCTCGAAGGCGACGATCTTCGGCCGGTCGGGGCCGACCTCGGCGAGTTGCCGGTCGAGATCCTCGACGTCATTGTGCTTCCAGATGCGGCGCTCGGCCTTCGAGTGGCGAATGCCCTCAATCATCGAGGCGTGGTTGCCGGCGTCGGACAAGATCACGACGTCCGGGATCTGCGCCCCGAGCGTCGACAGGCTGGTCCAGTTGGAGACGTAGCCCGAGGTGAACAGCAGCGCGGCCTCCTTGCCGTGCAGGTCGGCAAGCTCCTGCTCGAGCAGGACGTGATAGTGATTGGTGCCGGAAATGTTGCGGGTGCCGCCGGCGCCCGCACCGTAGCGGTCAAGCGCCTCATGCATGGCTGCGATCACCTTCGGATGCTGGCCCATGCCGAGATAGTCGTTCGAGCACCAGACGGTAACGTCGCGAATCTCGCCGTTGGCGTGGCGGCGTGCAGCGGGGAATGCGCCAGCCTGGCGCTCCAGCTCGGCAAAGACGCGATAGCGCCCTTCGTCCCGCAGGACGTTCAGCTTCGTGGCGAAAAAGGCTTCGAAGTCCATGTCGCGTCTTTCGTGATAATTCGTCTTTTCGTGTTTTCCGCGCCTTCGGTCAAGTGTCGGGGGTGATGCTACGTAAGTCTGAGGTCAGTCTCGCCCCGGCTTTACTGCCCGGGAACGAGTTTTGCGCTATGACTTTCTCATAGTCAGGAGAGGGGGACGCCATGCCGCGAGGGGACCGACCGACGAAGACCGTGCTTGCCGTTTTCGGCACGCGGCCGGAGGCGATCAAGATGGCCCCGGTGGTGAAGGAGCTGCAGCGCTCCGACCGGCTGCGGGTGCGCATTTGCGTTACAGCCCAGCACCGGCAGATGCTCGACCAGGTGCTGGAGCTGTTCGACATCGTGCCGGACCACGACCTCGACCTGATGAAGCCCAACCAGACGCTCGACGCGGTTACCGCCGGCGTGCTGACCGGCATCGGCCAGGTGCTAGACCGGGAAATGCCCGACCTCGTTCTCGTCCACGGCGACACGACGACGACGCTGGCAGCATCGCTTGCTACCTTCTACCGGCGGCTCCCGCTCGGCCATGTCGAGGCGGGGTTGCGCTCTGGCAACCTGCAGGCGCCGTGGCCAGAAGAGATGAACCGGCGCGTGACGACGCTTGCGACGCGTTTTCATTTCGCACCGACGGCGACGTCCAAGGCCAATTTGCTCGGCGAAGGCGTTCCGGAAGCCCACATCCACATCACCGGCAACACGGTGATCGACGCGTTGCTCGAGACGGTGGAGAAGACGCGCGAGCCGGCACGGCAGGCTGAGTTTGCGCAGCGCTTCTCGTTCCTTGACCCAAAGAAAAGGCTGGTGCTGGTGACAGGTCACCGGCGGGAGAATTTCGGCATCGGCTTTGAGAACATCTGCAACGCGCTCAACGAGATTGCGCAGAAGCATGACGTGCAGATCGTTTATCCGGTGCATCCGAACCCGAGCGTGCGCGAGCCGGTCGAGCGGCTGCTCGGATCCAATCCGGCAATCCACCTGATTGATCCGCTCGACTACGAGCCGTTCGTGCACCTGATGGATCGCGCCTTCATCATCATCACCGATTCCGGCGGCGTGCAGGAGGAGGCGCCGTCGCTTGGCAAGCCGATCCTGGTGATGCGCGACACGACCGAGCGCCCGGAAGCCGTCGAGGCGGGAACCGTCATCCTTGTCGGCACCAATCGTGGCAGGATCGTCGGCGAGGCGTCGAAGCTCCTGACCGACGAGGCGCACTACCGGCGCATGGCGCAGGCGATCAATCCCTATGGCGACGGCCTTGCCGCAAAGCGCATTCGCGCCGTCATCGAGGATGAGCTATAAGCCGGCCTCTCAGGCCGCAGCATCATTGGAGCACAGCGTGACATTCGTATTTCCCCCAGCGCCGCAGGCAAGCGTTGCCGTTCGCGGCGAGACCGCCCGTTTCCCGGTCCGCCGCATCTTCTGCGTTGGCCGCAACTACGCCGCGCACGCGCGCGAGATGGGAAAGGATCCCGATCGTGAACCGCCGTTCTTCTTCACCAAACCCGCGGACGCGGTGGTTGATGACGGTGCCGCGATCCCTTACCCGCCGCTGACCGAAGACTTGCATCACGAAGGTGAGCTGGTGGTCGCGATCGGCAAGGTTGGTTTCAATATTCCCGAGGCCGACGCGCTGTCGCATGTGTTTGGCTACGCGATCGGCAACGATCTTACGCGCCGCGATCTGCAAGCCGAAGCCAAGGAGCTTGGCCGCCCGTGGGATTTCGCCAAGGGATTTGACCGCTCCGCCGTCTGCGGCCCGATCGCGAAGGTGGAGGAAGTCGGGCACATCAGCTCCGGCGCCATCACCCTGTCGGTCAATGGCAAGGAGCGCCAGCGCGGCGACATTGCCGACCTGATCTGGTCGATCCCGGAGGTGATTGCGATTCTGTCGCAGTCGATCCGGCTCGAGGCCGGGGACGTGATCTACACCGGCACGCCTGCCGGAGTGGGCGCGCTGGTGCCGGGGGATGTCTGTGTCGTCGAGGTCGAAGGGCTCGGTTCCGTCACCACGACAATCGGGCCGCGCGAAGCCGCCTGATCTCTCGGTCTTAGCGTCCAGCCTGCCGGGCCAATCAGTCCGGCAGGCCGTTTCCTGCGCGCGTTAACCTTCGTAAAGATTTGATTTAATTACCAAACCGTAATCTTACCGTTCATTTTCCATTCAGTTTCGCGCCGCTAGGTTCGCCTCATCAACAACGAGGACCCCCCAAGAATGTTCAAGCGTACGATCCTTGCGGCGATTGCCTTCTCCTTCATCGCGGCCCCGATGGCGCAGGCCCAGACCCGCCACGATCCGCGGCACCCGGCCCCGCAGCATCATCACCAGCCGGCGCCGAAGCCGCATTTCCAGGCTCCCGGCAAGAAGCCGCAGGCGCACGCTCCGGCGCCGAAGCGTCATCACTGGAAGCGCGGCGAGCGCGTGGCGGAGTGGAAGCGCCGTCCGGCGGTTCGTGACTACCACCGCCACGGCCTGAAGCGCCCGTCGAAGGGCCAGCAGTGGGTCAAGGTCGACAACGACTACCTGCTGATCAGCGTCGCAACCGGCCTCATCCTCGGCATCGCTGCCAGCCGGTAAGGCTCAATCAACGAGAAAATTACAGTGGACCGGCCGCCGCAAGGTAGGCCGGTTCATTATTTTAGGCCTTAACCTTCTTTTTGTTGCTATCCATTATCCCGTTACCAAACGGGAACCTCCATGACCGGTGCGGCCTACATCCTGATCATAGCCCTGTCGATCACGGGGCTGTTCAGCGCTGCCTTTGCGGCAATCGCGCTCTACGACCGCCGCTACATTTCCGCATGGTGGTTTGCGGCGACCTATGTGATGGGCATCGCCTACGGCGTCTCCGAATTCCTGCTGCCGTATTTTTCGAACCTGCAGCTCGGCGCCTTCCTCGGCCACGTCCTGTTCCTGGTCGCCCTCACATTGCTCAATATCGGCCTGACCTGGCATTACAATGTAAAGACGCCGATGGCGGCGCTGGCGTGCATCTTCATCGTTTCGGTGGGAATCAGCAGCGTCATTCATGGAATGCCGCGCGATTCGTTCACGCGGCTGATGCTCTACCAGGCGCCTTACTGCGCGATGCAGGCGCTGGGCGTTTACATCATCCTGCTCGCGCCAAAGCGCCGCACGCTCGACAACGTCCTGGCGGGCTTCCTCGTCATCAGCTCGCTGCACTACCTGCTGAAGCCCTTCCTGGCAGTGGCCTTCGGTGGCACGGGACCGTCCCCGGCAAGCTACCTGACGACCACCTATGCGATGGCATCGCAGTCGCTCGGCACGGTGCTGGTGGTGGCAACCGGCCTGTTGCTCCTCGCCAGCCTTGCCTTCGACATCATCCAGCAGATCACGCTGCGCTCCGAGACTGACGCGCTGTCGGGCCTTCTCAACCGGCGCGGCTTCGAGCTGCGGTTGGCAGAGCTCGCGCGCGAGAGTGCCGAGAAGCATTTGCCGCTGACGCTGGTGACCTGCGACCTCGACCACTTCAAGACGGTCAACGACACCTATGGCCACGCGGCCGGCGACCGGCTGATCGTGTTGTTTGCCGACATTCTGCGCCGCATCGGTCGGCCGAATCATGTTGCCGCGCGCATCGGCGGCGAGGAATTTGCCGTCATCCTGCCCGCGACCAACCTGCACGCGGCGAGACTCCTCGCGGAAAACATCCGCAGCGTCTATTCCGCCAGCCGGCCGCAGGACATTGCCCGCGACCTGCGCATCAGCGCCAGCTTTGGCGTTGCGGAACTGGCCGAGGGAGAAAGACCGCAGTCGCTGTTCGCTCGTGCTGATGCCGCGCTCTACGACGCCAAGCGCGCCGGCCGCGATTGCGTGCGGCCGAGCCTGTTCGTTTGCCCGACGGAAGAGAAGTCGGGCTCCTGCTAGTTGGAGGTCTCGGTCACCAGTGCGTAGCGGACGAGCTCGTCGCGCGACAGGTGATAGAGCGACTGCGGCGGGGTATCGAGCGCATGCAGCCACAACTCCGCTTCCACGCCCATTTCCGTCAGATAGCGGGCGATGCGCGCGATGGTGAGTTGTGCGTCTGACATCGCCTGTGCCGGATCAGTCTGCGAAAGCTTCGTCTCTGCATAGAACTGGTGGACGCCGAAAGTGGCGCCCTCTGCCGCCTTGCGCGTGACGCCGCCGGCAAAAAGCAATGGACAGGAGGAAATGCAGATGGCGCCATCGGCGACCTGGGTGGCGACGCCCCGTTCGCGCAACATCCGCGCAATGGCGATTGCATCTTCAATCGAGCCGCCCGGCGAATTCAGGGAGACCGTCTTCACCTCTGACTCAACGGCCGCGAATTTCTCGCGGATACGTCGGGCCGAGCCTGGCTCGATCAGGCCGGTGAGCTCAACCACGCCGTTGGCCTTAAGGTCGAGCTGCATCGGCCGGAGCAGCCGGTCAATGGAGGATTCTGCGGGGGGAGCGGTATAGCTTGTTGCCTCTCGGGGCTGAGGTGCCGCGCGGCTGATGGGGGCGGCCGGCGTGCCCATCGGCCGCAATGCCGGTGCCTCGCTCTCGAAGGCTACGGGGACTTCAAGGGCGACCAGCGCGATCACCCCCGCCAGCCCGCCGTAGATGGCGGAGCGAAGCGTCTCGCCCGCGTCGAAGCGGGAGATGTAGCGCGACAGTCGTGACTTCGGGCGAAAGGCAACGCGCGGGGAGCGGCGAAAGGTCTGCGCTGCCTGCATCGACGCCCCCTCTGTTCGTTGAAAACCCGGTTACCTGCAGACGAGCGGCGCTTGCGGGATCTCGCCGTCGGTCAGGCCGTACATGTGGGCGCGGCCCGTCCAGACATGCGGCGGGCGGGTGCAGAAGGTGTAAGTCTTTTCCTCGGCCTGAGGCTTGTCGTCGAGGTAGACGACCTCGGGCTCGTAGTAGGAGCCGGTCTCGTTGTAGGCGTCGGCGGTATGGCCCATGCCGACGATGATGCGCTTGTAGCCGGCGGGGCTATGGATCACGAGGTTGCCATAGGAGTCGGCATAGACCCGGTCGCGAACCGCGCCGCCGGCTGCCGCTACGGAAACAGAAGCCAGCATCGCCGCAGCGATGGCACTTGCAAGGAAGATATCGCGCATCGGTTTGCTCCCAAGCCGATAAGAACAGCAACGTTAACTCGGATATTAACCTTTTATTAACCATTGTTAAGGGCTTCTGCGCCTGGTCAGGCCCGCGCATGCGAACATGGTTAACGCGCGGTGATTGACAGCCCCATCCGCCTGGGCCGATACAATTGCGATAAAGGAGCGGTGCATGAATCAGCCACACCAGATCGACATCACCCTTCTGCGCCTCAAGGACGCCCGGGCGTTCGCGCCGCTGCTCGCCGCCTATGTGCAGGCCCTGAAGCGCGGCGCGCCGCGCAGACCGGACGAGTTCTATGCCGAGACGCTGCTGCAGGACCGCGTGGCGGAAGTGCTCGGAGCGCGCATCGACGACAATCTCGTGGGCTTTGCCATCTTCACCGACATGCCGGACCCAATTTCCGGTCTGCGTTGCGGGCAGGTCGATCACCTTTACGTGCACCACGATCATCGCAAGAAGGGCATCGCCAAGGCGCTGATCGACGTCCTGAGCGATCAGGCAGAGGAGCGCGGCTGGTCGCGGCTGATCCTCAACGCGCCGCGCCAGCCGGAAGAAGGGCGCCGGCTCTACGAGCAGATCGCAGCCCCCGCCGACTGGACCTCGCACGTCATTCGCTACGACGTCGCCTGACACTGCGAGCCCGGAGTCTCTTCCGGGCCCTTCATCCTCAATTCGACTGAAAGCATCCCTGCCGCTCATGACGACGAAATTTCATCCGGGCCGTGACGCCCTGCGTGTGGCCCTGGCAGCAGGCGCCGTCCTTTTCCTTGCAGCCTGCGTGTCCGAGACCGGCCCGACGTCCGAAACGACCGGCACCATCGGTGACGGCAACGCCCCCCAGCCACGCAGCGCCACCTACGCCTGCGAGACCGGCGGCAGCATCCGTGTCGAAGCCGGCCGCGGCGCCGTGCGCCTCACCAACACCGAGGGCGAGGTGTTCGAACTGATGGCAGCGCCGCCGAATCAGAACACCCGTTTCGGCCAGAGCGGAATGGCGCTCGTGGTCGAGGGTGGTGAGGCGCTATGGATGCATGCGGGCAAGGAACCGCTGACCTGCCGCAGGTGAACCTCGTCCCGGCGGGCAGAAAATGCCGATGGGGCAAGCGACGATTAATCGATTGAAGCGCCTTCCGAGGAAATTCGGTCGCATTATCGCCACTTTACCGCTTTGACGCGCTGCGAAATCCGCATTAGAAGACCCGCACGCCAAAAGGTCGCGATCCGTACCGGCACCGCCGTTGAATAAGCTCGGAGCGAGGCCCTTAGATTTGGGGGAGCCATGAGCAAAACCACAGCCACCCGCGCCAGACCACTTTCACCGCACCTGCAGATCTACAAACCCATCCCGACGATGGTGATGTCGATCGTACACCGCATCACCGGCGGCGCGCTTTACTTCGGTATCCTCCTGTTCGTTGCCTGGCTGCTCGCAGCGGCGACGTCCGAGGATTGGTTCAACACGCTGAGCGTGATCTACGGGTCCTGGTTCGGCAGGCTGGTCCTGTTCGGCTTCACCTGGGCGCTGATCCATCACGCGATCGGCGGCATCCGCCACTTCGTCATGGACACCGGCCACTGGCTCGAGAAGCACGCATCCACCCGCATGGCGGTCGCAATGCCGTTCATCTCGGTTGCGACCACCGTGGTGATCTGGATCATCGGCTACATGGCGCGGGGAGCATAAGCATATGTCCGATTTCCGCACTCCACTATCGCGCGTGCGCGGCCTCGGCGCCGCCCGCGAAGGCACCGGCCACTTCTGGTACCAGCGCCTGACGGGCGTTGCGAACCTGCCGCTGATGCTGTTCTTCATCGGCCTGATCATTGCGCTCAGCGATGCATCGTTCGCCGAGGTCCGCGCCACGCTCGGCAATCCGTTCGTGACGGTCGTGCTGATCCTCGCGCTGCTCTCGGTGCTCTATCACATGAAGCTCGGCATGCAGATGATCATCGAGGACTACGTCCACGGCGAGCTCTGCAAGATCGCGCTGCTGATGCTCAACATCTTCTACACCCTCATCCTTGGCGCGGCGTCCCTGTTCGCGCTGCTCAAGATCGCATTCGGAGGCTAAAGACGTGGCCGAGATGAGAAAGAACCTCGAACGTCCTGCCGTAAACGGAAGAGCGTATACCTTCGTCGACCACAAGTTCGACGTGGTCGTGGTCGGTGCCGGCGGGGCGGGCCTGCGTGCCACCCTCGGCATGGCTGAGCAGGGCCTGAAGACGGCCTGCATCACCAAGGTGTTCCCGACCCGCTCGCACACCGTAGCGGCACAGGGCGGCATCGCCGCCTCGCTGCGCAACATGGGCCCGGACCACTGGCAGTGGCACCTCTACGACACCGTCAAGGGATCTGACTGGCTGGGCGACACCGACGCCATGGAGTACCTCGCCCGCGAGGCTCCGGCTGCGGTCTACGAGCTCGAGCACTACGGCGTTCCGTTCTCCCGTACCGAAGACGGTCGCATCTACCAGCGCCCGTTCGGCGGCCACATGCAGAACTTCGGTGACGGTCCTCCGGTGCAGCGTACCTGCGCCGCGGCTGACCGTACCGGCCACGCGATCCTGCACACGCTCTACGGCCAGTCGGTCAAGAACAACGCGCAGTTCTTCATCGAGTACTTCGCGCTCGACCTGATCATGACCGACGGCGTCTGCACCGGCGTCGTTGCCTGGAACCTCGACGACGGCACCATCCACCGCTTCGCTGCGAAGATGGTCGTCCTGGCCACCGGCGGCTACGGCCGGGCCTACTTCTCGGCGACGTCCGCGCACACCTGCACCGGCGACGGCAACGGCATGGTCGCCCGCGCTGGCCTGCCGCTGCAGGACATGGAATTCGTCCAGTTCCACCCGACCGGCATCTACGGCGCAGGCTGCCTCATCACCGAGGGCGCCCGCGGCGAGGGCGGCTATCTCGTCAACTCCGAAGGCGAGCGCTTCATGGAGCGCTATGCCCCGTCGGCGAAGGACCTTGCCTCGCGTGACGTCGTCTCGCGCTGCATGACGCTGGAGATCCGTGAGGGCCGCGGCGTCGGCAAGAACAAGGACCACATCTACCTGCACCTCGACCACCTCGATCCGGCGGTTCTGCACGAGCGCCTGCCGGGCATCTCGGAGAGCGCCAAGATCTTCGCCGGCGTCGATGTGACCCGCGAGCCGATCCCGGTCCTGCCAACCGTCCACTACAACATGGGCGGCATTCCGACGAATTACTGGGGCGAGGTGCTCAACGCGGACGCCGCCAATCCCGAGCGCATCCAGCCGGGCCTGATGGCCGTCGGCGAAGCAGGCTGCGCATCGGTGCACGGCGCAAACCGCCTCGGCTCGAACTCGCTCATCGACCTCGTCGTGTTCGGCCGCGCCGCCGCGATCCGCGCCGGCCAGGTGATCGACCGCGACTCGGCTGTTCCGGACATCAACGAGCAGGCCTGCGAGAAGATCATGGAACGCTTCGACGGCCTGCGCTTCGCCAACGGCGGTACGCCGACGGCGGTGCTGCGCGAAAAGATGCAGCGCGCGATGCAGGAAGACGCTGCCGTG
Source organism: Aminobacter sp. J41 (assembly GCF_000526635.1). Classification (GTDB taxonomy): domain Bacteria; phylum Pseudomonadota; class Alphaproteobacteria; order Rhizobiales; family Rhizobiaceae; genus Aerobium. Next base: position 194,681 of record NZ_JAGL01000004.1, read on the forward strand.
TTCCGCACGCAGGAGTCGCTCGAGAGCGGCTGCCGACGCATGTCGCAGATCTGGTCGGAGCTGCCGGACGTGAAGGTCCACGACCGCTCGATGATCTGGAACTCGGACCTCGTCGAGACGCTGGAACTGCACAACCTGATGGCCTGCGCCATCACCACGGTGCACGGCGCCGAGGCGCGCAAGGAAAGCCGCGGTGCGCATGCGCGCGAGGACTTCACCCAGCGCGACGACGTCAACTGGCGCAAGCACACGCTGTCGTGGGTGGACGAGAAGGGCAAGGTCACGCTCGACTACCGCCCGGTCCACACGGAGACCATGCTGCCCCTCGAAGAGGGCGGCATCGACCCGGCCAAGATTGCGCCCAAGGCGCGCGTCTACTGATCGCGGGGAAAGAGAATGGTTGAAATCACCCTACCCAAGAACTCCCGGGTTCAAGAAGGCAAGGTGTGGCCGAAGCCGGAAGGCGCGACCAACCTTCGTGAGTTCCGCATCTACCGCTGGTCGCCGGACGACGACGAAAATCCCCGCATCGACACCTACTATGTCGATCTGGACGATTGCGGCCCGATGGTTCTCGATGGACTGCTGTACATCAAGAACAAGATCGACCCGACGCTGACGTTGCGCCGCTCCTGCCGCGAGGGCATCTGCGGTTCGTGTGCGATGAACATCGACGGCACGAACACGCTGGCCTGCACCAAGGGCATGAGCGACATCAGTGGGGCGATCAAGGTCTACCCGCTGCCGCACATGCCGGTGGTCAAGGACCTGGTGCCGGACCTGACCGTGCCGTACGCGCAGCTCTCTTCGATCCAGCCCTGGCTGCAGACCGTATCGCCGACCCCGGCGAAGGAATGGCGCCAGAGCCACGAGGACCGCGCCAAGCTCGACGGCCTCTACGAGTGCATCCTCTGCTTCTGCTGCCAGACCTCGTGCCCGAGCTACTGGTGGAACGGCGATCGCTACCTTGGCCCGGCCATTCTGCTGCAGGCCTATCGCTGGCTGATCGACAGCCGCGATGAAGCGACCGGTGAGCGCCTCGACAACCTCGAGGACCCGTTCCGCCTTTATCGCTGCCACACGATCATGAACTGCACGCAGGCCTGCCCGAAGGGCCTCAACCCGGCCAAGGCGATCGCAGAGATCAAGAAGATGATGGTCGAGCGCCGCGTCTGACGCGCCGTCTGGGACCTAAAGATAGGAAAGGCGGGCTTCGGCCCGCCTTTTCTTTTGCCGTCGTGTTGGCGCCTATTTCAGGAGCGCGACGAGATCGGCGATGATTGCTGCCAACACGCCGGCTGCAATCAGCAGCACGCCGATCATGAAGGTCCGGCTCGCCCGGTCGAAGACGCGGCGCTTGAGCGAGTCGTGGCCGAGCATGACCAGGAGCGAGCGCAGCTGGGCGGCAATGCCCAGGAACAGGCAGGCGAGCGCCGGCAGATCGTCCAGCTCCCACGGAACCGGGTTGTTGGCCCACTGCGTCACGAATGAAAGCGAGAACGACAGGACGATGCCGATGACCGTGATCGTCCCGTTGCGGAAAAGTAGTTCGACCAGCTGGTCGTCGTCGTTGTGCTGATGCATGCCTGCCCCTCGTTGCTGCTTGCGGTGCGGTCACCACATCGTGCGGGCATAGGCCTCCGCAAGCGATTTGTCGACTTCCGCGCCGCTCTGGGTCATCGCGATCTGGTCGGCCAGGATCTGGCCGAGGGTCGGCAGCGTCGAACGGTCCGGCCATGTCTCCGGCTTCCAGAGTTGTGAGCGCATGAAGGCCTTGGCGCAGTGCATGTAGCAAGCCTCGACCGTAACGACGAGAACGGTGATCGGCAGTTTGCCGTCGACCGCGAATTTCTCGCGCAGGGCCAAATCAGCCGTGAGCCGGCCCTTGCCATTGATGCGCAGCGTTTCGTTCATGCCGGGGATCATGAACAATAGCCCCGCCGCCGGATTGGCGAGCAGGTTCTCCCAGGTGTCGAGTCGGTTGTTGCCGGGGCGGTCGGGAATGGCGATCGTCGCGTCATCAAGGACGGCGACGAAGCCGGGCTTGTCGCCCTTGGGCGTGACATCGGCGCGTCCTTCGGCGTCCTGAGATCCGATCAGCACAAAGGGACTGTGAACGATGAAGTTGCGCGCGTGGTGGTCGAGCGCGCGCATTTCCTTGAGCCTGGCGCGCTCAGAGGTCTCGCCGTAACGGGCCCGGAGTTCTTCCTTGCTGGTAATGAACTCCATTGCGCCCCTCCTATTCAGCCGGCTTTTCCTCCACGGAATGGCGCATGATGAGCGGCATCTGGCTGAATGTGAAGAGGACGGTGATCGGCAACGTCGCCCAGACCTTGAAGGCGACCCAGAAATCGGTCGAGAAATTGCGCCAGACGACCTCGTTCATCGCCGCGAGGACGAAGAAGAAGACGCCCCAGCGCAGCGTCAGCTTGCGCCAGCCCTCGGCGTCGAGCCTGAAAGCGGAGTCGAAGACATAGCCGAGCAGCGACTTGCCGAATATGAGGCCGCCGAGCAGCACCGCGCCGAACAGCGAATTGACGATGGTCGGCTTCATCTTGATGAAGACGTCGTCCTGCAAATAGAGCGTCAGCGCGCCGAAGATGAAGACGACGACGCCGGACACCAGCGGCATGATCGGCAGTGTGCGGGTCAGCAGCCACGACACAACCAGCGCGACCGCGGTTGCGATCATGAAGAGGCCGGTGGCGACGAAGATCGGCCCGCCGAGCCCGCCGAGCACGGGCCAGGTATCGATGAGCCATTCGCCCCGCGTATTGGCGAAGAAGAAGACGAGCAGCGGCCCGAGCTCCAGCGCCAGCTTCAGCAGCGGGTTGAGCTCCTGCTTCTTCGGGTCCGAGGGATCGCGCTCAAAGACGGGCTGATCCATCAATTTACTCCAGCAATCGCCCGGGCGAAGTCGCGGGCGGAGAAGGGCTCAAGGTCGTCGACCTGTTCGCCGACGCCGATGAAATAGACCGGCAGCTTATGCTTGGCGGCAATGGCGACCAGGATGCCGCCGCGTGCGGTGCCGTCGAGCTTGGTCATCACCAGACCGTTGACGCCCGAGACATTGCGGAAGATCTCGACCTGGTTGAGCGCGTTCTGGCCGGTGGTGGCATCGACCGTCTGCAGCACGGTGTGCGGCGCTTCCGGATCGTGCTTGCCGAGCACGCGGACGATCTTTTCGAGCTCCGCCATCAGCTCGGCCTTGTTCTGCAGGCGGCCGGCAGTGTCGATGATGAGGACGTCGGAATTGTTCGCCTTCGCCTTCTCGAAGGCGTCGTAGGCGAGGCCGGCGGCATCCGCGCCGAGCTTGGAGGAAACCACCTCCGAGCCGGTGCGCTCGCCCCAGATCTTCAGCTGTTCGATCGCGGCGGCGCGGAAGGTGTCGCCCGCGGCGAGCGTGACCTTCAGTCCGCCAGCGGTGAGCTTCGCGGCCAGCTTGCCGATGGTCGTGGTCTTGCCGGTGCCATTGACACCGACGACGAGGACGACGTGCGGCTTGTGCGAGAGGTCGAGTTCGAGGGGCTTCGCCACGGGCGCCAGCACCTTCTCGATCTCCTCGGCCATCACCTTGCGCACTTCCTCGCCGGAAATGTCCTTGCCGTAGCGGCCGGAAGCCAGCGAATCCGTCACGCGGATCGCGGTCTCCATGCCTAGATCAGCGCGCAGCAGCACGTCCTCAAGGTCCTGCAGCGTGTCTTCGTCCAGCTTGCGCTTGGTGAAGACGCCCGCGATCGAGTCGCGCAGCTCGCGCGACGATCGTGACAGGCCCTGAGACAGGCGCTGGTACCAGGACAGCCGCGGTTGCGGCTGGGTCTCTGCCTCCGCCGGCGCGTCCTCGACCCGCGCCTCAACCGCTTTTGAGACGATAACCTTTGCCGGGGCGCGGTCCTCGACAGCGGTGACGGCGGAAAGTTCCGGCTGCGGCGTGGACGGAATCTCCGACGGGCCGGACGGAATTTCCGGCTCGGCTGGTGCCGGCGGGACTTCCTCCGGTTGCGGCTCCGGCATTACCGGTTCCGGCTCGGCCGGAATTTCGGGCCGCGCTGGTTCTGGCGCAGGCGCAACGTCCGGTTCGGGTTGTGGCACTTCCGGAGCAGGCTCCGGCTCTGCGGGCACTTCCTCGGGCTGCGGCGGCACGACCTCGAGTTCTGCAGGAACCTCGGGCGCAATGGGCTCGGGAGCCGGCTCGGCAGGAACTTCGGCTGGCTGGGGCGCGGGAACGTCGGGCTCTGCGGGCTGCAGGACTTCCTGCTCTTCCGCGGGCTTTGCCGCTTCCTCTTCCGTCTTGCCGAAGGAGAAGATCTTCTTGATGAATCCGAGCGCCATGTTTCCTGCCAGTTGCTTCAGGCCGCGCGCATGGCGGCAGTCTGGGCGATCAGCTTCTCGCCGTCGTGACCCGAGATTTTCGCCTCGATGATGTCGCCGGGCGCGCCTGCTGCGATCGAGGTGACGAAAAAGCCCTCGGCGCGGCCGATGCCTTCCTTCTCGATGAGGATGCGCTGCGTCGAGCCGACGAGGCGGTCGAGATGAGCGAGGTGCGCGGCGTCGCCTGCGGCACGCAGGCGGGCTGCGCGTTCCTTGACGATGCGTCGGTCGACCTGCGGCATGCGCGCGGCCGGCGTTCCCTTGCGCGGTGAATAGGGGAAGACGTGAAGATGCGTCAGGCCGCACTCCTCGATGATCTTCAGCGAGTTCTCGAACATCGCGTCGGTTTCCGTCGGGAAGCCGGCGATGATGTCGGCGCCGAAGACGATGTCGGGGCGCAGGCGGCGCACCTCTTCGCAGAAGCGGATGGAATCGTCGCGCAGATGGCGCCGCTTCATGCGCTTGAGGATCATGTCGTCGCCGGCCTGCAGCGACAAGTGCAGGTGGGGCATCAACCGGCTTTCTCCGGCGATCGCCTCCATCAGGCTCTCATCGGCCTCGATCGAGTCAATCGACGAGAGGCGGAGGCGTGCAAGGTCGGGCACCTGCCGGAGGATTGTCGTGACCAGCTTGCCGAGCTTCGGCGTGCCGGGGAGGTCCCCGCCGTAGGAGGTGAGGTCGACGCCGGTCAGCACCACCTCGCGAAAACCATTGCCGACGAGGCGCTTGACCTGCTCGACGACCGAGCCCATCGGCACCGAGCGGGAATTGCCGCGGCCATAGGGGATGATGCAGAAGGTGCAGCGATGGTCGCAGCCGTTCTGCACCTGCACGAAGGCGCGGGCACGGCCTTCCAGCGAATCCACCATGTGCGAGGCCGTCTCGGTCACCGACATGATGTCGTTGACGCGGACCTTCTCGAAATCGTTGACGCCGAAGTCCGGCAACGCGCGGTAGGAGTGCGCCTTGAGCTTTTCCTCATTGCCGAGGACGAGGTCGACCTCGTCCATCGAGCCAAAGCCTTCCGGGTCGGTCTGGGCCGCGCAGCCGGTGACGATGATGCGCGCGTCCGGGTTCTCGCGGCGGGCCTTGCGGATCGCCTGCTTGGCCTGGCGCACCGCCTCGGCGGTGACCGCGCAGGTGTTGACGATGACCGCGCCGCCCGCGAGCGTGTCGAGCCCGGCCGTATGCGCCTCGCGCCGCATCACCTCGGATTCGTAGGCATTGAGCCGGCAGCCGAAGGTGAGGATGTCGATGCCCTTTGGATCGCTCACGGCTTCACCTCCGCAAGACTACCCCCACCCCGTACCCCTCCCCACAAGGGGGAGGGGGATACTGGGACGTGGAGCCCGGCAACAGTTGCTGTCGTCGATGCGAAATGCACCAATTCCCCTCCCCCTTGTGGGGAGGGGCTAGGGGTGGGGGTGATCCCCACATAACGCTTAAACATCATGCCGCGTCCTCGCTGACGCGCTGCCAGGAGCCAGTCTGCGGGTCGAACTCGCCAGCGAATTCCCATTCCGCCGGGCCGGTCATGATGACGTGCTCGTCCTCGCGCCACTCAATGATGAGCTTGCCGCCGCTGGGCGCCGTGATCGTCACCTTGCGCTCGGTGCGGCCGGTGCGCACGCCGGAGACGGCGGCAGCACATGCAGCCGAGCCGCAGGCGAGCGTGAGGCCTGCGCCGCGCTCCCAGGTGCGGATGTTCATCGAAGTGCGCGAGGTGACCTGCGCAATGGTGATGTTGGCGCGCTCGGGGAAGATCGGGTGGTTTTCCAGCAGCGGCCCGAACTTGTCGAGGTCGTAAGACCAGACGTCCTCGTCGACCCAGAAGATCGCGTGCGGGTTGCCCATCGAGGCGACCGAGGGCGAATGCAGCACCGGCGCATCGATCGGGCCGACCTGCAGCTCGATGGCGCGGGTGTCGGCAAACTCTTCGGCGAGCGGAATGTCCTGCCACCCAAGGCGAGGCTTACCCATGTCGACTGAGATCAGCCCGTCCTCGTGCTCGACCGCGTTGACGATGCCGGCGAGCGTCTGGAACGTGAACACCTTCCGGCCGGTCTCGGACGCGAGCGCAGAGACGACGCAGCGGGTGCCGTTGCCGCAGGCCTGCGCCAGCGTGCCGTCGGAATTGATGATCTCGATGTAGAAATCCGTGCCCGCAATGCGCGGGTCATGGATCGCCATGATCTGATCGAAATGGGTTGCCGGATCGGCCACGAGCGCGATCGCGGCCTCGGCCGTGATGCGATCGGCGCGGCCGCGCATGTCGGCAACAATGATCTTGTTGCCGATGCCGTTCATCTTGGCGAAGGAAGCGAGCGCACTCATGGGCGGTATATGGCGGAAATGGCGGGAAATTACCAGTGCCGCGGCCGGGGGCGAAGCGTCCCTGCCGCGACCCGGGCCGCGTTTGGCGTCAGGTGTGGAACTGCGCCCGGTCGATCAGCGGCTCGCGCCGCTGCGAGCGGAAGGCAGCCTGCAGGAGGCAACGGCCGCGGTTGAGCTCCAGCTCCAGCTGCAGCAGGACCTTGCGCAGCTTGCCTGCAGGCCGAAACGGCTTCTTCTGCGGCGGGCGATGAAACGCCAGGACGCTGTCGCCCTCGCCGAGGAAGCGCATCTGCACGGCCTGCGCCGGCTCGATCTGCAGGCCGGAAAGCCACGGCCGGTGCCAGAAATAGGAATCGACCAGTCCGTAGCGCTCGGTGTCCTGCAGCATGCGGCGTGCGACCTGAGGGCCGATCACATAGGCGGCCAGCCCGACGCGGTTCTTGTAGACGCGCCGCGCGACAACCTTCCCGCCAAGGAAGGTGAGGCTCTCGTGCTCGGCGAGGATGTGCGGCTCGGGCGTGAATTCTAGGTCGTAGGCGGTGTTGGCCGGCATGGGCGACCTCTCGATCTCGGCGAGCACCTGCGGCAGCGTGTCGGCCAGCACTGCGTCGTCCTCGAGGATCAGCACCGGCGCGCCCATTTCGGCGACCTTGTGCCAGGCCATCCGGTGTGAATGGAAGCAGGCGATGTCCTGCGGCAGCGTCGGGCCGGGCCAGACATTGGCGGCCGCCTGGCATTCGGCATCGGAGAGATCGCGGGCCTCGAAGGCGTCAAGGAACTCGAAGGAAAGGCCAAGGCGCGCAAGCTGGCTGGCCTGAAATGCCCGGCGAGTCGTTTCCTCTTGCCGGCTTATGATGATGATATGCATGCGGTATCCGGTATGTTGGGCGTCCCGCTTCGGTCGGGCTACGGGAGGTCGCGGCCCGCCCGCGATATGTCGGCGCAATGTCGAACCGGCGCCGCGCAAGACGCGCCGCGCCATTAGCATTTTCCCCGCCCAAAGGATCGAAAAGCCGGAAGCGTTCCCGCGCGCTGTTGCCGCAGGGAAGCGTCAGCCGGTCACGAGTCGATGATGTCTATGGGGAAGTCGGCGAAAGCATGGCCGGGGGGCGCGCGGATCGCTAGCCGCGGCCGCTATTACTTGCAGATTTCGTCGGTACGATTCATATCTACTAGAGGTGTGCTTCGGACGGTGAGAAGGGTGACTCTGATGAATGATCTGATCGGTGTTGGCCTTTATACTCCGGCCGAAGCAAGTCGGTTGCTTCACATACCTGCATCAAGAATTTTTCGGTGGCTTCGCGGGCATGAAGCCGCAGGAAAACAATACGAACCTCTGTGGGACCCTGAGGTAACGCTTGACGACGGGCGTCTTGTTCTGGGCTTTCGTGACTTGATGGAGGCGCGGGTCGCTGATGCCTTCATTCGACAGGGCGTTTCTGCCATTCGCGTTCGCGCGGCCATAAAACTCGCACGCGAAATCATAAAACAAAGTCACCCGCTGTCCACGAATCGATTCTTGACGGAGGGCAGGGAAATATTTCTTCATGTCATAGAAGAAGATGATGATGGCAATCAGACAGAGCGGCTTCTAAATCTCTTTAAGCGGCAATATGAGTTTAAGGGAGTGTTGGAGCCCATTCTGAAGACCGTTGATTTCGGGGCGGACGGACTGCCGAAGATGTGGTGGCCCGCGGGAAGACAGGTGAATATCGTCGTGGATCCGGAGCGGTCATTCGGCGCGCCAATTGACGGGGAAACGAGCATCCCGACTGCCGTCCTCGCTTCTGCGGTGCGTCTGATGGGCGAGGTTGACGCGGCGAAAGCCTACGAAGCTCCAATTTCTGCGGTACGTCGCGCGCTCGAATTTGAAGAAAGATTGGAGCAACGTTTGGCAGCTTGAAGGTCTTCTTCGACAATTGCACGCCGCCAGTACTCGCTACAACGTTGCATGGCTTTCCAAAAAGACGGCCATGCCGCGTATCATATAAAAGACGTCCCCGGGCTGCCTCGCGGGCGAAACTCCGCCGATGTCGAGTGGATCGAACTTCTGAAGAAGTCGTCTGAGCGGTGGATATTCATTTCAGGTGATCGGAGGCTACTGAAGAACGCGGCAGAGCGGGCGGCGCTACGCAGTGCGGGGCTCCATGGCTTTATTCTGGCACCCGGCTACCAAAAGACAGAACTCCATCACGTTGCGTCGCTTCTTATCTGGAGGTGGCCAGAGCTGCTGAAGATTACTGAGCTTGTCGCGCCCCCGGCGATGTACGAAATTCCGATGCAGCGCGGCTCGAAGCTTCGTCCAGTGAGTTTGAGATAAGGAAATCCTTGGTGGAGCTGAGGGGGATCGAACCCCTGACCTCGTCATTGCGAACGACGCGCTCTCCCAGCTGAGCTACAGCCCCTTCAAGAAGGTGGCGGAATTTAGGGTCGGGGTGAGCGACCTGTCAAGCGACGAAAAGGGCCTGCGACGCACATTTCGCATCACGTTTCGGAAGCGCGGAATTGCCGGCTCCCCTTGCCGCTGCCGGCAGGCTTGTTTACATGTTCCGGGTTCTTAGGGGAAACGGCATGCTCGCACTACTACTCACGGTTGATTACGCTCTCGGCATCTATTGGTGGCTGATTATTGCGTCGGCCGTGTTCTCCTGGCTCTACGCGTTCAACGTCGTCAATCCGCGCAACCAGTTCGTCGCCAATATCGGCTACTTCCTGCATAGGATCACGGAACCGGCGCTGCGACCGATCCGCCGCTTCATGCCGGATCTCGGCGGCATCGACATCTCGCCTATTCTTCTCCTCCTCATAATCTTTTTCATCCGTACCCTCATTCGTACCGAGCTGCTTCAGTTGGTGTGAACGAGCAGTCTTCCTTCTACAGGCGAGTTTCGGGCGGGCTCGAGCTTTTCGTCCGCCTGACGCCAAAATCGTCGCGCGATGCGGTCGAAGGCGTCGAGACCGCGTCCGACGGACGTGCGCATCTCAAGGCGCGGGTGCGGGCGGTGCCGGAAAAGGGCAAGGCCAACCAGGCGCTGGTCAAGCTGATCGCCTCGACGCTTGGCGTTCCTGCGCGCGACGTCGAGATCGTCTCGGGCGATACGGCGCGGCTGAAGACGGTGCGGGTCAGCGGCGATCCGGAATCGCTTGAGGAGAGCGTGCGCGGCCTGTCGGCCTGACCCCGGCTTTTCACGCGGCAAGGCGGCGGCTACCATGCCGGGGCGGAGTTTGCCCGGGGAGGACACCATGCGGCTTCCGGCATTGCTGGCGCTCGCGCTCGCGCTTGGTCCCGACGCTGTCGCCGAAGAAATCTTCAGCGAATACACCGACATCGACATCGAGCAGAACTGCACCGTCTACGATCAGGCGGGCGATGATGGCGGCGACTGGGTCAGCATGATCTGCGCCGGCTATCGCGGCTATCCGGTGATCCTGCAGTACAGCGACCTGCGCGAATCCGTGTTCTACGGCTTTCCGCCGATCGGCGAGGACGCGATTGCGTGGGAGAGTTTTGGCGTCTTCAACTCGACCGGCCCGAAGATCGAATGGCGCATCGAGCGCGACGGTGACGTCGAAACCCCGTTTGCCACCATCCATCGCTGGTTCGTCGCCAATCCGGTCGACGACAACGGCAAGCAGATCGAGGTGCTGGTGGTCGAAAAGGTCGGGCAGCTCAGCGACGGCGAAGGCTGCGCGGTCGCCTATGTCGTCGCAACCGGAAATCCCAATGCAAATGAAAAGGCGCGCCGCATTGCCGATGGCAGGGCGCGCCATTTCAGATGTGGTGATGAGCCGTCGGTCGATGCCGGCAGCGTGCCGCTGCCGGATGTCGTTCGCTGGACGGACAACCGGGGCTGACGCCCCGGGAGCAAAGGACCGGGTCTTTACTTGGCTTTCTTGGCGCGCTCGATCGCCTCGACGATTAGCTTCTTGGCGTAGTCGGAACCGTGCCAGCCGCCGATCTTGACCCACTTCCCCGGCTCGAGGTCCTTGTAGTGCTCGAAGAAGTGCTCGATCTGCTTGAGGGTGATCTCCGGCAGATCGGTGTGCTCGAACACCTTCTCATAGCGGCGGGTGAGCTTCGGGACCGGAACGGCGATGACCTTCTCGTCCTGGCCGCCATCGTCTTCCATCACCAGCACGCCGATCGGGCGGACGTTGATGACGCAGCCCGGGATGAGCGGGCGGGTGTTGCAGACCAGAACGTCGATCGGGTCGCCGTCGTCCGACAGGGTGTGCGGGACGAAGCCGTAATTACCCGGGTAGGTCATCGGGGTGTAGAGGAAGCGGTCGACGACGAGCGTGCCGGATTCCTTGTCCATCTCGTACTTGATCGGCTGTCCGCCAACCGGGACCTCGATGATGACGTTGACGTCTTCTGGCGGATTCTTGCCAATGGAGATGGATTCGATACGCATTTTCTTTTTCCTGACAGGCTTGAAAACGCGCTCAGGCGGGTGAGCGCAACTCGCCCGTGCCGATATACCGACCGGCTCGCTATTGCAATGCAACAACGTGCTGCAGGAGAGGCAGGATCAGTTCAATTGTTGTTTGAGAAGAGGGCGATCGGTGACTGACGACCGCTTTCGCGTGCGTCAGTTCCAGACGAAGGCGACCTTGCGCAGCGCCTTGGTGTCGAACACCTCGACGCCCTCGGCAACGTCCCGGCCGCCGGCACCCTCGTAGAAGCGCAGCGCGCCGTCGTTCTCCTCGAGCGCCCAGACGACGAGACCCGACAGGCCATGTGCGGCGAGACGCTCGCGGGCGGCGTTGAACAGGCGGGTGCCAAGGCCGATGCCTTGGTATTCAGGGCGCAGGTAGAGCTCGTAGATCTCGCCTTCCTGCGGCAATTCGCGGGCGCGGTTGCGGCCGATCGTGGCATAGCCGACGATGTCGCCGCCCATCTCGACAACGAGGACGCTGGCAGCGCGGCGAATCGCGTTCTCCCACCAGGCGCGGCCGCGGCGGCCGATCATGGAATTGAGGGCGCGATGCGGGATGATGCCCGCATAGGCGTTCTGCCAGGCTTCGTGATGCACGCAAGCGACTGCTTCCGCGTCGCGCGGCTCAGCCTTCCTGATGTCGATCGTCAGCGTATTCATGATTTGTTAAGGTTAACCTCGCGGATTCCGCCCGGCAAGCCGTCCAAGGGCCGCCGCGAAAATTTTCTTTGCGAGGCTCAAGCAGCCGTCAGATCTCGACGACGTGGTCTTCCAACTCGTTGGGATTGTTGGTTCCGCCGGGAAAATGCGCGGTCAGAAGCTCGCCGGAACGGCCGATCGCTTCGGCCAGTCCGTCAACGAGATGACCGGCCCTGGCTGCTGCCGTCAGCTTCGCGACGATGTCGTTCCACTCCGACTGCTCCACGACGGCATTGATTCCCGAATCGGCGATCACCGCCGCGTAACGCTCGGCGAGCGAGACGAAGATCAGGATGCCGGTGCGCAGCTTGGTCGTGTGGACGTTGTGAGCGAGGAACTGCTTCAGCGCATTGTCGTGCGCGCGCCGGTAGGCGAGGCGACGCGGCACCATGCGAATGCGCAGCGCAGGCACGAAGCGCGCGAGGAGAAGCGCGGCGGCAATCGCCGCGATCTGCGCCAGCACGAAGGTGACGTGCGAAACCTCGTGCCAGCTGCGGTCGAGCCAGAAGGCGACGGCAAGGCTGGCGATCAGCATGCCGATCGTTAGCATGAAGGCGGCGGGGAAGATGTAACTGTCGCTGGTGCGCGCGATGACGCAGTAGATCTCGCCGCGCGTGGTTGCCTCGGCCTGGCGGATGCAGTTTGCCAGCCGCTCGTGCTCTTTAGGCGTGAGTGATGGTATCGGCATCGCTACCAGCTCCCCGAGGCGCCGCCGCCACCCGACGATCCGCCTCCTCCCGAAAATCCGCCGCCGCCGGACCAGCCACCACCTCCGCCCGCCCAGTCGCTGCCGCCGGTGTGGATCACCCAGCCGGAGGACGAGCGCCGGCGGCGCGGCTTCGGGTTGAGGTCGACGTCCATTCCGAGCCAGCGATAGCGGCGCGGGCCGATCTTGCGGCCGAAGATCGGGGCCAGCAGGCTGATGCCGATCGAGCCGAAGAAGATCGAGAACCAGATCGTGAAGAAGATGATGACGATCCAGGTGTCGATGTCGAACGCGCTGTCGCTGTGGCGGTTGCGCTCGGCGCGCGCTTCAAGCTCGGCGCCGTTGCCCTCGAGCACCATGATGATGTCGTCGACGGCGCGCGAGATGCCGCCGGAATAATCGCCGGCGCGGAAGGCCGGCACCATCGTGTTCTCGATGATGAGCTTGGAGTGCAGGTCGGTCAGCGTGCCCTCAAGGCCATAGCCAACCTCGATGCGCATCTTGCGGTCTTCAAGCGCGACGAGGATGAGGATGCCATTGTTCTCGCCGGCCTGGCCGAGGCCCCAGGCGCGGAACAAGCGGTTGGCGTAGGGCTCGATCGCCTCACCGCCGAGGTTCGGCACCGTGGCGACGACAATCTGATCGGACGACTTCTTCTCGAACTCTGCGAGCTTTGTGGTGAGGTCCGCTTCGGTCGCGGCATCGATGATGCCGGCGCTGTCGACGAGGCGGCCGGTAAGCTGCGGCTGCTGGGCAAGCGCAGGCAGCGCGGCGCCGATCGCGATGACGATCAGCAGGGCGCGAAGAATGCCCGCAAGGCTCATGACGCGCATCGCCCGACCGGCCCGCAATCCACTACTTCGTGCCGAAGTTGACTTGCGGCACCTCCATCTTGTCCTCCGACACGGTGAAGTTTTGGAACGGCACCGCATCGGTGAACCAGAGCTTGGCCCAGATGATCGACGGGAAGGTACGCAGCGTCGTGTTGTAGACGCGCACCGCCTCGATGTAGTCGCGGCGGGCGACCGCGATGCGGTTTTCGGTCCCCTCGAGCTGCGCCTGCAGGGCAAGGAAGTTCTGGTTCGCCTTGAGGTCGGGATAATTCTCAACAACTGCGAGCAGGCGCGACAGCGCGCTTGTCAGCTGAGACTGGCTTTCCTGGAAAGCCTGGAAGGCGGCCGGATCCTGCAGCATCTCGGGCGAGACCTGAACCTGCGTGGCCTTGGCGCGGGCCTCGACCACCGACTCCAGCACCTCGCGCTCATGCGCAGCATAACCCTTCACCGTCTCGACGAGGTTCGGAATCAGGTCGGCGCGGCGCTGGTACTGGTTGAGCACCTCGCTCCAGGCGGCCTTGGCGCGCTCTTCAGCCGTCGGGATGGTGTTGAAGCCGCAGGCGGTGAGCAGCGGCATGAGAAGTGCGAGGAACAATGCGGAGATGAGGTTGCGCGACATGGCACGTAATCCGGCAGGTTGTGACGCCTGACCTTAGCTTCATTCCGTCGAGACGCAAATGGCGCGCAATCATCGCTTGTGTGGGGGGCAGACGCGCGACTAAGCTGGCGCTCTTGCTGGGAAAAATCAGATGAGCCGGGACGACAGGGCCACGGATGAAGCACGGCGGATCATCGACCGTGTCGGACTGGAAAGCGAGCCGACCATGCTCGGGCGCGCCCGCGACCACATGGCCGGCAGGGACGCCGACCAGGCCGACTGGGTGGAGCTGTGGGGAACCCGCATCGGCCGCTGGGGTGGCGTGGCCCTGCTTCTCTACCTGATCTGGTGGCTCCTCGATTTCGCATTCACTGCCGGCTGACAGATGCACAACGACCAAACCACGCTCCATCCGCCCATCATCGTCATCTCCAGCCACGTCGTGCGCGGCTCCGTCGGCAACCGCACCGTGGTGTTTGCGCTGGAACAACTCGGTTTTCCCGTCTGGGCGGTGCCGACGATCACGCTCGCGTGGCATCCCAATCAGGGCCGCTCCACACGCATCGTCGCCGATGAGAGCCAGTTTGCCTCCCTGATGGAGGATTTTGCCAATTCGCCGCTTCTCGGCGAGGCAGGCGCCATCATCAGCGGCTATTTTGGCGACGCGGCACAGGCGAAGGCGGTCGCGGGGCTCGTGCGGGCGCTAAAAGAGCAGAACCCCGACGCGATCTATCTCTGCGATCCGGTCTGCGGCGACGAGAAGGGGCTCTACGTATCGCAGGAGATCGCGGAGGCGATCCGCGACGAGCTGCTGCCGCTCGCGGACATTGCGACGCCGAACCGCTCCGAGCTCGAATGGATCATCGGTCATAGCCTCGACGACAACACCTCGACGATCCGCGCCGCGCGCGAGCTCGGCCCCGCGACGATGCTGGTCACGTCCGCGCATGCGATGATGGCGGGCTCGATCGGCAACCTGCTGGTGACGAAGCGCGAGGCGGTGCTTGCCGAGCACCGTGCTGTTGAGAACGCGCCGAAGGGCACCGGCGACCTGTTTGCGGCGGTCTTCCTTGCGCGGCTGATGGAAGGCCTCACGCCCGACAAGGCGCTGCGTTCGGCAACGGCCGCCGTGTTTGAGGTGGTCGCGCGGGCGGTCAAGCGCGGCTCGGAAGACCTGATGCTCGCGACGGATGCACAGAGCATCGTCCACCCGATGGCGATGGTGCAGACGCGGCGGCTGGTCGAGCCGCGCGGAGGCAAGTCTGCGTGAGCCTTGCCTGCGGCGTCGATGGCTGCAAGGGAGGCTGGGTCGCCGTCTTCCGCGACGACGGCGGCGCGCCGTCCGCTACGGTCTATCCTGACTTCGAGACGCTGATCGACAGCCTGCCGACAGATACGCGGCATCTTCTCCAAGATTCGCGAGATCGACCAGTTGCTCATTACAGAACCGCAATTACGGGAACGGTTGATCGAGTCTCATCCCGAAGTCGCCTTCTGGCGCCTCAACGGCGAGAAGGCGATGAGCCTGCCGAAGAAGATCAAGGGCGCGGTCAATCCGGCCGGAATGGAGGAGCGCCGGGCGCTGCTGGCAAGAAGCGGGCTGCCTCGCGCCTTCCTTGACCAGCCGCCGCCGCGCCGCTCGGCTGCCGATGATTTTCTCGACGCCTGCGCGATGCTTTTGGTCGCGGAAAGGCGCCGCGGCGGGCTTGCAAGGCCCTTTCCAAACCCGCCGCCGACCGACCGTTACGGTAATTCGATTGCCATATGGGCATGAGCGGAATTGTTGCGCGATAGCCGTTTTAGGTTTATCCGCAAGCCATGGACGCTCTTCCCCCCCACCTCCTCCGTGGCTACCGCGACTTCATGAGCGGTCGCTACGCTTCCGAAAGCGACCGTTACCGCAAGCTCGCAAAAGAAGGCCAGACACCCGAGACGATGGTGATCGCCTGCTGCGACTCGCGCGCGGCCCCCGAAACCATTTTTGACTGCGGCCCCGGCGAACTCTTCGTCGTGCGCAACGTCGCCAACCTTGTCCCGCCCTATGAGCCGGACGACAAGCACCATGCGACGTCGGCAGCGCTCGAATTCGCGGTGCAGAGCCTCAAGGTCAAGCACATCGTCGTGCTCGGCCACGGCCGCTGCGGCGGCATCAAGGCGGCACTCGACCCGTCAGCGCCGCCGCTGTCGCCCGGTGACTTCATCGGCAAGTGGATGGGCCTCGTTGCCCCTGCCGCCGAGGCCGTTGCCAACAACACGATGATGACGCCCGGCGAGCGCCAGACCGCGCTCGAGCGCATCTCGATCCGCTATTCGCTGGCGAACCTGCGCAGCTTCCCGTGTGTCTCGATCCTCGAAGGGAAGGGCAAGCTGTCGCTGCACGGCGCCTGGTTCGATATTTCGACCGGAGAGCTTTGGGCGATGAACCCGGCCACCGGCGACTTCGAGCGGCCGGACTACAAATAACCGCGACGTCTGGAGCGTTGCACGGCGGGCGGGCCGCGCCTACATCAGGTGCAACCCGCCTTCTGCATTTCCTGCAATCCTCCGGAGTCATTCATGTCCGATCTAGCCAGCCATCCCCTGACGAACTGGACGGGGCCGCTTGGCCTGCCTGCCTTCGACAAGATTTCCGACGACCAGTTTGCTCCCGTCTTCGATGCAGCTCTTGCCGCGCACGAAGCCGAGATCGCCGCCATCGCGTCGAACCCCGACAAGCCGACCATCGACAACACGCTCGCCGCGCTGGAACTCGCCGGCGACGCGCTCGGCAAAGTATCCGCGATCTTCTGGATGCGCGCTGGAGCGCACACTAATCCCGAGATCCAGAAGCTCGAGCGCGAGATTGCACCGCGCATGTCGCGCCACTTCTCCGCGATCTACATGAACGAAGCGCTGTTTGCGCGCATCGACGAGCTCTATGCGCAGCGCGACGCGCTCGGTCTCGATGCCGAGACCGGGCGCGTGCTCGAAAAGACCTGGAAGCGCTTCGTCCGGGCGGGCGCCAAGCTCAATGCCGAGGACAAGCAGCGTCTTGCCGCGATCAACGAGCGCCTTGCTTCGCTCGGCGCGCAGTTCGGGCAGAACGTGCTCGCCGACGAAGCCGGCTGGGCGCTGTTCCTCGACGGCGGCGATGACCTCGCTGGCCTGCCGGACTTCCTCGTGTCGGCGATGGCGGAGGCTGCCGCCTCGCGTGGTGAGGAAGGCCGCTATGCGGTGACGCTGTCGCGCTCGATCATCGAGCCGTTCCTGACATTCTCCGATCGTGCGGACCTTCGCGCCAAGGCCTTCGAGGCCTTCACCAAGCGCGGCGAGAACGGCGGCGAACACGACAACCGCGAGAACGTCCGCGAGACGCTGTCGCTGCGCGCCGAGAAGGCAAAGCTCCTCGGCTACGAGAGCTTTGCGGCATTCAAGCTTGACGACACGATGGCGAAGACGCCGGATGCGGTGATGAACCTGCTCGAGCCGGTCTGGCAGAAGGCGCGCGCGAAGGCGCTGGCCGACCGCGACGAGCTCCAGAAGATTGCGGCCGAGGCCGGCAGCAATGAAAAGCTGACCGCCGCCGACTGGCGCTACTGGCAGGAAAAGCTGCGCGCGCAGAAATACGCGTTCGACGAGGCAGAGCTTAAGCCGTACCTGCAGCTCGACCACATCATCGATGCCTGCTTCGACGTGGCGACACGGCTGTTCGGCGTGACCTTCGAGGAAAAGACCGGCATTGCCACCTGGCACGAGGAAGTGCGGGTATTCCAGGTGAAGAACCCAGACGGCTCGCACCGAGCGACCTTCCTTGCCGACTACTTCAACCGCCCATCCAAGCGCTCCGGCGCGTGGATGAGCTCGCTCGAAAGCGGCTACTCGCTCGGCAAGGGTGCGTCACCGATCATCTACAACGTGATGAACTTCGCGAAGCCGCCGAAGGGCCAGCCGGCGCTCCTGTCGATGGACGATGCGCGTACGCTGTTCCACGAGTTCGGCCACGCGCTGCACGGCATGCTCACCGAGGTCACGTGGCCCTCGGTTGCGGGCACCTCGGTGTCGCGCGACTTCGTCGAACTGCCGTCGCAGCTTTACGAGCACTGGCTGACGGTGCCTGAGGTGCTGGAGAAGCACGCGCGCCACTACAAGACCGGCGAGCCGATGCCGAAGGAGCTGCTCGACAAGATGCTGACGGCGCGGACCTTCAATGCCGGCTTCGCCACCGTCGAGTTCACCTCCTCGGCGCTGGTCGACATGGAGTATCACCGCCAGGGCGAGGCTCCGGCCGATCCGCTAGCTTTCGAGGCAAAGGTGCTGGAAAAGCTGGAGATGCCGGAAGAGATCGTCATGCGTCATCGGACGCCGCACTTCCTGCACGTCTTCTCGGGCGACGGTTACTCAGCCGGATACTACTCCTACATGTGGTCGGAAGTGCTCGATGCCGACGCATTCTCCGCCTTCGAAGAGACGGGCAATCCGTTCGATGCCGAGACGGCGCGCAAGCTCAAGACCTACATCTACGCGGCTGGCGGCTCGCGCGATCCGGAAGAGCTCTACACGGCCTTCCGTGGCCGCATGCCGACGCCGGACGCCATGATGGAAAAGCGCGGCCTCGCCTGAGGTCGCGCGTCAAACCTTCAAACTCTAGTGAAAAATCAGAGGCAGGGGCGCAGGTCGCCCCTGCGCTCGGGATCGGCGCAGGCCGGAGCCTTGCTGCGGTCGGCGCGCGGGCCGGTCACCAGCGCATAGTCGATGCCATGGTCGCCGGGCTTGAAGGTATCAAGGGAACCGGTGTCTTCCTCAGCCGGCGGCACGGCGACAGCGTCCCGGGCAGACGGCGCAGAAAAAGCCGCTCCCATGCCAATCAGGGCAGGGATCGTGGCTGCTGCAGCGATCTTGACCAACCAGGGCGCGTTCATGTGCAGGGGTTCCGTCTCCTCTAAAGGAACCCCTAACGCGCAACGGTTAAAAAAGTTTCAATAAAATTAACCTTAGCCCGCGGTAACCATTCATCCCCGGCGATATGGGGCGCGTGGCTGGCGATCTTCAGACAGCGAGGGCCGTCCGCGCCGGACAAGGTTCTCGATGGCATCGGCGAGATGCTTCTCATTGATGTTGTAGTCGCCAGCGGCGACGCGGATGTGGTGCGCCTCCATCAAAACATCGGCGGGGGTAAAGCCGTGCGGCGGCTCGAAGCGGTAGGAGGCAAGCTCGATCAAAAGGCCCAGCGGGTCCTTGAAGTAGATCGAGTCCATGAAGCCGCGATCCTTCACGCCGCTGTGGGCGATCTTTCGCTCGTCAAGGCGCTCGACCGCCTGCAGGAAGGTGACCCGCGACACCGAGAAGGCGATGTGGTGGACGGCCCCGACCGGGGCTGGCCCGCGCGAGCGGTCACCCTTGCGCTCCTCATTGGTGAAAATGGTAATCAGGCGCCCGTCACCCGGATCGAAGTAAAGGTGGCTTTCGTTCGGATTGTCGAGATTGGGCTGTTCGAACACGAAGGGCATGCCGAGCACTCCTTCCCAAAAGTCGATCGAGGTCTGCCGGTCCGCGCCGACGAGCGTGATGTGATGAACGCCTTGAGCCTGAAGTTTCCGCATCTCACCCTCCTGTCGCGGAACGGTGACGGAAAGTTGAGCCCGCATGTCCGCAGTTGATGTGGCTGTTATTCTAGACTTTCCCGGCATCTGCGGCAGATGCCCAGCCTACTACGGACCGTTCATCGCCGGGAGACAATCTCCCCATTTTGATGTCCCCCTTTCGCAAATCCTAAAAAAACGATAAGAGCCGCGCATTGAAATCGGCGCGCCCCCTGTGCCGCGCAAGCCTCCTGAGGACATATGAAGCTTCGAAACATCGCGATCATCGCGCATGTCGACCATGGAAAGACCACGCTTGTCGATGCGCTCCTGAAACAGTCCGGCTCGGTCCGCGACAACCAGCGCGTCGCCGAGCGCGCAATGGACTCAGGCGACATCGAAAAGGAACGCGGCATCACCATTCTGGCCAAGGCAACTTCGGTCGAGTGGAAGGACACGCGCATCAACATCGTCGATACCCCGGGCCACGCCGACTTTGGCGGTGAGGTCGAGCGCATCCTGAACATGGTGGACGGCGCGATCGTGCTCGTCGATGCCGCCGAGGGCCCGATGCCGCAGACCAAGTTCGTGGTCGGCAAGGCGCTCAAGGTCGGTCTCAAGCCGATCGTCGCCATCAACAAGATCGACCGTCCGGACGCACGCCACGTCGAGGTCATCAACGAGGTGTTCGACCTGTTCGCCGCGCTTGACGCGACCGACGAGCAGCTCGACTTCCCGATCCTTTACGGCTCGGGCCGCGATGGCTGGATGTCGGAATCGCCGGAAGGCCCGAAGGACCAGGGTCTCGCGCCGCTGTTCGACCTGGTGCTGAAGCACGTGCCGGAGCCGACCGTGAAGGAAGGTCCGTTCCGCATGATCGGCACCATCCTCGAGGCCAACCCGTTCCTCGGCCGCATCGTCACCGGCCGCATCGAGTCCGGCTCGCTGAAGCCGAACCAGGCGGTGAAGGTGCTCCACCATGACGGCTCGCTGCTGGAAACCGGCCGCGTCACCAAGATCCTCGCCTTCCGTGGTCTCGAGCGCCAGCCGATCGAGGACGCGCAGGCGGGCGACATCGTCGCGATCGCCGGCCTCTCCAAGGGCACCGTCGCCGATACCTTCTGCGATCCGGCGGTCACCGAGCCGCTGCAGGCCCAGCCGATCGATCCGCCGACCGTGACCATGTCCTTCCTCGTCAACGACTCGCCGCTGGCTGGCACCGAGGGCGACAAGGTGACGAGCCGCGTCATCCGCGACCGCCTGCTCAAGGAGGCCGAGGGCAACGTCGCTCTGAAGATCGAGGAGTCGGAAGACAAGGACTCGTTCTACGTCTCTGGCCGCGGCGAACTGCAGCTCGCCGTGCTGATCGAGACGATGCGACGCGAAGGGTTCGAGCTTGCCGTGTCACGTCCGCGCGTCGTCATGCAAAAGGACGAGAACGGACAGACGCTGGAGCCGATCGAAGAAGTCGTCATCGACGTCGATGAGGAACATGCCGGCGTCGTCGTGCAGAAGATGAGCGAGCGCAAGGCGGACATGATCGAGCTGCGCCCGTCGGGCGGCGATCGCCAGCGTCTTGTCTTCCACGCCCCGACCCGCGGCCTGATCGGCTACCAGTCGGAGCTGCTCACCGACACGCGCGGCACGGCGGTGATGAATCGCCTGTTCCACTCCTACCAGCCCTACAAGGGCGAGCTTCCGGGCCGCACCAACGGCGTCCTGATCTCGAACGACCAGGGCGAGGCCGTGGCCTACGCGCTGTTCAACCTCGAGGACCGCGGACCGATGATCATCGATCCGGGCGTCAAGGTCTACCAGGGCATGATCATCGGCATTCACTCGCGCGACAACGACCTCGAGGTCAACGTGCTGAAGGGCAAGAAGCTGACCAACATCCGCGCCGCGGGCAAGGATGAGGCGGTCAAGCTGACCCCGCCGATCCGCATGACGCTGGAGCGCGCTTTGTCGTGGATCCAGGATGACGAGCTGGTCGAGGTCACGCCGAAGTCGATCCGCCTGCGCAAGATGTATCTCGACCCGAACGACCGCAAGCGGTTCGAGAAGCAGAAGGCCAGCGCGGCCTGATAGCGCTCACGGGCCGGAAGGCCCGGCTTAGTCAGAATGCGGCGGCCGAATGGTCGCCGTTTTCGTTTCCGCACCAGATGCCAGGAGCTTGAAAATGGCCAAGATGATCCACTCGATGATCCGCGTTCTCGACGAGCAGCGATCGATCGACTTCTACAACAAGGCCTTCGGCCTCGAGGTAGCCCAGCGCCTCGACTTCGAGACGTTCACGCTGGTCTACCTCTCCAACAAGGAGAGCGACTTCGAGCTGGAGCTGACCATCAACAAGGGCCGCGAGGAACCGTATGATCGCGGCAACGGCTACGGCCACCTTGCTGTCTCCGTCGAGGACGTCGCTGCCGAGCATGCGCGCCTGACCGAACTCGGCATCAACCCGCGCAAGCTGGTTGACTTCGCGCCGGGCGGCGAGGTGATCGCGCGCTTCTTCTTCATCGCCGATCCGGACGGCTATGAGATCGAGGTCCTGCAGCGCGGCGGCCGCTACCTCTGATCAGCGGTCATTGACACGCGCCGGCCGGAGGTGATGATGCAGCCTGGAGGATACGCCTCATGGACCTGACATCGCTCGTCATCTTCGCCGGCGCGCTGTTCGTCGCCGCCGGATCGCCCGGCCCGTCCGTTGCCGCACTGGTTGCCCGAGTCGTTTCCAAAGGCAGCCGCGACGTGATGCCGTTCCTTGCCGCGATGTGGATCGGCGAGGGCATCTGGCTGTCGATGGCGGTGTTCGGCCTCGCCATCGTCGCACAAACCTTCCACTTCGCCTTCCTCGTCCTCAAGTGGGCGGGCGTCGCTTATCTCTGCCTGTTGGCTTACCGGATGTGGACCGCACCGGTCTCGGTCGAGGAAAGCGACCTGCCGCGCGCCAAGTCGTCGTGGAAGATGTTCGCCGCCGGCCTGGCAGTCACTCTTGGCAATCCGAAGATCATGATGTTCTACATGGCGCTGCTGCCGACCATCATCGACCTTGCCTCGGTCACCATGGTCGGCTGGCTGGAACTCACCGCCGCGATGGCGCTCGTGCTGATGGCGGTCGACCTCGCCTGGGTGGCAGCTGCCGTGCAGGCACGGCGCATCATCCGCAGCCCACGCGCCATGCGGATCGCCAACCGCGTCTCCGCGAGCATCATGGGCGGGGCTGCCGCGGCGATCGCGTCGCGCTGATCACCCCTCGCCAAACACTCCTCGTCTGCTACCATGCCCCAAGCCCGGTGCAGACGAAGGAAGCTGGCATGACCGCCAAATCCGCGAAGTCGAGCAAGGATACTTCCAGGCTGGGGGGCGTGGACGCGCTGGTCGCAGTCTTCCGCATGCGGGGGGCGCCGGAGGATCTGGCGAGCTATAATGCCAGCGTGCTCAAGAGCGCGGCGGAACAGGCTTTTGCGGCCCTGAAACGGCACGAGCCGGGCGAGTGCATCATCTCCATCGAGGACGGACCGCAATTCGTGCACGACGACAAGCCGCTGTCGGTCATCACCGTCGTCAACGACAACATGCCGTTCCTGTTCGATTCGGTGTCGGGCGAGATCGCCGAACACACCGGCGAGCCGACGCTGGTGCTGCATCCGGTGATGGATGTGCGCCACGACGGCACCGGCATCTGCGAGATCCACGATGACGGGCAAAGCCACGCAGCAGGCAAGGACTGGCACCGCGTCAGCCTGATCCACATCCACGTGCCGAAGCTGGCGGAGGCGGTGAAGGAAAAGCTGCGCGAGCGCCTCGAAATCGTCCTCTGGCAGGTGCGGCGCTCAGTGGCGGACTGGAAGCCGATGCTGGCGCGCCTCTACCAGGCGATCGAGAATTTCAGCCGGCCCGGCCTGCCGCTGGCGAAGCCCGCGCTTGATGAGGCCGTCGCCTTCCTGCGCTGGCTGCGCGATGACAACTTCATCTTCCTCGGCATGCGCGAGTTCATCTATGCCGGTGGCACCAGGGACGGCGCGCTGGAGCCGTCGGGCAAGGAGGGACTCGGCATTCTTGCCGACCCCAACGTGCGCGTGTTGCGGCGCGAGGACGAAGGCCTGACTACCACCCCCGAAATCCGCGCATTCCTGCACGGACCCGACCCGCTGATCGTCACCAAGGCGAACGCCAAGTCGGTCGTCCACCGCCGCATCTATCTCGACTATATCGGCGTGAAGACGTTCGACGCCGAAGGCAGGCTCGCGGGAGAGCTGCGCATGGTCGGCCTGTTCACCTCGACCGCCTATACGCGTTCCGTGATGCAGATTCCCTATCTTCGCTCCAAGGCGAAGGCGGTGATGGATGCGTCAGGCTTCGACCCGCACGACCATTCCGGCAAGGCACTCATCAGCGTGCTGGAATCCTTTCCGCGCGATGAACTTTTCCAGATCGAAACCCCGCTTCTTCAGGCACACGCCCACGCGATCCTCGCGCTCGGCGAGCGGCCGCGCGTGCGCGTCCTGTTCCGCGTCGACCGGTTCGACCGCTTCGTCTCGGTGATCGTGTTCGTGCCGCGCGACCGCTACGATTCCGACGCCCGCGAAAAGATCGGGCAGCTGCTGAAGGACAGGTTCGAGGGCCGCGTCTCGGCCTACTATCCGGCGTTCCCGGAAGGCTCGCTGGTGCGCGTCCACTTCATCATCGGTCGATCCGGCGGCAAGACGCCGGAGGTTGACGCGAAGGATCTGGAGGCCGAGGTGCGGCGGATCGTGCGCACCTGGGACGACGCGCTGCGCGACGCTGCCGGGAGCGACGCGGACCCGGCGCTGCTCAAGCTGGCGAACCGGCTGCCGGAGAGCTACCGCAACGCCTTCACCCCGCACACGGCGCTGCAGGATGCGCAGGTGCTGGCAACGATCAGCGCCGAGGGGCCGATCGCCATCGACTTCTACCGCGACACCGGCCAGGGCGCGAAGGAGGCCTCGCTCAAGATCTATCACTTTGGCGAGGCGGTCGAACTGTCGAAGCGCGTGCCGATTCTCGAGAACATGGGGTTCCGCGTCATCAGCGAGCGCACCTTCGAGATCGCAGGCGACGGGCGCATCTTCATCCACGACATGGAGCTCGCAAGCGCGCGCGGCCGCGAGGTCGACCTTTCAGACGAGGGCGAGCTTCTCGAAGAGGTGTTCCGGTCGATCTGGGATGGCCAGAGCGACAATGACGAGTTCGCCGAGCTGGTGCAGACGGCGCGGCTGCGCGCGCGGCAGATCCAGCTGCTGCGCGTCTATGGCCGCTACCTGCAGCAAGCGGGGATTCCGCAGAGTCAGGGCTATATCGCCGGCGTCCTCAACCGCTATCCGGAAATCGCCCGCGGGCTGTTCCAGCTCTTTGAGGCCAAGTTCGATCCCGCCGTCAGCGACGGTGAGGTGGTCGCGATGCACCTCAAGGCGGCGATCAAGGATGCGCTCGACGATGTGCCGCAGATCGATGACGACACGATCATCCGCAGGCTGCAGAACCTGATCGAGGCGTCGCTGCGCACCAACTACTACCTCGAGGGCGAGGCGGGGCCGCGCTCGCTCGCGATCAAGTTCGACTCGCGCGCCATCATCGGGCTTCCGGAGCCGCGCCCATGGCGCGAGGTGTTCGTCTACGGCCCGGAGGTCGAGGGCGTGCACCTGCGCTTCGGCCCGGTCGCGCGCGGCGGCCTGCGCTGGTCGGACCGCGCGCAGGACTACCGCACCGAGGTGCTGGGCCTCGTTAAGGCACAGCAGGTCAAGAACGCGGTGATCGTGCCGGTGGGGGCCAAGGGCGGCTTCTATCCGCGCCGGCTGCCAGCACGCGGCAGCCGCGCCGAGGTGTTCGAAGTCGGGCGCAGCGCCTACATCAACTTCATCTCGACGCTGATCTCGATCACCGACAACATCGAGGACGGCAAGGTCGTCCCGCCGAAGAAGCTGGTGCGTCACGACGGCGACGACGCCTATTTCGTCGTCGCGGCCGACAAGGGCACGGCGACCTTCTCCGATACCGCCAACGGGATCAGCCAGGAGCACGGCTTCTGGCTGGACGATGCCTTCGCCTCGGGCGGCTCGGCGGGCTACGACCACAAGAAGATGGGCATCACCGCCCGCGGCGCTTGGGAGGCCGTGAAGCGGCATTTCCGCGAGATGAACCGCGACATCCAGACCGAGCCGTTTACCGTCGCCGGCGTCGGCGACATGTCGGGTGACGTGTTCGGCAACGGCATGCTCTTGTCGTCCTGCATCCGGCTCGTCGCGGCCTTCGACCACCGCGACATCTTCATCGATCCGGACCCCGATCCGGAGGCGACCTATGCCGAGCGGCGGCGGCTGTTCGAAAACCCGCAGCTCAGCTGGCAGGATTTCGACCGGAAGAAGCTGTCGAAAGGCGGCATGATTGTCTCGCGCGCGCTGAAAACGGTGAGCCTCACCAAGCAGGCCGCCGAAGCCATCGGGCTCGCGAAAACCGACGCGACGCCAACCGAGATCATGAACGCGATCCTCAAGGCGCCGGTCGACCTGCTCTGGTTCGGCGGCATCGGCACCTATGTGCGGGGCGCGGGTGAGACGAATGCGGACGTCGGCGATCGCGCCAATGACGCGATCCGCATCACCGGCGCGGAGGTGCGCGCGAAGGTGGTTGGCGAAGGCGCCAATCTCGGCATGACCCAGCGCGGACGCATCGAATATGCGCTTGCAGGAGGACGCTGCAATTCGGATGCGATCGATAATTCGGCCGGGGTCAACTCCTCGGACGTTGAGGTGAACATCAAGATCGCGCTGGCACCGGCGATGCGGAAGGGATCGCTGACGCGCGCCGCCCGCAACAAGCTGCTCTCGCAGATGACCGACGAGGTGGCGGCGCTGGTGCTCGCCAACAATTACGAGCAGACGCTGGCGCTGTCGCTTGCAAGGGCCCGTGGCGCAGCCGACCTTGCCCATCTCGAGCGCTTCATGCAGGCGCTGGAAGCACGCGGGCTGCTAGACCGCACGGTCGAGTCGCTGCCCTCCACCGGCGCAGTGGCGGACCGCGCGGCGAGAGGCGAGGGGCTGACGCGGCCGGAGCTCGGCGTGCTGCTTGCCTATGCCAAGCTCGCTCTGTTCGACGATCTCGTTTCCGGTCCATTGCCGGACGAGCCCTATCTCGAGGCGGACCTCTTTTCCTACTTCCCGGAGAAGATGGCGAAGAAATTCGGCGAAGAAATCCGCGCGCATCCGCTGCGCCGAGAGATCATCGCGACCGTGCTGGCCAATGACGTCATCAACCGCGGCGGGCCGTCCTTCATCACGCGGCTGCAGGACCTGAGCGGCCGCACCGCAAGCGACGTCGTTGCGGCCTATGTCGTCGTGAGCGAGGGTTTTGAGCTTCCGGCTCTATTCCGGCAGATCGATGCACTCGACAACCGCATCGACGGGATTGCGCAACTGGAGCTCTACCAAGCGGTGGGACGTTTGATCCATGCCGCAACTCTCTGGCAGCTGCGCCATGGCGATGCCGCGGCACCGCTTGCCGAGCGGATCGCCGCCCTTCGGAGCGCGCGGAAAACGCTGCAGCCACACCTCGCCGCGAAGGTGCCGGCGCAGACTGTCGAGTTCGTCGAACAGCGGTTGCGCGAAATCGCCGAGACCGGCGCGCCGAAGGAGCTGGCGACGCGGCTTGCCTGGCTGCCAATCGAGGAGCTCATTCCCGACATCGCGCTGCTTGCCGAACAGGCGACCGCCGAACTGAGGATCGCGGCGCGCGCGTACTTTTGCGTCACCGAGAAATTCCGAATCGGCCGCATCAACGAGGCCGCCCGCGCGATCCAGCCAGCCGACTATTATGATGGGCTGGCGCTGGCGCGTGCGATCGAGACCATGAACAGTGCCCGCAGAGGCCTGGCCCGCGCCGCGCTGGTAGCCTATCCGAAGGACAGGGAGCCTGTTACGAAGTGGGTTGAGGCCGGCGGCGAGCGTGTCGCGCGCACCCGCGAGCAGCTGCAGGCGCTGACGGAAGCAGGGGAGCTCACCGTCTCGCGCCTGACGGTGGCTTCCGGGCTGATGGCGGATTTGGGATAGGCGGCGGCCTTTGGGGGAAAATGCATGGATGCTGAGGCGAGAGGGCCGGTGCCGCGTCGCGGGATCATCGGCTGGATGCTGTTCGACTGGGCGGCGCAGCCGTTCTTCACCGTGGTCACCACCTTCGTCTTCGGACCCTACTTCGTCTCGCGCATGGTCGCAGACCCGGCTGCCGGACAGGCGGCCTGGGGCTACGGCATCGCGGCGGGCGGCATCCTGATCGCCATTCTTTCGCCGGTGCTCGGCTCGATTGCCGACCGCGCCGGGCCGCGCAAACCATGGATCGCCGCCTTCGCAGTGCTGAAGATCCTCTGCCTGTGCTCGCTATGGCTCGCCGAGCCGGGTTCGGCGGTGGTGCCAGTGCTGCTCGCCTTCGTCCTGGCGCAGGTGGCGGCGGAATTTTCCATCGTCTTCAACGACTCGATGATGCCGGCGCTGATTGACAAGAAGGAGATCGGCAACGTCTCCAACATCGCCTGGGGGCTCGGCTATCTCGGCGGCATGCTGGTGCTGATCTTCGTGGTCGGCTTCCTCGCCGTTTCGCCCGAGACCGGCAAGACGCTGCTCGGCGTCGAACCACTGATCGCGCTCGATCCGGCCAAGGGCGAGGACGCGCGAATAAGCGGACCGCTGTCAGCGCTCTGGTATTTCGTCTTCCTGCTGCCGCTGCTTCTGTTCACGCCCGATGCACGCAAGATGATGCCGCTCGCCGCAGCCGTGCGCGCGGGCATAGCCGACCTTGCGGGGACGATCCGCGAGGCGCGCGAGCGGGCCGGCATCGTCCGGTTCCTTGTCGCGCGCATGATCTATCAGGACGGCGTCAACGCGCTGCTCGCGCTCGGCGGCGGCTTCGCCACGGCCATGTTCGGCTGGTCGATCACCGAGATCGGCCTCTACGGCATCCTGCTCAATGTCGTCGCCATTCCCGGCTGCCTGATTGCCGGCCGGCTCGACAATTTGCTCGGCTCGAAGAAAGTCGTCGTTCTCTCGTTGATCGTACTGTCGATCGCCACCATCGGCATCGTCTCGACCGGGCCGGGCTACACGCTGTTCGGAGCCTTGCCGTTGCCCGGCGAGGACAGCGGCGGGCTGTTCGGGACGCCAGCGGAACTAGCCTACATCGCCTTCGGCCTGCTCATCGGCCTCGCGTTCGGCCCCGTGCAGGCCTCGTCGCGCTCCTATCTCGCGCGCAGTGTCTCGGCTGACGAGGCGGGGCGCTATTTCGGGCTTTATGCCTTGTCCGGCCGGGCAACCAGCTTTCTGGCGCCATTTCTGGTCGCCAGCGTCACGGCGCTGACGGCGTCGCCTCGTGTTGGAATTGCTACTGTCGTGCTGTTCCTGCTCGTTGGCCTGTATCTGCTGCTGCGGACGCCCTATCCGGCGGACGGGGTAGGCTGACGGGGAGAGTGCTGGGCACAGTCTGATTTACCTTCAGACGGCAATCGGCTGTTGCTGTTGGCGTGGGCGGCGCCTGACTGCTGCGCCGATGCTTTGCTGTCGTGGCACGGCGCCTGGTCACGCCCCCTCCACCGCCTTCGGCGGTCCCCCTCCCCCATGAATGGGGGAGGATCCGGGTCGTGCCGGGGGAAAAGGGAACGACAGCCGGAACCGATCTTGAACAATCGAACGGTGCTGACGCTGAAAGATCAGGAGATGGCGCAGGAGAATGTGATGGCCTCTGCCCCTCGGATCCTCCCCCACTTGTGGGGGAGGGGGACCATGCGAAGCATGGTGGAGGGGGCTGCCGGACGCCGGCGCCCCAGACCAATCCAATCCGCGCTTAGTGGCGGAAGTGGCGCGTGCCGGTGAAGACCATGGCGATGCCGTGCTCGTCGGCAGCGGCGATCACCTCGTCGTCACGCATCGAGCCGCCGGGCTGGATCACGGCCGTCGCGCCTGCCTCGACCGCGGCGAGCAGGCCGTCGGCGAACGGGAAGAACGCGTCCGACGCAACCACCGAACCCTTGGCGAGCGATTCCGTCAGGCCCGCAGCCTCGGTCGCGTCGAGCGCCTTGCGGGCGGCGATGCGTGAGGAGTCGACGCGGCTCATCTGGCCGGCGCCGATGCCAACGGTCGAAAGGTTCTTCGCGTAGACAATGGCGTTCGACTTAACGTGCTTGGCAACGCGGAAGGCAAAGCGCAGGTCGGCCATTTCCTTGTCCGAGGGCGCGCGCTTCGTGACCACCTTGAGGTCGAGGTCATCGACCACGGCATTGTCCCGCGACTGCACCAGCAGGCCGCCAGCGACCGACTTGACGATCATGCCGGCAGCGCGGGGGTCAGGCAGGCCATCGGTGACGAGCAGGCGCAGGTTCTTCTTGGCAGCGACGATCTCGACCGCCTCGGGCGAAGCTTCCGGCGCGATGATCACCTCGGTGAAGGTCTTGACGATTTCCTCGGCCGCTTCGGCGTCGAGCAGGCGGTTGAGCGCGACGATGCCACCGAAAGCCGAGACCGGGTCGCAGGCAAGCGCACGCAGGTAGGCGTCCTTCAGCGTCTCGCCCTCGGCAACGCCGCACGGATTGGCGTGCTTGATGATGGCGACCGCCGCGGTGCGCTTCGGGTCGAACTCGGCGACGAGCTCGAAGGCCGCGTCGGTGTCGTTGACGTTGTTGTAGGAGAGCTGCTTGCCCTGCAGCTGGCGCGCGGTGGCGACGCCCGGGCGCTTGTCGCCATTGACGTAGAAGCCCGCCTTCTGGTGCGGGTTCTCGCCATAGCGCATCACATTTTCCAGCTTGCCGCCGAAGGCGCGCCAGGTGGGCGACTCGATTTCCAGCGCATCGGCAAACCAGCCGGAGATCGCCGCGTCATAAGCTGCCGTGCGGGCATAGGCCTTGGCGGCCAGCTCCTGGCGGAAGCGGTACGGCGTTGCACCGTCGTTGGCGGCGAGGGTCTCGATCAGGCGCGTGTAGTCGGCCGGGTCGGTGACGATGGCGACGTAGGCGTGGTTCTTGGCCGAGGCGCGGACCATGGCCGGGCCGCCGATGTCGATGTTCTCGACCACCGAGGCATAGTCACCGCCAGCGGCGCGCACTTCCTCGAACGGGTAGAGGTTGATGACGGCAAGGTCGATGGCGCCGATATTGTGCGCTTCCATCGCGGCGCGATGCTCTTCGTCGTCACGGATTGCGAGCAGGCCGCCATGCACCGACGGATGCAGCGTCTTGACGCGGCCGTCCATGATTTCCGGGAAGCCGGTGATGTCGGAAACGTCCCTGACCGGAATGCCGGCTGCGGCGATCGCCTTCGAGGTGCCGCCGGTCGAGATCAGCTCGACGCTGCGATCGTGCAGCGCCTTTGCGAGGTCGATCAGGCCGGTCTTGTCGGACACCGACAGAAGCGCGCGGCGCAGCGGGACAAGATCGGGAGCAGGGATTTTCTTCGAGACGACGGCCATGGTTGTGGCTCCGGCTGGTTGGAAGCGGGGAGGGGTTGGCGGGGGCCTACCACAGCCGGCCAGTTTTGAAAACGCCGTCAGCGCTGCGGGAGGTGGAGGAAGGGAATGAATCGAGGCGGCGAGGGAGGTCTTCACCCCCACCCTGACCCTCCCCCTTGTAGGGAAGGGGGCGGGAGTGTCTCAGATCGATGAACGACGGCGCGAGGCGCTGCAGGATGACTCCACTGGCGCTTCCCATCACGTTGTGATTGGCGCCTCACCAATCTGCTCCCGTGACGCATACCACCAGCCCGTCGGGCGCGGGGTCCGTCGCGCCTCGCACCTACAGCCTCTTCAGCCGCCAGTGAATCTCCGGATGGTCGGAGGCCGCGTAGGTGAGCACGATCTGATGGCTACGGCGTGGGCCGCCGAGACCGGCGAAGAACAGCGATTCCTCGGCCTGTGGCGCGAGTTCCTCGCAGGAAAACTCCCAGCTCTCTTCCGCGCCCTGAAGCACGAAATGGCCGCGGCCGTTCTCGAACAGCTGCACGTCCGGATGGAGGTGAAACCGCGCCGTGACGCGGTCGCGGCCGTTGGCCTTTGCCACCTCGCCGTCCTTGCGGTTCACCCGGTCAATGCCTTCGAGCACGTCGCCGTTCGCCGACAAAGCAAGCTCACGCTCGTGGTAGAGCCCAAAGCGGGCGGCGTAGCCGTCGTGG
Organism: Aminobacter sp. J41; assembly: GCF_000526635.1. GTDB lineage: Bacteria > Pseudomonadota > Alphaproteobacteria > Rhizobiales > Rhizobiaceae > Aerobium. Next base: position 226,383 of record NZ_JAGL01000004.1, read on the forward strand.
CGCGCGACAAAGCCTTGGATGCCTTCGGAATCGAGGCGCTGGCAGTGGACGTGCCTTGGCCCGTCGATCAGGGGCGCGCCGACGATGCGCGCAAGCTCCTTGCCGAGGATGAAGCGGGCGGAGGAAGTGTCGTTGAGCGTCAGCGCCGAGTGCGCTGCAGTTGAACGCGCCAGCGGCCGGAAGTCATCGGCGCCATAGGTGTCGACGCCGCAATTGACGATGAAGTGGCTGCGTCCTGACGACATCTCGAACGACAGGCAGCCAGCCTGCGCGCAGTGCGAAAGCTCCGGCGGCGGAGCGACGCCCGTGTCGGCGATCACCGTTGTGTTGCCCATCACCAGCCGCTCGTAGCCGGAATGGGGCGCATGCAGCAGCGGCGCGCCGGCCGTGTCATCATGATGCAGGATCGAGGCGATGCGGTCGTGGCTGGTCGCGCCCATGCCGTTGAAGCGCGCGAGCGTGCCGTCGCGGTGGCGGAAGAAACGCAGGGCCGGCAGCATCCGCTCCACCGCGCCGATCAATGCTTCCGGCGGATGCTCCGCTTGGTTGAAATAGGTCTGGCGCAGCGGCAAAAGGTCGGCGAGCAGCTCGAGCACGGCTTCCGGATTGCGGGATACGTGCCCGCCGTCCGGCAGGATCTGCGCGTCGAGCTCGATGGCGAGCTGGCGCGAGGCCGCACGAAGCGTTGAGGGCGGCGTCGGCAGCGACAGCGCAGCGAAGGCAAGCGCGATGCGGGCGCGCAGCTTCTCTTCGCCCGGCGACATTTCCTGCGCGACGGCGCGCAGGTAGCGTATCTGAATCGCCAGCGACTTCAGGAACAGGCGGTAGAACGGATAGTCGGCGCCCTGCAGCACGACGGCGGAGTGCTGCAGCCAGGCGATGATGCGCCGCGCGGTGATTGCTGGCATCCACGCAACGCCGTTGATCTTGCGGCCATGCACGTTGATCCAGTCGCGCACCAGCGCACGCGCATTGGCGGCGGCAAGGTCGGTCTCTGCGGCGCGCATGTGGCGCAGCCAGCGGAAGCCGTGCAGCGCTGAGTTCCAGGCGCTGTCGTTGACGTTGATCGTGAACGGAGACTGGCCGTGGGTGTCGACCAGGCGGCCGGCGAAAGGAAAGCGGCCATGGTAGATTTCCATGGCGATCTGGGGGTCGGCGAGACGTAAATCAGGGGGCGCGATCAGGACCCGCTCCGGGGTGCGTCCCGTGAAGCGCCAGCGATAAACAGGTCCTACACGCAGACGGCCACGCAGTCTGCGCCACAAGGTCGAGGCTACAAATCCCCAGATCTGCGGGGAGCTGCCCCTGAAGAGCGTCAAAGCGGACATCCTCCGAATCGCCGCACCCCGCCAAAGGATCGGCGAGCGCAGCTTAGATGAGCGATTGATTCCTGCGAAGGCGAAAATGCCGGGATTCCGGCCTATCTAAGCCGCATCCGGGCGGCGTAGAAGCCGTCGAGACCGGACCGTGCAGGAGCCCCGAGATCGAGGCCTGCGGGGGTGGTACGAAGCGCGCCATGCTCCGTCAAGAAGGGTCCGGCGAATGCCAGTTCACCCACCGTTACCAGGTCGGGCTCGACCTCCGGATGTGCGGCGAGGAAATCGCGATAAAGCTGTTCGCCTTCCTGCGGATCAAGCGAGCAGTTGGAAAAGACGATCCGCCCGCCGGGCTTTACCAGCGTCAGCGCCTTCTCGAGCATCCGGGCCTGCAGCCTGGCGAGCTTTTCGATGTCCTCAGGGCCCTTGGTCCAGAGCACGTCAGGATGACGCCGCACCGTTCCGGTGGAAGAGCAGGGCGCGTCGAGCAGCACAGCATCGAACTTTTCCTCCGGCTCGTAGGCAAAGAGGTCGGTGACGATCACTTCTGCGTCGAGCTTCAGGCGTTCGAGATTGGATTTAAGGCGTTTTGCCCGGTTGGGCGAAAGCTCAAGTGCGGTGACACGGGCACCCGCCTGTGCAAGCTGTGCCGTCTTGCCGCCGGGAGCCGCGCAAAGATCGGCGACGCGCTGGCCGGAATTATCGCCCAGCATCTGCGCCGGGATGGAAGCAGCCGCATCCTGCACCCACCACTCGCCTTCGGCGAAGCCGGGAAGCTGAGTGACGGAACCCTCGAGCGATTCGAGTCGAACGCCGCCAGTGGGCAGGACTATGCCGCCGAGCTTTTCGGCCCAGCCGGCCGCATCCGATTTCACCGTGAGGTCGATCGGCGCTTCGGTGCGGTGAGCTGCCGCAATGGCCTTCGCGACCTCCTCACCATAGGCGGCAACGAGGCGCTCAAAGAACCAGCCGGGGGTATCGACGGTCTTTGCAAGGACCGCTGGAAGCGCACGATCCTTGCGCCGAGCCATCTCGCGCAGCACGCCGTTGACGAGAGCGGCAAAGCGCGCGGTGCGTGGATCGGATTTCGCGTGGGTGACGGCAAGGTCGACAGCGGCGGAATCCGGCACGTCGAGGAACAGCATCTGCGCGGCCGCGACATGCAGAATATGCGACAGCGATCGGGCGTTGGCCGGCAGCGGACGCTCAAGCCGCGCCACGATCAATGCCTCGATCGTCAGGCGGTAGCGCAGCGCCGTCGTCAGGATCGCACGCACCAGCGCCCGGTCGCGCATATCGAGCGCGAGGAATTGCGGATGGCCGTGATCGTTGTCTGTCAGGCCATCGAGGGAAGTCTTTGCGTCGACGACCGCCGCCAGAAGCCGTGCAGCAGTACGCCGGGCAGCAAGGCCCGGCGCGTCTGCGGCTGGTTTCGGGGAGGTCTTCTTCGCGCCGCCGCGCGAGCGGCGAACGCCGTCAGTCATGATCGTTATCTCCAGGGACCCGAGGGATTGCGTCCCCATGGATTTGTTTGCGGATTGTTCGGACGCGGCTGCTCAGCCTGGGGCCGTGCACCCCAGGGGCCGGCCTGCGGCGAGGGGGCTTCGCCGCGCGGGGCTGCGGCCGGGCCGGAATCTGCCCGCCGCGTTGGTGCGCCGCCGCCGGTGCCGAACTCCTGCGCCATCTTGCGCAGGGCCGCGATGCGGTTGCCGGTGTCCGGGTGGGTCGAAAACAGGTTGTCCATCTTCTCGCCCGACAGCGGGTTGATGATGAACATGTGTGCGGTGGCGGGGTTGTGCTCCGCCGCGTCGTTGCGGATCGCGTGCGCGGCAGTGGCGATCTTCTCCAGCGCCGAGGCAAGCCATAGCGGCTGGCCGCAGATTTCCGCGCCGCGCCGGTCGGCAGCGTATTCGCGCGTGCGGCTGATCGCCATCTGCACGATCATCGCCGCGAGCGGCGCAACGATGACGGCGACGAGCACGCCAATGGCACCAAGCGGGTTGTTGTTTTCGCGGTTCGAGCCGCCCATGAAGAAGGCGAAGTTGCCGAGCATCGAGATCGCGCCGGCAAGCGTAGCCGTGATCGTCATGGTCAGCGTGTCGCGGTTCTGAACGTGTGCGAGCTCGTGCGCCATCACGCCTGCGACTTCCTCGCGGGACAGGCGCTGAAGAAGCCCCGTCGTTGCGGCAACCGCAGCGTTCTGCGGGTTGCGGCCGGTCGCAAAGGCGTTCGGCTGGGCGTTGTCGATCAGGTAAACGCGCGGCATCGGCAGGCCGGCGCGCTCGGCCAGCGCCTTGACGATGCCGTAGAATTCAGGGGCGTTACGCTCGTCGACCTCGACCGCGTTGTGCATGCGCAGCACCATCTTGTCAGCATTCCAGTAGCTGAAAAGGTTCATGCCGGCAGCGATCAGGAACGCGATCATCATGCCGCCTTCACCGCCAATGAGGTAGCCAACGCCCATGAAGAGCGCCGTCATCAGGGCCAGCAGCATTGCCGTGCGGATGACGTTCATCCAGACTGTCTCCGATAAGTGTACCCAAGCGGTTGCCGGGGTCGATCCCGCCACGCTAACTGTCTATATGATGGGTGGAATCCCCGACAAATTCAATGTTTGGCCATGCACGAGAACGAAGAAGCTCAGACCGAAAAGCCAGTTCGTGAACTTCCCCCTGCAGCCCTGCGCGCGCTCGCGGAAGCCGAGGAACGGCGCCGGGAAATGCAGAAGCGCGAGGGCAAGCTGCCGAAGGAAATCGGCGGGCGCGGCGGCAAGGATCCGGCCCGTTATGGCGACTGGGAAATCAAGGGCGTCGCCTGCGATTTCTGACGCGACCGAGTTCACTTCACGAGGAAGAACGTGTGAATAGCTGTAAAACTATTCATTGAGTTCACCTATCCTCAACCAATATGTCTGTCCGGCCCGCGCTGTTAACAGTTGCTTCATAGCAAGTCCCCAGATTTGCCACGCGGGCGAGTAGATATTCTATTCGCCAGCTGGATGACGAATAAGTTTCGTCATTCTCGCTGGAGGCAAACATGCTTGGACTTGCGAGAATTTCTGCCGCAGCACGAAGGTTGTGGCGCGACCGCCGCGGAAATTTCGCGATGATGGCCGGCCTGACCATGCCGGTGCTGCTGCTCGGTGCCGGATATGGCGTTAATGTTGCGCAGATCGCCCTGACGAGATCCAACCTGGTGGCGGCGCTCGATGCGGCGGTGACTTCGACCGCGCGCGACCTCACCACCGGAGCGATCGCGGAAAAGGATGCGCCACAGGTGGTCGAGGCGTTTCTCGTCGCCAATGGCCTGCGCGCCTACGCTGAGGAAGGACGCGTCCAACTCGATAACCTCGTCATCGACCGCACCGTCGGCACGATTACCGCGCAAGCGAGCGTAGAGATCGATGTTGCCTTCGCGGTATTCGGCACGGCCAATAAGCAGCGGATCACCACCGAGGCGAGCGCGATCTATTCCGACCGCCACATCGACGTTGCCATGGTGCTCGACATCACCGGCTCGATGGCTGGGAACAAGCTCAAGGATCTCAAAACCGCGGCAAAGGCTGCCGTCGACCAGCTGCTAGGTGGCAACCTCCACGGCAATGATCGTGTTCGCATCGCGATCGTGCCCTATGCGGATTCGGTGAATGCCGGGCCGCTGTCGAACACGGTCTACGTCGAGACCGACCGCGACTCGCCAGTCGAGGCGCCGAAAGTGACGCTTGCCAGCTATTCGGGACCGCTGTGCAGCACAGAGCGCGAGGGGACCAACCAGTTCACTGACGCAGGCCCTGAGGTGCAGCGGGTGAATCGCGATTACCGAATCAAGTTCTGTCCCTCCGCGGCGCTAATGCCGCTGACGGCCGATGCCAATGCGCTGAAAGCCCGGATCGATTCGTTCAATGCCGACGGCTACACTGCCGGCCAGGTTGGCATCCAGTGGGGCTGGTATCTGCTGTCACCAAAGTGGTCCGGTGTGTTGTCTGCCTCGGCCCAGCCGCATCCCTACGGCGACAAGAAGTACGCCAAGTATGCCATCCTGATGACGGACGGCGAATTCAACACCGCGCATGCCGACGTGCCCTACGGCCAGGAGGTGCGCAACCAGGCCTTCAAGGCGCGCAACTACGCCGAAAAATTCTGCACCGAGATGAAGAAGGCGGGAGTCGAAATTTTCACCGTCGGCTTCAAGCTGGATCAGTCTTCCGCCAAGGCGGTGATGTCCAACTGCGCTTCGCCCGACACCGGCGGCGTCAAGCACTACTATCTTGCCTCGACCGGGCAGGAGCTGATTTCCACCTTCAAGGCGATCGCGGGCAACATCGAGCGCCTGGCGCTCACGAAGTGAGTTCTTTCCGGAAAGGAAAAGGGCCGGCATCTCTGCCGGCCCTTCGCGTTTTCTTCCGTGGTGCGGCCCGTGGGGTGGATTCCCACCAACCGCGCGTCACGCGCCTGTCAGGAAGACTGCTTCCCGAAAGGGCGATCCGCCGGGGCCACGCTACGGTTGAAACCACTCGACATCGGATCACCTCCTTTCGTTTCGTTGAACACGAAGGAAAGTGTGGGGTCCTTTGGTCCGGATTGCAAGGGAAGAAGGTTGAAGTCTCATCCCGGCGGCGACTAAGCTGCCGATGGGAGCAAGGGCAGGGGCATGAAAAATCGGGGATTAGGCGCGCTCATCTTTCTGGCGGTGCCATTCGCGCTGGCGCCAAATTTCGCTGGCCCGGAGGCTTTTGCTGCGACTTCCGCCCCTCAGGAAATCCCGATGTCGCGGCCCTCACCCGCCATGAACTACGTCCTGATGGCGCAGGCGCGCAGCTGCAAGGCGGTCCGCAGCTGCGAGGAGGCCGTGATCCTCTGGTGCAGCGGCTACAGCCGTGCTGATGGGGATGGCGATGGCATTCCTTGCGAGAACGTCTGTCGTTCCAAGGAACAGGTTGATCGGATCCGAGAGCGGATGGGGTGTTGAAGGACGGAGCTCGTTCTTCACCGCTGGTTTGTTGGCAGCGTTCCGGCCTGGATCCTCGGGTCGAGCCCGAGGATGACGAGGTGGGGACGTAATCGTTAGGTCAAAAAGGCCTGGCGGCTGAAACGCTTCTGGCAGGCACCAGCGCCATCGCAGAGTTCTTCCTCGTCAATTCAATCGTCATCCTCGGGCTCGACCCGAGGATCCAGGCCCGAACGGTGGATCTGCATCGCGGTGACGGTCTGGTAATGGCATAGCCTTGCTGCACGGCCTCGCCAAATGCGCAGCGCCGCGCGGGTGATGCGCGGCGCTGTGTTGCTTTGATGGTCCGGCGGGGGCTTTCGCCTCACGCCCTTTTGTTCTGCCGGTTTTCGATCAGGTCGGTGACGACGGCGGGGTCGGCAAGCGTTGAGGTGTCGCCGAGCGACTCGAAATCGTCCTCGGCGATCTTGCGCAGAATGCGGCGCATGATCTTGCCCGAACGCGTCTTCGGCAGGCCGGGCGAGAACTGGATGAGGTCAGGCGAGGCAATCGGGCCGATCTCCTTGCGCACATGCGCGACCAGCTCCTTGCGCAGTTCGTCCGAGCCCTCCTCGCCCGCCATCAGCGTCACGTAGCAATAGATGCCCTGGCCCTTGATCGGGTGCGGATAGCCGACCACGGCTGCCTCGGAGACCTTTTCGTGGGAGACGAGCGCGGATTCGACTTCCGCCGTGCCCATGCGGTGGCCCGAGACGTTGATGACGTCATCGACGCGGCCGGTGATCCAGTAATAGCCGTCCTCGTCGCGGCGGCAGCCGTCGCCGGTAAAGTACTTGCCCTGATAGGTCGAGAAGTAGGTCTGGATGAAGCGCTCATGGTCGCCATAGACGGTGCGCATCTGTCCCGGCCATGAGGCGGTGATGCACAGATTGCCGTCGGCGGCACCTTCGAGAACATTGCCGTCATTGTCGACCAGCTGCGGCTGGACGCCGAAGAACGGCCGCGTGGCGGAGCCGGGCTTCAGGTCCGTTGCTCCGGGAAGCGGCGT
>NZ_JAGL01000005.1 GCF_000526635.1 Aminobacter sp. J41
GCCGATCGCTTCGTGCCGATGGTGCTCGAACGCGCGAAGAAGCTGAAGTTCGGCGATCCGATGGACCGGGCGACCGAGCTCGGCACCGTGGTGCACGAAAGGGCCGCNGCGCTCTTCGAACAGCGCGTNTANATGGCCGCNGAAGCCGGTGCCGAGATCCTCTANCANCCCGGCCGCCAGGGTGCGCTCCTGCCGCCGATCGTCGTCGACCGCGTGCCGCATTCCTCCGAGCTCGTCATGGAGGAAACCTTCGGCCCGATCGTGCCGATCATCCGCGCGCCGGATGATGACGATGCGCTGATCGCGCTCTCCAACTCGACCGCCTTTGGCCTCTCCTCGGGTGTCTGCACCAACGACTTCCGCCGCATGCAGAAGTACATCGCCGGCCTCAAGGTCGGTACGGTCAACATCTGGGAAGTCCCAGGCTACCGCATCGAGATGAGCCCGTTCGGCGGCATCAAGGATAGCGGCAACGGCTACAAGGAGGGCGTCATCGAGGCGATGAAGTCCTACACCAACGTCAAGACATTCTCCCTGCCGTGGTGACAGCGTGACATACGACCTCGCGATCGTTGGTGCGGGCATCGTGGGCCTCGCCCACGCGCTCGCGGGACTTAAGCGGGGTCTGCGCGTCGTCGTTATCGATCGCGACGCGCAGCCCAATGGTGCCTCGATCCGCAATTTCGGCCTCGTCACGGTGACGGGGCAGGACAGCAGTTCCATCCGCAGCCGTGCGCTGGTAAGCCGCGAGATCTGGATGGATGTTGCCGGGAAAGCCAGCATCGACGTGATGCATCGCGGCGCGATCGTCGCCGCGCAGCGGCCGGAGGCGATGGCGGTGCTGGAAAGCTATGCCGCGACGGCGGACGGTGCTGAGTGCACGCTGCTGACGCCGCAGGCGGTGGCCGAGCGACAACCGCAGCTCGATGCGGCTCGTCTCGCCGGCGGCCTTTACAGCCCGTACGAACTGAGGGTCGAATCGCGCGATGCGGTGCCGCGCATCGTCAGCTATCTGGCCAGCCAGGGCGTAGAATTCTGTTTCTCGACAGCCGTTTCAGCGGTCGAACCGGGCGTCGTGCGGACGATTGATGGCGAAATCGCCGCGAAAAAGATTGTCGTCTGCTCAGGCGACGACCTGACCGGGCTGTTCGCGGACCGGATCGCTAAGCGGCGCGTGCAGCGCTGCAAGTTGCAGATGGTGCGGCTGGCCGATCCCGGCTTCCGGCTGTCGGCTGCAATCCTCTCCGACCTCAGCCTGATCCGCTATGACGGCTATGCCGCCCGTCCGGAGGCCGCGGCGCTGAAAGCGCGGCTTCAGGCCGAGCAGGCAGAGGAGCTTGCCAACGGCATCCATCTGATCGTGGCGCAAGGCCCGGACGGCTCGCTGGTCATCGGCGACTCGCACCACTACGGTCCCACGCCGGATCCATTCGGGGCGGAGGCCGTCGACCGGTTGATCATCGGCGAGTTCGAGCGGCTGTTCGGCGGGCTGCAGCTGCCGGTCGTCGCCCGCTGGGTTGGCACCTATGCGTCGGGTCTACAGGCGTTCTTTGTCGACGCGCCGCACCCGGACGTGCGTCTTGCGATGGTGACGAGCGGAGTAGGGGCCAGCATCGGCTTTGCCATCGGCGAGGAGACGGTTTCAGAACTTTTCGGGTGAGCCGCCTGGCTCGCCCACCAGCAATGACAATAAAGGGGAATGGCATGAAGGTTCACACTGAGGGGGAGTCGAACCGCTCCGACGCACGCGCGCGCTGGAACGCAGCGCAGCAGCATCCGGCAACGAAACGGCTGATCGAGCGCGACGCCGACGCCTTCCTGCACCAGAGCCTTTCATCCCCATGCATGTCGACGATCGCAAGGGCCGAGGGCATCTGGATCGAGGACATCGCCGGCAAGCGCTATATGGATTTCCATGGCAACAGTGTTCACCACATCGGCTATGCGCATCCGAAGGTGGTCGGGGCAATCAAGGCGCAGCTCGACGAGCTGAGCTTCGCGCCGCGCCGCTTCACCTGCGAGCCGGCGGTCGCGCTCGCGGAAAAGCTGGGTGAGATCGCCCCGGGCAACCTCGGCAAGGTGCTGTTCACGACCGGCGGCTCGGACGCCGTTGAAGTGGCACTGCGTATCGCCAAGATCGCGACCGGTCGGCACAAGACGCTGTCGTTCTGGGATGCCTTCCATGGTGCCGGCTTCGGCGCATCGAGCGTCGGCGGCGAAGCGACCTTCCGTGCCTCCAAGATTGCGGGAGCGCTGCTGCCCGGCGCCGAGCATGTCGCGCCCTGGGATGCGTTCCGCTGCCCCTATGGCCACAAGACGCTGGAGGCGTCGGCGGAAGCCTGCGCCAATATGATCGACTACGTTCTTGGCCGTGAAGGCGACATTGCCGCCTTCATTGCGGAGCCTATGCGCGCGACGTCGGCGCTGCCGCCCGCGCCCGGCTTCTGGAAGAAGGTGCGCGAGGCCTGCGACCGCCACGGCACGCTTCTCATCTTCGATGAGATCCCGACGGGCCTTGGCAAGACCGGCAAGTTCTTCGCCCACGAGGACGACGGCGTCGTTCCGGACATCCTGGTGCTCGGCAAGGCGCTTGGCGGTGCGATCCTGCCGATCGCGGCGGTGGTGGCGCGGCGCGACCTTGATCTTGCCGGTGATTACGCCATCGGCCACTACACACACGAGAAGAATCCGGTTACCTCACGCGCGGCGTTGACGACCATCAACGTCATCCGCGAGGAAGGACTTGCCGAGCGTGCGGCCGAGTTCGGCGCTTATGCGATCGAGCGGCTCAGCAATTTGATGGACAAGACCCCCTACATCGCCAATGTCCGCGGCCGCGGGGCGATGTTCGGCGTCGAGCTGACCGAGGACCGGGATGCGCGGCTGCCAGCGGTCGAGCGCGCCGAGCGCGTGTTCTATCGCTGCCTCGAGGAAGGCCTGTCGTTCAAGGTGTCGTCGGGCAGCGTACTGACGCTGTCGCCGCCGATGACGATCGAGCGCGAGGATCTCGACCGGGCGCTCGACATCGTCGAGCGCGCCATCATGGCCGGATAGCTTCGGCCTCCGTCATTGCGCGAGCGATCTCGAGGAAGGCGCTGACGAGCTTGCCGCCGGCGCGCTCGCGCAGGCAGATCAGCGCCTCGTCCATCAGCATTTCCGGTCCTTCGATCGGAATGCGCACCAGCCGTCCCTCCTGACCGAACTCGGCCGAGGAGACGAAGCCGATGCCGCCGCCGGACGCGACGATCTCGCGGACGGCCTCGCGGCCCTCCGCCTCGATAGCCGGCTTGAGTTCGATTCCGAGTTCGGCCGCGCGCTCCTCCAGCTTCTGCCGCGTCTTCGAGCCGCGTTCGCGCATGACGAGCGGCTCTTTTGCAAGATCCTCGAAGGTCAGCGAGGTGCGGTCGGCGAGGTGGTGGCTGGTTGCCACGAAGGCGACGATCGGCGTTGAGTTCAGGCGCACGACCTCGAAGTCGCGGCCGGATGGCAGGCCGCCCAGCACGCCGATGTCTGCTTCGTAGCTGTAGAGGCTGGAGATGACGGTCTCCGTATTGCCGGACTGCAACGAGATCGAGATGCCGGGATAAACCTCGCGAAAGCGGGCCAGGATATGCAGCATGTGGTGCGCGGCATCAGCCACGATGCGCAGCGTGCCTGAGCGCAGCGCCCTCGATTCCGACAAAAGCTCCAGCGCCTGCTGCTCGATGTCGAACATTCGCCGGGTGATCTCCAGCAGCCGCTGGCCGGTCTCGGTCAGCGTCACCTGCTTTTTGTGCCGGTTGAACAGGAGGACGTCGTATTCCTCCTCCAGCTTGCGCACCTGGTCGGACACCGCCGGCTGGGTGAGGAACATCGCCTCTGCCGCCCGGGAGAACCCTCCGCAGATGGCGACATAATGGAATGCGCGAAGCTGAACGTAACGCATGACATGGCCCCTTCCCGAACGTCAGCCTATGCATAAGTTCAGCAAATGCAACCGGTAGGGACGCCGAGAAAAGATGATAGTACGCGTTTGATCCGCGTGTCATCTAATTGTCGCGGTCAGTGGACAAAACGGCGCTGCCGATTCACCCTGATGTGCGAATCTCAAGGAAGATGGGCGCACGGAGCCTGCCGATGTTCACGACCTACCGCGCCATCTTTTCCCTGCTGAGCGGCACAGCCTTCCTGCTGGCCGCTTCCGGCCTGCATGGCCTTGTCCTGCCGCTGCGCGGCCAGGCCGAAGGCTTTTCGACCGCCTCCCTCGGCCTGCTCGGCACGGCCTGGGCCGGTGGTTTCGTTGCCGGCTGCTACTTCATTCCGCGTCTGGTGCGAAAAGTCGGGCATATCCGCTCCTTCAGCGCGCTGGCGGCGTCGGCGGCGATGATCGCGCTGATGACCGGCATCTGGATCAACGAAACGGCTTGGATCGTGCTGCGCGCGGGAACCGGCTTTGCCATGGCCGGCGCCTTCATGGTGATCGAGAGCTGGCTCAACGAGAAGGCGACCAACGAAAACCGCGGACGGGTGTTCGGCCTCTACATGATGGTCACCTACGCCTCGATCATGGGTGGCCAGATGCTGGTAGCTGTTTTTGACGTGGCAACCGCGGACCTCTTCCTCATCGTCGGCATCTTTTTCTGTGCCTCGGTGATCCCGACCGCCGTGTCCTCGGCCGCGAGCCCGCAGCCGCTCGCCGACGTCAAGCTCGACGTTCCGGGCCTCTATAAGAATTCGCCGGTCGCGGCGGTCGGCTGCCTACTGGTGGGCGTCGCCAACGGCGCGTGGGGCACGCTTGGCGCGGTTTACGGTGCGCGTGCAGGCCTTGCCTCCGGAAATGTGGCGCTGATGATGAGCCTCGTGGTTCTGTTCGGCGCGTTGGCGCAGGTTCCGGTCGGGCGCGCCTCCGACCGCACCGACCGCCGCTACGTGCTGGCCGCGGCCTCGTTTGGCGCGGCGCTGTGCGGCCTCGTGATGTTCCTCTTCATGCCGAGGGAGCTTGCTCCGATCCTGATCATCACGGGGCTTTATGGCGGCCTTGCCTACACGCTCTATTCGATCGCGGTTGCGCACGCGAACGACCACGCGAAGCCCGAGGATTTCGTGAAGGTGTCGGGCGGCCTGCTGTTCCTCTATGGCTTCGGGACGATGATCGGCCCGCTGCTCGGCGCTGCGCTGATGGGGGAGATGCGCCCCGAAGGCCTGTTCCTGGCAACCGCCGCCCCGCACCTTGCGCTTGGCGCCTACTCGCTGCTGCGTGTACGCCTGCGCGCACCGGTTCCGATCGAGGATCGCGAGGCGTTCCTCACGCTGCCCTCCGACCGGATCGGCACGCCGCAGTCCACGCTGCTCGATCCGCGCGCCGATGCGGATGCTGCAACGCCCGCGGAGGAGCAACCCAGGCCTGAGGCGGTACCTGAAGCCGAGCCGGAGGAGACGCGGCCGGCCGACGCGGAGACTTGAGTTTCCGCAAGGGAAGTCTAGGATTTCCGGCCATGGGCCAGCCCGACGCGTTCACGGCGATTGCTGACACGAACAGGCGTTACCTGCTTGAGGAGCTCAGGCGGGGACCGAAGACCGTCAACCAGCTCGCGAACGGGCTTCCCGTTTCTCGGCCGGCCGTGTCGCAGCACCTGAAGATCCTGCTCGACAGCGGGCTCGTTTCCGTGCGCTCGCAAGGCACCAGACGCGTCTACGAGATCAGTGAACCCGGCTTCGTGAAGCTCAATCTTTGGCTGGACCAGTTCTGGCAGGAGTAAAAAACGAAACCGACGGCGCGGGCGCCGTCGGCAGAGCACAAATCGATTTTCGGAATTCTGCCCAGCGCCTCAGTGCTGCGTCGGAGCCTGGAGTTTCCTGATCTCGTCCTTGAGTGCCAGCTTGCGGCGCTTGAGCTTGGTGAGCTCGATGGTATCGAACGAGGGCTGATTCAGCGCCTCATCGATTTGACGTTCGAGGTCGCCGTGCTTTCGTTCCAGCTCAGCAAGGTGGGATGCAAGAGACATATTAGGCTCTCCCTTCTGGTTCCTCGTACGTGCCATCAGGGCCATCAGTGGCCGTTGTGTTTCATGACGGCACAAAGACAGTCTGCCACCTAAAATGTGTCCTGTCGAATGCCTCTTGGTGTCATTTCGCCGCGTCCTGACTTGTGCTATGCTTAGCCATGGTCGATGCAAGGATGCGTCGAATCTTCCTCCCTTTATGGGCGTCGCAGTCTAAGCAGCACTCGGATTGGTATGTCGGATCAGGAACAGGCCTCTCTTCGTCTCGAGTTCGCCAAGCTCAAACAGGAACACTCCGACTTCGACGCTGCGATCAACGCGATGATGGCCGTTGGCTGTGATGCGCTGCAGATCCAGCGTATGAAGAAGAAGAAGCTGGCCCTGAAGGACCGGCTGCAGGAACTCGAAGATCGTATCATCCCGGACATCATAGCCTGACGCGCCCGCAGCTTGCGGCAGGGGCCCGATTGCGTTAATCGGCGGCGGTCCCGAATGGAGTACCGACCATGGCCAGCAGCCCCGCAGACGTCGCAATCATCATGGGGAGCCAGTCCGACTGGGCGACGATGCGCCACGCGTCGGAAATGCTCACCGCCCTCGGGATCTCGCATGAAAGCCGCATAGTTTCGGCGCACCGCACGCCGCAGCGGCTGTATGATTTCGCCACCACCGCCAAGGCAAAGGGCTTCAAAGTCATCATCGCCGGCGCCGGCGGTGCTGCCCATCTGCCCGGCATGACCGCTGCCATGACGCCGCTGCCGGTATTCGGCGTGCCGGTCGAATCCAAGGCGCTTTCGGGCCAGGACTCGCTGCTCTCGATCGTGCAGATGCCGGGCGGTATCCCAGTCGGCACGCTGGCGATCGGCAAGGCCGGCGCCATCAACGCGGCGCTGCTCGCGGCTGCCGTTCTTGCCCTTCATGACGAGGCGCTGGCCGAACGGCTAGATGCCTGGCGTGCTGCCCAGACCGACAAGGTCGCAGAATTTCCGACGGACGAAGCATGACCTCTCCTCTTCCCCTCGGCTCGACGATCGGCATCGTCGGCGGCGGCCAGCTTGGCCGGATGCTCTCGATCGCCGCGGCGCGCCTCGGCTATCGCACGATCGTTCTCGAGCCGCAGGAAGACTGCCCGGCCGCGCAGACCGCGAACGAGCAGCTCGTCGCTCCTTACGATGACGCTGACGCGCTCGAAGCTCTTGCCAAGGACTGCGCCGTCGTTACCTACGAATTTGAGAACGTCCCGGTCGAAGCCGCGATCGCTCTGAACGCGAAGGTGCCGGTGTTCCCGCCGCCCGCCGCGCTTGAGGCCGCGCAGGACCGCGTTACCGAAAAGACCACGCTCAATGCGATGGGCATCGCGACGGCAAAGTTCGTCAAGGTCGACAGCGACGAGGATCTCATCGCCGGACTTGAAGCTTTTGGCGGCAACGGCATCCTCAAGACCCGCCGCCTCGGTTATGACGGCAAGGGTCAGCGCCTATTCCGCAACGCGACCGCCGAGGACGCGAAGGACGCCTATGTGGCGATGGGATCGGTGCCACTGATCCTCGAATCGCTGGTGCCGTTCGAGCGCGAGATTTCGGTCATCGCCGCCCGGAGCAAGGATGGACACGTCGAGGCCTACGATCCGGCCGAGAACGTCCATCGCAACGGCATCCTGCACACCTCGACCGTTCCCGCGTCGATCAGCGATGCAACCGCCGAGGCTGCGCGCGAGGTGGCGAGGAAGATCCTCGCAGGGCTCGACTATGTCGGCGTCATCGGCGTCGAACTGTTCGTGCTGCCTGACGGCTCGGTGCTCGCCAACGAAATCGCGCCGCGCGTGCACAATTCCGGCCACTGGACGGAGGCGGCCTGCGCGATCTCGCAGTTCGAGCAGCATATCCGTGCCGTCGCGGGCTTGCCGCTCGGCGATCCGCGTCGCCACAGCGACTGCGTGATGGAGAACCTGATCGGCGACGATATCCTGCGCACGCCGCAGCTGCTCGCCGAGCCCGAACTGGTGCTGCACCTCTACGGCAAGGCCGAGGCGCGACCGGGCCGCAAGATGGGCCACTTCACCCGCATCAACCGGGGCTGACAGGCGCGGTCCTTGCACGGCCCCACCATTCGTGGCTTGCTGCAGCTCCTGTTTCTCCCAGGAGGTGCAGATGTCGTTTGAAACCTGGGCTGCATTTGCGGTGGCGTCGGCGATCATGCTGGCCATACCGGGCCCGACCATCCTTCTCGTTGTCTCCTATGCGCTGAGCCATGGCCGGCGCGTGGCTTCCGCGACCGTTGCCGGCGTCGCACTCGGTGATTTCACCGCCATGACCGCCTCGATGCTCGGCGTCGGCGCGCTGCTTGCCACATCGGCGACGCTGTTCACGGTGCTGAAGTGGATCGGCGCCGCCTATCTCGTCTATCTCGGCATCAAGCTCTGGCGCGCGCCGGTGGGCGACGGAGCAATCCCGCAGGCCGAGAAGGAGACCAACGCGCGGCGCATCTTCCTGCACGCTTATGTCGTCACCGCGCTCAACCCGAAGAGCATCATCTTCTTTGTCGCTTTCCTGCCCCAGTTTCTCGATCCGGCCGCACCTGCGCTGACCCAGATGGTCGTGTTCGAGACCACATTCGTGATCCTTGCGACCCTCAACGCGGCGGCCTACGCACTGCTTGGCTCGATGGCGCGCGGGGCGTTTCGTAAGACCAGCGTGCAGCGTATCGTCAACCGGACCGGCGGCTCGTTGCTGATTGGCGCGGGCATGCTGGCGGTGGGTTTCAGAAAGGCTTCCGCGTAGGGCCGTAACGCGCGGAACTGGTTGACAGGCAAGCACCTGCCAGCTATGAGCAACCCGATTTCGCGGCGTGCCTTGCGGCACGCTTTCAATTTGGCCCGTATGGGCACATCAGAACACGGGCTAGACCGATGAAGATCAAGAACTCGCTCAAGGCGCTCAAGGGCCGTCACCGCGACAATCGTTTGGTTCGCCGCAAGGGCCGCGTCTACATCATCAACAAGACCGACCCGCGCTACAAGGCTCGTCAGGGCTAATCCCCTAACGCACCTCACGCGATATTCGATTGACGTTCCGCACGCTGCAGGTAGATTCCTGCGCATGCGGAACGTTTTTATTTTGGCCCTTGGCCTGGTGCTGGGCGCGCTGCCGGCTGGCGGTGCGCTGGCCCAGCAGTCTGGCCGGCATGCGGCAAGCCTGACGGCTGAGCAGCCGAAGGCACGGCTCGATGCGCTGTTCGCCGAGCTGAAGCGCGCCCGTGACGAGGGCACCGCCCGCAGGGTCTCCACCCGCATTCTCCAGCAGTGGTCGCAGTCGGGCAGCGCCAGCATCGATCTCCTGATGCTCTGGGCGCAGGAAGCGATGGACAGCGAGCAGAACGACGTCGCGCTCGACCTGCTCGACCAGGTGATATTGCTGGCGCCCAACTATGCTGAGGGCTGGAACCGGCGCGCGACCGTCCACTTCATGAATGGCGACTACCCGAAGGCGATGGCCGACATCGGCCGCGTGCTCGAGCTTGAGCCGCGCCATTTCGGGGCGCTTTCCGGCATGGCAACGATTCTTCGCGAGGACGACCGCAAGGAGGCAGCTATGCGCGCCTACCAGCGGCTGCTTGAGATCTATCCGATGATGCGCGAGGCGCAAACCGAACTCGGCAAGCTCGCGGACGAGCTTGCCGGGCAGGGGATCTGACTTTCAGACCGTTTGCAGGAAGAGTTGCGCCGGTGTCAGTTGACGAGTGTCAGTTGACGATGGCGATGCGCAGCATGTTGGTGGCGCCCGGCGTGCGGAGCGGCACGCCTGCCATGATGATGATGCGGTCGCCGGCCTTGGCGAAGCCTTCTTCCTTGGCGATGCGGCACGCGCGGTCGACCATGTCGTCGAGGTTGTACGCATCTTCCGTCACCACGCAGTGGATGCCCCACACCAGCGACAGCCGGCGGGTGGTCTCGGTGACGGGCGAAAGGGCGATGATCGGCAGCTGCGGGCGCTCACGCGCGGCGCGCAGGCCCGTCGCGCCCGAGGCGGTATAGGAGACGATGGCCGAGAGCTTCAGCGTCTCGCCGATCTCGCGGGCGGCAAGCGAAATCGCATCGGCGCCCGTCGGCTCCGGCTCGGAACGCTGCGCGTTGATGATGCCGGGATAGAGCGGATCGCGCTCCACCTGCTCGGCAATGGCGTTCATCGTCGCCACGGCTTCGACCGGATAATCGCCAGCAGCAGATTCGGCCGACAGCATGATGGCGTCGGCGCCCTCGAACACGGCGATCGAGACGTCCGACACCTCGGCGCGGGTCGGCACCGGTGCGGAGATCATCGATTCCAGCATCTGGGTGGCGACCACAACCGGCTTGCCGGCCTTGCGGGCCGCGCGGGTGATCTGCTTCTGGATGCCGGGGACAGCCTCGAGCGGCATTTCCACGCCGAGATCGCCACGGGCGACCATCAGCGCGTCGGAAAGCTCGATGATTTCAGCCAAGCGGGTAACAGCCTGCGGCTTCTCGATCTTCGAGAGCAGCAGCGCGCGACCGCGGGCGATCTTGCGGGCCTCGGCGAGGTCCTCGGGGCGCTGGATGAAGGACAGCGCGATCCAGTCGACGCCGGCATCGAGCGCCGCATCGAGGTCCTTGCGGTCCTTTGCCGTCAGTGCGCCGACCGGAAGGTCGGTATCCGGCAGGCTGACGCCCTTGCGGTCCGATATCTTGGTGCCGGAAACGACGGTGCAGACGATCTTCTTGCCATCGGCCTCCACCGCGCGCAGGCGCAGGCGCCCGTCATCGATCAGCAGATGATGGCCCGGCTGCACGGCCTTCAGGATTTCCGGATGGGGCAGGTAGACGCGGGTGGAATCGCCCGGCTTCGGGTCGTCATCCAGCGTGAAAGTCTGGCCCACGGTGAGCGTTTCCGCGCCATTGGCAAACTTGCCGACACGCAGCTTCGGGCCCTGCAGGTCCGCAAGGATGCCGATCGGCCGGCCAACCTCCCGCTCCACGTTGCGGATGCGTCCGACCAGCGTGCGCATCAGGTCGTGGTCGGCATGGCTCATGTTGATCCGGAACACGTCGGCGCCGGCTTCAAAGAGCCGCTTGATCATGTGTTCTTCAGAGGAAGCCGGGCCGAGTGTGGCGAGTATCTTGACCTTACGGCTACGTCTCATTGAGTACCTGCTCCGGTGACGGCGGGCCCGTCGTTGACGGGACCATCCGTCAGCTGGACCATCCAGCTGGACTGCTCCCGGGTGTCATATTCCTGGAAACCGGCGCGTTGGAAGCCGCGGGCAAAGCAGTCACCCGCGCCGGCAATCTTGAACTCGCGTTCGGCGACGCACATGTTGACCGGGCCGTCCCAGCGACCGCCGCGATCCGCATCCTCTGCGTAGAGGTAGTAATAGCGCGACGAGAGCGGACCCTCGATCAGCGTCTTGCAGCTCGAAGCCTCGATGTGCCACCAGCCTTCCGTCACCCAGCCGGTGCTTGCGCGGTAGCCGATCGCGACGCCGACGAGACTCTGCGTCGCGTTGCAAACGCGAAAATCGGCGAAAGCGGCGTTGGGCGCGGCGAGGAGTGCTCCTGCAGCGACCGTCAAGCCAAGAGTGCAAGCCGCCAGCCGCGAGCTTGCTGCGGTTGCCAAAGCCGTCCTCATCTTGTCCGCCAAAGGAATCGCCATGCTGAGCCTCTTTTCGAAGAACTGCCGCGACATGTCAACGCGTGGGCGCGGCTAATCGAAACGATTAGACTTACCGGATCTGACGCATTTGTGGCCTGATACTGCCTGACCTCAACAGACCTCCTCCGTGCGCCATTGCATGCTGGCCTGCTTCGTGGAACACAGTTGCGCCATTCGCCTATGGAACGACTGATTTCTCATGACGCGCGACTCACTTTTCGCCCCCTTTGAGCTGATCGACGGGGACAGGACCAGGGGGCTGGTTCTCGTGGCCGACCACGCCGGGCGAGAGCTTCCCGAACAGTACGGTGATCTCGGCCTGCCGGCCAGCGAGTTCGACCGGCACATCGCCTATGACATCGGCGTCGAGGGCGTTACACGCGCGCTGGCGAAGCTTTTGGGCGTTCCCGCGGTGATGGCGCGTTTCTCTCGCCTGCTGATCGATCCGAACCGTGGGGAGGACGACCCGACGCTGATCCGCCAGCTCTATGACGGCACCATCATCCCGGCGAACTACCCGCTGAACGAGGAAGAGCGCCAGCGGCGGATCGAAAACTACTACCGGCCCTATCAACAGGCGGTGGGCTCAGTGATCGCCTCGGTGGCCGAGGCAACGGGAGCTGCGCCCTTCGTCTTCTCCGTCCACTCCTTCACGCCGTTCATGCAGGGCCGGGCGCGGCCGTGGCACGCGGGCGTGCTTTGGGATTCCGATCCGCGCGCGGTGCAGCCGCTGATCGAGCTGCTATCGGCTTGGCCGGGGCTCATTGTCGGTGACAATGAGCCCTATGACGGGGCGCTGCGCGGCGACACCATGTACCGCCACTGCATCGTCAACGGCTATGCGCACGCGCTGCTGGAGATCCGCCAGGACCTGATTGCCGACGAGAACGGCCAGCTCGAATGGGCAGAGCGGCTTGCCCCTATGCTTGAATCGATCAACGCCATGGCCGATATCCATGAGGTACGCCAGTACGGCTCGCGCACCGGGCCGCTGACGAGGGAGATGAACCGATGACCGAGCTGACTGAAGAGCAGAAGCGGGATCTTGAGGCGGCAGCATTCCGCCGGCTGGTGGCGCATCTTCGCGAGCGCACCGACGTGCAGAACATCGACCTGATGAACCTTGCGGGCTTCTGCCGCAACTGCCTCTCCAACTGGTACCGCGAGGCAGCCGAGGCCTCCGGCATCGCGCTCGACAAGGAGACGTCGCGGGAAATCATCTACGGCATGCCCTACGACGAGTGGCGCGCGCGCTACCAGACCGAGGCTTCGCCGGACAAGCAGGCGGCGTTCGAGAAGAGCCGGCCAAAAGACCATTGATTCTTCGCGCCGCGTGGGGCAACGAAACCGCATCCCTCTAAGCGGCGCGACTCTGTTGCGCCCATGTCCCCCCTGAACGAACATCACTGCTGGAGTTACGATGTCAGACGAAATCACCGGAAGCAGCCAGACCGTTGCCGCAGGCCAGCTGCGTGCCTTCATCGAGCGCATCGAACGCCTCGAGGAAGAGAAGAAGACGATCTCCGACGACATCAAGGACGTCTATGCCGAGGCTAAAGGCACGGGCTTCGACACCAAGGCGATGCGCACCATCATCCGACTGCGCAAGAAGGACCAAGCCGAGCGTGAGGAAGAAGAGGCAATGCTCGATCTCTACCTCTCGGCACTGGGCATGATCTAATCTTATCCGATATTACCACTGCAAAAGGAGCGCGCGGGAAACCGGCGCTCCTTTTTCGTTGGTTGCGGATTTGTGGACTGCGCGATGGCCTTCTCCTGACTTCTGTTGCCTGTCTTGGACTTCCAGCTAGGATCAGCCGCGAGCCAGGACTATCGGGAGGAGTTATATGGCACGGCTACGGATCGCCATCGCAGGATTTGGGCTGATGGGGCGCGAGCATGCGCGGCTCATTCGCCGGCATCCGGATACGGAACTCGTGGGCGTTGCGGATCCCGCTCCCGATGCGGCCGCGGCAGTCGCGGCATTCGATGTGCCGCACTTTGCCGATTACCGCGAGATGATGGACGCGACGAAGCCCGACGGCGTCGTCGTCGCCCTGCCGAACCATCTCCACCTCGAGGCCGGGCTCGAGGTAGTGAAGCGGAAGATCCCGCTCTTCATGGAAAAGCCGGTCACTGCCACGATCGCCGAGGGGCTGAAGCTGGTCGAGGCGGCGGAGGCAACCGGCGTTCCCATGATGGTGGGGCATCATCGGCGCCACGCTTCCGACATCCGCCAGGCGCGGCAGATCATCGAGAGCGGCCGGCTGGGTCGCATCCTTGCCGTCAACGGTCTGTGGCTCACCAAGAAGCCGCTCGATTATTTCGATACTGCGTGGCGCCGCGAGCCCGGCGGCGGGCCGTTGCTGATCAACCTCATCCACGACATCGACGTGCTGCGTTATCTCTGCGGTGATATCGAAAGCGTGCAGGCGGTCTCCAACAATTCCGCGCGCGGCTTTGCCGTCGAGGACACGGCCGCCGTGATCCTCAAGTTCGAGAGCGGAGCGCTCGGCAGCTTTCTGCTCAGCGACGCGGTGCCGTCCCCTTACGTCTGGGACATGGCGGCCAAACAGGCGCTCTACCTCGCGCACCAGCCGGGCGACTGCTACGTGATTGGCGGCGAGCGTGGCACGCTCGCGGTGCCGACCCTGCATGTGTGGACTCACGAGAACGATGGGGACTGGCGCCACCCGCTACAGCGGACCCATCTCGGCGGCCTGCAGCACGATTGCTACCTCGCGCAAGTCGATGATCTGGTCTCTGTCATCCGCAGCGGTACCAAGCCTGTCGTCGATGGCATGGACGGACTGCGCACACTAGCAACCGTTGCCGCGGTGGCAAAGGCGGCAGAGGGAGGGGCAGCGGTCACGGTGGCGGAGATGCTGACGCCGGAGGCTGACAGCTGAGGCAAGCAAATGAGCGAGAAGAGCGATCAGGAACGGGACGTTCGCGTTCGCGCTAGGCGAGTATGGATCGGGAGGAGCGTCGGGTGACCGGCGCTCCTCCTGCTTTGACCCCGCGTGCGATCAGGCTGCTGCGACGGTACCTGCTTCGCGGACGAAGGCGCCCTGCTTGCGCAAGGTGGCCTGGAGTTCCGTGATGTCGACGTTGCGGGGCTGAACGCCGCGATTGGCCGCAATGCCTGCCGCGACGCCCGCCGCATGTCCCGTCAGCCAGCACTGCGGAATCTCGCGCATGAAGCCATGGCTGTTGGCGTCGCAGGAAACGTGCCGGCCGGCAGCAAGCAGGCCGTCGAGGCGGGCGGGTACGAGTGCGCCATAGGGCACCGAGATCACCGGGAACTTTGGCGAGACGGACGGGCTGACGCCGACCTCGTCGGGAAGCGCGACGCCCGAACTCCACTGGCCACGCTCGATGCGGCCGGCACCGGCAAGCCGGCGGGTGTGGCGCACGCCGAGCTGCGGCGCGCTGAGCAGCATGTAGGCGTTCTGGAAGCCAGGCGCGTTCTTGCGGAAGAACTCGCAGTGCGACTGCATGAAGCGGTGCGAGCGGATCTCGACCTCGGTGATGTCGTCGACGTTGAGCGCCGACAGCCCCGACTGGCGCGGCCCGAGGAACAGGGCGATGTCGTTGCGCCAGGAGACGTACGGCGTCTGGAAGAAGCCGAGCGCCTCGCGACCCATGCGGTTGAACTCGGCGAATGCCTCCTCCTGCTCGCCGCGGAATTTCAGCCAGGTCTCCATGTCGACGCCGCCCAGCATGAAGCCGGTGTTCATCGAGTGGTGCACGTCGCCTTCTTCGATGTCGGTGTCGAAGCCGGCGCCGGCGCGGGCGAAGATGTCGCCGTCGCCGGTGCAGTCGACCACAACCTTCGCCATAAGCGCCTGCCGGCCTTCCTTGCTCTCGAAGATGACGCCCTTGACCGCGCCTTCCTCGACGATCGGCACTGCCGCCCAAGAGTGGAAGACAATGCGGCAGCCGGCCTCGATCAACAGTTCCTGCGAGGTGAGCTTCAGCCGCTCGGGGTCGATGGTCGGCGCCCAGGTGACGATGCCATGGAAGGCGGAGGTGCGCAGGCGCCAGTATTTTGCCAGAGCTTCATCCTTCACGCCCCACAGCGAACGGTCGGGGCCGGCCTTGCCCTCAGGCGGCAGGCGGTCGAGCACCTCCTCGGCAAAGCCGCGGATGACGAGGTTGCCTTGCCAGTCGGTCATCCGGTCGATCCAGATGACGACGCCGCCGGTCGAAAGGCCGCCGAGGTGATTGTAGCGTTCCATGACGACGACGTCGGCACCGGTTCGGGCAGCCGCCAGAGCTGCCGCCGTGCCGGCCGGACCGCCGCCGACGACGAGCACGTCGCACTTGTGGTAGACCGGCACTTCCCGGGCGGGCTCGGCGACCGTGCCTTCACCATTGCGGCGCGGGAAGATGTAGCGGTGCGACTCAAAGATGTCCGAGGAAAGGAAACGGTCCTCGTTCTGGCGGATCTCCCGCACGACTGGCGTATCGTTCATGAATGTCTCCCTCCCGTCTGGCCCGCCTGGGCCGTCCTCGAGGGGGAACTTATTCAGGAACACTCCCCTGCGGAACGGGGAATTTCAGGCGCAGAGTTTTCGCGGAACGCGAAAGGCGGAGCAATGGGAGTAGGTGGGTAGGGGGCCAAGGGGACGGGGGCTTAGGGGGTTAGGGGATTAAGAGAAGGCGGAAGTGGTTCCGGCGAGTTGTCATCAACACAGCCACGCTAACCGGAACGCTCCACTTGGGTTCAAAGGTATTGGGCTTCCTGTTGTAGGCTGAGTTCCGTCACGCCCCCTCC
This sequence comes from Aminobacter sp. J41, assembly GCF_000526635.1. Lineage (GTDB taxonomy): Bacteria > Pseudomonadota > Alphaproteobacteria > Rhizobiales > Rhizobiaceae > Aerobium. The sequence goes on from NZ_JAGL01000005.1 coordinate 16,428, forward strand.
ACCATGCTTCGCATGGTCCCCCTCCCCCACTTCGTAGGGGAGGATCCTGCGGCGTGCCGGTGGATGCGCTGAGAACAATCGAAATGGTCGATGAAGAAGCGCAGCATCTCTGAGTGGGCTTGCGTTCGTGATTGGGCTCAACGTTTCTGAGGGCTGCGGCCTCGGATCCTCCCCCATTTATGGGGGAGGGGAACCGCCGAAGGCGGTGGAGGGGGCTGCTGGGTGCGGGCGTTTCCGGATGCTGGGCGACGGAAACCAGCGGGGGGGGGGGGGGGGCTTTCCTCACGCGAGTGGCCATGCCCGGAAAAGCAAATGGGGCGCCGAGGCGCCCCGCGTATCCGTGAGAAGATGGTCTGTTTAGGAGTTGCTGACGGCGCCGGTCGGGCTATGTTTCCCCGCCGATTGGCGTTCAGTCCTTGAGGGTCAGGCGCACGATGCGGTCGCTGGCCTCGTCCTCGCCGCGCCCCTTGTTGACCACGAACACGTTGCCCTTGCCGTCCTCGTGCAGGTGGTTTGGCATCGGGCCGTTCTCGAGGTTGGCGACAATGTTGCCGTCGGTGTCGAGCACGGTGACGGTGCCGGCACCGCGGTTGGCGACGTAGGCGAGGCGCTTCACCGGCTCGAAGGCGACGTTGAGCGAACCAGCGCCGACGAGAACGTTCTTGATTGTTTCGCCCGAAGCGGCGTCAACGATCGCGACGCTGTCGCTGCCCTGGCCGGCAACGAAGATGCGGTTGGTCTCCGCGTCATAGGCAATGCCGATCGTGCCCTTCGCGCCCGCGACCGGGATGACCTTCTCGACCTTGCCTGCAGCAACGTCGATGATCGCAATTTCAGCGGTAGAAAGGCTGACGGCGAAAAGCTTGTTGTTCTTCGCGTCATATTCGAGGCTTGCGGGCGAGAACTCCTCGCCGCGCTTGCCGGACCTGATCTTGATCGGGTCGGCTGGTTCAAGGGTCTTGGCGTCGAAGACGATGACAACCGGCGTGCCGATGGTCGAGACGAACGCCTTGCCGCCGGCGACGACGATGTCACGCGAATGGGGCGTTGCGCCCGGCTCGAACTGCTTTACGAGCGAAAGATCGTCCTGCTTGTAGACGGCGACGGTGTCCTGGCGGGTGTTGCCGACCCAGACATTGCCGTTCTCGTCATCGACGGCCACGCCGTAGACTGCATAGACGCCACCCCCTCGCTCGCCTTGGGTCGGGGCCTCTCCCGGCGTCGCCCTGGCGACGATCTCAAGCGTGTTCGGGTCGACCTTCAGGAGCGCCGATTCCTTGACCGGCGGACGGCCGACGGCGGAAGTGACGAACAGGACGTCGTTCCTGGCGCTGTAGGCGGTCTGGTACAGGCCCGGGACCAGCTTAGCGCTCTGGCTGTCGAACTTTTCGGTGCCCGAAATCGCGATGTCCGGCGAGACCTTCAGTTCAACGATCGCGGCGTTGTAAGGAGCCTGGCTCGACAGGACCAGCGGGTGAGTGCCGACGGCGGCGTCGGCCGGCAGATCAAACGTCGCCTCGAACTTGCCCTCGCCGTCAGCCTTGAGCGGATCGACCAGCGGGACGATGCCGCGCGACAGGGTGATTTCCTGGCCCGGCTTGAACTTGTCGCCAACGATCTTCACCTTGCTCCCCGGCAGGATCGGCGCACCAGGACGAGCCGCCTGAGCGCGCACCTGCCCAGCATAGGCGGTGTCCGGGGCATCGAAGGCAACCTGCGCCAGCGCCGCGCTCATGCCGGCGGCGATGGTGCCAGCGAGGATGGCCGCGCGGGCCGCGATCCGGAAGCCGTTCAGCGAGCGATGCGTTGCGAAGTGTTTCATGGGCAAGTTCCCGAGCTGTTGAATCGGTGCGCGCTCAGGGGCGTTCCAAAGCGCGACGTCACGAATTGCTACGAAATATGAGCTAAAAGCTCAAATTAAATTTCCGCCGTCAGGCGCGCATGGTTGCGCCGCCGTCGACATAGATGTCGGCCATGGTGATGTGGCTGGCCCGGTCCGACAAAAGGAACAGGACCGCGTCGGCGATGTCGTCGGGCGTTGCCAGCTTGCCGAGCGGAATGCCCGCCTTGAAGGTCTCCAGCGAGCCGGCGATCACCTTCGCCGCGCCGTTTTCGTCAGCCCACATGCCGGTCTGCATCGGCGTCAGCGTCGAGCCCGGCGCGACGATGTTGCAGCGGATGCCGTGCGGCGCGAGTTCGATGCCGAGGCAGCGGGTGAACATCGTCGCGGCTGCCTTTGAGGCCGCATAGGCGGCCATGGCATGGCGCGGGATGCCCGCAGCATTGGACGAGACGGTGACCATCGCGCCCCTCTTGCGCGGCTGCATGACGCGGGCGAGTGCGCGGCAGACGTGGAAGACGCCGTCGGTGTTGACGGCAAAAACGTTGCGCCAGGTGGCGTCGTCGGTCTCGGTGACAAGGGTGGTGGACAGAATGCCGGCGACGTTTACGCCGTAGTCGACCGGCCCGAGCGTGCTCTCGACCTCGGCAATCACGGTATCGACCGCGGCACTGTCGCGCACGTCGAGCGCGCGGGTCTCGCAGCCGAGATCGGCGATGGCAGAGATGTCGAGGTCTGTCGCGACGACGCGGGCGCCTTCCTCAAGCAGCTGCCGGACCACAGCGCGCCCGATGCCGCCGGAAGCGCCGGTGACGAAGGCGAGCTTTCCCGCAATTCCCGATGGTTTCATCAGCGTCTCTCCGTTTCGAGCAGGTTCTTCAGCGCCGGGACGATCATCGCCGTCGCTTCTGGCGAAGTGAGTTGCGAGTGCTTGAACGGCACCTCGATCACGCGAAGCGCTGCCGCGTGTTCGTTCCACAATTCAGAGACGAGATTGGTGCCCTGATGATCGTTGCCGGCGCGGATGTGGGTGAGCACGCCGTCGAAGCGGCCGTGATAATGGCCGCGCACGAGGCGGTTGGTGTCGAGCACTGAGCGGACGACGCCGTCGAGGGCGGCTGCCGGTAGGTTGCCAATTGGGCTGTCGCCTTCGCGCAGGAAGGTAAGGATGTCCTCGCGCGTCTCGAGTTCCGGGTAGCCTTCCGGGTCGTAACCGGCGATGGCGAGCAGGGCGCGCAGCGCAGCCTTCTCGTCGGGCTCTGGCTCGGCGCGCCAGCACTCGGCCGGATAGGCGTCGAGGAGGGCAAGCAGGTCGACTTTGTCGCCAGCTTCGCGCAGCTTCGTCGCCATTGCATGGGCGATAATGCCACCCACCGACCAGCCGAGCAAGTTGTAAGGACCTTCAGCCTGAACCGCGCGGATCGCCTCCACATAAGAGGCTGCAAGCGCATCTAGACTTTCGGGAAGTGATTTTGCCGGGTCCAGCGCAGGCGACTGCAGGCCGTAGACCGGGCGGCCGATCGCGCGGGCAAGGCCGCGATAGCACCAGGATATGCCGCCAGCCGGATGGATGACGAACAGCGGTGTCTTGTCCGGGGTCTCGTTCGAGAGGCGGATCAGGTTGCCGAGGCCGTCGTCCGACTGCGCGTCGGCGTCGAGCAGAGCGGCGAGCGACGACAGCGTAGGATGCTCGAAGATTGCCCCGAGGCCCGGGTCGCGGCCAAAGGCTTCCTGGATGCGCAGCGTCAGGTTCACCGCAAGCAGCGAGTCGCCGCCCAGCGCGAAGAAGTCGGCATCGGCGCTGGCTGGCTCCGGCAGGCCGAGCACTTCCGCGAACAGCCTTGCCAGCAGCGTCTCGGTCGGGCCAGTGGCCTGACGCACGCCGGTGTCGGCGAAGCTCGGGGCGGGCAGGGCCGCGCGATTGAGCTTGCCGTTTGAAGTGACGGGAAGTTCGTCGAGCGTCACGAAGGCGGCCGGGATCATGTAATCCGGTACGGTCGCGGCGAGGTGGCGCTGCATCGCGTCTTCCGAGTAGGTCTCGGTGGGCACAATGTAGGCGACTATGCGCTTGTCGCCCGGGCGATCCTCGCGGGCGATGACGCCCGTCTGGCGGGCAAGGCCAGAGGACATGATCGCCGCTTCGATTTCGCCGAGCTCGATGCGCAGGCCGCGGATCTTCACCTGATGGTCGGAGCGGCCGAGGAAGACGACGGCACCGTCCTGGCGGAAGCGGGCGACGTCGCCGGTGCGGTAGATGCGCTCGCCGGGGCGGAACGGGTCGGGGAGGAAGCGGTCTTCGGTGAGATCCGGGCGGCCGAGGTAGCCGCGCGCGAGCTGCACGCCGCCGAGCCAGAGATCGCCGACCACATCGGCCGGGACCGGCTTCATGTTGGCGTCGAGCACGTAGAGGCGCGTGTTCCAGACAGGCAAGCCGATCGGCACCGGCATCGAGCGGTCGTCCTTCGAGGCCGGCCAGTAGCTGACGTCGACGGCTGCCTCGGTCGGCCCGTAGAGATTATGCAGCTCGCCGTCGATCGCCTTGTGGAAGCGGTCGCGATGGTCGGCAGTTAATTCCTCGCCGGAGCAGAACACTCGCGCCACCTTGAGCCCGGCAACGCCCGGCCAGGCGAGGAAGGCGGACAGCATTGACGGGACGAAGTGCAGCGTCGTGATCGCCTCGTCGCGGATGAGCTTTGCGATCGCCGCCGGGTCGCGGTGAGCGCCGGGCGCGGCGACGACGAGCGCTGCGCCGCACATCAGCGGCAGGAAGAACTCCCACACCGATACGTCGAAAGTTGCCGGCGTCTTCTGCAGGATGCGGTCGTGCGATCCAAAGCCGTAGTGGGTGCGCATCCACTCCAGCCGATTGACGATGGCGCGGTGTTCGATGACCACGCCCTTCGGCTCGCCGGTCGAGCCGGAAGTGTAGATGACATAGGCCATGTCGCCGGGAGCGGGCATGGCAAGGTCTGCACCGGAGGGGATCTTCGGCCAGTCGCACGTGAGCAGTACGGGGTCGCCCTCGAAGAGTTCAGACGTTTCCGCGGTGGCAAGCACACAGATCGGCTTTGCCGACTGCATGATGCGGGCGATGCGGTCGCGCGGATGCTCTGTGTCGAGCGGAAGGTAGGCCGCGCCCGCGCGCAGCGTCGCCACCAGCGCGATGACCAGCTCGAACGAGCGGGGGAGGGCCACGGCGACGATCTTGTCTGTCCCCGCACCCATTTCCTTGAGTTTTTCGGCAAGCGCTGCGGTGCGAGCATCGAGTTCGCGGTAGCTCATCGTCTCGCCCTCGAAGCGCAGGGCCGGCGCGTCGGGCGCCCACCGCATGCCCTCCACGATAAGCTGCGTCAGGGTGACGTCGCGCACCGGGTGTTCGGTGGTGTTGAGGTCGAACAGGAAGCGCTGCGCCTCTGCAGCGGAAGCGGTGGCGACTTCAGACAGTGTCGCCGCATCCAGCGCATGCAGAAGAAACTCTTCCAGCCGCTCGCCATGGGCGCGGGTCGCCTCTTCCGAATAGAGGTTCGGATTGGTGTCGGTTTCGAACAGCAACTCGTGGTTGGCGTCGCCGCGGAAGGTGAAGGTGATGTCGTCGACAGCACCGGCACCAAGAATGTGTAGGGTGACATCGAGGCCGGCCATCTTGGGCGCAACGTCGAAAGGCTGGACGTTGACCATGGCGCCGAACAGGCGGCGCGCGCCGCCGATGAGGCCGAAGTCGCGGCGCATCTGCTCGGAGCGGTAGCGGCCGTGGCGGCGGGCCTTGATGAGGTCCTTGGCAACCGCTCCTAGGAATTCCGGCATTGGCTGCCTGTCATCGATCTTCACGCGCAGCGGCAGCACGTTCATAAGCGTGCAGGGCACGCGGGCGGCCTTGCTGCCGAGGCGGCCCATGTGCGGCACGCCGACCACCACCTCGCTGGTGCCGGTAAAACGCTGGCAGTAGGCGGATACGAGCGCGGTGAGCACGTCCGGCCAGGTGACCTTGGCGGTCTGCGCCACTGCGCGCAGCTTGTCGAGGATCGGCCCGCGCAGGAAGCGGGAATGGCGGCGGAAAGAGTGACCGGAGACCGGGCGGCCTGCCGACATCGAGCCAGGCTCCGGCAGGTTGGCCAGGTAGTCGTGCCAGTAGGCACGGTCGGCCGCGCGGCGCTCGGAGGAAAGATACTCGGCGTTCTCGCTGACCGCCTGCTCAAAGGGCGGGAAGGCCGGCGCCGGATTGGTGCCGTTAATCGCGGCCGAATAGAGTTCGGCGACGCGGTTGGTGATCAGCACCCAGCCATAGCCGTCGATGGCAAGGTGATGAACGCGCTCGTACCAGAAGTAGCGCTCGTCGCTCAGCCGAAACAGGGTGAAGGCGGCAACCGGATCCCGCGTCAGGTCGAGTGGCGTGTCGGTGTCGCGGCGCATCGCGGCAATCGCAGCGGCTTCCGGAGTTGCCTCGCTGCGCAGGTCGGCGTAGCCGAGGGTCGGGCGCATGGCCGGGTCGAGATACTGGACCGGGCCGCCTGCCTCTTCAGCAAAGCGCAGCGTCAGCGCCTCGGTCTCCTCGACCATACGGTCGAAGGCCGCGCGGAAGACGTCGACGTCGAGCGGGCCGACGATCTCCAGAAACTGGCCGGTGTTGAGGATCGGATTTTCCGGCTCCATCTTCTGGAAGTACCAGAGGCCGGACTGTGCTTCTGTCAGAGGAAACCGCGTCATATCAGTGCCCTGGATGGCGGGCCGCCGGGTGCGGCCGTCCGGAGCAGCCAGTTCGCGATCGCGGAGTGCTCCGGAGATGTTCTTGCGCAAGTCGGAGTGCGGGACCGCCGGCGCGGTTCCGCGAAGGTGAGTTATTTCGAAGCCTGGCGCTTCTGCACCGCGTCCCACCAGGCGCCCAGCGTGAAGTGTTCGGCGAATTCGCCGAACTCGAGATCAACGCCCGCTTCCTGCCACATCAGGATCAGGTTCATCAGCCGCATCGAATCGAGGCCGAGATCCATCAGATTGTCGTCGATGCCGATCGCTTCGGGTTCCTCGCCGATCATCTCGGCGATATCTGCACGCATCTTTTCGAGCGTCACTGCCATGGAAGGCTCCTATCAGTCGAGCGCGGCGATCAGCTGCGCCGTTGTCATCGGGACGCCGCAACGGCCGGCAACCCAGTCGAGAGCAAGGTCATGCTTCTCGCGCGAAAAATCCGCCAGGGCGTCGGCGGCAAAGAAGGGCTCGATGTCGAGCTGGAACGCCTCTGCCGCCGTCATCATGCAGCCGATATGGGCATAGATGCCGGTGACGATCAGCTGGTCGCGCTTGCGCGCGCGCATCAGCGTCTCGAGGTTCGAGCGCTGGAAGGCGCTGTAGCGGTGCTTGACCAGCACGAAGTCGGTCGGCTCCGGCTTTAGCTCGTCAATGATCGACTGGTGCTCCGGCTTGTCCGACATGCCAGGGCCCCAGAGGTCTGCCTGCAGGCCGCGGTCGCGGCGGTCCTGGTTGCCGTTCTGGGCGGTGTAGAACACCGGAATGCCCTTCGAGCGGCAGTGCGTGGCAAGGCGGGCAATGTTCGCCGCTGCCGGCGCGATGGGGGAAGAGCCGCGCTCGAACGCGCCGACGAAGTAGTTCTGCATATCGTGGATCAGGAGCGCGGCGCGCTCCGTCTCCACCTTCCACGGCGCGCGTGCGGCCGGAATTTCATCCGCGCGCGGCAGCTCATAGCTGGCGATCTTGGGCAGTCCGGCCATGTCTCAGCCCTGCTTCTTTTCGAGGAAATCGGCGCGCAGCTTGGCGCGCAGCTCCTTGCGGCTGATCTTGCCCACGGCCGTCGTCTGAAATTCCGAGACGAATACGATCTGGTCCGGCACCTTGAAGTCGGCGACCTTGCGGGCGCGCATGAAGGCCTTCAGCTCCGACGCCTTGGGCAGTTCGCCCTGCGGGATCACGAAGGCGCAGCTCTTCTCGCCAAGGAACGGATCGGGCAGCGACACCACCGCCGCATCAAACACGTTCGGGTGGGCGAGCAGATGATCCTCGATCTCCTCCGCCGAGATCTTCTCGCCGGCGCGGTTGATGTGGTCGGTCGCGCGGCCCTGGACGATCAGGTAGCCTTCGGGCGTGCGCTTCACCACGTCGCCGGTGCGGTAGTAGCCGTCTTCGGTGAACGAGCGGGCGTTGGCGCCGGGATCGTTGTGGTAGGCGCGGATCGTATAGGGCCCGCGCGTGAGCAGGTTGCCCGGCTCGCCCTCCGGCACCGGATTGCCCTGATCGTCGACGATCAGCACTTCGTCATCCGAGCTGATCGGACGGCCCTGCGTCTCCACGATGATCTCGTATGGGTCGTCGAGGCGGGTGTAGTTGACGAGGCCCTCGGCCATGCCGAACACCTGCTGCAGCTTGCAGCCGAGCGTGTCGCGTACGCGGCGCGCCGCCTCCGGCATGAACTTCGCGCCGCCGACCTGCAGCACCTGCAGGCTGGAGAGGTCGTAGCTCGTCTTCGGCGCCGCCTGCATCCATAGGAGCGCCAGCGGCGGGACGAGGCCGGTGATCGTCACCTTCTCGCGCTCGATCAGTGCAAATGCCGTCTCCGGGCTCGGCGACGGGCACATGACGACGCGCGAGCCGGCATAGAGCGCGCCGAACACGCCGGGCGACGACATCGGGAAATTGTGCGCGACGGGCAGCGCCGCCATATAGACGCTGTTCTCGTCAAGGCCGCAGATCTCGGCGCTGGCGCGGAACGAATAGATGTAGTCGTCGTGGGTGCGCGGGATGAGCTTGGAAAGGCCCGTGCTGCCGCCGGATATCTGCAGGAACGCCACCGACGACGGCGACGGGTCGGCCGGGAGCAGCGAACGGTTTGCCTTGAAGCTGTCGAGCGGGATGAACTCCTCGGCATCGCCGACCACGACAACGTGCTTCACCGTCGGTGCGGCGGCGATCACCTCGCGGGCGAGCGAGCGGTAGTCGAAGCCGTCATAACGCTCCGCAATTACATAGGCGGCGGCTTCCGCCTTTTGCGCGAAGTGGACGATCTCGGTCAGGCGATGCGCCGGCAGGGCGTAGACTGGGATGAGGCCGGCAACGAACAGGCCGCAGACGACCGAAAGGAATTCTGGAATGTTGCCGAGCTGGACGACGACGCGGTCGCCGGGCTTGAGGCCGAGGGCAAGGAAGCCGGCGGCGTTCACTTCCGCGCGCGCGAACAGCTCCCCATAGGTCCAGCTGGTGCCGTCGCCACCGGTGACGGCGACGCGGTCCGGGAACTGCTGAGCGCGCTCGCGCAGGAACCCGGGAAAGGTTTCGCCCCGCCAGTAGCCGCGCTCGCGATAGCGCTGCGCGAATTCCTCAGGCCAAATCTGCTGCAGCGGAATCATGCTGCGATCTCCCTCAGCGGACGTCCGCTCTCGTCGATGCCCAGCGCCGTCAGCATGGCGAGGAACTTGGCGGAAGTCTCGTCAATCTCCGCTTCCGGCTCGGAGCCGGGAACGATGCCGGCACCCGAATACAGGCGCACGTTGCAGCCGTCCACCTCGGCGCAGCGCAGCGCGACGTACCATTCGCCGTCGCCCTTGCGATCGACCCAGCCGACGGCACCGGCATAGAAGCCGCGATCGTACTCCTCGAGTTCGGTGATTGCCTTCGCCGAGGCAAGGCGCGGCATGCCGCAGACGGCCGGGGTCGGGTGCAGCACGGCGGCGAGCTCGGCCGCGCTGATGTCCTCGTCCTTGAGGGTCGCAGTGATGCGGGTGCCGAGGTGCCACATCGTGGCGGTGGTGCGCAGCGTCGTGCCGTCCGGGATCGCGATGTCGGTACAGTAGGGCGAGAGCAGGTCGGTGATCGCCTCGATCACCTCACGGTGCTCGCGGCGGTTCTTGTCGGAATGTTCCAGCCACTTCGCCGACTCGCGGTCGCGTACCGGATCGGCATAGCGACGAGCGGATCCTGCGAGCGGATGCGAGACGACCTGGCGGCCCTTGCGTGAGACGAGCAGTTCCGGCGTGGCACCGACCAGCGCGGCGGAACCGCCCGGCAGCGGCGTTTGGAAGGCGTTGATCGAGCGGTCGTGCGCGAGGTGCTGCATCAGCGCGTCGAGGTCGACGGGCTGTGGGGCGCGGACGGCAAGGCTGCGCGAAAGCACGACCTTGCGCAGCGGCTCGGCCAAGGCCTTCGAGGTCTCCATCATCTCCAGCGCGCGGCTGACGGCACGGCCATAATTTTCAGCCGGAGGCTCGGCCGAGACGGCCCACTGCTGTGAGCAGACGTCGCCGGCGCGGGCCGCGCGGGGCGGAAGGGTGGCGCCATGCGCAATCGTCTCGGGCTGGTAGAGATAGTCGTGGCGGGCGCGGTCGAACGGCATGGCGCCGACGAGGCGGTCGGCGCCGTCCCGCGTCGAGGCGAAGAAGGAAGCGACGCGCGCCCCAAGCGTGGTGGCATCGCCGCGTTCAAGCTCGCTGCGGATGCCCGCGGCGGTGAAGCTGTCGGAGGGTGTGAGCAGACGGAACACATCCCGCGCCTTGCGATCAAAGTCAGAAGTCATCATGCCTCGCGTTTCCTGACGGTCCGAGCAATCCCCCGGTCCGGACCGACCACGTTACGCAGAACGTTCCCTGTCTCCTCCTCGGATAGGTACGTTCGTCCCGCCGTTCACAGCGCGCCATGCGCTACTGGCGCGAGCAATATAAACGAGACTCAAAAAGTCAACTTACAATCTCGCAATGTCGAGCATGTTGGGGTAGGTCACTGCTGAGATTAGATCGCAGGTTCGGGTCGCCCATGAAGACAGATAGCTACGACAGGGTGTCAATCTGGCTGCACTGGCTGGTGGCCCTTGCAGTCCTCATCCAGTTCACCACCGGCTGGGTATGGGGCAATTTCGAGCGCGGCAGCGACCCGCGCACGGTGCTGTTCCGGATTCACATCATCGTCGGCACGATCGTGCTGGGTCTTGCGCTAATCCGTGTCGTCTGGCGCTTCACGCACGTTGCGCCGCCGTTGCCGCGCAGCATGTCGCGGGCGACGGTGATTGCGTCGAAGGTCGTGCACGGCCTCCTCTACCTGGCGATCCTCATCCAGCCGGCGCTCGGGCTGCTCACCATCACCGCCTTCGGGAAGAGCCTTGGCCGCTGGCCGCACGGGCTGCACATGGCGCTGGTCAACGTGATCGCGGCGATCATCGTGCTGCATGTTGCGGCAGCGGTCTGGCACCAGTTCATCCGCCGCGACGGACTGATCCGGCGCATGATCCCGGCGCGCACATAAGGAATGAAAGTGATGTCCATCTTCTCCCTCAGTCGCAGCATCGGTGCCGTTGCGCTGATGATCGCGGGGCTTTTTGCGGCCCCGGCCTTCGCGGAGATTGCTGTCAACGATGTTGCTGGTCGCGAGGTGCGGCTTGAAGAGCCTGCCAAACGCATCCTGATCGATGACGGCCGCTACCTGATCGCGCTGTCGCTGATCCATCCTGATCCGGTGAGCGTCCTGTCTGCATGGCCGAAGGACATCCACCGCATCGGCCCGGACACCTACAAGCGCTATGTCGAGAAGTTCCCAGCGATCGAGAATCTGAAACAGACGTCGAGCTCGGCCGGCAATTTCTCGGTCGAGCAGGTGCTCGCCGCAGAGCCCGATCTCGCGATCTTCTCGCTGCAGTCGCAGCCTTCGGAGGTCGAGATCGACCAGATCGAGCGGGCCGGCATTCCGGTCGCGATCATCGACTTCTTCAACCACCCGCTCGAGAATTCGGAGAATAGCTTCCGGCTGCTCGGCGCCGTGACCGGCCGCGAGGAGCAGGCCGAGGCCTTCATCAAGCTGCGCAGCGACCGGATCGAAATGATCAAGGAAAGGCTGGCGGCTGACAGCGCCGCGCGCCCGAAAGTGATGCTGGAGCCGCATGCCGCTCGCACCGAAGAGTGCTGCGCCTCTCCGGGCAAGGGCAATATCGGCGACTACATCGCGCTCGCGGGCGGCGAAAATATCGGCGCCGACGTGATCCAGGGCATTACCGGCGTTCTCAACCTCGAATATGTCATTGAATCGGACCCCGACGTCTACATCGCGACGGGCGGGCCGCACATGGAAGGCACGCAGGGCCTGCTGATCGGACCCGGCTATGACGAGGCGACCGTACGCTCGACGCTGGAGCGCGTCGTGGCGCGTCCGGGCATTTCAGGCCTGAAGGCGGTGCGGGAAGGCCGGGCTTACGGCCTCGCGCACCAGCTGCTCAACTCGCCGCTCGACATCCTGACGATCGAGACGCTGGCGTCCTGGATCCGTCCCGACCTCTTTTCCGATATCAAGCCGGAAGAGACGATGAAGCTCCTCAACGAGCAGTTCCTCGCGGTGCCACTCGTGGACATCAACTGGATTGCGCTAAAGCCGTAAGGCTTAATCGTCCACGTGGTCGTGACCGCCGACGCGGTCCGGTCGCCAATAGCCTTCGGAAGAGACCTGTTCGCGGGGCATACCGCGGGCAATCAGCGCGTGGCGCTGGCGGCGCACATTGCTGGTCTCGCCGATGATGAGCGCACGGCCGTTACCTGCCGGCAGCTCGAATGCCTCGACAGCGTTGAACATCAGGTCGCTCGGGCCAGCAGCGGCACCGTTGCGGTGCAACCAGCGGATCTCGGCATTCGCCTTTGTCTCGATGGCTATCTCGCCCTCCGGACCGGATGTCTCGAGGAAGACGAAGGCGCGCGCGTCCTCGGGCATCGCCTCGAGAATGTGCGCGAAGGCCGGGATACAGGTTTCGTCGCCGGTCATCAGGTGCCAGTCGGCGGCGGGGTCAAAGGTCGTCTTGCCGCGCGGGCCCCGAGCGACGACCGTGTCGCCGGGCTGCGCGGATCGCGCCCAATCGGTTGCGGGCGACGAGCCATGCTTGAAGAAATCGACATCGAAGGTGCCGGCGGTGCGGTCGAACGAGCGGATCGTGTAGTGGCGCCGGCCCGTCTCGCCGTTCGGCAGCGTAAGGAAAAAGACGATGGCCTGCCCGGGCTGGTAGCTGAACTCCGTGATGTCGTCGCAGGTGAAGGTCACCCGGCGCATGTTGGGCTCGACGTCGCGGCCGGCGACGACGCGAAGGGTCCAGTCGCGCAGGTTGGCCATACCACCGCGGGCGGGCTCGATGCTGTTCATGGACATTCCTTTCAGGTTCAGATGCCGCGGTCGCAGACGATGCCGTCGACCATGACCTGTACGAAGCCGCGGCTGCAGTGTTCGACGCGGGCCTGGACGCCATAGACGCTGGCAAGCGTGTCCGGCGTGATCGCGATCTTGGGCTCGGCGTCGGCAGCAAGGCCGCGCGGCGACAGGACGAGGATGCGCTCGCACCAGCGGGCGGCGAGAGCAATGTCGTGCAGGACGACGATGGTGATGGTGCCGCGCTCGCGGCCAAGCTCCTGCACGGCGCTCATCACGCGGTGCTGGTGGGCAAGGTCGAGCGCGCTCGTCGGCTCATCGAGGAGCAGCACGGAGGGGCGGCGGGCGATTGCCTGCGCGAGGCTGGCAAGCTGGCGCTGGCCGCCGGACAATTCATCGAGGCCGCGCATGGCAAGATCGGCAATGCCAAGACGTTCCAGCGTCGCCAGGGCGATCTGGCGAGCATCGGCCGAGGAGGAGCTGCCGTGCGAGGTGCGCAGCGCGCTCAGCATTGCCTCGTAGACAGTCAGCGCGACGCGCTGCGGCAGTGACTGCGGCATGTAGCCGACATGCCTGGAATATTCAGGTAGCTGCAGGCGCAGGAGATCGAGGTCGCCGAGGTGGATGGCGCCGGTCGCGCGCTGCAGGCCGGCAAGGCCGCGCAGCAGCGTCGACTTGCCGGCCGCGTTCGGGCCGACAAGAGCGGTCAGCGTGCCGGGCTGGAACGGGGCGAGCGTGAGGTTGTCGATCACCTTCCGTTTGGCATAGCCAACGGAGAGGTTTGAGACCTTGAGAAGCTGCGTCGTCTGGGTCACGTGCGCTCCCTCCGGAAGAAGATGAGCGCAACGAAGAAGGGCACGCCGATCAGCGCGGTGACGATGCCGACGGGCAGAATCGCGCCCGGCACGATGGACTTGGCGACCACCGACGACAGTGACATGACGAGCGCGCCAGAGAGCATTGCCGTCGGCAGGAAGAAGCGATGGTCCTCGCCGACGAGCAGGCGGGCGATGTGCGGACCAACGAGGCCGATGAAGCCGATGGTGCCGACGAAGGCGACAGAGACGCCGGCGAAGATGGCAACGCGCAGCAGCGCCATGAAGCGCAGGCGCGGCACGTTGATGCCGAAGCTGCGGGCGCGGTCCTCGCCGAGGCGTAGCGCCGTCATCGGCCAGGAGGCGCTTAGCGAGAACGGGCCGACGAGGACGATGATCGGCGCAAGGATCGCGATCTTGTCCCATGAGGCCCGCGACAGGCTGCCCATGCTCCAGAAAACAAGCTGCTGCAGCGCTTCCTGCGAGGCGATGAACTGGATGACGGCAACCAGCGCGTTGAAGGTGAACACCATCGCGATGCCGAACAGGACCAGTGTTTCGGGGCTGGTGCCGCGCAGCCGCGACAATGCCTGCAGGAGGAGCACCGAGCCGAAGGCGAAGATGAAGGCATTGGCCGAGATCAGCCAGGTGATGTCGATGCCCGGCCAGCCGATCCCGAGAACGATGGCGAGCGCCGCACCCAGCGAGGCCGCCGAGGAAACGCCCAGCGTAAAGGGGCTGGCAAGCGGGTTGTTGAGGATGGTCTGCATCTCGGCGCCGGCAAGCGAGAGGGCCGCGCCGACAAGCAATGCCATCACCGCCTGCGGCAGGCGCACATCCCAAACGATGATCTGCCTGGGGCCGGAGAGTTCGGAAGGAAAGAGAACGCCGCGCACGGCTTCCATGGCCGTCAGGCTCGAAGGGCCAATCGCAATGTCGGCGAGAAACGCGAGCACCGCCCCGATCGCGAGCACGGCCATGATGGCAATGCGTCGGCGTACCAGCCGGTCATACTCCGCAAGATGCGGAAACTGTGCACTTCTGTCTGCCACGCGGGTTTCCCGATTGCCGGCCTTCAGCGCCGTCGCGCCCCTGGCCGCGTATGGACCGGGCGCCCGCTTATGAGATACATGAAATTCCCCGTCAAGTTTGAGCAGTCTCGATGAATACGCCTTCCGCACCCGTTTCGCCCGCCGCCAAGCTGCCGCCGGAAGAGGCAAGGCTCGCGATCTTCGAGGGGGGCGTGCCGACGCATGCACTGTCGCGGAAGCTCATCGATTGCCGCGACGGGCGACGCTACCAGCTTTTCTTGGCGGTTCCGCGCGATCAGAACGCGGCTGCACAAGCCCACGTCCTCTACATGCTGGACGGCAACGCGGCCTTCGACGCGCTGACGCCGGAACTGCTTGCGCTCGTGCCGGGCCTCGCGCTCGTCGGCATCGGCTACGACACGCCGCTGCGCTTTGACCGTTCCGCGCGTTCGCTCGATTACACGCCGCCGCGCAATGAGAACGACCCGCAGCCCGATCCGCAGCGCCCGGAGCGCATGGTCGGCGGTGCTTCGCTGTTCGTGGGGCGGCTGATCTCGGAGCTTATGCCGCAGGCGGAAGCGGAGCTGCCGTTCGCGGTTGCCTGCCGCGCGATCTGGGGACACTCCCTTGCCGGCATGTGCGTGCTGCACACGCTGTTTACCCGGCCGGGCCATTTCGATCGCTACGTTCCTGTCAGCCCCTCGCTGTGGTGGGAGGACAAGCTGCTTTTGAAGCGTGAAGCGGATATTGCCCCTGACGCGCTAGGAAAAGCGGAGATTCTTGTCATGCTTGGCGACAGCGAACGTCGCTCAAGCCCCGAAGGCCCTCACTGGGATGGGCCTGCTCCGCACACGCTCGAAATGATCCGCCGCCTTGGCGAGCGTCCTGGCATCAGCATCACGCACAAGATCTTTGCCGGCGCCGGCCATGCCGCAACGCTGCCTGCTTCGCTGAAGCCCGCGCTGGAATTCGCGGCAAAGTAGGCTTCTCGGACACGCAAGATCCTTCACCTGGCTGCGTCCCTGCCGCCGGGCTTCAGCCGCTCGCGCGACTGTCGGTGAAAGCGGCAGAAAAAAGGTTGACTCAATTACTCATGTTTTAGTACGTCGCATCTGACGGCTCTGGCAGCGTCTTCCAGACCTGCCTGGCATCCAGAATTTTACGGTCGCGCGACGCGGCCGGACGACATGAGGGAGTCTCCACGTGAGCGTGAATTTCAAGGACGAGAGAACTGACGCATCGCCCGCAGTCAGGACAACTTTGGGGCTGCTGCCAGTCATTGCGGTGTCGGCGGCGCTCACCGGTCCTTCCTTTGCACAGGAGCAGGGCGCGCAGGGTGTCACCGAGCTTGGCACGATCACGGTCGAGGGCGGAGCGGGTCCGGCGAACGCCAACGAGCAGGAAACCAATCTCGGCCGCATCCAGGGTACCGTCAAGGACACCCCGCAGGTCGTCAACGTGATCTCCAAGGAGACGCTCGAGCAGCAGCGGGTCCAGACGCTGGAGCAGGCGCTCAAGAACGTCCCAGGCATCACCATGGGTGCGGGCGAAGGCAATGGCGGCCTCAACGGCGACCAGTTCCGCATCCGCGGCTTCGAGGCCAAGGGCGACATCTACAACGACGGCCTGCGCGACTTCGGCGTCTATGTCCGTGACAGCTTCGCCTTTGAATCAGTCCAGGTGTTCAAGGGCCCCTCGTCGGAAAACTTCGGCATGGGCACCACCGGCGGCGCGATCAACACCACCACGAAGCGCGCACATCTTGGCGACGAGTACAGCATCGAGGGCCAGGCGGGTAACGGCCCGTTCGGCCGCGTCGTCGTCGACGTGAACAAGGAAATCAACGAGACGACTGCGGTCCGCGCGGTGGCGACCGGCCGCTGGCAGGATCTCGCCGGCCGCGACCACGTCTATTCGAATTCGGCGGGCTTCCTCGGGGCGGCTGCCTTCGGCATCGGCGAGGACCTGACCTGGGACCTCAGCTACATGTACCAGCGCGGCGAACGCAAGCCAGACGCAGGCGTTCCGATGGTCCCGTTCTCGGGCACGGCTTCGAAGGACAACCCGTCCCGTCCGGTCACCGAGTTCGGCGTGCCGCGCTCGGTTTTCTACGGCAAGGAGCAGGATCACGACGTGTTCAACACGCACGTGCTGACCTCGAAGCTGAAGTGGGACGCCAACGAGAACCTGACGCTCTACAACGACACGCGCCTGTCGGTATACGATCGCGACTTCGCGACGAGCATTCCGGGCACCACCGCGACGGGAAGCGAGATCCAGGCAGGCCTGCCGGCCTTCCTGTCGAACTACGGCGGCGGCAACCCGACCTTCAAGCAGAACTCGTGGGGAATCCAGAACATCACCACCGGCGTGGCGAAGTTCGAGACCGGGGCGCTGCGTCATGAGCTCGTCTTCGGCCTCGACGTGTTCTACCAGGACAACGAACGCAAGGCGTATTCCGTCAGTGGCAAGGACGCGACGCTGGTCAACCTCTACAACCCCGGCGCGACGTATTACCTGCCGTACACGGTGACCCGCAATCCTGCCAACGACCGCAAGTCGACCGGCACCAGTGTCGGCCTCTTCGCGAGCGACCGCGTCTGGTTCACGCCGGAAGTCTCGGTGCTCGGCGGCGTGCGCTGGGATCACTACAAGGCGAGCTACGACACAGCGACCGCCTCGCTCGAGGAGACGACGAGCACGCTGTCGCCGAAGCTCGCCTTCATCTGGGAGCCGACGCCCGACCAGACCTACTACGTCTCCTGGGCGCGTTCCTTTACGCCTCCCGGACAGTTCGTCGCCAACGCTGCGAACCCGCTCGGCAACCAGCCGAGCCTCGAGCCGGAAACCAGCGACCTCTATGAAGTCGGCGGCAAGATCAACCTGTTCGACGGCATGCTCGGCATCAATGGCGCGCTGTTCCAGGTGACCAAGAGCAATGCCTACTACACCGACCCGACCACCGGCGACCTCGTCGAGACGGGCGAGAAGCAGCGGGTGCGCGGCTTCGAAATTGGGGTATCGGGACGTCCGACGGATGCGTGGACGGTTGGGGTCTCCTACTCGCGCCTCGACAGCGAGATCCTGACCTCGACCACGGCTGAAAATGTCGGCAACCGGGTCGCGAACTCGCCGGAAAACGCGGTGTCGCTGTGGACCAGCTATGAGCTGACCAAGCACCTCGACATCGAGGGCAAGCTCGATATCGGTGGCGGCATCACCTACCGCGACGAGTACTATACGAACTCCGCCAACTCGGCGATCGTGCCGGAGAGCTTCTCGCTCGATGCGTTTGTCTCGTACGAGTACAAGAACTTCAACGTCGCGCTGAATGCCTACAACCTCACCAACCGCGTGAACTACAACGGCAGCCACAACAACCGCGCGATCGTCGAGCCCGCCAGGACCTTCGTGCTGACGGTCGGCGCCAAGTTCTGACCCGCTGAACCTGATCAAGGAATTGCCGGGCCATTCCCGGCAATTCTGCTTTATATACGCCGCGACAGCTTTGGAGACTGGTCATGCTTGTCACTATTCCCGATGTCCTGACGCCGGCGGAACTCGCCTATGTCCGCCAGGTTCTCGAGGGGACCGACTGGGTTGACGGACGCACCACCGCGGGCGACCAGGCGGCGCTGGTGAAGAAGAACCTGCAGGTGCCGGTCGATTCGGAGGCTGCGCGCGAGCTGAGCCAGATCGTTCTGCGAGCGCTGAGCCGCAACCCGACCTTCTCCTCGGCGGCGCTGCCGCTGCATGTGCTGCCGCCGATGTTCAACCGCTACGACGAGGGCATGACCTTCGGCGCGCATGTCGACGGCTCGATCCGCATCATTCCGGGCACGGGAAAGCGCATCCGCACTGACGTCTCCTCGACGCTGTTTCTCACCCCCCCGGAAGACTATGACGGCGGCGAGCTCGTCGTGCACGACACCTACGGCATTCATACCGTCAAGCTGCCGGCCGGCCACATGGTCGTCTACCCCGCGACAAGCCTGCACTCGGTCAATCCGGTCACCCGCGGCAGCCGCTGGGCCTCGTTCTTCTGGACACAGTCGCTCGTCAAGGACGACTGGCGCCGCCACATGCTCTATGATCTCGACATGTCGATCATCAGCATCCGCCAGAAGCTGCCGGACGACGATCCGGCTGTGGTGAGCCTTGCGGCGCATTACCACAACCTGATCCGCCACTGGTCGGAGACCTGATGGCCTCGCAAGCCGGCAGTCCGATCCCGCCCGATGTCGTCTCGGCCTTCGACTACGAGCGGCATGCCAGAGCGCGGCTGCCCGCCGACGTGTGGGCCTACATCTCCGGCGCCGGCGCCGACGGCATCACGAAGCGCTGGAACCGCGAGGCTTTCGACCGCCTTGCGCTGTCTGGCCGTGTACTTGCCGACATGAGCGGCGCCACCACGGCGACGGAACTGTTCGGCATGCCGCTCGACATGCCGCTCATCGTGGCCCCGGCGGCGTTTCAGATGCTGGTGCATCCGGACGGCGAGCGCGCAACGGTCATCGGCGCGAGCGCGGCAAAGACATGGATGACCGTCAGCTGCCAGGCGAGCGTCAGCCTCGAGGAGATCGCGGCGGCGTCGCAGACGACGCTCCTCTTCCAGCTCTACATGCAGCAGAGTCGCGACGACACGCTGCGGCTGGTGCGCCGCGCCGAGGCTGCCGGCTACAAGGCGCTGATGGTCACGGTCGATGCCCCGGTCAACGGCGTGCGCAACGACGAGCAGCGCGCGGGATTTCGCCTGCCGCCGCATGTGCGGGCGGTAAATCTGGACGGCATGGCGGGGCCGGTCTCGCATGCGGGACTCGGCGAGAGCCCGGTATTCAAGGGGCTGCTCGACCGCGCGCCGAGCTGGGCCGACATTGAATGGCTGCGCTCAGAAACCTCGCTACCGCTGCTGCTCAAGGGAATTCCGCACCCGGACGATGCCGAGCGGGCAATTGCCTGCGGTGTCGACGGGATTGTGGTCTCGAACCATGGCGGGCGCACGCTGGACACGCTGCCTGCAAGCCTCGACATGTTGGAGCGGGTTGCGACGCAGGTTCAGCGCCGTGTGCCAGTGATCGTCGACGGCGGCATTCGCCGCGGCACCGATATGCTCAAGGCTTTGGCCCTTGGCGCTTATGCCGTCATGATCGGGGCGCCGATCCTCCATGCGCTCGCCGTCGGCGGCGCCGTCGGCGTTCTTCACCTCCTCACGCTCCTCCGCGCCGAGTTCGAGGTCGCGATGGCGCTGACCGGGTGCCGGAGGGTGGGGGAGATTACAGCCGAAGTTGTCTGGCGGCGCTGACAGTCATCAACCGGCAGCAGCGGAAACTCGGCGCTCAGCACTCCGTCTGTGCGCTGGCGACGTCGCCCGGATTCGCCTCATCCAGCGGTGGGGGAGGGGACTGGGGGCCTTCCACAGCTGTCTCGCCCGTGATGGGGTCAAGGCCCGTGGCGACGGCGGGATGTTCCTGCTGCGGCGAGGTTTCGATCGGCTCCGTCTGATTGGTGCCAATGAAGGAGCCGCCGGTTCCTCCTGTCCAGCCGCTGGAGCCCGAACCGCCGGGCGCGGTCCCCGAATCAGCTCCCTGAACCGGCTGGGTCTCGGAAGCGGAGGGGCCGTTGGCCGCGGCGACTTCGCCAGATTCCTCGCTGCTGTCCGTGCCGGAGCTGGCGGTGGAGGTGTCTGAAGCTGATCCCGCAGTGCTTGTTTCTGCTTCGGCTGACGCGACATTGCTGTCTGGTGCCGTCGCATCGGCACTCGCGCTGGTGCTTGCAGATGTTGTGGCATCCAGCGAGCTGGCGAGATCGTCAGTGCTGCCGGAAGGGGCTGCGCCGGTGTCGACGCAGTCGGTGCGCCTGGACTGGGTTTCCGGAGCCACATCCTTGGCCGCCGGCGCCTCGGAGCCAGCGGGCTGCTGCGCTGGTGCGGCTGCCGGGGCATCCTGCTGCACCGGAGCTGTGGTGGTCTGCGCCCAGGCAATCGGCGCGGTCATCATGGCTCCTGCCAGCGGCAGGGCGAAGAGCATGCGCTTCATCATTACCTCCATCATGGTTGAGGCAAGAACAGATGAAGCGCGATTTCGTTGCGTAGGACGGTCCGGCCGGAGCTAAGGCTACTCGACCACCACCTGCGCGGGCCCATGTTCTATGCGGCCGACGATGGAGGCGCGCGGATAGCCGTTGTCGCGGATATGACGAACAAGGTTCTCCGCCTCATTCGCCGCGACCGCCACCAGCAGGCCGCCGGAGGTCTGCGGGTCGGTCAGGATGTGGCGGCGCCAGTCCTCAAGGCCCTCCGGCAGGACGACGCTTTCGCCATAGCTCTTCCAGTTGCGGTGCGAGGCGCCCGTCACGCAGCCATTTTGCGCGAGTGCCTCCGCCTCGCTGAGAAGCGGAAGCGAGGCGAGGTCGAGCTTCACGGTCAGGCCTGCGCCCCGCGCCATTTCGAGCGAGTGGCCCAGGATGCCGAAGCCGGTGACATCGGTCATGGCGCTGACAGCCGGGTGTGCCGCAAGCTCGGCGCCGATCTTGTTGAGCAGCGTGGTCGAGGCGACCATTTCCTCATAGGCCGAGTAGGAAATTTGGTCCTTCTTGATCGCTGAGGAATAGATGCCGATGCCGAGCCCCTTGGTGAGGATGAGGGCATCGCCTGCGCGCGCATGCGAGTTGCGCTTCACCTGCGCGGTCGGGCAGGAGCCGATGACCGCAAGACCGTAGACGGGCTCCGGGCAGTCGATCGAGTGGCCGCCAGCGACGGGGATGCCGGCTTCGGCGCAGATGGAAGCGCCGCCGGCCAGGATCTGGCGGATGTCGGCCGGGTCCATCTTGTCGATCGGCATGCCGACAATGGCGAGTGCGAAGATCGGCTTGCCGCCCATGGCGTAGACGTCGGAGATCGCGTTGGTCGCGGCGATGCGGCCGAAGGTGTGCGGATCGTCGACCATCGGCATGAAGAAGTCGGTGGTGGCGATGATCGAGGTGGTTCCGTCGAGGTCCCAGACGGCGGCGTCGTCGGCGGTCTCCGTGCCGACAAGAAGGTTCGCAAACGGCCCCGCCTGCGGCATCTCGCTAAGCAGATCCTGCAGCACCGCAGGCGCCAGCTTGCATCCGCAGCCTCCGCCGTGTGCAAGACTTGTGAGGCGCGGCTTTTCCGTCGGTTTGTCCATCTGTCGACCTCGAAGTTTTTCACTAATGCCGGAACACTATACTGAGAAATGTCGGTAACAGGAGTCCGCATCAGGTAACATGAGTAATAAGATCATGTTTTATGACTTGACAGGTCTTTTGACAGACCCGGATTGCGCAGGTAGCATCCTCCCAGAGTCTGGTGAATTCCAGTCTGAAACCCTTTTGCAGGGAGGTTCTGATGAATATGGAAATCTCTCGGCGAAGTTTTCTGAAAGGCGCGGGCGCGGGCGTTGCAGCAACAACGATCGGCGCTTTCGGTTTTGGGGAAGCGGAAGCCGCATTTGTTGAAGGCCTGAGGCCCTACAAGCTTGCAGGGACGACGGAAACCCGCAACACCTGCCCGTACTGCTCGGTGGCTTGCGGCGTCATCATCTATTCGAAGGGTGACATCACCCAGGGCACCGCTGAGGCGGTCCACCTCGAGGGCGACGTAGACCATCCGACCAACCGCGGTACGCTCTGCCCGAAGGGCGCGGCGCTGCTGGACTTCATCAAGTCGGAAACACGCCTGACCAAGCCAAAGGTCCGTCGTCCGGGCTCCAACAAGTTCGAGGAGATTTCCTGGGAGCAGGCCCTCGACGAGATCGCGCGGCACATGAAGGAAGACCGCGACGCGAACCTCATCGAACGCAACATGGATGGCGTTCCGGTGAATCGCTGGACTTCGACCGGGTTCCTCGCCGCATCGGCGACGACCAACGAGACAGCCTGGCTCACGTACAAGGTTGTCCGTTCAACCGGTATGGTGGCTTTCGACAACCAAGCGAGAGTCTGACACGGCCCCACGGTGTCCAGTCTGGGCCCAACTTTTGGTCGTGGTGCAATGACGAATTCGTGGACGGATATCCGTAACACGGATTTGGTGATCATCATGGGCGGCAATGCCGCCGAAGCACATCCCTGTGGTTTCAAGTGGGTCACGGAGGCCAAGGCCAACCGTGGCGCAAAGCTCATCGTCGTCGATCCGCGCTTCACGCGCTCGGCGTCGGTTGCCGACTACTACGCGCCGATCCGTCAGGGCACGGACATCGCGTTCCTGCTCGGCGTCATCAAGTACTGCATCGACAACGACAAGGTGCAGTGGGACTACGTCCGCGCGTTCACCAACGCCGCCTACATCGTCAAGGAAGGGTTCGACTACAAGGACGGCCTCTTCACCGGCTATGACTCGGAAAAGCGGGACTACGACCGCTCGACGTGGGACTACGAGATCGGCGAGGACGGCTATGTCGTCACCGACGAGACGCTGCAGAATCCCCGCTGCGTGTGGAACCTGCTGAAGAAGCACGTTTCCGTCTACACGCCGGAGATGGTGGAGCGCATCTGCGGCACGCCTAAGGACAAGTTCCTGAAGGTGGCCGAGATGATCTCGGAGTGCTCGACGCCTGACAAGACCATGACGTCGATGTACGCGCTGGGCTGGACGCAGCATTCCAAGGGTTCGCAGAACATCCGCTCGATGGCGATGCTGCAGCTGATTCTTGGCAATATCGGCGTCCGTGGCGGCGGCATGAACGCGCTGCGCGGTCACTCCAACATCCAGGGCCTCACCGACATCGGCCTGATGTCGAACCTGATCCCGGGATACCTCAACATCCCGACCGAACGGGAAGTCGCCTACGCGACCTACATCGGCTCGCGCGGGTTCAAGCCGCTTCGGCCGAACCAGATGAGCTACTGGCAGAACTATCCGAAGTTCTTCGTCTCCTTCATGAAGGCGATGTGGGGCTCGGCAGCGACGCCGGAAAACGACTTCGCGTATCACTTCCTGCCGAAGCTCGACGTGGCGTCCTACGACGTCCTGCGGGCCTTCGAGATGATGGATCAGGGGCAGATGTTCGGCTACTTCTGCCAGGGCTTCAATCCGCTCCTTGCCTTCCCGAACCGCGGGAAGCTGACCCGGTCGCTGTCGAAGCTGAAGTACCTGGTCATCATGGATCCGCTGGAGACGGAGACGGCCCGGTTCTGGGAAAACCACGGCACCCACAACGACGTCGACACGGCGTCGATCCAGACCGAGGTCTACCAGCTTCCGTCCACCTGCTTCGCCGAGGACGAGGGCGCGCTGGTCAACTCCGGCCGCTGGCTGCAGTGGCACTGGGCTGCACAGAACCCGCCGGGCGACGCGAAGGCCGACACCTGGATCATGGCGCAGCTGCACCTGCGGCTGAAGAAGATGTACCAGGAAGAAGGCGGCAAGTTCCCCGATCCGATCCTCAACCTGACCTGGCCATACGCCAATCCGGACGAGCCTTCACCGGATGAGCTCGCCCGCGAGCTCAACGGCTATGCGGTGGCCGATTTGCGCGACCCGAACGATCCGACCAAGGTGGTGCTGGAGGCGGGCAAGCAGGTTCCGAACTTCGGCACGCTGCGCGCCGACGGTTCGACCGCCTGCGGCTGCTGGATCTATTCCGGCTGCTACACCGAGGACGGCAACATGATGGCCCGCCGGGACAATAATGACCCGGATGCCACCGGCGCCTATTCCAACTGGGCGTTCTCGTGGCCGGCGAACCGGCGCATCCTGTACAACCGCGCTTCCTGCGACCTTGACGGCAAGCCCTGGGATCCGTCCCGCAAGCTGATCGAGTGGAACGGAGAGAAGTGGGTCGGCTATGACGTGCCGGATATCGCCGTGACGGCGAATCCACGCGAAGTCGGGCCGTTCATCATGAACCCGGAGGGACAGTCGCGACTGTTCACCCGCGGCATGATGCGTGACGGACCGTTCCCGGCGCACTACGAGCCGTTCGAGTCGCCCGTCGCCAACGTCGTCGCCCCGGCGATCCGCGGCAACCCGGTTGCCCGCGTCTTTGCCAGCGACCGCGAGGAGTTCGGCGATGCGGCGGAGTTCCCGTACGCGGCGACCTCCTACCGTCTCACTGAGCACTTCCACTACTGGACGAAGCACGTCTGGGTGAACGCCGTTCTCCAGCCGGAATTCTTCGTCGAGATCTCGGAAGAGCTTGCGGCGGAGAAGGGCATCGAGAAGGGCGGCTGGTGCCGGGTCTGGAACAAGCGTGGTTCCGTCCACGCCAAGGCGGTCGTCACCAAGCGCATCCAGCCCCTCGTTTGCGACGGAAAGCCGGTGCACATCGTCGGCATTCCGCTGCACTGGGGCTTCACCGGCGCGGCCAAGAATGGCTGGGGCCCGAACACGCTGACCCCGTTCGTGGGCGACGCGAACATCGAGACCCCGGAGTTCAAGGCGTTCCTTGTCAACATCGAGCGGTCCGACGGACCGGCGACAGCGTAGGGGAGGATTGAGCCATGACCATCAACGTCAATCCGCCTGTCGCTCCCGACACCCAGCAGACGATGGGACCGCAGGACTACATCCGGCGGTCGGCATCGAAGGTGCCGGAGCCGGAACGCAAGCTCGAGCCGGTCGCCAAGCTCATCGATGTGTCGAAATGCATTGGTTGCAAGGCCTGTCAGTCGGCATGCCTGGAGTGGAACGACCTGCGCGAGGAAGTCGGGGTCAATGTGGGCGTCTACGACAACCCGCACGACCTGACCCCGAACACCTTCACGCTGATGCGCTTCACCGAGTGGGTGAACGACGAGACCGGCAATCTCGAGTGGCTCATCCGCAAGGATGGCTGCATGCACTGTGCGGATCCGGGCTGCCTTAAGGCTTGCCCGGCGCCGGGCGCTATTGTGCAGTACTCGAACGGCGTCGTCGACTTCGTCCACGAGAACTGCATTGGCTGCGGCTACTGCGTGCAGGGTTGCCCGTTCAACATCCCGCGCATCTCCAAGGCTGACAACCGCGCCTATAAGTGCACACTGTGCTCCGACCGCATCGCGGTGGGCCAGGGCCCGGCCTGCGCCAAGGCATGCCCGACAAAGGCGATCGTGTTCGGCACCAAGGAGGAGATGAAGGCCCATGCGGAAAAGCGCATCGAGGACCTGAAGTCTCGCGGCTACGACAATGCCGGCCTCTACGATCCGCCGGGCGTTGGCGGTACGCACGTCATGTACGTGCTGCACCACGCCGACCGGCCATCGCTCTATGCGGGCCTGCCGGACAATCCGCGCATCTCGCCGGTGGTCGAGGCCTGGAAGGGCGTGACCAAATATGCGGGTCTTGCGCTGATGGGCTTTGCCGCGGCAGCAGGCGTCGTTCACATGGCGCTGTCCGGCCGCAACCGCGTCAGCCGCGAGGATGACGAGGAAGCTAGGCGCCTGGCTGCGCAGGCACCGGCCGCCGAGCCTCAGGATGGGGAGCCGCGCGCATGACGGATACCATGATGCATGGCGCTCCGCGTCCCGCACCGCAGGTCAGCAAGAAGGAAATCGACCGCGGGGATAAGCTGATCGTCGGGCCGGAGGTCCAGGTCAACCGCTACACGCGATGGGCGCGCATCAACCACTGGATCACGGCGATCAGCCTGATCCTGCTCGCACTCAGCGGCCTCGCGCTGTTCCACCCGTCGCTCTACTGGCTGACCGGCCTGTTCGGCGGCGGGCAGATGACACGCTGGATCCATCCGTGGATCGGCGTCGTGCTGTTCGTCTCGTTTGCGGGGCTGTTCATCCGCTTCTTCCGGCTGAACCTGCCCTCGCGCGAGGACGCGCAGTGGACGGCGCGGATCGGCGACGTGCTCAAGGGCAACGAGGAAAAGCTGCCCGAAGTCGGTAAGTACAATGCCGGCCAGAAGTTCGTCTTCTGGGCGATGTCGATCCTGATCATCACGCTGATCGTTTCAGGCCTCGGCGTCTGGGAGGAATATTTCTCCGGCATGCTGACGATCCCGCAGCGCCGTATCGCCGTCCTCATCCACTCGATGGCCGCTGTGGCGATCATCTGCGTGTGGATCGTCCACGTCTATGCAGCCTTCTGGGTTCAGGGTACGCTCGGCGCCATGACCCGCGGCAAGGTGAGTGGCGGCTGGGCCTGGCGCCATCACCGCAAGTGGTTCCGCGCCCTTGCGGCCTATGGCCAGCGCGAGAAGATCAGCAGCGCCGACAAGCGCTGAACATGCAAGCATCCGGTCCGGCGAAATCCTTCGCCGGATCTTCATCCGAGAATGCCGCGTGGCCCGTGCGGCTCGTGGAGGACCGAATGCCCCGCAGAATTCCCGTCCAGGGAGATGTCACCCAGATCGGCGAAGTCAGGACCCCGCCCATTGCGCGGGTGCCGGACCCTGTCCGCCTGTTCGAGCGGCGCGCGAAGCGCTTCGAGGTCCTGTCGGGACCGGACGGCATCGGGCCGTATCTCGGCTTCCTCGCCGGCATCGCCCGCGCGCAGCACGAGCTCGCGCAGGAGCTGCCCGAGCCCGAGGCACCGGCTGAGGCGAGCCTCGACCGCGCGCTCGAATACGGCATGCCGCCGCTCGACCGCAACGCCTTCACGCCCGACGAAGAGTTCCTGTCGCTGAGCGAGAAGCTGTTTGGAAAGCTGGAGACGCTCCAGAAGCCGAAGGCCGCAAAGGCCGCGCTCGAGAGCGTGCGCAAGGCCACCCAGGCCGAACTGACGGCGATCGTTACCGACCTGATGGCCGATTCCGTCCCTGTCGAGCGCATGGCGGAATACGGCTATGTCGCCGCCGCCCTGCAGCTGCGCTTCGTGCGCCTTGCCTCGACGCTGCCGGAGCGGGAGCTGAAGCCGGTCGGCGATGGCGCCTGCCCGGCCTGCGGTGGCCCGCCGGTCAGTTCCCTGATCGTCAACTGGCCGCACGCGAGCGGTTCGCGCTTTTGTTCCTGCGCGCTGTGCGGGACGCTCTGGCATCATGTGCGCATCAAGTGCGCGATCTGCTCGTCAACTAAGGGTATCCGCTACCAGGAGATCGAGGACGGCCCCGGCACGATCAAGGCCGAGACCTGCGACGAGTGCGGCTGCTACGTAAAGATCTTCAACCAGCAGAAGGACGTGTCGCTCGACCCGTTCGCCGACGACGTCGGCAGTCTCGGCCTCGACCTTCTGATGAAGGAGACGAAATTCCGTCGCGGCTCGTTCAACCCGTTCCTCCTGGGCTACTAGGAGGCGCGGCGATGCGGGAGGCGCGCCGGGCTGGCGACGAGCTGCCACTGACGTGGGGGAAGGAGCTGCTGTTTGTACCCCCACCCCTAACCCCTCCCCNCAAGGGGGAGGGGGATGTTGGTGCGCCTGAAACGCTGGAGCGACGGGGCCGAGACGGCTTCAGACGGTCGAAAGAGCAGGTTTCACTTCCTCGCGTCGTGTTCACTCTTGCCGATGGTGGCCTCAGCTTCTCCCGCGAGTTCGAGTTGCGCGGACTTCTCCGTTCCCCCTCCCCCTTGTGGGGCGGAATGAGGGGTGGGGGTAGGCCCGGGTCGAGCACCGGTACGGGGGCTTGCGCATGAACACGGCGTTCCGCTCCATTCCGTCCGTCGATGCGGTGCTTCGCTCCGGAACCGGTGCCGTGCTGGTCGAACGCTTCGGGCGCGTCGAGGCGACTGCGGCGATCCGCCGGCAGCTGGATGCCCAGCGTGAGGCGGCGCGAAAGGGCGAAGCGCTTGCGGATGCCGACGGCGTTGCAGCTGCCGCGATGGCGGATCTCGGAGCAAGCGCCATGAGCTCGCTGCGCCCGGTCTTCAACCTGACCGGCACGGTGCTGCACACCAACCTTGGCCGCGCGCTGCTGGCAGAAGCCGCGATCGAGGCTGCCGCCGGGGCGATGCGCAATGCGGTGGCGCTCGAATTCAACCTCGACAGCGGCAAGCGCGGCGAGCGCGACGATCATCTGCGCCGCCTCATCTGCGAACTGACCGGGGCGGAGGATGCAACCCTCGTCAACAACAATGCGGCGGCGGTGCTGCTCGTCCTCAATACGCTCGCTGGAAATGGTGGCGGCGCAATCGTCTCGCGCGGCGAGCTGATCGAAATCGGCGGCGCGTTCCGCATGCCCGACATCATGGCGCGCGCCGGTGCACGGCTGATCGAGGTCGGCACCACCAACCGCACCCATGAGAAGGATTATCGCGGCGCCCTTGCCGAGGAAGGCGTCTCGCTCGTCCTCAAGGTGCACACCTCCAACTACCGCATCGAGGGCTTTACCAAGGAAGTTCACGCGCCGGAGCTGTCGCAAATCGCGCATGAAGCGGGCGTGCCGCTCGTCAACGATCTCGGCTCCGGCACGCTGGTCGATCTGGCAAAGTGGGGGCTGCGGCGCGAGCCGACCGTGCGCGAGGCGGTCGCGGAAGGCGCCGACATCGTCACCTTCTCGGGCGACAAGCTGCTCGGGGGACTGCAGGCCGGCTTCATCGTCGGCCGCAAGGAGCTGATCGCAAGGATCAACAAGAACCCGATGAAGCGCGCACTGCGTGTAGACAAGCTGCGGCTTGCCGCGCTCGAGGCGACGCTGAAGCTCTATCGCGACCCCGACCGGCTCGCTGAAAAGCTGCCGACGCTGCGGCTGCTGTCACGCCAGCGCGAGGACATCACTGCGCAGGCTCTGGCGCTCTCGCCGAAGGTGCAGTCGGCGGTGGGCAGCGATTTCGCGGTGCAGGTCATCGACTGCGCCAGCCAGATCGGCTCCGGCGCCCTGCCGCTCGACACGCTGCCCTCGGCCGGGCTTGGCTTCCGCCCGGTTTCGGGCAGCGGCAGCACGCTCGACAGGCTGGCGGCGGCGCTGCGCGCCCTGCCGGTGCCGGTGATAGGCCGCATCGCCGACGGGATGCTCGTCCTCGACCTTCGCTGTCTTGAGGACGCCGAAGCCTTCCTCGCCAATCTAAGCAGGTTGAGACATGGGCTGGCTTGATCGGCTGCTGCCGAAGCGCAAGCGCGAGGATGACGACATGGCGGTGGCGCTCGCGGCGGCAAAGGCCGGCGACTACGCGACCGCACTTGCGATCTGGGAGCCGCTGGCTCGCGCCGGCAATGCCCGGGCGCAAAACAACATCGCCGCCTGCTTCTCCGGCGGCTACGGCGTTAAGCCGGACCCGGAACTCGCCGCCAAGTGGCTGAAGCTGTCGGCTGCGTCGGGCGATCCGGTCGGCCAGCGTAACCTTGCGACGCTCCATTTCCGCGGCGAGGGCGTGCCGCAGGACGACGCCGAGGCGATGCGTCTCTACCGGCTGGCCGCCGAGCAGGGCGATGCGGTGGCGCATGACATGCTGTCCTGGATGTATGCCGAGCAGGGCGACTATGCCGAGGCGCGGAGCTTTGCTGAAAAGGCTGCCTCGCAGGGCGTTGCCGCCTCGATGACGCGGCTCGGCAATCTCTATCACGACGCTCTGGGCGTACCGCGCGATCCGGCCACCGCCGTGAGCTGGTGGCAAAAGGCCGCCGAACGCGACGATGCCGACGCGCAGGCGATGCTGGGGGCGGCGTACCTCACCGGGTCAGGCATTGCGCGCGATCCGCGCGAGGCTCTCATCTGGCTGCTGCGTGGACGCGATGGCGGCTCCAAGCTCGCCGGCAATTTCATCCCCGCCGCCAATGAGGCGCTGACGCCCGACCAGCGCGCCGAGGTCGCACGCCGCGCAGCAGAGCCGCTTGCCGGAACGGGTGAGCCATGATCGTTGGCACCGCCGGCCATATTGACCACGGCAAGAGTGCGCTGGTGCGCGCGCTCACCGGCGTCGAGACGGACCGCCTCAACGAAGAAAAGGCGCGCGGCATTTCGATCGACCTCGGCTTTGCCTACCGGACTTTCCCGAATGGCGAGCGCATCGGCTTCATCGACGTGCCGGGCCATGAGCGCTTCATCCATACGATGCTCGCGGGCGCCGGCGGCATCGACTATGCGCTGCTGGTGGTTGCCGCCGACGACGGCGTGATGCCGCAGACGCGCGAGCACCTGGCGATTCTCGACCTTCTTGGGGTTAAGCGCGGCATCGTCGCCATCACCAAGGCCGATCTCGTCAATGAGGACCGGCTGCTCGCCGTCGAAATCGAGATCGAGGGGCTGCTTGCCGGGACCGGACTCGAGGGCGCTGAAGTTCTGCCCGTTTCCAGCGTCACCGGCCTTGGCGTCGACACGCTCGAAGAGCGGCTCGCGACCGCTTCCGCCGAGATCGGCCGGAGGAGCGCGGGCGGGCGGTTTCGCCTTGCCGTCGACCGTTCGTTTGCGCTGCAGGGGGCGGGCACTGTCGTCACCGGCACGGTGCTCAGCGGCGAGGTGCGAGTGGGCGACGCTGTCGTCATCAGCCCGTCGGGGCTGCCCGCCCGCGTACGCTCGATCCATGCCCAGAACCAGAAGGCGGACATCGGCCGCGCCGGCGACCGCTGCGCGCTCAACCTTGCCGGCGAGCGCATCGGCCGCGACGCGATCTCGCGCGGCGATATGGTGGTCGACGAGGCGCTGCATGCGCCGACCGCGCGCATCGATGCGGAGCTCTACGTCCTTCCTTCGGAGCCGCGGCCGCTCGGCCAGTGGTTTCCGGTCCACCTGCACCATGCGGCGGTGGAAGTGCCGGCCCGCATCGTCCTGCTCGACGACGACCAGCTCACACCTGGCGGGAAGGCGATCGTCCAGCTTGTGCTCGACCGCCCGATTGCGGCGGCCGCCAGCGACCGGTTCGTCATCCGCGACACCTCGGCTCAGCGCACCATAGGCGGCGGCAGGTTCCTGGACCTGCGCGCGCCGGCGCGAAAGCGCCGCTCGCCCGAGCGCCGCGCGCAGCTCGATGCGCTCATGCGCGACAAGCCAGCTGCCATCGTGGCGGCGTTGCTCGACGCACCGCCCTACTTCATCGACCTCGACCGCTTCGCGCTCGACCAGGCGCTGGGTGAGGCTGAGACGGCGCAGCTTATTGCCGACGTCATCCGTATTCCGCCCGAGACCGGCACCATCGTCATGGCCCCGGCGCGCTGGCTGCGGCTGCGCCAGAAGATGCTCGCCGACCTCGAAGCGTTCCACGCCGAGAACCCCGACCAGCCGGGCATCGGCATGGAGCGGCTGCGGATGATGGGCGAGATCCGCCCGCCCGCGCCCATCTACCGCACCATCCTGCAGGGCCTGCAGCGCCAGAACGTCATCTCGCTCGACGGCGCGTGGGTCAGGCTTGCCTCGCATGTCGTGCGTTTCTCGCCCGAGGACGAGGCGCTGTGGCGGCAGATCGAGCCGCATCTTACGGGCGCCGAACGGTTCCGCCCGCCGCGCACCCGCGACTTCGCCCACATGTTCGGCGTCGACGAGCAGCACATGCGTGCGCTGCTCAAGCGCGCCGGCCGCATGGGGCTTGTCCACGAGGTCGCGCACGACAGCTTTTTCGCCCGCTCCGTCATTGCGGCCATCGTCGAGATCCTGCAGGATATCGCGGCGGGGAAGGAGAAGGGCGAGTTCGTCGCCGCCGACCTTCGCGACCGTCTCGAAAACGGCCGCAAGGTGTCCATCGAGATCCTCGAATTTCTGGATCGCCACGGTGTCACCATCCGCCGCGGCGACCTGCGCCGCCTGAATCCGCACAGGCTCGACCTGTTCGGCTCGTCAGGCACGGGAGGAGGAGAAGCGTCCCCGGTGGGGCGTCCGGACTTCAAATCCGGGTGGGGCCGTGAGACGGTCCCAGGTGGGTTCGACCCCCACTCTCCTCCGCCAGCTTCCGGGAGGGGCGAATGAGCGAGATCCATCCCTTTATCGCCGCCCTTGAAAGCGAGGCGAAAGCCCGCGAGGCGGCCGAGGCCGAATTCCGCCGCGAGATGAACAGGAAGGTCGCCGAGCTCGCCGAGGCGCGCGCCTTCGCCTTCCGGCGCATGAACGTCATGCGCGCGCTGTTCGACATGGTGTCAGGCGCGGAGGACCGGGAAGCGGCTATTGCCAAGGCGGTCCGGGCGCTGCGCGACCGGCTCGGCTGGGTGGAAGACAGCGAGGCGCGCACCGAGGTGCTGGAGCGCTATGCCGAAGTCGCGGGCGCGGCCTTCGACGCCACCCACCCGCGCGAGGAGGACGAGGCGCCGGACCCCGCGAAGGCGCTGGCCGAATTCGAAGAATGGTACGCCTCGACGCGCGAAAAGCCGTTCTGGGTACTGTTCGAGCACTACATGCCGGAGACGCAGCTTGTCGATTTTTGAGACGCGACCTGCGCTGTTCGACAAGTGGCTTCCGGCCGAATACCGCCGGCGCGGCGATTTTTTCGTGCTCGTCGTGCTGGTCGACATCCGCGGCACGTCGATCGACCTGCTGCGCTCGACCTTCATCAACGTGATCGGCGACGAGACGCGCTGGCGCGAGATGCGCGACCTGCTTGACGGCTCGGGCGTGAAGTGGAACGGCGTGGCCTTCTTTCCCGTCGACAGCATCGCGGGGCCGGTCACCAACGATCTGGCGCGCTCAAAGCTGCGCGACCTCGAAACCACGCTGCGCGAAGACCGCCGCCACCTCAACAAGGGTCACTTCTTCGACCGCAACGGGCGGAGGATGAAGGTCGAAGAGGTGATGCAT
Organism: Aminobacter sp. J41; assembly: GCF_000526635.1. Taxonomy (GTDB): domain Bacteria; phylum Pseudomonadota; class Alphaproteobacteria; order Rhizobiales; family Rhizobiaceae; genus Aerobium. The sequence goes on from NZ_JAGL01000005.1 coordinate 49,765, forward strand.
TAGGGGGGGCGTAGCGTTGACGCACCAACAACTGAGATCCATAAAGAAGACCATTGCGTCAAATTCGCTTTGCTAGGTCACCTACCGTTGGTTTGTTAAACGGCTTCGGTTTATCTGGGCTTTCTACTATCTCTTCAATCTCAGGGGAGAAGCGACCCATAGCAACTCTGAAAGTGGAACTTCTTCTTATTACCTTTTTATTCCCGCTCTCATAATCTATTGAGCGAAGAGTGCTTATCCGTTCTTGAACATGGATGATTTCTCCACGTCCAACCACTTGCTCTAAATAGCCAAGAGATTCGTTTGTGTCCGGGTCAAATATCTCGTCGGCAAATCTATATATTACATACTCGTTTCCAATTCTTTCGCCATCGAGCGAGCCGACATTGAGTATAACCTCGAATGCGTTTAATACCTCGGCTACCTTTACAATCTTTTCTTTCGGCGAGTCATCCATTCGACGGCACTCCCGGTTTCAGGACGATCTTGTCAAAATAGTCTCGCGATCCTGAATCTAAATTTTCCCATACGTGTTTTGCACTCTCCAATTTTTGCGTAACTACTACCTGGATTCTTTTGTCATCTTGGATCACGTAAACTTGGCCAAGGCCAATGAATCTCTCGAATGAATTCTCCTCCTTTACAAATATCGCATATACAGAACGATATGATAACCAGTCTGCCGGAGAGAAGAGCAATATACTTTCTGCGTTATCCGCATTTATATATAGTATGACGCGCGGCCTAACTAGATCCGAGCTGGGTCGAGCCAATAATAAGTGTATAACTGTTCCTAGAAAAAAGAACAGAGACGTCGCCACTAGTATTGATGTAGCTGGTCCGTCCATGAAGGGGTCGGTCGGTAGCGTTGTAGCTAGAATCCAACCTAGAAAGGCGGCAGCCGCGAAAGCGAACCCCCAACAAGAAATTGGTGAGGAAAAGCCTCTTGAGACGCGTATCAGAAAGCGCTGAATATTCTTCAGCGTTGCTTTTAGTGAGTCCCGCAAGAAAATGGCGGGTGTGTTCGTCTGGACGATGACCCCCGGTACAGAGTAAAATGGTATTACATGGGACTGCAATTGAACGCGAACCGCTTGGGTCCAGTTGCTGCGACCGACCCATGTCTCCACCGTTCCGGCATGGATGCCCGGGTCATGGCCGGGGCATGACTAAGTGGAGGCGCTTCGAGCAACTGCGGGATCTCGTCACGAGACTGGCACGCCGCAATTGCCATTGGCTTATCCCCCACTCTTGACCCGTCCTCGCCGCAACGTGATAACCGCTGAGGAGGAATTTTCAGCGCGGGGCCGCCAGTAACAGCTGGCAGATGCATTCGCGCTGACGCTCAGGGGGAGGGGCAATCGCGTGACCGTTTCCGTATCATCCGCGCGCGTGGAGTGCGTTGTTCCCACACGGGACCAGCTTGGCGAAACGCCCCTTTGGGACGAAAGCAGTCAGCTGCTGTGGTGGCTCGATATCGAGCGGCCGAAGCTGCAGTGGTACAACCCCGCCACCGGCGCGCATCGCTGGATCGGCATGCCCGGCACCTATGCCGGCTCGCAGGCGCTCGGAAAGGACGGGCGGCGGCTGGTCGCGATTGATCTTGAGCTAAAGTGGCTGGAGGTCGAGGAGGGCCGGTTCACGCACTTCGCTACGGTCGAGACGGGCCTCGACAACCGGCTGAATGACGGCCGGGTGGACCCCAAGGGGCGCCTGTGGATCGGCACGATGGACAACGGCCTCGCGACGCCGAATGGCAGCCTCTACCGTGTCGATCCGGACGGGGCCGTGACGCGCGTTACCGGCGATATCATCGTCAGCAACGGCATCGCCTTCTCGCCCGACGGCAAGGTGCTCTACTTCACCGACACGCGCCGCTACCAGACCTGGGCGTTCGACGTTGATCCCGACGACGGCACGGTGACCAACCGGCGGCTGTTTGCCGACTATTCCGACGTCCGCGACCGGCCGGACGGCGCCTGCGTCGACGTTGACGGCTGCATCTGGCAGGCGTTTTTCGCGGGCGGCCGCGTCGTGCGCTACCGGCCCGACGGGCAGATCGACATGCGCATCGAGCTGCCGGTCAAGAACCCGACCTGCGTGTGCTTTGGCGGCAGCGACCTGAAGACGCTCTACGTCACCACCGCCACCAAATTCCTGACGCCGGAGGAACGGGAGGCGCAGCCGCTGTCTGGCGCACTGCTCGCCATCCATGGCGTCGGACAAGGAATGCCGGAGCATCGCTTCGGCTAGACGTTCTCGGAGGAACAACTGGAATGAACATGACCCGCAGGATCATGCTGGCTGTGGGAGCCAGCCTGCTTTTCACATGCGCAGCCGCGGCAGAGACGATCAAGCTGCGCTTTGCCGATTCGACCACGGCTGACGCGCCGCGCTCGCGCGCGCTGGTCGAGATCTTCGCCAAGCGCCTCGGCGATGAGTTCGTGTTCGAGCCCTATTTCGCCTCGACCCTCTACAAGCAGGGCACCGAGATCGTCGCCGTCCAGCGCGGCAATCTCGAACTGGCGCTGATGCCGCCGTCGGATTTCGCCAAGCAGGTGCCGGCCTTCTCGATCCTGACCGCGGCCTATCTCGTGCGCGACGCGGCGCACCTCAAGGCGATCTTCAACAGCGAGATCGGCGATGAGTTCAAGAAGATGGCGCGCGACGAGATGGGCATCGTCGTGCTCGCGCCTGCCTATTACGGAACGCGCCACGTCAACCTCAAGGGCGACAAGAAGATCGAGAAGCCCGAGGACCTTGCCGGCATCAAGCTGCGCATGCCGGGCGGCGAGGCCTGGCAGTTCCTCGGCGAGTCGATCGGCGCCAATCCGGTCGCGCTTGACTATGCGGAGGTCTACACCGGCTTGCAGACCGGCGCGATCGACGCACAGGACAACCCGCTGCCCAACAACAAGCTGATGAAGTTCCACGAGGTGACCGACCAGATCGTGCTGACCGGCCACAATGTCGGCTTCGGCCTGCTGCTCATCAGCGCAAAGCTGTTCGATTCGCTGACGCCCGAGCAGCAGAAGCGGATGCAGGAGGCGGCGGACGAGGCCTTTGCCTGGAGCGACGCCGAGTACATCAAGCAGGAAGAGGAACTGATCGAGTACTTCAAGGGTGAGGGGCTCGAGGTCTACACACCTGACGTGGAGGCCTTCCGCGCCTACGCCAACAAGAAGTACCTCGAATCCCCGCTGTCGAAGGACTGGCCGGAAGGGATGCTCGAGAAGATCAATGCGCTCTGATGCAAATGGGCCGGATGGCGGCATGCTCGCCGTTCGGCCTCACCGAAGCTCGCCAGAGGAATAGTCCGGCCTGCCGTCATACCGGCGCCGCGCCTTACTCGTCAGGCTGGCTAGCCATCGAATCAATTTCCCGCATCCAGTCCAGCACGGAGGCAGGCAGGAAGCCTGCAAACTTCCTGGCCAGGACGTCGCGCAGCGCCTTCAGGTCGCGAGGTGCGAACTGCTCGAGGTTTTGAATGCAGCCGAACAGGTAGCGCTCGAGCCGGATGTCGTCGAGCTTTGCGGGGCTCAGATTGTCCGCCTTGAGATAGGCGTCCGCCGGCGGCCGGACCTCGATCGTGCCTTGCCTGAGATGGAAGTGGTGCGACACTCCGGCCGGCAGGAACTGGTCGGCCGTCCGGAATCGCGGCGCGAGCTGTTGCGCCAGCTTGTCGGGATGCTCTTCGAATAAGTCCCGGAACACGCTCTTCGTGAGGGTCTGCGGGCTGTGGCCCACCTCCACGAACTGCTGCAGGCCGAAGAGGGTGGATGATCTGATCTGCGCGGAGCGGAAGCCGGGATAGACATTTCGGCCGAGCGCCGAAAGCAGCACCTTTTTCAGATACAGTCTCGCCACGTGATGGAAGTTCGGCAGCACCCGCCCGTAAACGACCACCTTTCCGTCTTCGCCGACGAAGTCGGACGGTGACAAAGGCGCATTGATGAAGAAATCGTCGTTCAGGTAGACGAAGTTTTCCGACAGGCCGGGTATCCGCCACAGCATCGCTTCGATGGTCAGCGAATTGAAGGTCGGCAGGTACTGCTCGTAACCGCGGAAGATCTCCTTGTGGTCGACGACCACGATTCGATCCGCTTCACAGATGCCGGCGCGGGCGAAGTCGGCCAGATGGCGGGGCGACTGGTCGGCAGTCACCACGTAGATGCGACGGATGAAGCCCGCATGTTTGAGGATCGACGCGATGCAGTAGTAAATCTCGCCGCGATCGGAAAAGCGGGAGGCCGCGGAGGCGCTGGTTGATACGGCCTTGCCATTGCCCTCGAGATAAAGGCCTCGCTTCGCGGCATGAGCCGGATCGTCGCCGTCGACCCAGGCGATGACCGCGTCGATCGGCTTGGTAGTCATCATTGCTCCGCAAACAGTCTCCGCGCCCGCCGGGGGTCATCCGTGGCACGTTTAGTTCATCCGGGACTTGTAGCACAACCGTCAAAGGCCACCGAACGGCGCGGGCACCCCTATCTGGTAGTTGAAGCGCGAACTGCCTTCAGCAGGAATGAGACGGGCGCGGAACGATCAGATAAAGGGAAAAGAAGCGCTGGCGGAGAGGGAGGGATTCGAACCCCCGATGGGCTTGCACCCATGCCGCATTTCGAGTGCGGTGCATTCAACCACTCTGCCACCTCTCCGCGGTGCGTGGTCGGCCATCTCTGGCGCGGGCGCACACATAGCGAACGGCGAGCGGTCCGACAAGGGGAAAACTTCGCCAAATGCATGCGTCCTTCATTCTTTCTGCCCCGGCCGCGCAAACGCCGCGGCAAGCAACGTCCCCGGCGTTGCCGAAAACCGTGCGCATCAACTAGGTTCAGCCGGTAGCCGCGATGCGCGGGGAAGGATGCAGAGAATCACCGGGCCAAATTGCCGGGACAGAAGCCGGCGGAGCAGAAGCGCATGCGCGCGCCTTGCGGCCGCGCTGGCCGCGGTATGCGTGGTGCTCGGCGAGGCGCTGGCCCATGCCACGGACCGAGGCCATGTGCTGCTTCTGCCGACAAACTATTATCTTGCTGGCGGCGCAGTCGCTGTGGCGCTGACCTTCGCGGTGCTGGCGGTCGGCTCGCTCACCGTCCTCGACCGATTTGCCGATGTCCGCATCAGGCTTTTCGCGGTACCCGACAAGCTGCTGCTGGCGGGAAGCTTCATCTGCCTGGCATTCTTGGCAGCACTCGTCGTGATCGGCTTTATCGGCAGCCGCGATCCGCTGTCCAATCCGCTGCCGCTGATGGTCTGGACGGTAGTCTGGGTCGGACTGACGCTCCTGCAGGGCATCGCGGGCGACCTCTGGCGCTGGATCAATCCCTGGTACGCGCCGGCGCGGCTTCTTTCTCGTTTGCTCGGGCGCGGCACGGGCGATCGCATGCCAGCGTGGCTAGGCTACTGGCCGGCCATCGTCCAGTTTTTTGCCTTCGCCTGGTTCGAGCTCGTCTACCCGGCGCCGGATGATCCGGCACGGCTAGCGGTGGCGGTCTCAGTCTACTTTACCGTGAACCTCGTGGCTGCAGTCGCCTTCGGCTATGAGGCGTGGATGCAGCGGGGCGAATGCCTTTCCGTGTTCCTGCGGATGATTTCGCGGCTCGCGATCCTCGACAGCAAGGATGATGGAGAAGGGCGCAGGTGCCTTGCCCTGTGCCTTCCGGGCGCGAAGCTCGTGGGGGCAAAGCCGCTGCCGCTGTCGGGCACATTGTTTCTGTTGCTCGCGCTCTCCACCGTCTCGTTCGACGGGCTGATGCGCACCTTCTTCTGGTTCGGCCTGTTCGGCATCAACCCGCTCGAATTCACCGGCCGAAGCTCCGTCATCGGCATCTCAACCTTTGGCCTGATAGCGATGTTCGTGCTGCTGGCGGCCGCGTTCCTGCTGGCCGTCTGGCTCGGCGAGCGGCTGACGCGCGCTCCGGCGGGCTTTGGCCGCGCGGCGGGCACGCTAGTGTGGTCGATCATCCCGATCTCGATGGCCTATCACTTCTCGCACTATCTCGTCGTGCTGGTGATCAATGGCCAGTATGCGCTCTCGGCGTTGTCCGATCCGCTGATGAACGGTCTCGACCTGTTCGGTACGGCCGGCATGCATGTGCAGGCGGGGCTGCTGATGGGGGCCCAGTCCGCGTGGCTTGTGTGGAACCTGCAATCGGCTGCGATTATCGGCGGGCACGTGCTTGCGGTGCTCGTCGCACATGTTATTGCCGCACGGCTTTACGGGAGCGCGAGAGACGCAGCGTCAAGCCAGCTGCCGCTGGCGGCGCTGATGGCCGGTTATACCGTGTTCGGCCTGTGGCTGCTCTCCTCCCCGACGGCCGGGTGACAAAACCGTTCCTGCAAATTGCCTTGTTGCGGAACGGTGGCCTAACCCTGTACCAATTGACGTAGCGTTGGGCAGGCTGTGCGGGGATGCGCAGCGTTCGGCGCGGGTTTGTGAAGGGGATCAATGATGACCGACATCGTGCATTCTTCCAGCATCCTGACAAGTTCGATATCCCGACGCAGCGCCCTGAAGGGGCTTGGCGCCGCGGCCGCGCTCGGCACCACACCGGGCTTCGTGCGCTATGCGCAGGCGCAGTCTTCCGCACCGATCAAGATCGGTTTCCAGGCACACCGCACAGGCATCGGCGCCGCCTATGGGCGCTGGTACGAGCGCACCACCGCCGCCGCCGTGAAGGCGATCAACGAGGCCGGCGGCATCAACGGCCGCCCGATCGAGATCGTCATCGAGGATGATGGCACCGACGCCGCACGCGGCGCCGAAGTGGTCGAGAAATTCGCCAACCAGCACAAGGTTGACCTGATCTACGGCACGCTGTTCAGCCATGTCGTCGTCGGGTCCTCGCCGGCGGCGGGCGAGCTCAAGATCCCGTATTATGTTGTCTCCGAGGGCTATCACGTCGCCTCCGGCAAGATGAACCGCTGGGTCGTGCAGCCAGGCATCACCGACGTGCGCCAGCAGTGCCGCTCGGTCGCACCGTGGATCATGAACAATGTCGGCAAGAAGGTCACGATGATCTATCCGGACTATGCGTTCGGCCACGACCACCGCGACTTCTTCGCGCCGGCCGTCGAGGAGCAGGGCGGCCAGGTGGTGGCGAAGATCGCCATCCCGCCCACCGAGACCTCCTTCACCCGCTATTTCCCGCAGATCCCGTCGGACATCGACGTGATCTACCACGTCATGGTCGGCCCGGCCGTGCTCACCTTCGTCAAGGAACTCGGCGAGTTCTACGGCGGCAGCGGCCCGAAACTGTTCGGCTTCATCGACTCACTCGAGGCGGTCGACATCAACAGCCCCGGCCTCGAATTCCTCGAGGGCTCGCACTTCTGGGAAGGCTCGCCGCGCTACCTGCAGGCGAATGCCAGCGAACATGAGAAGGCCTATCGCGCAGCCGTCGGTCTCGACGACAATGGCGCCAGTGTCAACGACCCGAAGGACGTGTCGACCGCGGCGCACATGTTTGGCTGCTGGGAGACGCTCTACATCATCAAGCAGGCGATGGAAGCGGCTGACTACAAGGGGCCGGAAGATCGCGCCAAGCTGATCGAGGCGACCGAAGCCATCACCGACATTCCGGAAGGCGCGGAGCATCCGCAGGGCGCAAAGGTGTTCAACGGCAAGCTCCACCAGGTGTTCGGTACGCAGAACATCTCGGTGGTAGAGAACGGCCGCCTCAACGTGGTGCACCGCACCTCGATCGAGGACGGCCTGTACGAACCCGAAGCCGACTACACCACCCAGCCGCTTTGAGGCGCAAGCTGATCCGGCTCCGCTGGCACAAGTCCGCCCTGGCTGAAGCCTCTCCCCGCGTGCGGGGAGGGGAAAGGTCGGTGCGGCGATGTGAGGGGAGCGGACAAGGGCAGCAGGGGAGTTCCTGCGACCAGCTCTCCTTGGTGCCCGAACGCGCGGCCGCGACGGGATTTGCACCCCAACCCCTTACCCCTCCCCACAAGGGGGAGGGGGATTTCAGCGTTATCCCTCAGCTAGAGCCGCGTGGTTTTGCTGCGGTGGTTTTTCAGAAATCGATCGGTGCAAACCTCTCCCGATCCCCCTTCCCCTTGTGGGGAGGGGTTAGGGGTGGGGGTAAATTGCGCCGACAGTTTACGCATGCAGGGAGAAGCTGATGTCGTTCGGCCCGATGTTCCTGCTGGCGACGATGGAGGGCCTCGTCATGGCGGCGGTGCTGGCGCTGACGGCGCTCGGCCTGTCGCTGGTATTCGGCGTCATGCGCATCGTTAATGTCGCCCATGGCGAGATGTTCATGCTGGGCGCCGTGCTGGCCTGGGCGATCTCGACTGCATTCGCCGGCCATCCGTCCATCGGTTTCGTCGCCGCGCTCCTCGTCGCGCCACTCGTGGTTGGCGGTGTGGCGATGCTATCCGAGCGGCTGGTGCTACGCCAGCTGAACTATGATCCCGAGGCGACGATCGTCGCCACCATCGGCCTTCTCTACATCATCCAGCAACTGGCCTTGACCTTCTATGGCGCGGATGCACGGCCGGTGCAGGCGCCGTTCAACGTGCGCGTCCAGCTGCCCTGGTTCGGCTATTCCGGCTACAAGCTGTTCGTGATCTTCGCCGCCATCGTGCTGATGCTGGCGACCTGGTTCGTGCTGACGCGCACGAAGATCGGTCTCATCATGCGGGCCACCCAGTATGATCGCGAAACCGCGCTCGCCTTCGGCATCCCGGTCGACCGCGTCTATGCCGGCGTGTTTGCGCTCGGCGCGATGCTGGCGGCAACGGCGGCGGTGCTGGTCGTGCCGATCCAGCAGGCGCACTACCTGATGGGGCGCGACCCGCTGCTCCTCTCCTTCATCGTCGTCATCATCGGTGGCCTCGGCTCGCTGCGCGGCACGATCATCGCCGCGCTGCTGATCGGCCTTTCCGACGGCATCATCTCGACGCTCTATTTCTCGCCGACGCTGGCAAAAATGCTGGCGACGCTGCTGGTGGCGATGGTGCTGGTGTTCCGCCCGCAGGGCCTGTTCGGGACGGTGGCGAAATGACTATGCCCCGCTCGACCCGCAAGGACATTTTTCTGCACCTCGCCGTCATCGCGGTGCTGCTTGCCGCCAATTACGTGCTGCCCGAATACCATCGGAGCGTGTTCTCGCGCGTGCTGGTGCTGGCCGTCTTCGCGATGGGCTACAATCTGCTGTTCGGCTACACCGGGCTGCTCAGCCTTGGCCACGCGATGTTCTTCGCCGCCGGCATGTATGGCGCGGGGTTACCGATCTACCATCTCGGCTGGAACGTGCCGGTTTCCTTTGCCAGCGGCATCGTTTCGGGCGCGCTGCTGGCACTGGTGATCGGACTGCTTGCGCTGCGCACGACTGGCGTCGCCTTCATGATCGTGACGATGATGTTCGCGCAGGTGGGCTATCTCACCTCGCTGTTCTTCACGACCTGGACGCGTGGCGAAGAAGGGTTGGTGCTGACGCCCGCCATGCGCACGCTTGACCTTGGCGGCACGGCGATCAGCCTGTCGGAGCCATCGCTGCGCTACCTGATCGGCTGGGCGCTGTTCTCGATCGTGCTGCTCCTTTCGCTCTGGCTGGTGCGCTCGCCGTTCGGGCGCACGCTGGTCGCGATCCGTGAGAACGAGGAGCGGATGCGCATGCTGGGCTACGATACTTTTCGGGCAAAGCTGTCGGCGGTGGTGCTTTCCGGCACCTTCTGCGCGGGGGCCGGTGCTGCCTACGGCATCCTGTTCGGTTATGTCGGCTCGGGCTTTGCCTCGATCCAGTACTCTATCCTGCCGCTCCTCTGGGTGCTGGCGGGTGGCGCCGCGACCACGCTGGGGCCGCTGATCGGCACGTTCTTCATGTTTTACATCATCGACTACACGTCGGGTCTGACGTCCGCTTATCTGCTGCTGGTCGGTGTGGCGTTGATCCTGCTGATCCTGTTCTTCCCCAAGGGGCTGCTCGGGACCATTCGCGAGAGGTGGGCGAAATGGCTGCCATGACGCCGCTCATCGAGACGAGGGGGCTGACGAAGCACTTTGGCGGACTGAAGGCTGTTGACGGGGTCGACTTCCGGCTTGACAAGGGCGAGATCCGTGCGGTGATCGGCCCGAATGGTGCCGGCAAAACCACCTTCGTCAGCCTGATCTGCGGCCGCATCCAGCCGTCGGAAGGCACCATCCTGCTAGACGGTGCGGACATCACGAGCATGCCGGCGCACAAGCGGGTGCTGGCGGGCATTGCCTACACCTTCCAGATCACCAGCATCTTTCCAAAGCTCACCGTCTACGACAACGTCGCGCTATCGGTGCAGCGCAGGCTGCTGGCAAAAGGGCGCGTCACGCATGGGGCGCTGGCGAGCGGCGTTGAGGAGGCACTCGAGCGCGTCGGGCTCGCGGGGCGCGCGGAAACGCTTGCCGGCAACCTTTCCTACGGCCACCAGCGCCTGCTTGAAGTTGCGATGGGCCTTGCGCTGCAGCCGCGCCTCCTCATCCTCGACGAGCCGACTCAGGGGCTTTCGGACGGCGAGATCGAGACCTTCATTGCGCTGGTGCGCGAGGTCGCGCGCGATGCGACCGTCATGCTGATCGAGCACAACATGCAGGTGGTGATGGAACTCGCGCAGAAGATCACGGTGCTGAGCTTCGGCAAGATCCTCGCCGAGGGCTCGCCGGAGGAAATCCGTGCCAACGTCGCCGTGCAGGACGCCTATCTCGGAGGCAGCCATGGCTGACGCGCTGACGATCTCCGGGCTCGACGCCTATTACGGCGAGGTGCAGGTGCTGCGCGGCTTCGAGCTGACGCTGAAGAAAGGCGAGGTGCTGTGCCTGCTCGGCCGCAACGGTGCCGGCAAGACAACGGCGCTGAAGTCGATCATGGGTCTTGTCAGCGTGCGCGCCGGCCATATCATCAAGGACGGCAAGGATCTGACGAAACTGCCGGCGCACGAGGTGCCTAAGACCGGCGTTGCATACGTGCCGCAGGGCAGGCGGCTGTTTGCCGAGCTCACGGTCGCCGAAAACCTCGAGATCGGCCTGATGACCCGCGGCAAGGGCGACGTTACACGTGAATCGGTGCTGGGGCTGTTTCCGGTGCTGCGCGAGCGCCTGTCGCAGCGCTCCGGCACGCTATCGGGCGGTGAGCAGCAGATGCTGGCAATGGCCCGAGCGCTTTGCATCGAACCCGATGTGCTGCTCCTCGACGAGCCGACCGAGGGCCTGATGCCCTCGATGATTGCCCGCATCCGCGAGGCGGTGGCGGAACTGCGCCAGCGCGGCGTCTCGACGATTCTCGTGGAACAGCGCGTCGACGCGGTGCTGTCACTCGCCGACCGCGTGGCATTTATCGAGAATGGTCAGAACCGCGAGACGGTGCCGGTCGAAGATGTGCGGGCGGATCCGGATTATGTGCGGCGGTATGTGGGGGTGAGCTAGGGGGAGCGAGATGCTCCCTTGCATCATCGGTTCCGGCTGCCCTCTGCCTCACCCTTCGTACCTGCGCTAGACGCCCCCTCCGGCGCTTCGTGCCACCTCCCCCGCTCGCAGGGGAGGATCCTCTGGCTCTGGGCTTCATCAGTGGTGTGCTTACCCCACAACGAAGCCTGCTCGGCTATCCTTTCAACCTGCACGGCATCCGGATCCTCCCCCATTTATGGGGGAGGGGGACCATGCGAAGCATGGTGGGGGGCTGCCGGGGCGAACCGTCTCACAGGAATGTCCTGAGACGAAGCATCCCCGGACGCTCCCCAAAACCTGCTACTTCTTCTCGACGTCGAAGAGCGAGCGCAGGCGATGCGGCTGGCAGCGCAGATACTGGTTGGGCGCCGACACGGTTGCGCCGAGATGCGCTGCCGCATGCCAGGGCCAGCGCGGGTCGTAGAGGATGGTGCGGGCAAGGCCGACCATGTCCGCATCGCCGGTGCTGACGATTGCCTCGGCCTGCTCGTAATCGGTAATCAGGCCCACGGTGATGACCGGCATGTTGACCGCCTGTTTCACCGCGCGCGCCAGCGGCACCTGATAGCTCGGACCGAGCGGGATCTTCTGGTCCGGGTGGAGGCCGCCGCTCGACACATGGATGGCGTCGCAACCTCGCGCTTCCAGAGCCTTGGCAAACTCAATCGTCTGCTCAATGTCCCAGCCGCCTTCGACCCAGTCGGTGCCCGACACGCGGATCGATACGGGCCGGTCGGCCGTAAAGGCCTGACGGACCGCGTCAAAGACTTCCAGCGGGAAGCGCATGCGGCTCTCGGGGCTGCCGCCATACTCGTCGTCGCGCTGATTGGACAGAGGTGACAGGAACTGGTGCAGCAGGTAGCCATGCGCGCCGTGGATCTGGATGCCGTCGATCCCAAGCCGGGCAGCGCGCTTCGCTGCGGCGGCGAAACCTTCGCGGACGCGCTTGAGCCCGTCACGGTCGAGGCTGAGCGGCGCATTGTCGGTGCTCTGGAATGGCACCGCGGATGGCGCGACCGTCTGCCAGCCGTTCGGATGATCGGGCGAGACCTGCTTTCCGCCCAGCCACGGCTTCTCGGTGGACGCCTTGCGGCCCGCATGTGCCAGTTGCACGGCGATCGGCATATCCGACCACCGGCGGACGGAGTCGAGGACGCGGCCCATCGCCGCTTCGGTCCTGTCGTCCCACAGGCCAACATCGCCATAGGTGATGCGGCCTTCCGGCACGACCGCCGTGGCCTCGATGGTCAGGAGCGCGGCTCCCGAGAGAGCCAGGTTGCCGTAGTGGATCTGGTGCCAGTCGGTCATGCAGCCATCTTCGGCCGAATACATGCACATCGGCGCGATGACGATGCGGTTGGCGAGCTTCAGCTTGCCGACCTCGATCGGAGTGAACAGTCGTGATGCCATTGAAATTCTCTCAAGGTGCGGATCTGGGAATCAGGATGAGGTGATGAAAACATAAGACTGACCCGCGGGAAGATGGACAGCCGGTAACGTCATTATGAGAGCTCGTCGCGAAAGGCGGACGGGCAAGGTGTTGTTGGCGAAGTAGCGCAGCGTCCGTCAATTGTGTGCCCATCAGGCCAGCAATCCCCGGTGGGTTAGGGGATCCGACTGCAAGACTGGCTCTGAATGAGCCCCTCCGTCGCCTTCGTGCCACGTCCCCCGCATTGCAAGGGAGGATCCCAAATCGTGCGGGTCGAGACGATGGTTGTCAGCTGTCAACGTGGCCGCTGATGGGGACGGAAGATGTCATCCAGATGTACTTCAGGGTTGGCGCTCTAACAGCCCCCTCCGTCGCCTTCGGCGACACCTCCCCCGCTTCGCAGGGGAGGATCCCAGGGCGTGCAGGTGGAAATAATGCGGAAACGAGTGCCAATGCGTCGCGTAGAAACTCCACCGCGCTGTTGGGCACCCGCCCCTCGGACCGACTGCTGCGACGAAGGGTAGGGACCACAACTCGGGCGAAGGGGCCGCCCCCGGATCCTCCCCCATTTCTGGGGGAGGGGGACCATGCGCAGAATGGTGGAGGGGGCTGCTGGGCACCGGCGTTCCGTCTTCAATCGTCCGACACGCGCGCGGCTTCCACATCATGCAGCGATCTGCCTCTGAGAGCTGCCGGGGCGCGGCCGCTTGCGAAGCAACGCGCGGCAGGCTGCCTCGTAGCCCTTCTACTCCACCACCACGCCTTCCTGGACCATTTGCTGCTTCATCGTATCCAGCGAGCCGCCGAGGTCGATGGCGCGGCACCCGTCGAGCAGGACCTTCGCGTTGAAGCCCAGCCGCCGCGCGTCGATCGCCGAATAGGCGACGCAGAAGTCGGTGGCGAGGCCAACCAGCGTCAGGTCGGTGATGCCGCGCTCGCGCAGATAGCCGGCAAGGCCCGTCGGCGTCTTGTGGTCGTTCTCGAAGAAGGTCGAGTAGGAGTCGATCGCGGTGCGAAAGCCCTTGCGGATGACAAGCTCGGCCTTGGTCCATTCGAGGCCCGGATGAAATTCTGCGCCCCTGGTGCCCTGCACGCAATGGTCCGGCCACAGCGTCTGCGGGCCATAGGGCATCTCGACGGTGCTGAAGGGCTCCTTGCCAGGATGCGAGGAGGCGAAGCTGGAGTGGCCGGCCGGGTGCCAGTCCTGCGTCAGGATGACGTGCTCGAACTCGCCGATCAGTCGGTTCACCAGCGGCACGATCTCGTCGCCGCCGGAAACGGCGAGCGCGCCTCCCGGGCAGAAGTCGTTCTGCAAGTCGACGACGATCAGGGCGGTGGCACTCATCAATTTCTCCTTCCAAAGAGTTGCGGCAAGGCTTCAACTATACCGGACGAGGGCCAGGTTAACCTTGCGGAATATTGTTTGCATACGAACGAATTTCGGCGCATGATTTTGCTTACGGAGCATATCAGATGCGCTACGCGAAACCGAAGTCACTGGACGAGGCAATCGCGCTTCTCGGAGACGGGAGCTGGCGGCTCATCGCCGGCGGAACCGACTTCTACCCCGCGCAGGGCACACGCCCCATACGCGATGACGTGCTCGATCTCAACGCGCTGGATGAGCTGCGCGGCATAAGCGAAACCCACACTCATTACGTCTTTGGAGCGCGCACCAGCTGGAGCGAGATCGCTGCGGCGCGCCATCTTTCACCGGCCTTCGAGGCGCTGCGCATGGCTGCGCGCGAGGTGGGCTCGATTCAGGTGCAGAATACCGGGACCATCGCCGGCAATCTCTGCAACGCGTCGCCCGCCGCCGACGGCGTGCCGCCGCTATTGGTGCTCGACGCGGAGGTCGAGCTGCGTTCGGCAAGCGGCGTGCGGCATCTGCCCGTCGGCGGATTCATTCTCGGCAATCGCGTCACTGCAAGGCGGCAGGACGAACTGGTGACAGCAATCCGCGTGCCGAAAGCGGCCGTGAAGGGGCGCTCGCATTTCGTGAAGCTTGGCGCGCGGCGCTATCTCGTCATCTCGATCGCGATGGCGGCGGTGAGGGTCGTCGGTGATGCGTCCGGACGTATCGAGGAGGCGGCGATTGCCGTTGGTGCCTGCTCGCCGGTCGCCAAGCGGATCGCAGGTCTGGAAGCCGCCATGAAAGGGGCTGCGCCCGGCGAACTGGAAGCGCTGATCGCGCAATATCCCTTCGACGAACTTCAACCCATCGACGACGTGCGCGCCACCGCTGATTACCGGCGGCAGGCAGCGCGGGAGATCGTCGGCCGCGCCGTGCTGGCGAGCCTCCGTGAAGACACAGGCAGGGCAGCGGCATGAGCGGGATGCGCCTTTCCATCGAGGTCAACGGAAAGGCGCACGCGCTCGACGTTTCGCCGCTCGCCCGGCTCTCGGCAGTTCTTCGCGATGAACTCAAGCTGATCGGAACCAAGGTTGGCTGCGACGCGGGCGACTGCGGCGCCTGCACCGTACTGGTCGATGGCGAGCCGGTCTGCGCCTGTCTGATGCCAGTCGCAAGCGCCGCCGGCGCAAAGGTGCGGACGGTCGAGGGGCTGGCGAATGGCAGCCTGTCGGCGCTGCAGGAATCGTTCCTGCGCCACGGTGCTGCCCAGTGCGGCATCTGCACGCCGGCCTTCCTGGTCGCGGGCACCGCATTGCTGGAAAAGAACCCACACCCGACGGAGCAAGAGGTCGAGGATGCGCTGGGCGGGATCCTGTGCCGCTGCACAGGCTATCGCAAGATTATCCGGGCGGTGATGGAGGCAGGCCTGCTATCGCCATGGCCGTCGAACGACTGGGGCGTGGGCGCCGCCATTCCGCGTCTCGATGGCGAGCCGAAAGTGCGCGGGACGGAAATGTTCGGCGCGGACGGGGTGCCGGACGACGCGCTGGCGGTGGTGGCGATCCGTTCGCCCTATTGGGACGCGAAGTTCTCGTTCGGCGACCTCGATGCGTTCGTGGCAAGAAACCCGGGCATCGTCGGCGTTTTCACCGCAAAGGACATCGACGGGCGCAATGCCTTTGGCGTCATCCCTGCCTTTGCCGACCAGCCGGCGCTGGCAGACGGCAAGGTGCGGTTCCGTGGAGAAGCAGTGGCGGTTGTGGCCGGCGAGCGCGAGGCCATTGCTGCGCTCGACCTGTCGACCTTCCCGGTCGAGTGGGAGGAACTGCCGCATGCGCTGACGCCGGACGTGGCGAAAAACGGCTTCATCCAGCTGCATGAAGGCCGCGAGAACAACGTGATGCTTGAGGGCCGCGTTGTGCGCGGCGATGTGGAGGAGGCGCTCGCGAGCGCGGCCGTCGTGGTCAGCGGCTCGCTCGAGACCTCCTATGTCGAGCACGCCTATATCGAGCCCGAAGCAGGCTACGCGTACATGGACGGCGACGTGCTGGTCATCAAGGCCTGCACCCAGTCGCCGGTGATGGACCGTGACGACACGGCAATGGTGCTAGGCCTGCCGCGCGAGAAGGTGCGGGTGATTCCGACCGCGACCGGCGGCGGGTTTGGCTCCAAGCTCGATCTGTCGGTGCAGCCGCTGATCGGTCTCGTCGCGCTGAAGACGGGGCGACCGGCGGCGATGGTCTACACGCGCCAGGAGTCGATGGCTTCGACCACCAAGCGGCATCCGGCTTCGATGACGGCGACGATCGGTGCGGACGCGGCAGGCCGCATCGTCGGCATGAGCTTCGAAGGCGAGTTCAACACCGGCGCCTATGCAAGCTGGGGCCCAACGGTTGCGGTGCGCGTGCCGGTGCATGCATCGGGGCCTTACTACACCCCGAATTATCGCGCGATCGGCCGCGGCGTGCACACCAACGGTCCGATCTCCGGCGCCTTCCGTGGATTTGGCGTGCCGCAGGCGGCGCTGATGCAGGAAACGCTCTATGATGAGCTTGCGGACAAGCTCGGCATCGACCGTCTGGAGCTGCGGCTGAAGAATGCGCTGTGCAACGGCCTGCCCACGGTGAGCGGCCATGTAATGGACACGGGCGTCGGCATTGTTGCCTGCCTCGCCGCCTTGCAGCGGCACTGGCAGCGGGCGCTGGCCGATGCGGCTGCGTTCAACGCGACGCACGATGGGGTCAAGCGCGGCGTGGGCATTGCCTCTTGCTGGTACGGCTGCGGCAATACCGGCATTCCCAACCCGTCGACGATGAAGATGGGCGTGACGGCCGACGGTCGTGTCGTGCTGCACCAGGGTGCGGTCGACATCGGCCAGGGTTCCAACACGGTCATCGCCCAAATCGCCGCCGAGGCGCTCGGCATGCCGCTCGAAAAATTCAGGTTCGTCTATGGCGACACGGCACTGACGCCGGACGCCGGCAAGACCTCCGGCTCGCGCCAGACCTACGTTTCGGGCAAGGCGGCCGAGTTGTCGGCGCGCTCGTTGCGTGAAAAGATCCTGCGCTTCGCCAATGTGTCGGGGGAGGCGCGGCTGTCGCTGGAGGGCGGCAAGCTCACGGTGGGCGAGGGTGAAGCGAGCCGAACGATCGACCTGTCGCAGTTGCCGGTGGACGAGAACGGTTTCGTGTTCCGCGCCTTCGAGAGCTATGATCCGCCGACCGTTCCGCTCGACGCCAACGGCCAGGGCAAGCCGTACGCCGTCTATGGCTGGGGCGCGCAGATGGCGGAGCTTGAGGTCGATCTGGCGCTGGGGACCGTCAGGCTCATCAAAATCACCGCCGCGCATGATGTGGGCCGCGCGATCAACCCCTTGCTCGCGGAAGGCCAAGTCGAAGGCGGCATCGCGCAGGGTATAGGGCTTGCGCTGATGGAGGAATACGTTCCGGGCCGCACCGAGAACCTGCACGACTATCTCATCCCCACCATTGGCGACGTACCGCCGATCGAGACAATCCTGATCGAGGTTCCCGACGCCGAAGGGCCCTATGGCGCGAAGGGGCTCGGGGAGCATGTGCTGATCCCGACGGCACCGGCGATCGTCAACGCCATCCGCCATGCCTGCGGGGCGAAGATCACCAAGGTCCCCGCCACGCCCGACCGGGTGCTGGCAGCCTTTCGGCAGGCGAGGGGCGGGTGATGGGTATGATGCCTGAGATGTTGGGGACAGGGAATTTACCCCCACCCCTAACCCCTCCCCACAAGGGGGAGGGGAATGTTGGTAGTCGCAAATGCCTGCCGGTTTTCAGGTGCGGAGTTACCCCGACCGTTCGAGAGAAAGCCATCGCACCTGAGCATCTTCAGCAAGCAAGGCCGCGGCGGACATCGGGACTGCGAGAGCTGATCTGCGCCACGAAGTGCGACCTTACCGACCAACGGCTTCCAAAATCCCCCTCCCCCTTGTGGGGAGGGGTTAGGGGTGGGGGTATTTCCTCCAGCATGATTACTGCCGCGGCCCGGGCGGCGGCGCCTCAAAAAATCGCATCCACCCAGCCCTCTCCACAGGAGCGCCGGCGATGAATGAGATCACTGAAAGCGTCGCGATGAATGCGTCTCCCGCGCCGGAAAAGCTGCGGTGCGATGCCTGCCCGGTAATGTGCTACATCGCGGAGGGGCGGACGGGGGCTTGCGACCGCTACGGCAATTTCGGCAACAAGATCGTGCGCTGCGACCCGGTTACGATCCTTGAACATCGCGCGGAGGCGGGCGGCGAGGTGGTGCCGTTTGCAGACGGCAGCGCGTGGGACGGCAATCCCGTCAATCGGGGACAACGCTTCGTCAGCGGCATCGGGGCGGGCACGACCTATCCCGACTTCAAGCCAGCGCCGTTCATCGTTAGCCAGGAAGTTGAGGGCGTCGACCTCGTCACCGTCGTCACCGAGGCGATCTTTTCCTATTGCGGCGTCAAGGTGAAGATCGACACCGACCGCCACATTGGCCCAGAAGCGGCGACGGTTCGGGTGCTGGGCGAGCCAGTCGGCCATGTGACCACCGCCGAGTACGGCTCGCAAATGCTGTCGCTCGGTGGCGTGCGGCACCTGACCGGCGGCTCGAAGTCGGAAGGGCGGATGACCTGCGACACGATGCTGGCCCTGTGCAACCGGCAGCCCGTTGAGCTCACCATTGATGGCGGATCAACGGTCGTCGTGCAGGCGGGAAAGCCACCCATCATTGATGGGCGGCTAGAACAACGGATGCGCGTCGGCTGCGGCTCGGCGACGATCGGCATGTTTGCAACCCAGTGGAAGGGGCTGGTGGACGAGGTCGTCGTGGTCGATGACCACATCACCGGCGTCGTCTCCGAGCATCAGGCCGGCAAGGTGATTGGCTGGCAAGACACCGGCATCAAGATCCTCGGGCGGCGCTCGACGCCAGGGCGCTACTTCAAGGTTTCCGAACCGGGCCTCGGCTGGGGCGGGACGATGCTGAGCAATCCGCTCGAAATCCTCGGCGACTGGAATCCGAAGAAGGGCGCGCGGCCGTGCCTGTCGCTGCTGATGGTGTCGACCACCGGCGAACAGTTCGCTTATTTCGAGCTCGACGAGAATTTGAAGCCAGTCGAAAAGCCGTTCCCGGAGCGGCTACGCAAGTCGGTCGATCTCATAGAGGACAATTGCGAACCGGCGCTTTGCTCGGTGCTGTTCATGGGCGGTGCGGGCGGGTCGCTGCGCGCGGGCGTGACCGAGAACCCGGTGAACCTGACCCGTTCGGTGCACCGGCTGCAGACCTATGTCACCGTCGGCGGCGCGCCGGTCTATGTCTGGCCGGGTGGCGGCATCACGCTTATGGTGGACGTGACGCGCCTGCCGGAAAACTCGTTCGGCTATGTGCCGACGCCGGCGCTGGTGGCGCCGCTGGAGTTCACCATGCGGCGCGATCACTACGAGGCGCTGGGTGGTTACGTCTCGGAAATCCGCACCGTTGATGACGTGCTGGCGAAGGGCGGCGAGTATTACAACGAGCGCCGGGTCGCGGCAGCACCCGCGGGCAATGCCTGGCCGCCGCTGGTGCAACTGCGGCGAGAGCGACAGGCATGATGGGTCCGCAGGCCTCGATGCTGCCAGACGGCAAGCGATTGCATCTCAATCACGGGCCGATCGACCTGATCATTGAGGCGTTTGGCGAAGCGGAGGAAGTCGCTGCCGCCTACAGCCAGGCCAAAGATCGTTTCGATACCGTACTGGAAGAGCTCGTGGCCGAGCTGCCTGAACTGCGACGCCCTTCAACGTCAGCGCCGCGTAGCTTAATGGGGCCGACGGCACGGCGCATGGAGCGTGCGGTGACGCGATTTGCCGACCGATTCTTCATCACGCCGATGGCCGCCGTTGCCGGCAGTGTGGCCGACGAGATGCTGGAGGCAATGACGCGCGGGCGAAAACTGCGGCGCGCCTATGTCAATGACGGCGGCGATATTGCGATCTTCCTTTCGCCCGGCGAGGAGATGAAAGTTGCGATTGCTGGCACCGGCCATGGCTTTGCTGATCGGATCACCATTCGCTTCGAAGATGCGGTGCGGGGCATCGCCACCAGCGGCTGGCGCGGGCGCAGCCATTCGCTCGGCATTGCCGATGCCGTGACCGTGCTGGCGGCTGACGCGGCAACAGCGGATGCGGCGGCGACGCTGATCGCCAATGCCATCGACCTGCCCGGCCATCCGGCAATCGAACGCGCGCCCGCACGTCAGCTTGCTCCCGAGAGCGATCTTGGCGATCGTCTGGTGACGACGAATGTCGGGGAACTCAGCGGGGCGGAGGTGGCGGATGCGCTGGAGCGCGGCAAGGCTGTTGCCGACGATTTCGTCTTGCGCGGGCTGATCGTTTCGGCTGCGCTGTTCTTGAATGACCAGAGCCGTCTTGCCGGCGCGCTCGCAGAAAATTCCGGGAGGATGCTCGTTCATGCCTGAATTCAGGGTTCGCAAGGTTGCGGTTTTCACCGAGGAGATCTTTCACGACGGCGGGCCTGTCGCGGAGAAGCCGCGGCGGCTCGGGGCGGTGATGGCGCTGGTGGCGAACCCGTTCGCGGGAACATACTCGGCGGAGCTGCAGGCGGCGATGGAGGACCTGAAGCCGCTCGGGCTGATGATGACCGACAAGCTGATCGCCGCGCTTGGCGGCGACATCGAGACGATTGACGGCTACGGCAAGGGCGCGATCGTCGGCACCGCCGGCGAGATCGAGCACGGCGCGCTATGGCACGTTCCGGGCGGCTATGCGATGCGCGAGCGTCTGGGTGCTACCAAGGCGATCGTCCCGTCGGCGATGAAGGTCGGCGCGTTCGGCTCCAGCCTCGACGTGCCGCTCGGCCACACCAACGCCGCCTATGTGCGCAGCCACTTCGACGCGATCACTGTGACGGCGCCGGATGGTCCACGGCCGGACGAGATCCTGTTCGTGCTGGCGATGGCCTGCGGCGGGCGCATCCATTCGCGCATGGGCGGCCTTGAGGCCTGGCAGGTGAAGGGTGAGGACGGGCTGCGGTGAGCAGGCCGGGGAACTACGTTCTCGAAGACCAGATCGGCTTTGTCCTGCGCAAGGCCAACCAGCGGCATATCGCAATTTTCGCGAAGCACATCGGCGATCTGACCCCGCCGCAGTTCGCGGCGCTCGCCAAGCTCGACGAGGTGGGCGAGACCTCGCAGAACCAGCTTGGCGTGCTGGTGGCGATGGACGCGGCCACCATCAAGGGCGTGATCGACCGGCTGAGTGTGCGCGGACTGGTGGCGCTCGGCCGCGACGGCGACGACCGGCGTCGCGTGATGCTGACCCTGACGCCCGAGGGGCGTGAGACGGTCGACCGGCTGAAGAAGCTGGCAAAGCACGTGACTGCGGAGACGATTGCCCCGCTCACCGAGCGCGAGGCCGAGACGCTGATGCGGCTGCTTTCGAAGATTACGTGACGAGGGCAGCGCGACGGCGCGCGGTTTCCTCCGCATCCACCTCACCATCGCGGATCACGACGCCGAACAGTTCTGCGGCCTGCTCCGGCGTATAGTAGCCGAGGCGCACGTCCTTCAGCACCTTTTCCGGCGCTCGCTTGAATGGGTTGCCGTAACCGCCGCCGCCCGGCGTGCCGACGCGGACGCGGTCGCCTGCCTGCATCGGAATATCCTGTTCCTTCGACAGGTGCGGCGGCACATGCGCCTCGCCGTTGCGGAAGACGGTGACGGTGTTCACCGCGCCGTCCTTGCCGCCGAGCGCGCCCTGCGGGCCGAAGCGGCCATGATCCATCACGAAGGAGGCGCGGGCCTCGCCGCGCAGCAACTCGATCTCATAGTCGAGACCCATGCCGCCGCGCTGCTTGCCGGCGCCGCCCGAGCCTTCGCGCAGGCGATAGTGGTTGTAGAGGAGCGGGTAGCCCTGCTCCATGATCTCGACTGGTGGCGACTTGGAGATGCCGATTGTCGAGCAACCGTTCGAGAGGCCGTCATGGTCGGCATTGCCGCCATAGCCGCCGCCCGAAAGCTGGTAGAGCACAAAGGCGCGGTTGCGCTCGGGGTCGAAGCCACCGAGGCTGAAATTGCCACTCGAGCCGGCGGGCGCCGCCGTGACCTGGTCGGGAAGGGCCTTCACGATCGCCGCGAACACCGCCTCGGCGATGCGCTGCGAGACTTCTGCCGCGCAGCCGGAAACGGGACGGGGATAGGACGCGTCGAGGAAGGTGCCGACCGGTCGCTTGATCACCAGCGGCTCGAAGGCGCCGGCGCTGATCGGCACGTCGGGGAAGATGTGACGCATGGCGAGGTAGACCGACGACTGGGTCGTCGCCAGCACCGAGTTCATCGGCCCGACGCAGGGCGGGCTGGAGCCGGCGAAGTCGAAGGTCAGCGTGTAGCCCTTCTTCTCGACCGCGAGGCTGATCTCGAGCGGCTGATCGACGACGCCGTCCGAGTCGACATAGGCGATGCCGTGATAGGTCCCGTCGGGGATGGTCGCGATCTTGGCGCGCATGCGGGTGGCGGCACGGCGGCGCAATTCCGCAATCGAGGCGAGCACCGTTTCGTCACCGTAACGATCCAGCAGCTCGAACAGTCGCGCGCGGCCAACGTCGAGCGCTGCCGCCTGCGCCTTGATGTCGCCGATGCGCTGCTCGGCAATGCGGATGTTCGAGGTGATGATACCGAGGATTTCCGTATCGAGCCGGCCCTTCTTGAACAGCTTTACTGGCGGCAGCCGCAGGCCCTCCTGCTCGACGGCCGTGGCAGAGGCCGAGAAGCCGCCGGGTACGGCGCCGCCAATGTCTGGCCAGTGGCCGGTGTTCGACAGCCAGCAGAAGACTTTTCCGTTTCGCCAGACTGGCATGGCAAAGCGCACGTCCATCAGGTGCGTGCCGCCGAGATAGGGGTCGTTGACGATGTAGACGTCGCCTTCCTCCGGCGGGACGCAGCGGCCTTCCGCGATCATCTCGATGATCGTGCGGGTCGAATACTGCATGACGCCGACGAAGACCGGCAGCCCGCCTGCGCCCTGGGCGATCAGCGAGCCGTCCTCCGCCGAATAGATGCCGTCGGACCGGTCATTCGCCTCGGCGATGATCGGCGAGAAGGCCGAACGCGAGAAGGCAAGGTCCATCTCGTCGCAGACCTGCTGCAAGCCAGCCTCGATGACGGAAAGGGTGATGGCGTCGATGGTGGTCATGGGCGAGCACCGGACGAAGGGGAGTTGGTAGCGGCTGCCGCAGCGAGGGTTTTGGCTAAGATTGCAGAGGCCGCAACGGCAGGCGACTCGATCGGCTCCGGCGTGGCAACTGCGTAGGTGTTCCTACCCCCACCCCTTACCCCTCCCCACAAGGGGGAGGGGGATCTTGAGAGGCTTGGCGACAATGGGGAGGTTGCCGAAGAGCGCCCGTTTCCCAAATTCCCCTCCCCCTTGTGGGGAGGGGTAAGGGGTGGGGGTACCATCGGTTCCCGTCCGCCAAGGCGACTATGTAGGCCGGGTGACGCCAAAGACGTGGGAGCCCGCCACCTCATCCCATCACCTCGATGATGATGTTGCCGTCGCGGTCGGTGGTGGCGCGGGTGTGGGGTTCGATGACGGTGGTGGCATCGAACTGCTCAAGGATGGCGGGGCCGTCGAAGGCCGCATCAAGCGGCAGCTTTTCGCGTGCGTAGACCGGCGTGTCGATCCACTCGCCGTCGAACCAGACCGGTCGGCGTTGGATCAGGGCCGCGTCGAGCGTCTTCTCGCGCCCGGCGGGATCGATGAGCGTGGAAAGGTCGATGTCCGGCCGCTCGCCGATCACCGACGTGTTGAGGTTCACGAGGTTGGCGCGGATTTCCGGCAACTCCACCCGGAAGCGGGCGAAATAGGCTTTTTCGAACAGCTCCTGCAGCTGCCCGCGAGTGATGTCGCGGCCTGGAAGCGGCACGTTGATGAGGTGCGTCTGGCCGACGAACTGCATATCGGCGGAATGGATGAAGCGCTGCGCCTTCGGCCTGATCGCCTCCTTGGCGATCAGCTTTTCGCCCTCGGTGGCCTGTTCCGCGAGAATGTCTGAGAGAAGCTGCTCGTCGATCTCGCCAACCGGGCGGTTAACGGTGCGAACGAAGTCGTGGCGAAGGTCGGCGACGACGCAGCCGAGCGCGTTGGTAATGCCGGGTCGGGCAGGGATGATCACCTTGGGGATCGAGAGCTCGCGCGCGATGGCGCAGGCGTGCAGCGGCCCCGCGCCGCCAAAGGCAAACAGGGCAAAGTCACGCGGGTCGCGGCCCTTGGCAACCGAGACCATGCGCACGGCGCCCGCCATCTTCAGATTGCCGAGACGCAGCACGGCACCCGCCGCCTCAACGCCATCGACGTCGATGCCCCGGCCGATCTTCTCCTCGAAGATCTGCTCGACCCTCTCGACGGGGACGGGATTATCGACTGCCAGTAGCTTCTTGCGGTTCAACCTTCCGAGAACGAGGTTGGCGTCGGACAGCGTCGGCTCGGTACCGCCGCGGCCGTAGCAGATCGGGCCGGGCGTTGCTCCTGCGCTTTCCGGGCCGACCTTGATGAGGCCACCCTCGTCCAGCCGCGCGATCGAACCGCCGCCGGCACCGACGGTGTGGACGTCCACCATCGGCACGTGGATCGGCATTGCGTACTCGATCTCGATCTCGTTGGAGACCGACGGCTGGCCGTCGCGAATGAGCGCAACGTCGGTCGACGTGCCGCCCATGTCGTAGGTGACGATGTTGGCAAAGCCGGCGCGGCGCGCGGTGTAGGCCGCCGCCATGACGCCGGAGGCCGGCCCCGACATCACGGTCTTTGCCGCCTCGTTGGCGACAAAGCGGGCGGAGATCATGCCGCCATTGCCGTTCATCACCAGGAACTCGCGGGCGTAGCCGCGTGCCGAGAGCTCGTCTGCGAGGCGAGCGACATAGCGCTTGAGGATCGGCTGGACCGAGGCGTTGACCGCAGCAGTGACGCCGCGCTCGAACTCGCGCGCTTCCGACAACAGCGAGTGGCCGGTGGTGACGTGCTCGTTCGGCCAGATTTCGCGGACGATCTCGGCCGCCCGCTTTTCGTGGGCCGGGTTGGCGTAGGCATGCAGGAAGTGGATAACGACCGACTCGCAGCCCTTGTCGAGCAGCTCCCGTGCCGCTGTGCGCACGGCATCTTCGTCGAGTGGCACGCGCACCCGGCCGCTTGCCTCCATGCGCTCCGGCACCTCGAGCCGCAAGTCGCGCGGGATGACGGGAACAAAGATGCCGGTCATCCCGTAAGGCTGCGGGCGTGTACGCCGGCCAAGCTCGATGATGTCGCGGAAGCCCTGAGTGGTGATCATGCCCGTGCGGGCGAGCCTGCGCTCCAGCACCGCATTGGTCGTGGTTGTCGTCCCGTGTACGATGAGATCAATGCGATCGATCGGAACGCCCGTCGAATCCAGCGCGGCCATGACGCCGAACGCCTGATTCTCGACCGTTGTAGGGACTTTGGCGAGGCGAACCTGGCCGTTGCTGCTGCCGTCAATGAGGAGAAGATCAGTGAATGTGCCACCCACGTCGATGCCGGCAACGATATCCCCGGACGACGGTGCGACATTCTCATTCATGCCGGTCTCCCGGTACGCTGCATCTACCCTCGACGTCCAATTTGGAATGGCGGTTCAGGCGCTGATCTTGACGCAATAATCATTTGTATACTAATAATTTTGGCTGGCAAGCATCGAGCGAGCCGCGGCAAGTTCCCGCGCAGCCAGGCCAATCAGAAGACAGGACTAACGGAATGAATACAGCTGCGCGCCAGGAAATCGGCAACGCACGTCCAGTGGAATTTCCGATTCCGGCGAATGTGCATGCCGAAAAGGTCGTCTCTGTTCGTCACTATACCGACCGGTTGTTTTCCTTCCGGATCACGCGGCCGCAGACCTTCCGCTTCCGCTCGGGCGAATTCGTGATGATCGGCCTGCCGAACGCCGAGAAGCCGGTGTTCCGCGCCTATTCGGTCGCAAGCCCCGCGTGGGACGAAGAGCTGGAATTCTATTCGATCAAGGTGCCGGACGGTCCGCTGACCCAGCACCTGCAGAAGATCCAGCCGGGCGACACAGTGCTCATGCGCCCCAAGCCAACCGGGACGCTGGTGCTCGATGCGCTCACCCCCGGAAAGCGCCTCTGGATGATCTCGACCGGCACGGGCATCGCCCCGTTCGCGAGCCTGATCCGTGACCCGGAAACCTACGAGAAGTTCGAGCAGGTCATTCTCACCCACACCTGCCGCGATGTCGGGGAGCTGACCTATGGCCAGGAGCTGGCCAAGGCGCTGGTTGAGGATCCGCTGATCGGCGAGCTGGTCGACGGCCGCTTTCATCACTACGCCACGACGACCCGCGAAGAGTCGCCGCGCATGGGCCGCATCACGACGCTGATCGAGAACGGCAAGCTGTTCGAGGATCTCGGCGTTGCGCCTTTTGATCCGGCAACCGACCGCGTAATGATCTGCGGTTCGATGGACATGCTCCGCGACGTCAAGGCGCTGGTGGAAAAGTTCGGCCTCACCGAGGGCGCGAACAACAAGCCGGCCGAGTTCGTCGTCGAGCGCGCGTTCGTCGGCTGATCAGCCTTCAATTTCGGCGATAGTTACGCGACCGCCTGGGTGCCGGTTTCTTGCGAGCTGGCTTCGGTCACCACGCGGTCGCGGCCATTGTCCTTGGCGCGGTAGAGCGACTCGTCTGCCCGCAGCAGCACGTTGTCGAAGCTCTCGTTTGCGCGGGTGGCGAAGGCGACGCCTGCGCTCGCGGTAGCCGAAATCTTGCCGGATGGCGTGAAGATCGGGTTGAGCGCAAACAGCGCGCGGATGCGGTCGGCGGTACCGGTGGCGAGCTGGCCGGCAGCATTGTGCAGGACGAGGACGAACTCCTCACCGCCGGTGCGGGCCGCGATGTCGCCCTCGCGCAGGTTGGACCGGACTACGGCGGAGAAGCTTCGGAGCACCTCGTCGCCGGCCGCGTGGCCGTAGCGGTCGTTAATCGCCTTGAAGCGATCGAGGTCGAAGATGATCACCGCGCTGCCGGGCTGCAGCGGCTGCTGCCCCATCATCGCAAACAGGGCGCGCCGGTTGAGAAGGCCGGTCAGGGGATCCGTGCGGGCTTCCTCGCGATGCCGGCGGGCGGCGCGCAGATTGTTGAGGCCAAGCGAAAGCGCGCCGATGCCGGTGATGCCGGCGATGCAGGCGATCGCGTTGATGTGCTCTGCCCAGTTTTCCGGCGGGGCATGCAGCACCCATTGTTCCTGCTGGAGCAATACTGCGCCGCAGAGCACGAACGAGAAGGCCGCGAACATGTAGATCGCCGTCATGGCCGCGATGGCCGACGGCGCCTCCGCGCGGGCGCGCCAGTAGTGAGCGCCGGTCGCCCCCAGCATTCCCGCAGCGATGAAGTTGTAGATGGCGATGCCGACACCGTCGTAGCCGGCAAGCACAGGCACGACGACCGGCAAACAAAGCGCCGACAGCCCGACGATCAGCCGCCGCGGCGTCTTGTGACCGGTAAAATTGCGGCCGGCGACGTAGACGATCACGTAGCCGAAGACCTGAATGCCAAAGGCAAAGGCGACGACGGCCATGTTGTCGGGCGGCAGCAATTCATAGGTGAGGACACCGGTCGCCAGCATCAGCATGCCGGCGGTCCAGCCGACGAGGAAGACGTCGGAGCGGTTGGAGAACCAAGCACTCAGGATGGTCAGGGCCAGCGCCACAGCACAGATTCCTGCGGCGATGAACAACGATGCCTGATCCATGAATGGCGCGCTCCCCAGACGCAAGACGACGAGCGAAGCTAACGCCGGCGGCCTAACGCAGCGTAAACTTCACCCGTCGCTCATGTTATTTGCGCTTGTTGGCGATGAGATCGAGCAGTGCCACGACGGCGCTACGATAGCCGTTGGGGCCGAGGCCGGCGATGACGGCGGTGGCGACCTTCGACACCAGCGAATTGTGATAGATGGCCTCGCGGCGATGGATGTTGGAGATGTGCAGCTCGATGATCGGGCCGCGGAACATCTTTAGCGCGTCCATGATCGGCACCGAGGTGAAGGTGAGGCCGGCCGGATTGATGATGATGCCTCCGGCCTCCGCGTCAATGGCCTCGTGGATCCAGTCGACCAGCTCGTACTCGCGATTGGACTGGTGGAAGACGACCGGCGTTTCGCCGGCTGCATCGCGGCACATGGCCTCCACTTCGGCAAGCGTGGTGTAGCCGTAGATCTCCGGCTCGCGCTTGCCAAGGCGGTTCAGGTTCGGTCCGTTGAGGACGTAGATGGGATTTGTCATCGAAAGTCTCTGATTTTAGGCGCCGTAGCCGGCGAGGCGGGGCAACCACAGCACCACTTCCGGAACGAAGGTGATGAGCAGAAGGCAGACCACCATCCAGAACAGGAAGGGCATGCAGTCGCGGATGATATCCTTGATGGGTGCGCCCGAGATGTTGGTCATGATGAACAACAGCAGCCCGTATGGCGGCGTTACCAGCCCCAGCATGATGTTGACCACCACGACGACGCCGAAATGCACAAGATCGATGCCGAGCGCCTGCGCAGTCGGGATGAACACCGGCACGATGATCAGCAGGATTGCGGTGCCTTCCAGCACGCAGCCGAGCAGCAGCAGGATCACGTTGACCAGGATGAGGAACTGGACCGGGGTAAGCTCCCAGCCGGTCAGGAGTACGCGCAGCGTGTTCGGGATGTTCTCGATTGTCACCACGTAGTTGAACACGAGCGAACCAGCTATCAGCATGCCGATCGAGGCGCTGGTCTTGGTCGAGATCAGCAGCGCTTTGTAGGCCTCCTTCGCCGATAGGCTACGGTAGAAAACGACTGAGATGACGAGTGCGTAGAAGGCGGCGAGCGCGGCGGCTTCGGTCGGCGTGGTGACACCTGTATAGATGCAGCCGAGCAGAATGACCGGCATCAGGATCACCGGGAAGGCGCGCCAGGTGATCATCGGGATCTCGCGCAGCGGCACCGCTTCCTCGACCGGGAAGTTGTTGCGCCGCCCGGTCCAAGCCACCTGCACCATCTGCATGACAGACATCAAGAGGCCTGGCACCAAACCGGCAAGGAAGAGATAGCCGATCGAAGCGTCGGAGACGAGCGCGTAGATCACCAGCGGGATCGACGGCGGGATGATCGGGCCGACGACCGAAGTGACTGCGGTGAGCGCAGCGGCATAGCTCGGCGTGTAGCGGCCATCGCGCGTCATCATGGCCTGCATCATGCGGCCACTACCTGCCGCATCCGCGATGGCCGAGCCGGACATGCCGGCAAAGATGATCGACTGGACGATGTTGACCTGCGCGAGGCCGCCGCGGAAGCGGCCGACGAGCACATTGCAGAAGCGCAGCAGGCGCTCGGTCATCGAGCCGCTGTTCATGACCTCCGCCGCGAGAATGAAGAGCGGCACGGCGAGGATCACGTAGTTTGAGTACATGCCGTTCAGGAACTGCTCGGCGACCGTGCCGAGGTCGAGGCCGGCCATGAACAGGTAGAGGATGGAACCGCACATCATCGCCAGGCCGATCGGCAGGCCGAGGAACGCGAGGACGGTTATGACGACGAGCGAGATTGAGAAG
Organism: Aminobacter sp. J41; assembly: GCF_000526635.1. GTDB lineage: Bacteria > Pseudomonadota > Alphaproteobacteria > Rhizobiales > Rhizobiaceae > Aerobium. Next base: position 79,579 of record NZ_JAGL01000005.1, read on the forward strand.
GGACTAGCAAGGTTCATACGCCGGAACTCGCCTTGGTCGGGTCGTATGCCTCGGGAGCCTGTCCGCGGACCGCAAGCCAGGCGATCCAGATGTAGCGGACAATCATCGCGACGGCGAAGACGACATAGATCGAATAGAGATAGTCGAAGCGGATCTTGAGGTAGGCGGACCGCTCGACCTTCATGAAGGTGACGTAGTCGATGACTGCCGGCAGCGAGATGCCGAACAGGACGATCAGCGCGATGGCGGTGATCAGGCCCATGATGCGTCGGGTACGGTCGGCGACAGCGCCGTAGACCAGATCGAAACGGATCTCTTCGCTCTCGCGCACCACGAAGGCGCTGCCGAACAGCACGAGCCAGATCCAGAGCACCACGCTCAACTCATGCGTCCAGCCGATTGGCAGGTTGAGCAGATAGCGGAAGATGATCTGGAGCATGAAGGCAACGAACATCGCTGCCAGCATGGCGCAGGCGATGTTTTCTGCGCGTGCGCGCAGCCATTCAAAAATGCGATGTGCAGGGGCACCACCCATCCTTACCTCCTGTCAGAAAGGCCGTCGCCCCGGGGCCACGGGGCGACGGCGAAATGCCGGTCGGATGCGGGAGTGCGCCTCAGAGCGCGTTGATCTTGTCGAGCAATCCTTCCGGCCAGCTCTTGGCAAGGTCGGACTCGAGGTACTTCTGCTGCGCGTAGGCGCGGAAGGCGTCGATGTCCGGCGTGTAGATCTCGAGCCCCTTCTCCTTGAAGGATGCGACGAGCTCTTCTTCCTGCTTGAGGTGCTGCTGGGTGCTCCAGGCGATGGCCTCGTCGGCCGCCTTCTGGACCTTCTGCTGCTGTTCCGGCGACAGCTTGTTCCAGGTGTCGGCGGAGATCGTCAGCAGGTCGAAGCCGACGAGGTGCGAGGTCAGGACGATCTGCGACATCACCTCGTAGAACTTCATGTTCTGGACGTTCGGCAGCGGGTTGTCCTGACCGTCGATCGCGCCGGTCTGCAGGCCGGTGTAGACTTCAGCATAAGCCATCGGCGTCGGGTTCGCGCCGAGCGCCTGGCCCAGGAACTGCCACGCATCGCCGCCCGGCATGCGCAGCTTGATGCCGGCCATGTCTGCGGGCGTGTTGATCTTCTTGTTCGGCTTGAGGCCAACCTGACGGGTGCCGAAGAAGGTCGGGCCAAGGACGCGGATGCCGAGCTTTTCCTCGGCCAGCTTCTTCATGTCTTCGCCCAGGTCGCTGCTGAAGAACTTCAGCAGGTGGTCGGCGTCACGGAACAGATAGGCCGAGGTCAGGATTGACCATTCCGGAACCTGGTTGGAGATGTCCTGCGGGGCGATGTTGCCCATCTCGAGGTTGCCGCGCTGAAGCGCGACCAGCTCGGTGCCCTGCTTGAACAGCATGCCACCGTAGAAGCCTTCGAATTCGAACTCGTCGCCAATGCCATCGGCGAACTTCTTCATCATCTCGGCGCGGATGTCCTGCTCGGAGAACACTGCCGAGAAGCGCAGTTTGGTCTTGTCCTGAGCAAGTGCAGGGGTGAACGCCGTCGCAGCCAAAAGCATGGCGCCAGCGGCCGCGAGCGCGGTCCTTCGCGTGATCGAAGCAATCATGGGTATCCCTCCCGTTAGTCTTCCCCGCCCAAGGCCTCCACCCCGGCGGTTGCCGTATTCATGACACTCGACAAAATCAAATTCAATAGGCGACGGAAAGTTCATATGAGATTTGTCGTTTTATCATTTTGTGGGAGATGCTTATGATATAAGCATGTCGCCTTGCGGAGTGCGCGGACGCGTGCAAACCTTCGCGTACCACTCGGGAGGAAAATCTTGGCAGCAGACGTGTCGCCTGAAACGGCGAGCGACAACACCTATCGGCGCATCCGCTCCGACATCATCTTCGGCCGACTTGACCCGGGGAAAAAGCTGCGCCTGGAAAAGTTGCGCGCGCTCTACAACACCTCCGTGAGCACCCTGCGCGAAGTGCTTTACCGGCTGGTATCCGAAGGGCTCGTCACCGCTGAGGGCCAGCGCGGCTTCGAGGTGGTCGGCATCTCGGTGGCGAACCTGCGCGAGGTGGCGGCAATGCGAAACCTGCTCGAAGGTCACGCGATGCGCCAGTCGTTTGCGTCCGGCGACATCGAGTGGGAGGGCAGAGTGGTCGCCGCCTACCACAAGCTGTCGCGGCTGGAGGCGATGATGCTCAAGGGTGAGCACGACCAGACGATGCGGTGGAAGAACTACGACCGCGAGTTCCACGGTGCGCTGATCTCGGCTTGTGGTTCGACGGCTTTGCTCGAAACGCACGCAATCATCTTCGACCAGTTCCTGCGCTACCAGATACTGGCCGTGATGTTCCGCGGCGACGTGGCAGCAAAGGAACACAAGGAACTGCTCGACTGCGCGCTGGAACGCGACGCCGACCGGGCGCTGAAGATCCTCGAGCGGCACATAGCCGCCTGCGTCGAATACACCGTGGCGCGTGGCACGCTGCCGGAACGATAGAGGCGCAAGCAGGCCCATGCCCACGACATCACCGCAAGAGACGCCCAGATGACGGCTGACCATCCCGAGACCATTGGCGAGAACGCTTACCGCCGTATCCGTGCCGACATCATTTTCGGCCGCATCGCGCCGGGGCAGAAGCTCAAGCTCGACTGGCTCAAGGACACCTACGGCGCCAGCATCTCGACGCTGCGCGAGATCCTGAGCCGCCTGACCTCGGAAGGGCTGGTCACCGCGGAAGGCCAGCGTGGTTTCGAAGCCTCGCCGGTCTCTGTCGAGAACCTGCGCGATATAGCGGCGTTGCGGCTCCTGCTCGAAGGATTTGCGCTGGAGCAGTCATTCGCCGCCGGCGACATGGAGTGGGAAGCGCGGATCGTCGCCGCCCACCACAAGCTTGCGGCGCTGGAGACACGCATGCGTGACGGTGACTTAAGCCAGACCGAGATGTGGAAGCGCTACGACTGGGAGTTCCATCAGGCGCTCATCTCCGCCTGCGGCTCGAAGGTGCTGATGGAGACGCACGCGGCGGTCTTCGACAAGTACCTGCGCTACCAGATGATCGCGCTGTCGTTCCGCGGTGACATTGCCGCCAACGAACACCAGATCCTGCTGGACGCGGCGCTGAAGCGCGACGCGGCGACCGCCAAGACGGTACTGGAGCAGCATGTCCAGGGCGGGGTCGAGCACGCGCTCGCAACCGGAACGATCGGAGAATAGCTCCGGCAGGCTACCTCAGCTTTGCGGCGGTGGACATCGGGCTTTCTGAGAAATATAGGATGATGTCAAATATATCGGTTGCGAATTGCAGCCGATCCTTGCCGCGGTGGGAGGAGTGTCCACCCGGCCACCAGACAGTGAGGATCAGGAACATGGTTCGGCTCGGGCTGATTGGCGACAACATCAAGCGGTCGAAGTCCCCTTTGCTGCATCGCCTTGCGGGCGGGCTGTGCGGACTTGAAGTCACCTACGAGCCGCTGATCCCGGCCGACATGGGAATGGACTTCGAAGCGGTCTTTGCATTCTGCCAGAACGAAGGATTCGCCGGCATCAACATCACCTATCCCTATAAGGAGACCGTGTTTTCGCGGCTGGTGATCGAAGACCCGCGCGTGCGCGCCATTGGCGCCTGCAACACGGTGCTGTTTCGCGAGGGCGGGCCGTTCGGCCTCAACACCGACTACACCGGCTTCATGACGGCGATCCGCACGGCGCTCGACGGCGACAAGCCGGGCGTGGTCGCAATGGCGGGCGCGGGCGGTGTCGGCAAGGCAGCGGCCTTCGGAATCGCCGAGCTCGGCGCGAGCGAGCTGCGCATCTTCGACATGGATACAGGCAAGGCCAATGCGCTCGCCGATGCACTGCGCGCCAGCGGCACGGCGATGAAGGTCACGGTCGCCGCGAGCGTCGATGAGGCGGTCGAGGGCACCGACGGGCTTGTCAACTGCACGCCGCTCGGCATGGATGGCATTCCCGGCACCGCCATTCCGCGCCGGCTGATCCCCGGCCGCCGCTGGGCCTTCGACGCGGTCTATACGCCGGTCGACACCCACTTCCTGATGGATGCGCGGGCCGAGGGCGTCACGCCGATCAGCGGCTACGAGCTGTTCTTCAACCAGGGCGTCGACGCCTTCCGGGCCTTCACGGGCCGCGAGGTCGATGCGGTGGCGCTGCGCGCCGCGCTCAAGGCAGAGGAAGCCAAAGCCGCCGCCTGACGTCGCGCTGGCCAAAGGGCAGGGCGCGGTTGGACTGTTTTTTTCAGCCGGTTTCCCGCTAGTGTGGCGCCAGGGCCTCCCACGTCCTATGTGGGGGGCAACGACGCGACACGAATGGAGAAGTGCATGACTCAGGCTGTGGACGTGAAACAGGAGGCCGCCGCTATCCTCGACGGGCTCGGGGTGCCGCGCGAGGCCTGGACCGGCGGCGACATGGCGTCGTTCACGCCGGTTACCGGCGAGGAAATCGCCCGGCTGAAGACGACCGCAGATCCTGCGAAGGCAATCGAGGCCGCGCATGCGGCGTTCCTGGAGTGGCGCATGGTGCCGGCCCCGAAGCGCGGCGAGCTGGTACGCCTGCTCGGCGAGGAACTGCGTGCCGCCAAGGCCGATCTCGGCCGGCTGGTGTCGATCGAGGCAGGGAAGATACCGTCGGAAGGTCTCGGCGAAGTGCAGGAGATGATCGACATCTGCGACTTCGCGGTCGGTCTGTCGCGCCAGCTCTATGGCCTGACCATCGCAACCGAACGTCCGGGCCATCGCATGATGGAAACTTGGCACCCGCTCGGCGTCGTCGGCATCATCTCAGCCTTTAACTTCCCGGTCGCCGTCTGGTCGTGGAACGCAGCGCTCGCGCTCGTCTGCGGCAACTCGATCGTCTGGAAGCCGTCGGAAAAGACGCCGCTCACCGCGCTCGCCAGCCAGACGATCCTTGAGCGCGCCATCGCGCGCTTCGGCGAGGCGCCGAAGAACCTCAGCACCGTGCTGATCGGCGGCCGCGACACCGGCGAGGCACTGGTCGACCATCCGAAGGTCGCGCTGGTCTCTGCCACCGGCTCGACCCGCATGGGGCGCGAGGTTGGCCCGCGCCTTGCGCGCCGGTTCGCCCGCTCGATCCTCGAGCTCGGCGGCAACAATGGCGGCATCGTCTGCCCGTCCGCAGATCTCGACATGGCCCTGCGCGCCATCGCCTTCGGCGCGATGGGAACCGCTGGCCAGCGCTGCACCACGCTGCGTCGCCTGTTCGTGCATGAGAGCGTCTACGACCAGATCGTTCCACGCCTGAAGAAGGCCTATGAAAGCGTCTCCGTCAGCAATCCGCTCGAAACTTCGGCGCTGGTCGGTCCGCTGATCGACAAGGCGGCGTTCGACAATATGCAGAAGGCGCTGGAAGCCGCTAAGGCTGCCGGCGGCAGCATCACCGGCGGCAGCCGCGTCCTCGAAGCTGGCAAGGAGACCGCCTACTATGTCCGTCCGGCGCTGGTCGAAATGCCGGAGCAGGTGGGGCCGGTGCTGGAAGAGACCTTCGCGCCGATCCTCTACGTGATGAAGTATTCCGACTTTGACGAGGCGCTTCGCCTGCACAATGCGGTGGCAGCGGGCCTGTCGTCCTCGATCTTCACGCTCAACATGCAGGAGGCCGAGCGCTTCCTTGCAGCCGATGGCTCCGACTGCGGCATCGCCAACGTCAATATCGGCACGTCGGGTGCGGAAATCGGTGGCGCGTTCGGCGGCGAGAAGGAGACCGGCGGCGGTCGCGAGAGCGGCTCGGATGCCTGGAAGGCCTACATGCGGCGCGCGACCAACACAATCAACTACTCGAAGGCGCTGCCGCTCGCCCAAGGCGTTTCCTTCGACATCGACTAAGGAAGTCCTTTCTTCCACGGCCCTTCCCCTGCAGGGGAGGGGCTGCTTCCAGAGGTGACGGAACGAAGGGCTTCGACGTCACGTTCATGATGTCCAACGGAGAGACATCATGAAAGAGCAACAGCACGACAACCCGGCCACCCCCGAAGAAGTCGCAGACCGCGTCTGGGAGCTCGCCGAGCAGATCGACATCTGCATGCTGACCACGTGGACGGGCGAAGAACAGCACAGCCGGCCGATGTCGGCGCGCCCGCGTCGCGATGAAAACGCGTTCTACTTCCTGACGGACATTTCGGGCGAGAAGAAGGGCGAGATCGAGCGCTTCCCGACAGTGTCGATGGCCTGGGCGGACAATAGCAACTACCGCTATGTCCTTGTCTCAGGCCGGGCAGAAGTCTCCAACGACCGCGCCAAAATCGCGGAGCTCTGGTCGAAGATGGATGAGATCTGGTGGGAGGATAAGGACGATCCGACCATCCGGCTGCTCAAGGTAACGCCCGAGCGGGCCGAAATCTGGGACAGCCCGAACAAGGTGATCACTGGCGCGAAGATGCTGATGTCCTTCGTCACCGGCGCGGCACCCAAGCTCGGCGACAACGCCGAGGTTCGTCTCTGAATTACCTGATCCTGACCCGGTCAGCCGTAGCGGCTGACCGAGAGGTCGCTGGTGTCGATGTCCGGCTTCTTGCCGCTGACGAGATCGCTGATGACGCGGGCCGAGCCCGTGCTCATCGTCCAGCCAAGCGTGCCGTGGCCGGTGTTGAGGAACAGGCCCTTGATGTGGGTCGCGCCGATCACCGGCGTGCCATCCGGCGTCATCGGGCGCAGGCCAGACCAGTAGATCGCCTTGGAAATGTCGCCACCGGGGAAGAGGTCGGTCACCGAGTGGTCGAGCGTGCTGCGGCGCCGCGCACTGAGGTCGTTGGTGTAGCCGGAGATCTCGGCCATGCCGCCGACGCGGATGCGATCGCCAAGGCGGGTGATCGCGATCTTGTAGGTCTCGTCCATGACGGTCGAGACCGGCGCGCGGGCGAGATTCACAACCGGCATGGTCAGCGAGTAGCCCTTCACCGGGTAGACCGGCAGGTGGATGCCGAGCGGCTTGACGAGCAGCGGCGAGTAGCTGCCGAGCGCGACGACGACCGCGTCGGCGGTGAGCTTGCCGGTCTTGGTGTTGACGCCGCGCACCACGCCTGCCTCGACGTCGAGCCCGGTGATGTGGGTGTCATAGAGGAATTTTACCCCGATTTCCTGCGCCTTGGCGGCGAGGGCATTGGCAAACTTGAAACAGTCGCCAGTCTCGTCCTGCGGGGTGAGCAGGCCGCCGACGATCTTTTCGCGCACATGCGCAAGCGCCGGCTCGGCACGGATACAGCCGTCGCGATCGAGCACCTCGTAAGGAATGCCATCGGCAGCGAGCGCCTTTACGTCCTTTGCGGACGCGTCTAGCTGCGCTTGGGTGCGGAAGAGCTGCAGCGTGCCCTTCATGCCCTCATCATAGGAGATGCCGGTCTCCTCGCGCAGGGCTGCGAGCGAGATGCGGCTGTAGTCGGAAAGGCGCAGCATGCGGCTCTTGTTGATCGCGTAGCGCTCGGCCGTGCAGTTCATCAGCATGCGAACCAGCCAGGACAGCATCGCCTGATCGACCTTCGGACGCAGGATCAGCGGCGCATGCTTCATGAACAGCCACTTGATGGCTTTCACCGGAATGCCGGGAGCTGCCCAAGGCGAGCAGTAGCCAAAGGAGACCTCGCCTGCATTGGCGTAGCTGGTCTCAAGGGCCGGACCCTGCTGGCGGTCGACGACCGTCACCTCATGTCCTGCCTTGGCCAGCTGATAGGCGGATGTTACGCCTATGATGCCCGCGCCGAGAACAATAACCTTCATGATGCCCCTCTGTATGCTTCTGCTCTTATTGCCGGTCAGACGTAGCGCCGCCGGTATCTGCTGCCGAGACTGGTGAGAATTTCGTAGGAGATGGTGCCGGCGGCCGTTGCGACATCGTCGAGCGTCTGGTTCGGGCCGATCACCTCGACGAAGGTCCCAAGGTCGAGCGCGCCTTCCGGCAGCGCTGAGACGTCGATGATGATTGAATCCATCGAGACGCGGCCGACGATCGGCAGGCGCGTGCCCTCGAAATAGACCGCGCCGCGGTTGCTGAGCGTGCGCGGAAGCCCGTCCGCGTAGCCGGCGGCGATGGTGGCGAGGCGCATTTCGCTCGTCGCAACGAAGCTCGCGCCGTAGCCGATGGCGGCACCTGCCGGCACCTTGCGCGTCTGGACGACGGCGACGTCGAGGCGGACGACCGGCTCCATCGGATTGGCAACGCCGAAGGTGGGCGCGCCGCCATAGAGTGCGATGCCCGGGCGCACCAGCGAGCCGTGGTAGTCGGCGCCGAGGAAGACGCCGCCGGAATTGGCGAAGCAGAGCTTGCAACCGGCGAATTCGCTTGCGGCGCGATGCATTTCGGCAAGCTGGCGCGCGTTCTGCGGATGGTCGGCCTCATCGGCGCAGGCGAGGTGGCTCATGATGAAGCGGACTTCAAGATCGCCGCCTGCCAGAATTTCGCTGACGCTTCCCCGCTCTTCCGGAGCGATGCCGAGGCGCGACATGCCGGTGTCGAATTGCAGAACGACGGGAAGCTTGCGGCGGAGCTCGATCGCCGTGTCGCGCCAGCGCTTCAGCTGCTGCAGGGAATTGGCGACTGGAGTGGCGTTGATACGAGCGCAAAGCCCTTCATTGCCTGGCTGGAGGCCATTCAGCACGTAGAGGCGTGCGTCATCCGGAAGTGCGGGGCGCAGCTCAACCGCTTCGACGAATTCGGCGACGAAGAAGTCGCGGCAGCCTTCTTCGAGAAGGGCGGCCGTCACCTCGCGGGCGCCAAGGCCGTAGGCGTTTGCCTTGACCACGCCGGCGGCGCGAGCAGGCGCCACCTGACGCGAGATCAGCGCATAGTTCCGGCGCAGCGCCTTAAGGTCGATCGTCAGATGGCCCGAAGGCACGACCTCATCAATCAGACCAGCATTGAGCGTCATGTAAGTCACATCGCACTCCCATTATCCGGTCAGCGTATCGAATGATCGACGGAATTTCCCGCCGATTTCTTGCATGAAATTCGACGCGTGCGTGCTAGGGTGCAGGAAATTCGAAGCTTTGGAATAAAATGCGATGCTGGAATATGACCGGATCGATCGCGAGATCCTCCGCCTGCTGAGGCTCGACGGGCGCATGTCTAACGCTAAGCTTGCCGAGGAAGTGGGCCTGTCGCCGTCGGCGTGCCTGCGCCGCGTGAAGATGATGGAGCAGTCGGGCCTGATCCGCGGCTACACGGCCATTGTCGACCCTGCCCGCACCGAGGCGACCATCGCCGTCATCATCAACATCACGCTCGAGCGCCAGACCGAGGAGTATCTCGACCGGTTCGAGGCAGCCGTGCGCAAGTACCCCGAGATCAAGGAGTGCTTCCTGATGACGGGTGGTGCCGACTACCTGCTGCGCGTCGAGGTGAGCAATGCGGGTGAGTTCGAGCGGATCCACAAGGAGATCCTGTCGAAAATGCCGGGCGTGCTGCGCATCCATTCGAGCTTCGCGATCCGCAACGTGCTGGCAACGAGGACGCGGGCGCGCAGCTGAGCGGCAGTAATGACGCGGAGCGTGTCGGTCAGGACATGGCGAAAAAAATGGACCGATGCTGTCGGCGGGACGCATAGTGCTTCGTCTTGCAATCAGACGACAGGAACGCGCCATGCTCTATGCTATTTTGTGCTACAACAACGAGGCAGCCGTCTGCGGCCTTTCACCGGAAGAAGATGCGAAGATGATGGCCGGCGTGCGCCGCGCCGAGGAGAAGATTCTCGAGCGCGGCAAGTTCGGCCCGCGCCTGCGGCTGATGCCGACGACCGCGGCGACATTCGTCAAGGCGGGCAAGGATCCCCTCGTCATCGATGGCCCCTTCGCGGAAACCAAGGAACAGCTCCTCGGCTTCTGGATCATCGAATGCGACTCCCTTGAAGATGCCATCGAGGCGGGCAAGCACCTCGCACGAGAGCGTGAATATGGCGGCATCGAGGTGCGGCCGATCTCGGCCTACAATCCCCCGGGAGTTCAGGATTGAACGACGCATCCTGGATAGGCCGCACGCTGGCAGCTGCGCGACCGCAGGCAGTCGGTGCCCTGCTGCGCTATTTCCGCGACCTCGACGCGGCTGAGGAAGCGTTCCAGGAGGCAAGCCTCAAGGCGCTGCAGAACTGGACGAAGAATGGACCGCCACGCGATCCTGTCGCCTGGCTGATCTTCGTCGGCCGCAATGCTGGCATCGATGAAGTACGCAAACGGGCTCGCGAAACGGTTTTGCCAGATGAGAACGTGCTGTCTGACCTCGGCGATGCCGAGCCGCGAATGGTCGAGCGGATCGACAACGCCGATTATCAGGACGACGTGCTGCGACTGCTATTTGTGTGCTGTCATCCGGAGCTGCCGGCAACCCAGCAAATTGCGCTCGCACTTAGGATCGTCTCTGGCCTGACGGTGCCGGAGATAGCGCGGGCTTTTTTGGTTTCTGAAGCGGCGATGGAGCAGCGTATCACCCGCGCCAAGCGCAAGGTCGCAGCCGCTGGCATCGGTTTCGAGACGCCATCCGCAGTCGAGCGGGTCGAGCGCCTCGCGACGGTTTCGGCGATGATCTACCTCCTCTTCAATGAGGGGTATTCGGCGAGCGGTGGCGATGCGCATATTCGTGAGCCGCTGTGCGAGGAGGCAATCCGGCTCGGCTACTTGCTGCTGCGGATGTTTCCAGGCGAGCCGGAACTGATGGGGCTTGTTGCGTTGATGCTGTTCCAGCATGCACGCGCGCCAGCACGGTTGGATGAGAATGGCGAAATCGTCCTGCTTGAGGATCAGGATCGCTCGCTCTGGCGCAGCGGACCGATAGAAGAAGCCAAAGTTTTGATCGAAAAGGCCGAGCGCCACCAGCGACCGGGAAGCTACCAGCTTCAGGCGGCGATCGCTTATGAGCATGCGGTCGCGAAAAACGCCGCGGAAACCGACTGGCAAGCGATCGCCGGCTATTATCAAGTACTGGAATCCATTCATCCAAATCCGGTCATTAGGCTGAACCGCGCGGTGGCGGTCGAGAAGGTGGAAGGGGCCGAGGCGGCGCTGCAGCTGGTCGAAACGGTGGCCGAGCCGCTGTCGGGTTATTTCTACCTGCACGGCGTGCGCGGCGCTCTTCTTTCAAAACTGGGCAAGGAGCGTGATGCGCGGCGGGCCTTCGAGAAGGCTATCTCGCTTGCCTCTACTCCCGCGGAAGCTGCGCATATTAGAAAGCAGCTGGATCGTTTGCAGCTTATCTGAGCTTCCCCTAAGGCGCTAAAGTATCAATGACTTAATTACCTTGCGGCAATCTCGCAGTTAGGAAGGCGTTAACCGTTGCGAGCCATCAACTACCCGCGGGAACCTGCCTGATTTGCAGGCGCTGGGGAATATCCGGACCGTGACCGGATCTTCGATTTGCCGGGGGCTGTTGTGCTGATCACGAACTTGAAAATATCGCGCAAGCTTGCGCTTGGATTCTTTTTGGTGGTGGCGACCATCATGGCGATGAGCGCCGCAGTTTACTGGAACATCGCCAACTCGCGAGTTGCGCAACAGGAGCGCGCGCTCGTCAATGACGTCATGGCCGTCATCCAGAATGCGAAGGCGCTCGCTGGACGACAGGAGAACAGCTATCGCGGCTACCTCCTGTCGAACGATCCTTACTATCTGGAGCGTCTCGACGCGCACCGGACCAATTTCAACGCTCAGATCAACCGCCTGACGGAACTGGCCGAAGGCTTCCCGGAAATGGCTCAGCACATCAACGCGGCCACGGATGGACTCGCCGAGTGGTGGAAGAACGTCGTTGAAGTCGGGAAGAGGCTTGCGTCGGATTCCGAGCTTCGCAAGAGTGCTGTCGAGATGGTCGGCCGCTCGGGCATCGCCGACACCTACATGGGCAAGCTCGAGGACGCACTCGATGCCCTGGCTGAGGCTGCGGACGTCCGTATCCATGCCGCACGGATCGCTGCTGACGAAGCTCTCGACTTCAATGAGCGCGTGCTGACCATCGGCCAGATCCTGGCAACGATCATCGCAATTGCGCTCGGCTACCTGCTTACCCGCATGATCGCGACGCCGATCCACAACCTGACCAGCGTGATGGGCCGCCTTGCTTCTGGCGACAACTCGGTCGAGGTCCCGGGGCTCAAGCGTCGCGACGAGATCGGCGAGATGGCTCGCGCCGTCCAGGTCTTCAAGGATGCCGCGATCGAGAAGCTGCGCATCGAGGGCGAAGCCGATCGCATCCGCTCGATGACCGACAGCGAGCGCCAGCGCCACGAGGCGGAGGCCGCGCGGGTTGCCGAAGAGGACCGCGTCGCCATCGAGGCTCTCGGTCGCGGCCTTGCCGCGCTCGCCTCAGGTGACCTGACCTTCCGCATCAACGTGCCATTCGCCCCGAAGGCGCAGTCGCTGAAGGACGACTTCAATCGCACCGCCGAGCAGCTCGAAGAGGCGATGGCGACGATCTACCACGCCATTGAGGGCATGCGCTCCGGCACCAGCGAGATCAGCCAGGCAGCCGACGACCTGTCGCGCCGCACCGAGCAGCAGGCCGCAAGCCTCGAGGAGACGGCTGCTGCGCTTGACCAGATCACTGCGACGGTCAGGACCACGGCCGACGGTGCGATGCGCGCCTCGGAGCTGACCACGCAGGCGCGCCAGGGTGCCGAGCGCTCGGGCGTCGTCGTCCGCGACGCGGTTGCGGCGATGGCTCAGATCGAGCGTTCCTCGGCACAGATCAGCCAGATCATCGGCGTGATCGACGAGATCGCCTTCCAGACCAACCTGCTGGCGCTCAACGCCGGCGTCGAGGCAGCCCGCGCTGGCGAGGCAGGCCGCGGCTTCGCGGTGGTCGCTTCGGAAGTGCGTGCACTGGCCCAGCGTTCGGCGGAAGCTGCGAAGGAGATCAAGGAGCTTATCTCCACCTCGACGCAGCAGGTCGACCAGGGCGTCGATCTTGTCGGCCAGACCGGTTCCGCGCTGGAAAAGATCGTCGCTCAGGTTGCCCAGATCACGACGCTGGTCACCGAGATCGCGGCATCTGCCCGCGAGCAGTCGACCGGCCTTGCCGAGGTTAACACGGCCGTCAACCAGATGGACCAGGTCACCCAGCAGAACGCGGCGATGGTCGAAGAGACGACGGCGGCAAGCCACAACCTCGCTCAGGAGGCCGAAGAGCTGGCCCGTCTCGTCGCCAAGTTCCAGCTCAGCGACCGCGGCCAGAAGCCTGCAAGGATCTCGGGCGCGGCTCCGGCCCTGTCTGCTCCGGCCAAGCAGGCTGCAATCCCGCAGCTCAAGACCGTCAGCTCCGCAGGCGGTGCAAGGTCCGCCGCGCTGCTCGCGCAGCGTGACGATGACGAGAACTGGGACGAGTTCTGATGAATGCGCGGGGGCTTCGGATAACCGAGGCCCCCGGCTTCGCACTGAGGTCAGGAGTGTATGGAGAGGTTACATCTCCCGACCCGGCTGAGGCGCTGAATTTCTGTTAGCGGACAATTCACGCCTCGCACCAGCCACATGCGCTAAACCGCAAATTAACGATGGAGGCACAGACTGGTCTCCAGCGGGGGCGTCTGCAACTCACGGTTTGCGAGGCTTTTGGGGAAACCATGAACCAGGTTCTGAACATGAAGGCATCCGATCAGCGGCGTGAGCTGATTGCGTTCCGGATCGGTGCTCAGGAATACTGCGTGGACATCATGATGGTCCGCGAGATCCGCGGCTGGACGCCCGCGACGCCGCTTCCGCACGCGCAGAGCTACATGCGCGGCGTCATCAACCTGCGCGGCACCGTGCTGCCGATCATCGACCTTTCCGAGCGTCTCGGTCTTGGAACCACCGTCGCAGAGGCGCGGCATGTCATCATCGTCGTTCGCTGCGAGAACCGCGAGGTTGGTCTGCTGGTCGATGCCGTCTGCGACATCCTGAGCGTCACCGATGAAGAGATCCAGCCGACGCCGAGCGTCGCGAACGAGACGGTCCGCTCCTTCGTCCGCGGCATCCTTGCCGTCGACGGCCGCATGATCGGCGTCGTCGCGCTCGACCGAATTCTGCCGGATGAATTCGAGGCAGAAGCTGCATGACAACTGCAATGCGGACGGGAGCTCCCGGTCGCAAGGAACCGCTGGTCGAAGGTGAATTTCTTTTCACCAACGAGGATTTCCTGTCGATCGCGCGCATGCTCTACGACGATGCCGGCATTGCCCTGTCGGAGAGTAAGGCTTCGCTGGTCTATTCGCGCCTTGCCAAACGGCTGCGCGCGCTGGGGCTGGAGAGTTTTCGCGAATACTGCAGCTTCGTTGCGGGTTCGGAAGGTGCGAGCGAACGCCAGAACATGCTGGCGGCGCTGACGACCAACGTCACCCGCTTCTTCCGCGAGCCGCACCACTTCGAGCACCTGAAGACCAAGGTCCTGCCGGCCCTGATCCAGCGTGCACGGGCCGGCGGGCGCGTCCGGTTCTGGTCGGCGGGCTGCTCGACCGGGCAGGAACCGTACTCGATCGCGCTTACCGTCCTCGACGCGATGCCGGAAGCGGCCAACTACGACGTGCGGATTCTCGCGACTGACATCGATCCCAATGTGGTCGCGACGGGTCGTGCGGGCGTCTATTCCGACGAGGCGGTGCAGCCGGTTCCGCTGGCATTGCGGGACCGTTGGATGGCCCGGGTCAAGGATCGCGGGCAAGACGCGTGGGGCGTGGGCGACGAGATGCGCCAGCTGGTCGCGTTCCGCGAACTCAATCTGATGGCCCAGTGGCCGATGAAGGGCAAATTCGACGCCATCTTCTGCCGCAACGTCGTCATCTATTTTGACGAACCCACCCAGGCTCGCATCTGGTCAAGGTTCGCGCCGCTGCTCAATTCGGGCGGCAGGCTCTATGTGGGTCACTCCGAACGCGTGACCGACATGAGCAGATTCGAAAATGACGGTCTCACGACCTACAGGCTCAAGGACGGTTTCTAAAATGAGCGGGGTAAAGGTCCTCGTGGTGGACGACAGCGCCACCATGCGCAGCCTTATTTCGGCTGTGCTTCGGCGCGATCCGGAGATTCAGGTTATCGGTCAGGCGGGCGATCCCTACGAGGCTCGCGAGGCGATCAAGCGCCTCAATCCGGACGTGATCACGCTGGACGTGGAAATGCCCAACATGAACGGGCTGAGCTTCCTCGAGAAGATCATGCGGCTGCGGCCGATGCCGGTGGTGATGGTGTCGACGCTGACCCAGGCGGGTGCGGACGTCACGCTCGCCGCGCTCGAGCTGGGCGCGGTCGACTGCGTCGCCAAGCCCTCCGCCGGCCACACGGTCGAGGAAGCATTTGGAGACCTTGCCGCGCGCGTAAAGTCGGCAGCCCGGGCGCGCGTGCGCGCCGGTACGGACCGCACGCCGGCCCATTCAACCAAGGGCGAATTTCGTTCGGACGGCCGCATCGTCGCGATCGGCTCGTCGACCGGTGGCGTCGAGGCGCTGATGAATGTGCTTTCAGCCTTTCCGGCGAACTGCCCGCCGACGGTGGTCACCCAGCACATGCCGGCCACCTTCACCAAGAGCTTTGCTGATCGTCTAAACCGCGTTTGCGCTGCGGCTGTCAGCGAGGCGGTCGAGGGCGCGCCTCTCGTTCCTGGCCATATTTACATCGCGCCGGGCGGCGAACAGCACCTGCAGGTCGCCGGCGTTGGCCAGCTGCGCTGCCGCCTGACCGCCAGCGAGCCGGTCAACGGTCACCGTCCCTCGGTCGACGTCCTGTTCGAGTCGGTTGCGCGCCATGCCGGGCGCTCGGCTGTCGGGGTCATCCTGACCGGTATGGGACGCGATGGCGCACGCGGTCTCCACATGATGCGCGGGGCAGGTGCCTTGACGATCGGTCAGAATGAATCGACATGCGTCGTCTACG
The DNA here is from genome assembly GCF_000526635.1 of Aminobacter sp. J41. Classification (GTDB taxonomy): domain Bacteria; phylum Pseudomonadota; class Alphaproteobacteria; order Rhizobiales; family Rhizobiaceae; genus Aerobium. The sequence continues at coordinate 95,426 of NZ_JAGL01000005.1, forward strand.
GCATGCCGAAGGTCGCCTTCGAGATCGGCGCGGTGGAACGCCAGCTGCCGCTCGAGCGGATCGGTGCCGAAATCATCAACCGCTGCAACGCAGCCAGAGAAACCGTCTAGTGGTCAACTGTATGGTCGAAACCCTTGTCTTTGGCGCGAGACACGTCACGATGGGCACTGAGCGATGACAGGTGCTTCCGCGACCGCTTTTGCCGCTCCGCAGCAGCCCAGCATTGTGAGAGCAAAGCGCGTCCACATCGTGCAAGGGGACCATTATGTCACCGACGATCCGGAGATGGTTCTGACGACACTGCTGGGAAGCTGCGTCGCCGCCTGCATCCGTGATCCGATCGCCGGCGTTGGCGGCATGAATCACTTCCTGCTGCCGGGCGGCACACTTGGCGGCAACGACCGCGCGGTGCAGCGCCATGGCGTTCATGCGATGGAGCTGCTGGTCAACGATCTTCTGAAGCATGGCGCGCGCCGCGACCGGCTGGAAGCCAAGCTGTTCGGCGGGGCAAGGATGATCGACGGCCTGACTGATGTCGGGCGCCAGAATGCCGAATTCGCGGTGAAGTTCCTGGAGAACGAGGGCATCCGCCATGTCGGCGGCAGCCTGCTCGGCGAGCATGGCCGCAAGATCCAGTACTGGCCGGTTTCGGGCCGCGCGCGCCAGTCACTGATGGAGCGCGATGCGAAGGTGTTCGAGGCGGAGCGGAAGACGCGCCCCGCTCCTGTTCCGGACACGAGCGGGGCAGTCGAGCTGTTCTAGGGCGTTCAGCCGGCGTCGGGTTCGAACTCGAGCGCCACGCCATTGATGCAGTAGCGCAGGAAGGTCGGCGGCGGACCGTCAGGGAAGACGTGGCCGAGATGGCTGCCGCAGGTCGCGCAATGCACTTCCGTGCGAACCATGCCGTAGGAACGGTCCTCGGAGGTTTCGACCGAGCCCGGGATCGGGTCATTGAAGCTCGGCCAGCCGGTGCCGCTTTCGAACTTCAGCGTCGAGGCAAACAGCGGCGTGCCACAACCGACGCACTTGAAGGTGCCCGGCCGCTTTTCATGCAGAAGCGCGCAGCTGCCGGGGCGCTCCGTGCCGTGCTGGCGCATCACCTGATACTGCTCCGGCGTCAGGAGAGCGCGCCACTCCGCATCGGTGCGGGTGACGGGAAAATGCTTGTCGGTCATCGGGAAGCTCCGGTTTGTCGGTGCCGTAAATGTAGTGTCTTCGCGCGCCTGCCTCAATGGCAGGCGTCAGTGGCGGCGCGACAGCTCGCGGGTCGCGGCTTCAAGGCCCGCGAGCGTCAGCGGATACATGCGCTGCGAGAAGATTTCCTGGATCAGCTTGATCGAGTGCGTGTACTGCCAGTGCTGCTCACGCACCGGGTTGAGCCACACCGCATTCGGCCACTGGTTGAGCACGCGCGACAGCCAGACGTGGCCAGCTTCCTGATTCCAGTGTTCCACTGAGCTGCCTGGCGAGGTGATCTCGTAAGGGCTCATCGAGGCGTCGCCGACGAAGACTACCTTGTAGTCGGGGCCGTATTTCTGGATCACCTCGTAGGTGGGGATCACCTCCGAATGCCGACGCCGATTGTCCTTCCACACGCCCTCGTAGAGGCAATTGTGAAAGTAGAAGTACTCCATGTGCTTGAACTCGGCGCGCGCGGCCGAGAACAGCTCCTCGACGATGCGGATGTGGTCGTCCATCGAGCCGCCGACGTCGAAGAACATGAGCAGCTTGACTGCGTTGCGCCGCTCCGGCCGTGTCTTGACGTCGAGATAGCCGTGCTCCGCGGTAGCGGTAATGGTGCCGGGGAGGTCGAGCTCTTCGTCAGCGCCCTCACGCACCCAGCGGCGCAGGCGCTTCAGCGCGACCTTGATGTTGCGGGTGCCGAGCTCGACCGTGTCGTCAAAATTGCGGAACTCGCGCTTGTCCCAAACCTTCACCGCGCGGCGGTGGCGGCTTTCCGCCTGCCCGATGCGCACGCCTTCCGGATTGTAGCCATAGGCGCCGAAGGGCGAGGTGCCGGCGGTGCCGATCCACTTCGAGCCGCCCTGATGGCGGCCCTTCTGCTCCTCCAGCCGCTGCCGCAGCGTCTCCATCAGCTTCTCGAAGCCGCCGAGGGCTTCAACCAGCTTCTTCTCCTCTTCGGTGAGGTGCTTTTCGGCGAGCTTGCGCAGCCATTCCTCGGGCAGGTTGGCGGGGTCGATGCCGCCTTCGCCGGAAAGCGCATCGAGCCCCTTGAAGACATGCGAGAAGACCTGATCGAAGCGGTCGATGTAGCGCTCGTCCTTCACCAGCGCCGATCGCGCCAGGTAGTAAAAGCCTTCGACGTCATAGTCGACCAGCCCCGCCTTCATGCCCTCGAGCAGCGACAGGTATTCGCGGAGCGACACCGGAACCTTGGCTGCCTTGAGCTCGAGGAAGAAGGGGAGGAACATGGTCAGGACAGGTCGTATTCGATGAATCCGGAGCGGCGAGCAACGCGGTCGTAGAGCCGGCGGGCCGTGGCGTTGGTTTCGTGCGTCATCCAGTAGACGTTGGTCACGCCGCGCTCTGCTGCCGCCTTGCGCACGGCCTCGATGAGTGCCGCGCCCACGCCTTTGCCACGAGCCTCCCCGTCGGTGAACAGGTCCTGCAGGTAGCAGTTGCCTTCCATCGACCAGCTGGAGCGATGGAAGAGGTAGTGGACGAGGCCGACTGCCTTGCCATCGACCAGGGCAATGAAGCCGCAGGGCTCGAATTCGCCATCAGTGAACAGCCGCTGCCAGGTGGTCTCGTAGACCGTCTCGCTCACCTCGCTCTGGTAGAAGGTGAGATAGGCTGTCCAGAGCCGCCTCCACTCCGAATGATCGGTCTTTTCCAGCGGACGGATGACGACTTCGGCCATCGGTTATCTCCGCGACATGAACGCCAGGCGTTCGAAGAGATGAACGTCCTGCTCGTTCTTGAGCAGCGCGCCGTGCAGGCGCGGCAGTGCGTTCCTGGCATCGCCGCGCAGGTCTTCCGGCGAAATGTCGTCGGCGACCAGCAGGCGGATCCAGTCGAGCGCCTCGGAAGTCGAGGGTTTCTTCTTCAGGCCCGGCACCTCGCGGATCTCGTAGAACTGGGTAAGGGCGGCGCGCACCAGCTCCTGCTTAATGCCTGGATAGTGGACGTCGACGATCTTCTGCAGCGTCTCCATGTCCGGGAAGCGGATGTAGTGGAAGAAGCAGCGGCGAAGGAAGGCGTCGGGCAGCTCCTTCTCGTTGTTCGAGGTGATGATGACGATGGGCCGGTTGACCGCACGGATCGTTTCTCCGGTCTCGTAGACGTGGAACTCCATGCGGTCGAGTTCCTGCAGAAGGTCGTTCGGGAACTCGATGTCGGCCTTGTCGATCTCGTCGATCAGCAGCACCACCTTCTTCTCGGAAGTGAAGGCTTCCCACAGCTTGCCGCGGCGAATGTAGTTGCGAATGTCGTTGAAGCGCTCGTCGCCCAGCTGGCTGTCGCGCAGCCGGGAGACAGCGTCGTACTCGTACAAACCCTGCTGCGCGCGAGTGGTGGACTTCACGTTCCACTCGATCAGTTCCAGGCCGAGCGCGGCTGCGATCTGGCGCGCAAGCTCGGTCTTGCCGGTGCCTGGCTCGCCCTTGACCAGCAGCGGGCGTTCGAGGGCAATCGCGGCGTTGACCGCAACCATCAGGTCCTTGTCGGCGACGTAGGAAGCCGTTCCTTCAAAGCGCATGCGATGTCGTTCCTCAGAATGTCGTTGCCCGAACCTAGGGGCCATGCCCCGCCGAGGCAAGGAGGCTGTACTCAGGTAGCGGGTTGCAGATGGGTCGCCGCGATGTTCGGTCAATTTTCGGTTCTGTCACTGGCGCGGCAGGGCGGGCGCGACTATATAGGCAACGGCGGTCTGCGCTTCTCGACAGGAGCAGCATTTCCCCGGGGCCTTATTGATCCTTAGGGAGCTGTCCCTGTCCGGGCCCGTGGGCTCGGATATATGGCGCCCACCTACTTTGTAGGCCACCGGGATCAACCGCGCCATCGGTCGTCGTGGATCGCCACTTTCCCTGACAGACTGATTGAAGCGCCGCGCGCGGCTCAGCCTTCCTGCATGGCATAGCCCGCGCCGCGGATGGTGCGGATGATGTCGGTCTCGCCGTCGCGGTTCACCGCCTTGCGCAGCCGCCCGACATGAACGTCGACGGTGCGCTCATCGATGTAGATCGTCTCCCCCCAGACATTGTCGAGTAACTGGCTGCGCGAGAAGACGCGGCCGGGATGACGCATCATGAATTCGAGCAGGCGGAATTCGGTCGGCCCGAGCCTGATTTCGGTGTCGCCGCGGTGGACGCGGTGCGTCTCGCGGTCGAGTACGATGTCGCCAACCTTGAGCACGGACGACAGGACTTCGGGCTTTGCCCGGCGCAGCAGCGCGCGCACGCGGGCGATGAATTCAGGCGTAGAGAACGGCTTGACGAGATAGTCGTCGGCGCCGGTTGAAAGGCCGCGTACGCGGTCGCTCTCCTCGCCGCGGGCCGTCAGCATGATGACCGGCAGCCGCTCGGTTTCGGGCCGCAGGCGCAGGCGACGGCAGAGCTCGATGCCGGAGACGGCCGGCACCATCCAGTCGAGCACCAGCAGATCCGGCACATGCTCGCGCAGCCGCATCTCCGCCTCGTCACCGCGCGTGACGACCTCGACCTGATAGCCCTCGGCCTCAAGGTTGTAGCGCAGCAGGATGCCGAGCGCCTCCTCGTCTTCGACCACCATGATCTTCGGTGCAATCATCAGCCGGCTCTCCTTCTCAGGCAGGGTCTGGCGCAATTGTGGTCTCGTCGGTCTTCGGCCGGTTCAGCGGCAGCTGGCGGCCTGTGGCGATATAGTAGGCGTTTTCGGCGATGTTGGTGACGTGATCGCCGATGCGTTCGAGGTTCTTCGCGCAGAAGAGCAGATGCGTGCAAGCCGTGATGTTGCGCGGGTCTTCCATCATATAGGTCAAGAGCTCGCGGAAGACGGCGGTGTACTGGATGTCGATCTGTTCATCGTCGATACGCAGCGCCTCCAGCCGGCCGGCATTGCGCGCCGCATAGGCCGCGACGACCTCGTCGATCTGTTCCATCACCAGCTTCGCCATGACGTCGATCGAATGCGACAGGCTCTTTGGCGTGACGCCTTCGCTGACGGCGCTGACCCGCTTGGCAATGTTCTTGGCGAGGTCGCCGATGCGCTCGAAGTCGGCCGCCATGCGGAGTGCGCCGACGACGACGCGCAGATCCTGAGCCATCGGCTGGCGTTTGGCGATGATGGTGATCGCGCGTTCGTCGAGCGCGCGCTGGTGGGCATCCATCACGGCGTCTGCGGAAACCACGCGTAGGGCGAGCACCGAATCGCTGTCGAACAGCGCGCGGGTGGCATCCGTGACCATCGTGTGCGCAAGGTCGCCCATCTCGCGGATCAGGCGGTCGATGTTGCCGAGTTCTTCGTCGAAGGAGGTAACGATATGGGCTGCCATGAATTGGCTCCTCAGCCGAACCTGCCGGTGATGTAGTCCTGCGTCCGCTTCTCGCCGGGGCTGGTGAAGATCAGGTCAGTCGGACCTTCTTCGACCAGGTTGCCGAGATGGAAGAAAGCGGTGCGTTGCGACACGCGCGCGGCCTGCTGCATCGAGTGGGTGACGATGACGATCGTAAAATTCTGCTTCAGCTCGTCGATCAGTTCCTCGATGCGGGCAGTGGCGATGGGGTCGAGAGCCGAGCAGGGCTCGTCCATCAGGATCACTTCCGGCGAGACCGCAATGGCGCGGGCGATGCAGAGGCGCTGCTGCTGGCCGCCCGAAAGGCCGGTGCCGGGCTCGTGGAGCCGGTCCTTCACCTCGTTCCAGAGGCTCGCCTTCTGTAGGCTTGATGCGACGATCTCATCGAGGTCGGCCTTCGAGCGGGCCAGACCGTGGATGCGCGGGCCGTAGGCGACGTTTTCGTAGATGGACTTCGGGAACGGGTTCGGCTTCTGGAACACCATGCCGACGCGAGCGCGCAGCTCGACGACATCGAGCGAGGGGGCGAAGATGTCGCTGCCGTCGAGTGCGATCTGTCCGCTCACGCGGCAGCCGTCGATCGTGTCGTTCATGCGGTTGAGGCAGCGCAGGAAGGTCGACTTGCCGCAGCCCGACGGGCCGATGAAGGCGGTGACGGACTTTTCCGGAATGTCAATCGACACGTCGAACAGCGCCTGCTTCGGACCGTAGAAGACGCTGACGTTGCGCGCGATAACCTTTGCGGAGCGCGGTTCGGCATCGGGCGTGCGGACCGTCGTTGACGGCATGTGGTAGAGGTCCGAGCGGGCGAGGATGGTTGCGGCAGGCATGTTCATTTCGGTCGCCTCCAAGCGAGTGTTCTCTGTCATGTGCGTTTCTCCAGCCGCGAGCGCAGGAAGATCGCGATGGCGTTGAGCGTCAGCATCAGCCCGAGCAGGACGATGATGGCGGCTGATGTGCGCGCTTCGAAGAAGTTGCGGTTCTCGTTGCCCTGCCAGAGGAAGATCTGCACGGGCAGGGCTGACGATTGGTCGAGAGGGGTAGCCGGTACCTGCGCGACGAAGGCGTTCATGCCGATCAGCAGCAGCGGTGCCGTTTCGCCAAGCGCCTGTGCGACACCGATGATGGTGGCGGTGAGCATGCCGGGATAGGTGACGGGCAGGACGTGGTGAAACACGGTCTGCGTCTTCGACGCGCCGAGGCCGAGGGCTGCCTGGCGCAGCGACGGCGGCACGGCGCGCAACGCCGAGCGCGTGGCGATGATGATGGTGGGAAGTGTCATCAGCGACAGCACCAGTCCGCCGACGAGCGGTGCCGACAGCGGCAGACGGAAATAGTTGATGAAGACGGCAGCGCCCAGCAGGCCGAAGACGATCGACGGCACGGCGGCGAGGTTGTTGATGTTGACCTCAATGAGGTCGGTGAACCGGTTCTTCGGCGCGAACTCTTCCAGATAGACTGCGCTCATGACGCCGATCGGCACGGCAAGCACGATCACCACCAGCATCATGTAGAGCGAGCCGACGAAGGCTCCGGCAAGGCCGGCGGAAGCCGGAGCCGACCGCGAGTCGACATTGGTGAAGATGTGCCAGGCAAAGGCGTTGCGGATTTTCCCCTCGGCCTTGAGCTGGTCGGCAAGCGCGCGTGCCGGCTCGCGCAGCTGTTGCTGCGCATCGGGCAGTGCGCGGTCGATGTTGCCCTTCAGCCAGTTGTCGGCATTGGCCGAGGCTAGCAGGCTGACCTGAACCGTCTTGCCGATCAGCGTCGGGTCAGCGACCAGCATGTCGCGCAGCTCGAAGCGGGCGTTGGTCTCGACAATCGACAGGATTTCACGCGAATTCGCCTTCGTGTCGGGGGCAGCCTCCCGCACCGCCGCCTCGATGAGGCGGTTCCAGTTGACCATCGTCATCTTGCGCTCCCAGTCGCTGACCGCCTTCGCATATTCGGCGTGCGACTGGTTTCCGGTTCGCGTTGGCCGTTCGCCAACTTTGATGACCGCCGCATCGAAATGAACGTCGAGTGTCAGCGTCGCCTGCGTAAAGGCGGGAAGTCCGCGGGACAGGATCATGCCGAACAGGATCGCGACAAAGCTGAGGGCGGCCAGGATTGCGAGGATGCCATAGAAGCGAAAGCGCCATTCGCGGGCATGACGGGCAGCAAGCCCCGCGCGGACGAGACCGAGGCGTTCGTCGGACGTCATTCGTACTGCTCCCGGTAGCGGCGGACGATGTAGAGGGCGGCGACGTTGAGGATGAGGGTCATCGCAAACAGCGTCAGGCCCAGCGCGAAGGCGACCAGTGACTGCGGCGACGCGAAGTCGGTGTCGCCGGTCAGCTGGTTGACGATAGTGACGGTCACGGTGGAGACCGGTTCGCCCGGATTGAGGCGCAGGTACGGGCTATTGCCGGCAGCGAGGACTACGATCATCGTCTCGCCGATGGCGCGGCTGACGGCGAGCAGGAACGCGCCGACGATGCCGGGAAGCGCGGCCGGCAGGATGATGCGCTTGATGGTCTCGGACTGCGTGGCACCAAGGCCCAGGGAGCCGTCGCGCATGGCACGCGGCACCTGGCGGATGATGTCGTCAGAGAGCGAGGAGATGAAGGGGATGATCATGATCCCCATGACGATGCCGGCCGTCAGCGCGCTGGTGGCGCGGATGTCTAGGCCGAGCAAATTACCCAGCCCGGCCAGGAAGGGGCCGACTGTCACCAGCGCAAAGAAACCGTAGACGATGGTCGGGATGCCGGCGAGGATCTCGATGATCGGCTTGACGAAGCCGCGCAGGCGCGGCGAGGCATATTGCGTCAGGTAGATCGCCGTCAACAGGCCGATCGGCAGGGCGACGAGGATGGCGATGGTCGCGACCATCAGCGTGCCCCACAGGAGCGGCAGGAGGCCGTATTCGCCAGCAGAGCCGTGGCCCGTCGTTGAGAAACCGGGGTTCCAGACAGTGCCGAAAAAGAAGTCGATTGGGCTGACGAAAGTGAAGAAGCGAATGGCTTCGACCAGCAGCGAGGCGACGATGCCGGCGGTGGTCAGGATCGCGACGATCGAGCAGCCGATCATCGCCCAGGAGACCATGCGCTCGACCTCGTTGCGCGCGCGAAGGCGCAGCGAAATTCGGCTGCGCGCGAACCAGAGCGCCAGCGCGCCCGTGCCGGCGGCAGCGGCGATGATGGCTGCCGAGGTCAGGATGCGGAACTCACGCAGCGCCTCGGCAGCCTGATTTTCCCAAGGTTGGGCATCGCCGATGATACCAAAGCCGCTCTCGATCTGCCGGATGCGCCGGATGGCGCCATCAAGATCGGCAGGGGCGAGCGAAGACGTCTCGGGCGGAAGCTGGGCGAGAAGGTAGGCGCGGCTTGCCGTGTCGCCGAACAGCGCCCAGAGCGCCAGGATCAGCAGTGCCGGGGTGAGCGACCAGATGGCAACGAGGGCGCCGTGGTAGACCGGGCGCGAGTGAAGCCGTGCTTCGCCCCCGAGCGTGAGGCTGCGGCTGCGCGAGCAGCCGGTCTGGTAAGCAATACCCAGCAGGATCAGCAGCAGGGCGGCGATGATGGCTGTGTTCATGAACCGGCCTTCCGGATCTCATGAAGGATGAGCATCAGGCCGCATGAGCGGCCTGATGCCCGCGTGACGCGCTACTTCACGTCCTCTACTGTGATTGTCCTGCCTTCCTGGAAGCTCGCCAGAACCTCGGCGAGTTCTTCCGCAGGCGCGGGGATCAGGCCGGCGGTCTCAAGCGTCCCGCCAAGGCCCGCCATCTGGTCGGACAGGAAGAACTCGACATATTCGGCAATACCCGGAACGACGCCGATGTGCTCGCCCTTGACGTAGAAGAAGAGCGGGCGGGAGACTGGGTATTCGCCGGCGGCGACCGCTTCGAGCGACGGGGTGATGCCGGAAACAGTCGCGACCTTTAGCGTGTCTCGGTTCTGCTCGTAGAACGAGAGGCCGAAGACGCCAATCGTATCCGGGTTGGCCTGCAGGCGGGCGAGGGTTTCGGTATAGTCGCCGGCGATCTCGACCACCACGTCCTGGCGGAAGGTAGTTGTGACCTTCTCGAGCTCTTCCTTCGACAGCTCGGGCAGCCCGGCTGCCTTGGCGCCTTCCGCGATCACGCGCTCCTGAAAGACTTCCCGGGTGCCGTGATTAGAGGCCGGAATGGCGAGGGCAATTGGCTGGTCGGGCAGCGACGGATCGATCTCGTTCCATTTTGTGTAGGGATTGTCGACGAGCTTGCCGTCGACCGGAACCTGAGCGGCGACTGCCTTGAAGACGTGGACCGGTTCAAGCGCGAAGTCGGCGCCCTGTGCACTCGACGCGAAGACGATGCCGTCATAGCCGATCATCACCTCGTGGATCTTGCTGACGCCGGCGGCATTGCAGGCTTCTACCTCGGCGGCGCGGATCCGGCGCGAGGCATTGGCGATATCGATGGTGTTCTCGCCGACGCCGGCACAGAATTGGCGCAGGCCACCGCCAGTGCCGCCCGAGCCGACGACGGGCGTCTTGTAGTCGGGGAACGCCTGACCGAACTCCTCGGCGACGATGCTTGCAAACGGCAGCACGGTCGAGGAACCTGCGATCTGGATGATGTCGCGCGACTGTGCGCTGGCTGCGCCGAGCGAGGCGGCGAGGGCTGCGGAGGCGACGGTCGCTACGAGGAAATGCCTGGTCATGGTGCCTACTCCCGAAGGTCGGATGCGACGCTCCTTGCGTCGGGAGTGGCAATAGCCGCGTTATGTAACAGCTGGATGACAGTCCGGTGTCACGCCGGTGACGGTGTCATGCGAAGCTGAAGTCGACCTCCGTACCGGCACCAAGCCACAGCGAAATCTTTTCCGTCAGTGCCTTCGGGCTGATTGGCTTGGACAGATAGTCGTCCATGCCGGCTTCAATGCAGCGTTCCCGGTCGCCCTTGAGCGCATGGGCGGTGACGCCGACGATCGGCGTGTGCCGGTCGGTGCCTTCCTCCATCTCGCGAATCCGGCCGGTTGCCTCGAGGCCGTTCATCTCAGGCATGGAGACGTCCATCAGCATCATGCGAGGCATGAGCCGCGACCAGGCTTCGACCGCGAGCCGGCCATTGCCGACGATCTCGTACCGCAGGCCCGTTTCGCCAAGGATCTGGCTGAATACGAGCTGGTTCACTTCATTGTCCTCGGCAACGAGAATGTCGACCCGGTGGTCGTCGCCGGAGGCAGGTCGCAGCGGCACGATGTTGGGCTCCGGCAGTGCCGGCGCTGCAGGCTGCACGCGGATGACATCGGCATCTTCGGCCGCTGGAGCTGGCGCAATGCGGTCGTGCTTCTGCTGAAGACCGTGGCGGTGATTCTGGATGGCGGCGACGAGCGCTTCAAGCAGCGCCGAAGAGCGCGCGGGCTTGATGAGATGAGCGTCGATGTTGAGCGCGCGGTAGCTCGGCTGGCCGAGGGTCTGATCGACAGAGGTCAGCATGACGATCGGCGTCGCGGCAATTTCCGGTGTCGCGCGAACGACGCGCGCGACGTCACTGCCGGTCATCTCCGGCATCTGGTAGTCGAGAATCATGCAGTCGACGCTGAGGCCGCGCGCAACAACTGCCTTGAGGACGGCGATGCCTTCGTCGCCGCTCTCGACGGCGCAGGCGTCGAAGCCCCAGCTCGCCATCTGCTCCATCAGGATGGCGCGGTTCACGGCGTTGTCGTCGACGATGAGCACCCGCGCCCCCGAAACGTCGAGCGGCGTTGGGCGAAGTACGCGATGGTCGCCCGCGCGTGGCATCGTCAGCGTGAACCAGAAGGTGGAACCTTGGCCCTCGACACTCTCGGCCCCGATCTCGCCGCCCATCAGGGCAACCAGCCGCGAGGTGATCGCAAGGCCGAGGCCGGTGCCTTCATGACGTCGAGTGGATGACGCATCGACCTGGCTGAACTTCTCGAAGACCTGGTCGAGCTTGCCGGCCGGAATGCCGATGCCGGTGTCTTTCACCGACACGCGCAGGGCGACCTCGTCGCCGACGTCATGGCCAGACACGTCGACGAGGACGTGCCCCTTCTCGGTGAATTTGACCGCGTTGCCAACGAGGTTAGTGACGATCTGCCGGAAGCGGCCGACGTCACCAACGACTACCGTCGGCAGGCCCGGCTGCACCCGGACGATGAGCTCAAGATCCTTTTCCTTGGCTCTTGTCGAGACCAGCGTCGCCACGTCCTCGATTGCCTCGGCGAGATGGAACGGCCCCGGATCGAGAACCAGCTGGCCCGCATCGATCTTCGAGAAGTCGAGGATGTCGTTGATGATCGTCAGCAGCGCGTTACCGGACTTCACGATGATGTCGGTGAAGGTCTTCTGGCGGTCGTCGAGCCGCGAGCGAGCCAAAAGTTCCGCCATGCCGAGGACGCCGTTCATCGGCGTGCGGATTTCATGGCTCATGTTGGCGAGGAATTCGGACTTGGCGCGGTCGGCGAGCACAGCCTTGCGCTGCGCTTCCTCGAGTTCGGCCTCGCGCTGCTTCAACTCAGTGATGTCTATGCGAATGCCGATGAACGAGCCGTCGGGCGTGCGCGTGTCAATTGCCTGGTACCAGCGGCCATCGGGGTTCTGGCGCACATAGGTGCGGTGCTGTTCGCGGCGGCGTTCGAGATAGGCGTCGATCCACTGCTCACGGTCACTGTCATAGAGAGCATCGACATCCGGATCGCCGCTGGCACGGAAGTAGCCGTGCGCATGTCCAAGCCGCAGCGCCTCGCGGAACGGGCAGCCGGCATACCAGGCCGCATTCACCTCCGGCATCGTGTCCTGCAGCTTCCTGTTGGCAAGAACGAAGCGGTCCTCGGTGTCGTAGATGATGATGCCCGCCGGCAGCGATTCCAGCACGTTCTCGAGATAGGTGCGGGCCGCGCGGCTCTCCATTTCGCGACGCTTCAACTCCGTCACGTCGAAAATCGACCCGGCGACGTAGTCGGTGCCCGAGCGCGTGCGCACGCGGTTCTTCCGAAGGATGCGGAAGTGTTCCTTGCCGTCGATGACGTAGTCTTCTTCGTGCTCGTAGGGCTCCCCAGTCTTCAGGACCTCGAGTTCACGCCGCTCGAGCTCGGCCGCAATCCTCGGCGGCGCGAAGTCACGCGATCGCTTGCCGATGATGTCTTCGGGAGCCTTGCCCCACATCTGCGCGTAGGCGCGGTTGACCATGACAAAGCGCAGGTCCGCGTCCTTGACGAACATTGGATCGGGCACGTTGTCGATGACGGTCTCGGCGAGGCGGGCGCGTTCGAGCGCGATCGCAACCTGCTTCTCGCGCTCCTTCATCTCGCTAATGTCAAAATAGCTGATGAGGCGCTTGCGGCCGGAGAGGGGCGTCACGGAATAGATCATCGTGCGGCCATCGGCGCGGGAGAATTCGCGCGGCGCGACGCTTCCCTGGCGGATCTCGTCGAGCCGCGACTCGACATAGGCTTCCCACTGCTGCGGTGAAACGCCGTAGACGCCGTTGTCGCGGTTGTAGTCCATCAGTACCCGGAATGGGCTGCCTGTCGGGACGTTGGTCTCGTTGAAGCGCCAGATCTCATAGAAGGCCTTGTTGACGATCTCGATGTCCAGGTTCTCGTCAACGATGACGACGCCCATCTGCATGGCGTCGAGGCTGCGCCGAAGATCTTCGAGGAGATGCTCAGCTTCCCGCTTAGCGAGGAGAACCTCGTTTTCATGGCGCTTGAGCGCGGTCACGTCCGTGCAGACGCAGATCATGCCGCCGTCTTCCGAAGGGACCTCGCGATGGATGGCGTAGCGGCCGTCGGAGAACGAGATCAGCGCCTCGAAAGGCTCGCGCTTGTTGCGGCCGTCGATCAGGAATGTGCAAAGGGCTTCCGCATCCATTTCGTGCGGCGTCCACAAACCGCGGTCGACCGCGGCGCGGACCAGATCATGGAAGCGTGTGCCGCGGCGGATCAAATCCTCGAGCCCGGCATACATCTTGACCATAGCGTGGTTGTAGAGAACCAGCCGGTCGTCCGCGTCGTAGTAGCAGAAGGCGTCCTGCAGCGCGTCGAGCATCAGCGCCAGGCGCGTATCGCGCGAGGGCATCTGCGACGTGGCCTTGCGGAAGTAGGCGGTCACATTGCGGCAGGTGCCGCGATAGCCGAGGAAAGTGCCGTCGCTGTCGAACAGCGGCACGCCCGAGATCGCCACATAGCGGCAGTCGCGGTTGGGAACCTTGGTGTGACAGATGAAGTCGCGGAACGGCTTTCGGGCGCGCAGCGCATCGAGATGCTCAGACTTGCCGCCGAGGCTGCCGGTTTCCAGCAGGGTATCGATACGTGCGCGGCCAATGACGTCATCCGGGCTCGCGCCGGTTGCTGCGGCATAGGCCTCGGAGAGATGGCAGATTACGTGACAAGCGTCCGACTGCCACAGCCAGGCGCAGTCGTTTTCGAGAAGCTGAAGACCGGCGGCGGCAAGTTGCCCTTCCGCCGGCATGCTGTTCATCACAGAAGATAGCGTCGGCGTCTCACCGAAAGGCAAAACAGAGGTCGTAACTTCCTGCATGAACGCGCCCAGCCCCCCATTGCTTGCATGCAAGTCAGCGAGGGATTGTGGATGCGAAGGCTTAACGATCAGCTAACCATAGCGCGCACACGGCCACCGGATTCGCTCATTGACTCCAGGCAATCACGGCTGCGGCAGGCCGCAGCCCTTCAGCATCTGGCCGACAGCGCGGCTCGACCCCGACACACCGAACTGATGCTCGTGATATTGCTTGCCCTGAAGCGAGAGGGCTGCCGCCACGCGGCGCCTGGCCTTTGCTATATCGTGCGCCGTAGCTACATCGATGGCGGCACCGACCCGAAGCTGCCCCTCAGAACTTTCGACCAGCGCGTCGAGCTCGAGTACTTCGCCGTTGTCGATGCGTAGCAGCATGATCGGAGAAAGCTGCTTGAAGCGTTGTGCATCGTCGAAGGTGATCGCTTCCGGTGCCAGCAAGATCGCGGTGAGCTCGTCGCTCTGGCATCGGAGACCGAAGCCGTATGTGCCTCTGACGGTCACGGCAACGTGTTTCGCAGCACCGCCAAACGCGCTTTCCTGCTTCTGATGAACCCACTGAGCCGACGCTGGTGTTGCGACAAGCACCAACAGCCCAGCAGCGATAGCTGTTCGCATTTCCCCCTCCCACGGCTTTTGCCCGTCAGCATGCGATCATATTTCGACGCGGCTCATCAAATGAAAAATGCGAGCAGGGAAGGATCGGAGAAGCTGCGGGATCTTGCCAGCAGGTCGCGAGGCTCAACGATGTCGGTCCGCTAAGCGAAGAGAGCTGTTTTTTGTGGAGATAACTGGCACGCCCAAGGGGAATCGAACCCCTGTTTGCGCCGTGAGAGGGCGCCGTCCTGACCGCTAGACGATGGGCGCTGACCAGTGACCGGGCATATAGATTCGATTCGCGGAGAATGCAACCCGGGTCGTTGCAGGTTCTTCCCAAAAGCGTGATTTTTCTTGGGGGAAGAAGCTTTAGCCGGCTGCCTCGGCAGCCGGCGATGGGAAGGGACTACTCTTCCTTGATGTCGAAACGGGCGATCAGCCGCGCCTCGGCCATGTCATATATGTAGATCGAGCGCGTGCCGTCCGCGAGGTCGAGCGACAGGCTGAGTCGGTTGCCGGAGAGAGCGTGGCTGGTGATACGCGCGCCCTGCGGGATAGAAATCTCGCCATAGGCTGCCGTGTCGGCCGGGCCCGGAACTTCGCGAATGGGTGCTGCGGGTGTCTCGACGCGTGTTGCGCGGTAGACAAGAGCGCCGACGACAGCCATAAGGGCCAGGAACAGAATTCCCAGATTGATGGCGATAAAGCGGACGAGCTTGCGCCGGACCCGTTCCACGGCGGGGTCGAGCGGCTTTTCCTCAACCTGGTCGTCGTCATCCTGCATCATCGAGAAATCCACTCCGGTCCGGTAGATGAGCGCCCCTGATAGCGAAGCGGAAGCCGCATTGAAAGAGTTCCTTGCCGACAAGGACGCGCATGGCACGCGTATGGACCAGTGGCTAGCGGCCCAGACGGCGCCTGAACTGTCGCGCAGCCGCGTCCAGGGGCTGATCCGCGACGGGCAGGTGACGCTGAACGGCGCCGTCATTACCGAGCCGAAGAAGAAGCTCATCGAAGGCGACCGGATCACGCTCGTCATGCCCGAGCCGGAGCCGGCCGAGCCCGAAGGCGAGGACATTCCGCTGTCGATCCTCTACGAGGACGACGAGCTGATCGTGATCGACAAGCCGGCGGGTCTTGTCGTTCATCCGGGCGCCGGCAACTGGACCGGCACGCTCGTCAACGCGCTGATCCATCATTGCGGCTCCTCGCTTTCGGGCATCGGCGGTGTGCGGCGGCCGGGGATCGTGCACCGTCTCGACAAGGACACCAGCGGCGTGCTGGTGGTCGCCAAGACCGATCGCGCGCACCGCAGCCTGTCGGAAGCCTTTGCCGACCATGGCCGAACCGGCGACCTCCAGCGTGCCTATGATGCGCTGGTGTGGGGAACGCCGGCGCGCATGGGCGGCACGATCGAGACCTATCTTGGCCGCTCGACCACCGACCGCACGAAGCAGGCCGTGGTGCGTGAGGAACGTGAGGACGCGCGCTATGCGGTGACACATTTCCAGGTGCAGGAGCGGTTCGGCGAAAAGCCCGATGCGACCGCAATGGCCTCGCTGGTCGAATGCCGTCTGGAAACGGGCCGCACCCACCAGATCCGTGTCCACATGGCACATATCGGCCATCCGCTGGTCGGCGACCGCGAGTACGGCCGCGCCTTCTTCACCAAGGTGAACGTGTTGCCGGCTGAGCTCGGAGATCTGGTCCGCAATTTTCCGCGCCAGGCGCTGCATGCGCGGCTGCTTGCCTTCCGCCATCCGGTAACGGACGAGCTGATGAAGTTCGAGGCACCGCTGCCTGAAGATTTCGCGGAACTGTTGGACGGGTTCCGAGGTTTATAAGCCCAAAACGGCAGCACGCCGCCCGTTCATTTTTACGTGACGGACTGTTTCAGTGCGTCACGCTACGTGTTTTTGCCGCAAACGTACCTATATATGACCTACGGCGTGGTGCGCGCTGCGCGCGACCGCGCCCGTAAGCTCGCCGATGAACGGGGGCAAAAATAGAGGGAGGGTGCTATATGGCCCAGACACTACCTAGCATCGTTTCCGGGGAAGGCGGCCTTGCCCGCTATCTTGAGGAAATCCGGCGCTTTCCGATGCTCCAGCCGCAGGAAGAGTACATGCTCGCCAAGCGGTACATTGAGCACGGGGACACGGATGCTGCACACAAGCTCGTAACGAGCCATCTCCGCCTCGTCGCCAAGATCGCGATGGGCTATCGCGGCTACGGCCTGCCGATCGGGGAAGTAATCTCCGAGGGCAATGTCGGCCTGATGCAGGCGGTCAAGAAGTTCGAACCTGAACGCGGTTTCCGCCTCGCGACCTACGCGATGTGGTGGATCAAGGCCGCGATCCAGGAATACATCCTGCGCTCGTGGAGCCTCGTGAAGATGGGCACCACGGCGAACCAGAAGCGCCTGTTCTTCAATCTGCGCAAGGTGAAGGGCAAGATCCAGGCTCTGGACGAGGGCGACCTCAAGCCGGAGCAGATCACCGAAATCGCGACGCGCTTGAACGTTAGCGAGGAAGAGGTCGTATCGATGAACCGTCGCCTGTCGGGCGACGCTTCGCTGAACGCGCCGATTCGCGCCTCGGAAGGCGAGTCGGGCGAGTGGCAGGACTGGCTGGTCGACGATTCGGAAAGCCAGGAAGCCATGCTGATCGAGCAGGACGAGCTCGAGAACCGGCGCGCGATGCTTTCGGATGCCCTGTCCGTCCTCAATGAGCGCGAGCGCCGCATCTTCGAGGCGCGCCGCCTTGCCGACGAGCCGATGACGCTCGAGGAGCTTTCGGCTGAGTTCGACATCAGCCGCGAGCGCGTGCGCCAGATCGAGGTTCGCGCCTTCGAGAAGGTGCAGGATGCAGTCCAGGCGGCGGCTCGCCGCCAAGCACAGGCCCTGCGCACCATCGAGGCCGAGCCGGCGTAAGCCGCGTTCCTCGGGACCTACGAAAAAGCCGCCTGCGGATTCCCGCCGGCGGCTTTTCTTTTTGTCCGTGATTTCGATGTCGCGCTGTCTTAGCCGGCGTTTGCCTGTTCCCAGGCCTGCAGGGCTTCCTGGAAGACCTTGTCGCCCGGTATGCCCTTTTCCACCGACAGCAGCGCGCGGCGGCCGGTCTGGTAGACGATCGGAATGTCGATCCAGCTCTGCTGGCGCAGCAGGTTCATGTTGGTCTGGATCTCTGCCGGGGCGTCGCCCAGCGCGATCAGGAAGAAGCCGTCAGCGATCTTTGCCGGGATGCCGATCAGCGGGCTGCCCGCAGCCTGTTCCGTCTCCTTGAACGACATGCGCGAGACGTTGGATATCGCACCGCCCTCAAAACCTTCCGGCGTCAGGAAGATCATCTCGACGATGTGGCTTGCAGGCAGCGTGGCATCGCCATTGCGCCGGATGGTCATGCGCAGCTGCACGTCCTTGCCCGGAATGGTCGCCTCTGCGCGGATCGCCGGCTCAGGCGGCAGGTCGCCGCCGGGCGATTCCTGGACGATCGACCAGACGATGTTGCCAAGCTCGGCCGAGCCCTGCGCCGAGCTGGTGCGCTCTTCGTAGAAGATCGCGCGCTGGCCGACGGCAACGCCCGACTGCTGCTGGGTGGCTGGCTGCTGCTCGGCAGTGTTCGCGGGCGCTGCGCCGTTGCCGTTTTGGGCAGGCTGTGCGTTCGCCGGCTGCTGCAGCGTCGCGACCGAAGTGCCTTCGCCGATGCTCGGCTTTTCGCCGGCCGGACCTTCATCGACCTCGCTGCCATCAGGCAGAAGGCGCTGCGTGAACTTGTCGGTGCCTGGCTGTGCCGGGGTTGCCGGCTGCTCTGGCGTCGCGGCCGCCTGTTCCTGCGGCTCTTCCTCGGTCAGATCCTCCGCGGTGGATGCGGGCTCCTCAGGCGCAGGCTGTGCCTCGGGAGTAGGCGTCTCGGTGGCAACCTTGGAGCCATCATCCGACAGGAGGAAATAGCCGGCGCCGGCGAGTGCGGCGAGAAGCACGACAATGGCGGCGGCAAGGCCGACGCGCTTGCCGGAGCCGCCGCGTGCGGCCGGGGCTGCGGCGCGACGCTCGCGCGGCTCGCGGTCATGCGAAGGGGCGCTTTCGAGCAGCGTGTCGATACCGTCGGTAATGGGCGGACGCGGTTCATCCTGATCGGGGGCGGGTTCAGGCGCCTCGGGTGCAAAGGCGCTTGGCGTCGGAGCCTCGGCGGGAGCCGCCGGAGCAGGTTCGACGCGCGGCTCCGCGACGGGCGCTGGTGCCGGGCGAGGAGCAGGCTGCGGCGCAGCCGGAGGAGGCGGCGCAATGTCCGGGGCCTGATGCAGGCTCGCGAAAATGTCCTCGAGCTCGTCGTCCTCGACCGTCGCTTCCTTCTCCGCATAGTCGGCGCGGACGACGGCGATCGCGTCCTCGAGCGCCTTGCGCTGGCGGTCGGCGACGGACGCTGGCGGCGGCGGGTTGATGGCAGCCAGCTTGGCTTCGATCGTGGCCCTGGCTTTATCGTAGACCTTCTCGCGCATCTCGGGCGTGTTCTCGCCGAGATTGCTGATCGCCTTTCTCAGAACCGCTACGAAATCGGCCATTCCTGTTTGCCTTTGCCTGTGCCGGTTCGGCGCGGCCCCTAGTGCCACGCCGCGACTTTACGTTGGAACCTAGTCTTGAAACGGATCGGTCACAAGAATCGTGTCTTCCCGCTCGGGGCTGGTCGAAAGCAGCGCAACCGGGGCGCCGATCAGCTCCTCGATGTAGCGGACATACTTGACCGCCTGCGCCGGGAGATCGGCCCAGCTGCGTGCGCCCGCCGTGGTGCCCTTCCAGCCTTCGAGCGTCTCGTAGATCGGCTCGACGCGGGCCTGGGCGCCCTGACTCGCCGGCAGGTAGTCGATGACCTGGCCGTCGAGCTTGTAGCCGGTGCAGACCTTGATCTCGTCGAGGCCGTCGAGCACGTCGAGCTTGGTGAGCGCGATGCCGTTGATGCCGTTGACGGCAACGGCCTGGCGGACCAGCACGGCGTCGAACCAGCCGCAGCGGCGCTTGCGCCCCGTGACGGTGCCGAACTCGTGGCCGCGGGTGCCGAGGAACTCGCCGACATCATTGTCCTGCTCGGTCGGGAACGGGCCTTCGCCGAC
Organism: Aminobacter sp. J41; assembly: GCF_000526635.1. Classification (GTDB taxonomy): domain Bacteria; phylum Pseudomonadota; class Alphaproteobacteria; order Rhizobiales; family Rhizobiaceae; genus Aerobium. Next base: position 115,170 of record NZ_JAGL01000005.1, read on the forward strand.
GCGGGTCGTGTAAGCCTTGGTGATGCCGAGGACATAGTCGATCGAGCCCGGACCGACGCCCGAACCGGCGGCGGCCTGGCCGGCAACTACGTTCGACGAGGTCACGAAGGGATAGGTGCCGTGGTCGACGTCGAGCAGGGTGCCTTGAGCACCCTCGAACAGGATGCGCTCGCCGGCGCGGCGCTTCTCGTCGAGCACCTTCCAGACGCGGTCCATGTATGGCAGGACCTTGTCGGCAATCGAGGTCAGCTCTTCGAGCAGCGTTTCCGGCTTCACTTCCGGGAAGCCGAGGCCGACGCGCAGCGGATTGTGGTGCGACAGCAGGCGGTCGATCTTGGCGGGAAGAGTGTCGAGGTCGGCAAGGTCCATGACCTTGATCGCGCGGCGGCCAACCTTGTCCTCATAGGCAGGACCGATGCCGCGGCGGGTGGTGCCGATCTTGGTGCCACTGCTGGAAGCGGCATCCTCGCGGTAGCCGTCGAGGTCGCGGTGGATGGAAAGGATGAGCGGCGTGTTCTCGGCGATCTTGAGGCGGTCCGGACCAATCTCGACGCCGAGGTCGCGCAGGCGCTGCAGCTCGGCGACGAAGGCATGCGGGTCGAAGACGACGCCGTTGCCGATCACCGAGAGCTTGCCCGGACGCACGACGCCGGAAGGCAGTAGCGACAGCTTGTAGACCTTGCCGTCGACCACGAGGGTGTGGCCGGCGTTGTGGCCGCCCTGGAAGCGCACGACGACGTCCGCGCGTTCCGAAAGCCAGTCGACGATCTTGCCTTTGCCTTCGTCGCCCCACTGCGAGCCGACGACCACCACATTGGCCATGGAAACATCCTCTTCACTAAAGCCGGGCGTTCATGCCCAGAAAATGACAGGCCTCTATAACCGCAAGTCGCGCGCAACGCGACCCCCCGGTTGCAATACCAGGGCCAACCCAGATTCTAGCGGCCACATCTGGCTCATTTACAGCGAAACAGGGAGGGATTAAGGCTCGTCCCTCCGTTTTTGCACCTTGTGCTCATATTCATCAAAAGACCTTTGGCAAGGGACGCGATGTTACGCCACGCCTATACGCTGCTTCTGCTGGCGTCATTCTTCTGGGCAGGAAATGCCGTCAGCGGCAAGCTGGCACTCGGGCATGTCTCGCCGATGGTTCTGAACAGCGCCCGCTGGATCATCGCTTCGCTTGTCATCGCCGCGATTGGCCTGCCGCATTTCCGCAAGGACTGGCCGGTGCTGAAGAAGAGGCTGGTGTTCATCTTCCTGCTTGGCGCCGTCGGCTTCTCGCTCTTCAACATCGTCCTCTACAACGCGGTGCGCTACACGACCGTCATCAACGTGTCGATCGAGCAGGCGGCGATGCCGATGTTCATCTTCGCGCTGAACTTCGTGCTGTTCCGCACCGGGGTTGGCGTCGGGCAGATCGTGGGCTTCCTGATGTCGGTGGCGGGCGTTGCGCTGACGGCCTCGCATGGCGACCTCTCCACGCTCGCGCAGCTGCAGATGAACTTCGGCGACGCGCTGATGCTGATCGCAGTGATCTCTTATTCCGGATACACGGTCGCTCTGCGCAACAAGCCGGACGTGCACTGGAAGAGCCTGATGCTGGCGATGTGCGTGTCTGCCTTCGTGGCCTCGATTCCCTTCACGATCTGGGAGGTGGCGGCAGGGGAAGCGATCATGCCAACCCTGCGTGGCTACGCGATCATGGCCTATACGTCGCTGTTCCCTTCGATCCTCAGCCAGATCTTCTATATTCGCGGCGTCGAGTTGATCGGTGGCAACCGCGCCGGGCTGTTCATCAACATGATCCCGGTCTTCGGCACGCTGCTTTCGGTGTTGCTGCTTGGCGAAGCCTTTCAGCTCTACCACGCAGCCGCGCTGGCACTGGTATTCGGGGGCATCTGGCTTGCCGAGCGCAGCGGCCACCGCCGCGCACTGGAAACCCGGCAATAGGCACAAAAGAAAACCGCCGGCTCGAGAGCCGGCGGTTCGGTCAGCCTTGGGAGGAGGCTTTCAGGTTCAGTTCGCCGCGACGTCGAAAACGAGCGGCTTTGCCGAGTTGATGCGGACATCGGCGAGCAGCTCGGTGAGGACGTGTTCCGGGAACGGAGCGTCGAGATAGAGCAGCGCGATCGCGTCGCCACCCGGACGGTCGCGGCCGAGGGCGAAGTTTGCGATGTTGACGCCATGCTTGCCGCAGAGCGAGCCGAGCAGACCGATGATGCCCGGAACGTCGTCGTTGGTGGTGTACAGCATGTGCTGGCCCACCTCGGCGTCGAGGTTGATGCCCTTGATCTGGATGAAGCGCGGCTTGCCGTCAGAGAAGCAGGTGCCGGCAATCGAGCGGGTCATGGAGTCGGTCTTGACGGTCAGCTTGATGTAGCCGTCGAAGACGCCCGACTTGTCGCGCTTGATCTCGGACAGGATGATGCCGCGCTCCTTGGCCATGATCGGCGCTGAGACCATGTTGACGTCGGCAACCATCGGACGGATCAGGCCGGCGAGCGCGGCGCTGATCAGGGCGCGGGTGTTCATGGTCGCGGTCGAACCGTCGAACAGCACCTCGACTTCCTTGACCGGATCCTCGGTCGCCTGACCGACGAAAGCGCCAAGCACTTCGGCGAGCTTGATGAACGGCTTGAGACGCGGAGCTTCCTCGGCGGTGATCGACGGCATGTTGATCGCGTTCGAGACGGCGCCCTTGATCAGGTAGTCGGACATCTGCTCGGCGACCTGCAGCGCGACGTTCTCCTGCGCTTCAGTGGTCGATGCGCCAAGGTGCGGCGTGCAGACGACGTTCTCCATGCCGAAGAGCGGGCTTTCGGTGGCGGGCTCGACTTCGAACACGTCGATGCCGGCGCCGGCAACCTTGCCGCTCTTGAGCGCTTCGACAAGGTCAGCCTCAACGACCAGGCCGCCGCGGGCGCAGTTGATGATGCGCACGCCGTCCTTCATCTTGGCGAAGGCGTCCTTGTTGATGATGCCGCGCGTCTTGTCGGTCATCGGCGTGTGCAGGGTGATGAAGTCCGAACGCGTCAGGAGCTCGTCGAGCTCGACCTTCTCGACACCAAGCTCCTCGGCGCGCTGCTCCGACAGGAACGGGTCGAAGGCGATGACCTTCATCTTGAGGCCGACGCCGCGCGTAGCAACGATTGAGCCGATATTGCCGCAGCCGATGACGCCCAGCGTCTTGCCGGTGATCTCGACACCCATGAAGCGGTTCTTTTCCCACTTGCCGGCGTGGGTGGAGGCGTTGGCCTCCGGCAGCTGGCGGGCGACGGCAAACATCAGGGCGATCGCATGCTCGGCGGTCGTGATCGAATTGCCGAAAGGCGTGTTCATCACGATGATACCGCGGCGCGATGCAGCCGGGATGTCCACGTTGTCGACGCCGATACCGGCGCGGCCGATGACCTTGAGGTTGGTGGCGGCGGCGATCAGCTTTTCCGTCACCTTGGTAGCCGAGCGGATGGCAAGACCGTCATACTGGCCGATCACCTCAAGGAGCTTTTCCTTGTCCTTGCCGAGGTCGGGCAGGTAGTCGACTTCAACGCCGCGATCCTTGAAGATCTGGACGGCAGTGGGCGAAAGCTTGTCGGATACGAGTACGCGAGGTGCCATTGCGGCCTCCTTCGTCAGGTCACTTGAGTTCAGATGCAGGAGAGAAGGGGTCGCTCCCAACCGCGACCCCGAAACTAATCAGGCGGCAGCCTTAAGAGCAGCCTTCTGCTGGGCAAACGCCCAGTCCAGCCAGGGCATCAGCTTCTCAAGGTCGGCCGTTTCAACGGTCGCGCCAGCCCAGATGCGCAGGCCAGCCGGAGCGTCGCGGTAGGCACCGATGTCGTAGGCGACGCCTTCCTTGTCGAGCAGCGTCGCAATGCCCTTGGCGAATGCGGCCTGGGCATCGGCATCGAGCGCGGTGACTTCCGGATCGACGATCGTCAGGCACACGGAGGTGTTCGAACGGGTTGCCGGCTCGACGGCGAGGTTGTCGATCCACGGGGTCTTCTGAACGAAGGCGTCGATGACCGCAAAGTTCGCGTCGGCGCGTGCGATCAGGCCGTCGAGACCGCCAATCGACTTCGCCCACTCGAGAGCGTCGATGTAGTCTTCGACGCAGAGCATCGACGGAGTGTTGATGGTCTCGCCCTTGAAGATGCCTTCGATCAACTTGCCGCCCTTGGTCATGCGGAAGATCTTCGGCAGCGGCCAGGCCGGGGTATAGGTCTCGAGGCGCTCGACAGCGCGGGGCGACAGGATCAGCATGCCGTGGGCAGCTTCACCGCCGAGAACCTTCTGCCAGGAGAAGGTGACGACATCGAGCTTCTGGAAGTCGAGGCGCTGGGCAAATGCGGCCGAGGTGGCATCGCAGATGGTCAGGCCTTCACGGTCGGCCGGGATGAAGTCGGCGTTCGGAACGCGGACACCGGAAGTGGTGCCGTTCCAGGTGAAGACGACGTCGCGGTTGAAATCGATCTGAGAAAGGTCGGGCAGCTTGCCGTAGTCGGCTTCGAACTTGCGGACGTCCTGCAGCTTCAGCTGCTTGACGACGTCGGTGACCCAGCCGGAGCCGAAGGATTCCCAGGCGACCATGTCGACGCCGCGCTGGCCGAGCAGCGACCACAGCGCCATCTCGACCGCGCCGGTGTCCGACGCCGGCACGATGCCGATGCGCCAGTCGGCGGGAACCTGAAGAATTTCGCGGGTAACGTCGATTGCGTACTGCAGCTTCGTCTTGCCGATCTTCGCGCGGTGCGAGCGACCGAGCGGGGCATCAGCGAGAGCTTCAAGCGACCATCCGGGACGCTTGGCGCAAGGACCAGAAGAAAAATTGGGATTGGCCGGACGAAGGTCCGGCTTCGGAGCAACTGTCATGTGGTTCTACCCTTTCAGATAGCACGCCTCTCGTTGGGGAGAGGTGGCCCACGGCGGGCATTACGCCTGAGCGCTCTTGATCGCAAGCGGAAATCTGAGAAGACGCTAAATAATTTTGGAGAAAGCAAAACGGCGGGCCAGAGCCCGCCGTTCCAAACCATTATGTGTTAGTGGCTTACCACAGGTCGTAGCGCAGGCCGACCTTCAGCAAGTGCTGGGTCTGGCCCTCGCGCAACTCGCCGCGCTCGGTGTCAAAGTAGTCCATCTTCGGCGTATGCAGGAACTGGTAGCCCGCATCGATCGAGACGTTGTCGGTGACCTTGTAGCTCGCGCCCGCCATCAGCGCGTAGGCAAAGTTGTACTGGCGGTCGGGCACGTCGGCCGCGCCGACGAGGGCCGGATCAAACGAGAGTTCGTGACGCGAATAGGTGAAGCCGACGCCGGCGCCCACGTAAGGCGTGATGCCGACGATGGTAGCGATGTCGTAGTAGCCATTGATGAGGCCGCTCCACACGCTGTGCGAGGCGTAGTCATTCGGGCCGACGATCGGGCCTCGGACATCGTCCTTGCCGAGATAGGAGACCGTGATGTCGCCACGCAGCTCGTCAGTGAAGTGGTAGCCGAAGCCGAGCGAGCCGGACCAGCGATTGTTGTCGACCCTGTTGCCGGCCACCCAGCGATAGAGCGGCCGGGCAAAGTCGTAGCCAACGTCGCCGCGCAGGTACCAGCCGCTGCCAACTTCGACCGGAACGAATTCCGGCGCTTCCTCCACGTAGACCGGAGGATCGTAATCGGCTGCAAGCGTCGGGGTGGCTGCAAGGACGAGTGCCGCAGATGCGGCGAGAATCTTGTAGCAGGATCGCATCATGAGTCTCCAAGCCCACGGCCGCACCGTCACCTGATCGGGCCGCCTTAATCGACCGGATTGTTAACCATGATGGTTAAGTCGCGGTTAAGCATAATGGGATTTTGACGTCGCGCTCCGCCTGTGTGCGCGGCCCGCAAACGAAAAAAACCCGGCAGATGCCGGGCCTTTCGAGAGGGAAACGAAGCTTCCTAATTCAGCTTGTAGCGCAGGCCGACCTTCACGTCGTGCGAGTAAAGGTCCTTGAACTTGAAGCCGCTATTCGGGCGGCTGAAGGCAGGATCGTAGTTGTGGGCCTGGCCGGTCTTGCCGTCGCCGAGGTGGACGAAGCTGTAGCCGAAGTCGACCGTAGCGCGTTCGTTGAGCTCGTAACCGAGACCAGCGTGCAACGCCCAGGCCAGATCCCACTGCGAGCCAGTGCCGGCATAACCGCCACCACCCGCCATGACGTTTGCGTCGTTGAAGTGCGAGATCGTGTTCCGCGAGGCACCAATACCTGCACCGACGTAGGGAACGATGCCGTGGAAGTTGCCGAGGTCGGCGTAGACGCTGGCGAGCAGCAGCCACTCGGATTTCTTGGCGCTGTACTCGTTGGTCATCACGTTGGTCGGATCGGCGATCTCGGTGACGCGGTCGAGCGCGCTGAACGAGGCCTTACCGCGATATTCAGCGGTGAGTTCGCCGCGCAGCCAGTGGTTGACCTGGTAGCCGACGCCTGCACCGAACAGCGGCGACGAGCCGAAGCCGCCCTTGTCCGGCCAAGTCTGCTCCCAGCCCGGAGCATCGAAGTACTCGTAGTCGAGTCCCTTGAAGTTCTGGTTGGTCATGCCGAGGTAGCCGCGCAGATACCAGCCGCCGATGGCTGGCGCGGGATCCTCATATTCGATGACCGGAGGATCAATCAGATCCGCGGCGTGAGCTGGAAGAATGCCCGCCGTTACCAGGGCGGCGACTACCCCAGATCTCGTCACAGTGCTTCGCATCGTACATCCCGCTCTTGCCGTAGCCCATGACTACGGGTTGCCAAGTTCGCTTGGCGGCAAGGTGAACGAGAATGGTTAAATCACGATTAACTGTAACGATTAACCAAGGCGGACAGGTCGTCCGCCCTGGATACTTGGAAATAGTTGCGATCAGGCCGCGCTGCGGGTGCTGGCGATGACCTCAACGATCTCGTTCACCACCTGCTCAACGAGTGTCGAATCGTCGGCCTCGGCCATGACACGAATCAGCGGCTCGGTGCCCGACGGGCGGATGACGAGGCGGCCGGACTTGCCAAGCCTTGCGCGCGCATCTTCGATCGCCGACTTGACCAGCTTGCTCTCGAGCGGCGCGCCGCCGGAGAAGCGGACGTTCTTGAGCAGCTGCGGCACCGGCTCGAACTTGCGGCAGACCTCGCTGGCAGGCTTACCAGCGCGCTTGATGCAGGCAAGCACCTGCAGCGCCGAGACGAGGCCATCGCCGGTGGTGGAGAAGTCGGAGAGGACAACGTGGCCCGACTGCTCGCCGCCAACGTTGAAGCCGTGGGCACGCATGTGCTCGACCACATAGCGGTCACCGACCTTGGTGCGGTGGAGCGAAAGCCCCAGGCTCTCGAGATAACGCTCGAGGCCGAGGTTGGACATGACGGTCGCCACCACGCCGCCGCCGGCGAGGCGGCCGTTCTGGTGCCAGGACTCGGCAATCAGCGCCATCAGCTGGTCGCCGTCGATCACGGCGCCGGTCTCGTCGACCATGACGACGCGGTCGGCGTCACCGTCGAGCGCGATGCCGACGTCGGCGCGCAGCTCGTGGACCTTTTTCGACAGGCCGAGCGGATGGGTCGAGCCGCAGTTCTCGTTGATGTTGAGGCCGTTCGGCTCATCGTTGATGGCGATGACCTCGGCGCCGAGCTCCCAGAGGGCTGCAGGCGCAACCTTGTAACCGGCGCCATTGGCGCAGTCGATGACGATGCGCAGGCCCGACAGCGACATGGAGCGGGGGAGCGTGCGCTTGGCGAATTCGATGTAGCGGTCATGGACGCCGTCGATGCGCTTGGCGCGGCCGAGCGCGTCAGCGTCGGCGAGCGCGATCTCGACGTCCTGGTCAAGCAGCTGCTCGATGCGGGACTCAATCTCGTCGGACAGCTTGTAACCGTCCGGGCCGAACAGCTTGATGCCGTTGTCGTAGTACGGGTTGTGCGAGGCGGAGATCATCACGCCGATGTCGGCGCGCAGCGAGCGCACCAGCATCGCAACACCCGGCGTCGGAATCGGGCCGAGCAGGAACACGTCCATGCCCGCGGCACAGAAGCCGGCGACCATCGCGTTCTCGATCATGTAGCCCGAAAGACGGGTGTCCTTGCCAACGACGACGCGGTGACGGTAGCTGCCGCGCTGAAAAGACATGCCCACGGCCATGCCCACGCGCATCGCGATTTCCGGAGTCATGGGCGACCGGTTAGCCCGCCCGCGAATGCCGTCTGTACCGAAGTAGCGTTTCGTCATGTTTTGACCTGCGTTTCCGCCTGAATCGAGCCGAGATTTGCCACAGCAACCCGGACCCATGGCATCACAATATGTGAGCAACCGTTACGAATCTCGTTCCGCAACTGGTAAACATCGAGGAACGTATTGCCTGACGCGGCGGGACGTCGAGTCCACGATTGAGAGGCGACATAACCCTTTTGGTCGCGTGCAACAGCCGCATTCAGGTGAGGAACAACGTCCCCATAAATAGCAAGTTCGCCGCGCTGGGCGCGGCGAACCGGGGTTTTCAGGATTTTCCGAGAGCCTTATTGCGGCTGGGGCTCCATGCCGGTGTCAGGCTCGTCGCCCTTCCGCGGCTCCTTGCGCGCGCCCGCCTTCGGCACGGTCGTGCCGCGGGTCGGCGGAGTGTCGTCGCCAAGGTCACGCGCCGGCTTTTCGCCGCGGATGATCTGCTGGATCTCTTCGCCGGTCAGCGTCTCGTACTCGAGCAGCCCTTCTGCGATCGCCAGCCACTCGTCGCGATACTCCGTCAGGATGCGATGCGCCTCGCGATACGCCTCGTCGATCAGGCGGCGCACTTCGGTGTCGATCAGCTGGGCGGTCTCCTCGGAGACGTTCTGCTGACGCGCGACCGAATGGCCGAGGAAGACCTCTTCCTGATTGTCGCCGTAGGCGACGTGGCCGAGCTTGTCGGAGAAGCCCCAGCGGGTGACCATCGCACGGGCGAGTTTGGTCGCCTGGTCGATATCCGAGGCGGCGCCCGAGGTGATATTCTCCTTGCCGAACTTGATCTCTTCCGCGACGCGGCCGCCCATCATGATGACCAGGCGCGAGGTCATGTACTTGTAGCTCATGGAGTAGCGATCGCCCTCCGGGAGCTGCATGACCATGCCAAGCGCGCGGCCCCGCGGGATGATGGTCGCCTTGTGGAGCGGGTCGGCAGCCGGAACGTGCAGCGCGGTGATGGCGTGGCCGGCCTCGTGATAGGCCGTCAGCTCCTTCTCCGCCTGGGTCATGGCGTTCGACCGGCGCTCGGCGCCCATCATGATCTTGTCCTTGGCGTCCTCGAACTCGGCCATGGTCACAAGCCGCTTGTTGCGGCGGGCAGCCATCAGCGCAGCCTCGTTGACGAGGTTGGCAAGGTCAGCGCCCGAGAAGCCAGGCGTGCCACGTGCAAGAACCTTGAGGTCGACATTCGGTGCCAGGGGGACGTTGCGGACGTGGACCTTGAGGATCTTCTCGCGGCCGATGACATCCGGGTTTGGGACGACGACCTGGCGGTCGAAGCGGCCCGGGCGCAGCAGCGCCGGGTCGAGGACGTCCGGACGGTTGGTCGCGGCGATCAGGATGATGCCCTCGTTGGCCTCGAAGCCATCCATCTCGACCAGCAGCTGGTTCAGCGTCTGCTCGCGCTCGTCATTGCCGCCGCCAAGGCCTGCGCCACGGTGACGGCCGACCGCGTCGATCTCATCGATGAAGATGATGCACGGCGCGTTCTTCTTGGCCTGTTCGAACATGTCGCGCACACGGGAAGCGCCGACGCCGACGAACATTTCGACGAAGTCCGAACCGGAAATGGTGAAGAAGGGCACGTTCGCTTCGCCGGCAACGGCGCGCGCGGTCAGCGTCTTACCGGTTCCGGGAGGGCCGACGAGCAGCACGCCGCGCGGGATCTTGCCGCCGAGGCGCTGGAACTTCTGCGGATCGCGCAGGAATTCGACGATCTCCTCGAGGTCCTGCTTGGCTTCGTCGACACCGGCGACGTCAGCAAAGGTGACGCGGCCATGCGCTTCAGTCAGCAGCTTTGCCTTCGACTTGCCGAAGCCCATGGCGCGGCCCGAGCCGGACTGCATCTGGCGCATGAAAAAGATCCAGACACCGAGGATCAGGATCATCGGCAGCCAGGAGATCAGGTAGCCAAGGATGGAGTTCGAGCCGTCCGTTTCGGGACGGGCGTTGATGGTGACGCCCTTCGAGGCAAGGCGCTCGACCAGCGTGTTGTCGCCAGGCGAGTAGGTCTGGAATCCGGATGCGGAGTCACCATAGGAGCCGGTAATGCGGCTGCCGGAAATCGTGACCGAGCTAACGCGTCCGGATTCAACCTCGCTCAGAAACTCTGAATACGGAATCTCACGCGCCATGCCACGCTGCTGCGGGGCCTGGAACAGGTTGAAGAGCGCGATCAGCAAAACGGCGATTATCGCCCAGAGCGCGAGGTTGCGGTAATTCGGATTCATCGTGCTTCCCGTTGGTGTCCACCGCAGCAGAGAGCGGACACAGGTGCCATCTCGGTGGGTGCTGAGCTTAACATAGGCAGCGTGCCGGGCCTTGCCAAGCAGAAGCACCGCGTTCGGTTAAGGGTTGCGTGTCAATTTGTTGCTTCCATGGCAAGGGCGGCAACGCCGCACTGTCGAGCAACTTTGCGACTGCCTGCGCCAACGCCAAGTCGAACTCAGGCAGGAAGCGGGAGAAGGGCGCCGCAGCCGGCTCAATCGTCGCTGAACCTGCGGTTGCAGTGACCTCTGCTGGCGACAGCGCCGGCAGCACAGATCGGGCGGCGCGGGCGATGCTGTTTGGAACATCTTCAATGGCTTGATCTTCCGGAAGATCGGCACACGTCGGCGAGACGACAAGCCCCCTCCCACCACGGATGCGCCAACGCCCATCCCAGATGGCCTCGTCGCTATTGAGCGCAACCGTGGGGACGTCGCGGTTCTCGCGCCAGATGAAGACAGCGTCGCGGCGCCGGTCGATCACCGCGCGCGACAATGTGGCGCGCATCTTTTCGCCTGCTTCAAGTCGTCGATAAAGCGCTTCAGCGCGCCCGAGATCTGGCAGGCGAGGGGACCCGCCGGCGGTGGCGAGGAGGGCTCGCAGCGCAAGAACTGACGAAGGCCTGGGACCCGCGAACATCTGTGGGGCGACGCGGAAGAGGCCGGGTAGCGGCATCGTCACGTGTCGCTTGATCTCGGCGGCTGCCGCTTCGGCGAGCGTGTGGCGCTGTTCGCCCTCAATTCTGGCGCGTTCTGTAAGAGCGAGGACCTGGTGGTCATCAAGCGACTGGCGCACGCGCACGCGTTCATACTTGTCGCTTTCGTTCGAGGGATCGTCGATCCAGCGGACGTCTTGCGCTGACAAATAGGCGCGCAGCTGCTTGCGGCGAACGGAAAGGAGAGGGCGAAGGATCCAGAAACGCTCGTCATAGAGCGTGGCGTCGGCCATTCCGGCGAGGCCAGAACCTTCTCCACGCGCAAGGCGCATCGCAACGGTCTCGGCCTGATCGTCCATGGTGTGGCCGACGAGGATGATGTTGGTGCCGGCTTCCCCTGCCGCTTGGGCCAGTAGCTGGTAGCGCGCCTCACGCGCCGCCTCGCTGATGCCGGTCGACGGCTTTTCGCCATCCCAGACCATGATGCGGTGGGAAATGCCGCGCTCGCGGCAGAAGGCGGCGACGGTTTCGGCTTCGTCGGCTGCCTCCGGGCGCAGGCAATGGTCGACTGTCACGGCAAGCATCGGCAGGCCGTGCTCGCGAAAATGGTGGTGAGCCAGAAGAAGGAGGGCGAGGGAGTCGCTGCCGCCGGAGACGGCCAAGACGGCGCCCGATAGCGCATCAAGCCGGGCAAAGAGCTGGCGGGGATCCGGGCCCATCGGGCTGATCAGCAGGAGGCTGTAGCCTGTTCCTGCTTAACGCGGTCACGCAGGGCGTCGGTCGCCTGCGGATAGCGCTGCAGCACCTCGCCGAAGGTCGCGCAGGCAAGGTCGCGCTGGTTCATGGCTGCGAGCGAGACACCGAGCTTGAACAGCATTTCGGGTGCCTTACGAGCCTTAGGGAAATTGCGGTTGGCGGCGAGGAAGATTTCGGCCGCCTCGCGCGGCTTCTTCTGTCCAAGCAGCGCTTCGCCAAGCCAGAAGTGGGCGTCCGCGGCGTGCTCGCTCTCGGGGAAGCGGGCGATCAGGTCGCGGAAACCGGCCTCGGCTGTGGCGTAGTCGCCGGAAAGAACGAACTGGTAGGCGGTGCGGTAGATTTCGTCATCGGCATCGCCGCCGGTGGGCAGCGCTGCGACGGCGGTACCGTCAGCCGGAGCTGCCTGGGCGGCAGGCGCGGCAGGTTCAAGCGGCTGCGGCGCGGCATCGGCGGCGATCGGGTTGCCCTGAGCGTCGAAGGTGATGCTGCCGAGTGTGCGCGGCGGGGTGCCGAGAACCTGCGCGCCGTTCTCGACCTGCGGAACGCTGCGGTAGAACTCGTCGTCGCCGCTGCCGGTGTCCTGCGTGGCCGCGAGGTCGCGCGGCGCGGCATCCTGGGTGGATGCCGGCCCGGCGTCAGAGCGCCGCTCTTCCAGTTCCTGGAAGCGCTGCTCATTGTCTTCCTGCATGCGGCGAAGCTGATCCTGCATCTGCAGGATCTGGAAGTTGAGTTCCTCGACCGTGCCGGTGAGCTGACGGATCTGCTCTTCCAGCTGAGCCACGCGCGGATCGGCGATCTGGGCGGTGGCGGGAGCCGCAAGAGACAGTGTCAGCGTCAGCGCGACGAGACCGCTGAACAAGGTTCGCAGAAACATGGATCCCTTACCTCGGTTGCGTGACCTTGAGTTGCTGCCGGCCACCCCAGTGGACCGACGGGCCGTTACTTATCAGCACAGCTCAGTTCGGCCAAATTGTGATTGCTGCGGCCCATGAAAAAAGGCGGCCCGCAAGGACCGCCTCTTCATCTCTTTCGATGCCGACCGGCTTAGCTGCCGGCGCCGCCCAGTACGGTGACAGCGCGGCGGTTCTGCGACCAGCACGAGATGTCGTCGCAGACAGCAACCGGGCGCTCCTTGCCGTAGGAAATGGTGCGGATGCGGTTGGCCGCAACGCCCTGCGAGACGAGGAAGTCGCGGGCAGCGGCGGCGCGGCGAGCACCGAGCGCCAGGTTGTACTCGCGGGTACCGCGTTCGTCGGCATGACCCTCGACGGTGATCGAGTACTGGGCGTAGCGGTTCAGCCACTGGGCCTGACGGGCCAGCGTCTGCTGGGCGTCGGCGCGGATCAGCGACGAGTCGGTATCGAAGAAGATGCGGTCACCAACGTTGACCGTGAAGTCCTGCGTCGATCCGGGTGTTGCGGCACCAGCCCCCGCACCGCCGAGGCCAAGGTCAGCGGCGTTGTTGGGGGTGTTCTTGCCCGCACAGCCCGCGACTGCGAGCATGGCAACGAGCGCGATGGCGACCGGGTTGCGGGTGATGGCTGCGATACGGCGCATTGCCGCCTCTCCTTCGCATTTGAGTGAATTGATTGAGCGTCCAGTAACCATGTTGCGGTTAAATTTCATTCAAGAAACAGGGTTAACGAATCCCGAACGCGCGTTCGAAGTTCCTCCGGACTCAGCGATTCTGCGCTTCTCGACGCAACTTTGGGCCGAAATGCGGCGAAAATGACATTGCTGTGGCGGCAAAACCAAACCGCCCGCTTGTAGGCGGGCGGTTCGAGCAATCGTTAACAGACGGAGGCCCCGGGTTTAGTCGAGCAGCGGCGACCACGCCGGGTCCGAAGCGAAGTTCGGCGTCGGGATCGGCTGCTCGTTACGGCCGGTCAGGTCGATCGAGAACAGCTTCGGTCCGCCGCCGGTCTCGCGGAAGAACATCAGCACGCGGCCATTTGGCGCCCAGGTCGGGCCTTCCTGCAGGCGGCCGGAGGAGAGGATGCGCTCGCCCGAGCCGTCGGTGCGCATCACGCCGATCTGGAACTCGCCGGCGGTCTGCTTGGTGAAGGCGATGAGGTCGCCGCGCGGGGACCAGACCGGCGTCGAATAGGTGCCGTCGCCGAAGGAGATGCGCTGCGGGTTCGAGCCATCCGCGCCCATCGTGTAGATGTGCGGGCGGCCGCCGCGGTCAGAGGTGAAGACGATGCGGCTGCCGTCCGGCGAATAGGACGGCGAAGTGTCGATCGAGTTCGAGTTGGTCAGCCGGGTGGTGTTACGGCTGCGCAGGTCCATTGTGTAGATGTTGGAATTACCGTCCTCGCGCATCAGGCTCATGATGACCTTCTGGCCATCCGGCGAGAAACGCGGCGCGAACGTCATGCCGGGGAAGTTGCCGACGAGCTCGCGCTGGCCGGTCTCGATCTGCAGCAGGTAGACCTGCGGCTGCGAGCCTTCGTAGGACATGTAGGTGATTTCCTGCCGGTTCGGCGAGAAGCGCGGCGTCATCACGATCGAACGGCCATCGGTCAGGGTTCGCTGGTTGGCGCCGTCCTGGTCCATGATGGCGAGACGCTTGACGCGGCCGTTCTTCGGGCCACTCTCGTCGACATAGACGATGCGGGTGTCGAAGTAGCCCTTCTCACCGGTGAGGCGCTCGTAGATCGCGTCGGCGATGATGTGAGCGACCCGGCGCCAGTTCGTCGGGTTGGCGAAGAACTGCTCGCCAATCAGCTGCTGGCCGGCAAAAGTGTCCCAAAGACGGAACTCGGCGCGCAGGCGACCATCGGCCTCCTGGCTGACGCGGCCGGTGACCAGCGCCTGCGCGTTGATGACGGTCCAGTCGTTGAAGCGGGGGGCCACATCCGGGTTGCTGACCTTCTCGATGAAGGCACCCTTGTCGATCGGCTTGAACAGGCCGGAACGCTTCAGGTCAGCGGCCACGACGGCGGCGATTTCCCCACCCTGCGAGCCAGAAGAGACGAAATCGGTGATCGCAATCGGCATCGGCTCGACCACGCCCTGCGTGATGTCGATTTCCAATTGCGCCCGAGCCGGTTGGACAGCGGCCAGCGCGATGCCGGCGGCCATCAGTCCGATGGAGAAGAATGCAGTCAGTGTGTTTTTCATTCTTTTGGCCTCATGGGTCCGGATGGGCTCATGGAATGTACGTTCAGAACATGTCCCGCGGATCGAAGTGGACAATCACGTCTGCCCAGGCTTCGTATTTCTCAGATGGAAGGTTGTAGGGCGCGCAGCGGATCACCGCGCGGCGGGCCGATTCAGCCGCCGTGCGTTCGATGCCGCCCGAGCCGCCGCCGGCGACGATGCGCGGGTCACCTTCAAGCTCGCCCGACGGGGAAAGCCTGAACTGCACCGACACCTTCAGGTTCTCGGCATCCGCCGCACCGGCCGGAACGTTCCAGCAGCGCTGGATCTGGCCGCGCAGCGCGTCCATCTCGCTCTGGCTGAGCTTGGCGCCCGTGGTCTGGCGTCCGCCGAGCGCAGCCTGCTGCTCCGAACGCTTGGCGCCGCCACCCGATGCCTTCTCGCGATTGAGCAGCGCGGCGACCTGGTCCTCGACGCTCTTTTCGTTCGAATCGCTGCTGGACGCGGTCTCGCGACGCTTCTCCTCGCGCGGTTTTTCAGGCTCCTTGCGGTCAGGCGTGCGCGCGGTCTGCGCCTTGGGCGGCTGCGGCTTGCTCTGCGGCACCGGCGCGACGTCCGGCAGCGCTGCCATGTCCTGCTTCGGCTGTTCCGGCTGTACCGGCTCAGGCGCGGGGTCCGGCTTCACTTCCTGCTTGGGCTCAGGCTTGGGCGCGACCTCGGTCGCCGGGACCGGCTGCGGTTCCGGAGCGGGGGCTGCCTCAGGCTCGGGCTCGGGAGTTGGCGTCGGCTTTGGATCGGGAGCCGGCGGAGGGGCCTCCGCCGTCTCGACCGGACGCGGCTTGGGCTCGGGCGTCGGCGGGGTCGGCAGGTCGATCTTGTTGTCGCCTACCTCCTGCGCGTCCTCGACAATGTCGGGCTTGGAGGTGGGAACCGGCGCAGGCTTCTCGGCCACGGGCGCCTTCTTGTCGCCCTTCACGCTCTGCGCGATCTCCTCGATCGGCACGATGTCGACCGGGAACGACTCGGCATTCGTCAGCTCGAGCGGCCGCGGCGACGACAGCGTGAAAAGACCCGCTGCGAGAGCGAGGGCATGCAGTGCCAGCGATGTGGACAGGCCGGCCTTCATTTATCCTAGCTGCCCTGTTCCGGAAGGGTCACGAGACCGACATTGCGGAAGCCGCCGGCATTGATCCGGCCAAGCACGCGCATGACGCTGGCGTAGTCCGCAGCACCATCGGCGCGCACGAACACGCGCTCGTCATAACCGGTCTCGGCGATCGCCTGCAGGCGTGGGACGATCTCGTCGAAGGTGATCTCGGTTTCCTGAAGGAAGATCTGGCCCTGGGAATTGACCGACACGGTGATCGGCTGCTTGTCGGCGTTGAGCGCCTTGGCGCTCGACTCCGGCAGGTCGATCGGCACGCCCGCCGTCATCAGGGGCGCGGCCACCATGAAGATGATGAGCAGCACGAGCATCACGTCGACGAGCGGCGTGACGTTGATCTCGGAGACAAGCGCCTTCGAGCGCCGGCCACGCCGCGATCGTCCACCGCCATTCTGTCCAAAGGACATACCCATCCGACTAACTCCTAGGCCGCTGCCCGGACGGGCACCTTTTCATCGATTTGGCGCGAAAGGATGGCCGAGAACTCGTCGGCGAAGCCTTCCATGCGAAGGCCGAGCTTGGCCGCATCGGCGGTCAGCTTGTTGTAAGCAATGGTGGCCGGGATAGCGGCGAGAAGACCAATCGCGGTGGCAAGCAGCGCCTCGGCGATACCGGGTGCCACAACCGCAAGGTTGGTCTGACCGGAGGCCGCAATCGACTGGAACGAAGTCATGATGCCGACGACCGTGCCGAACAGGCCGATGAACGGGCCGGCGGAACCAACGGTGGCAAGGAAGCCCATCCGGCTTTCCAGCGCTTCCATCTCGCGGGTCAGCGCGAGGTCCATCGCCTTGTCGATGCGGTTCTGCAGGCTGATGGGCGACTTCACGCCCTTTTCAAAGCTCTTCTTCCACTCGCGCATGGCGGCAACGAAGATTGAGCCCATGCCGGCAGTCTTGCGCTCCGACAGCGAGCGATAGAGTTCTTCCAGCGACTGGCCGGACCAGAACACTTCCTCAAAGCGGTTGAGCGCCGCGCGCATGCGATTGAAGGCGAGCGTCTTGTCGATGATGATGGCCCAGGTCCAGACGGACGCTCCAAGCAGGCCCAGCATCACCAGCTTGACCACCCAGCTCGCCTGCCAGAACAGCGCCCACAAAGAATGGTCACCGCCAGGTGCGGTTAGTGCCATTTGTTCCATGAAACCTAGTCCCTAAGATCTCGGGTCGGCAGTGCCGGCCAAGCGCACCCATCACTCGACGTTTCGCTCCCTGAAAGCCGGAACGCGCCAAAGTGCGCTGTTGCCCGGCCTTTTCGGGTCCAATTTTGGTGAAAGGAAGGCGCGCGGAAACGGCACAACTTTCACTGTCTTCTTGATGGAGGGTTAAGGTTAATGATGGGTTAGGAGTGGCGCAGATGTGATGTAGGGCGGCGAGGCTGTCGGAGGGAGTGACGACTGATTACTCAGCCGCACTTGAGCATGAACGCCGCTATCCATTCCTTCGGGAAACGCCGCGGGCGGCCGGATTGACTGATGATTGCGGCCTCGACCTTGGCTTCCACCAGCACCTCTTCACCGCGCTTCAGTACCTGCGCCATGTGGATGCGGGCACCCGAAACGCTTTCGGTGCGGGTTTCGACCGTCAGAATGTCGTCGATGCGGGCAGGGGCCTTGAAGTCGATCTCCATGCGGCGCACGACCCAGGCGAGCTTTTCACCATGCACGCCGTCGGCAAGGTCGGTGTGGTGGACGCCCGCAAGCCGCAGGAAATCAGAGCGGCCGCGCTCCAGGAACTCGAGATAGCGCGCGTGATACACGACACCGGAGAAGTCGGTGTCGGCATAGTAGACGCGGGCGACGATCCGGTGGCCGAAGTCCGTCAGCTCGCCGGCGAGGCCGACCGAAGGGTTTTCAGGATTGCTCATTCGTCGTCGAACAGGTTGATCTGGCTCGCGGTCACGTTTTCCGGCGCGTTGAGGCCGAGGTGTTCCCAGGCGATGCGCGTCAGCACGCGCCCCCGCGGCGTGCGCTGGATGAAGCCCTGCTGGATCAGATAGGGCTCGATTATATCCTCGATCGCGTCGCGCGGCTCGGAAAGGCCCGCCGCGATCGTCTCGATGCCAACAGGGCCGCCACCGAAGTTGCGGGCGATCATGCCGAGATAGCGGCGGTCGAGGCTGTCGAGGCCAAGCGCATCGACCTCGAGGCGGGTGAGTGCCGCGTCGGCCATCTTGCGGTCTACGATTTCTGCGCCGGCGACGGTGGCGAAGTCACGGACGCGGCGCAGCAGGCGGCCGGCGATACGCGGCGTGCCGCGGGCACGGCGGGCAACCTCGATTGCGCCGTCCTTGCTCATCGGCAGGCCGAGGATGCGCGCGCCACGGCTGACGATCTGCTCCAGCTCCTCAACCGTATAGAACTCAAGCCGGGTCGGAATGCCGAAACGGTCGCGGAGCGGGTTGGTCAGCAGGCCAAGGCGCGTCGTTGCGGCCACCAGCGTAAAGCGGGCAAGGTCGATCTTGACCGAGCGCGCGGCCGGGCCCTCGCCAATGATGAGGTCGAGCTGAAAATCCTCCATCGCGGGATAGAGGATTTCCTCGACCGCCGGATTGAGGCGGTGAATCTCGTCGATGAAGAGGACGTCGCGTTCCTCGAGATTGGTCAGCAGCGCTGCGAGATCGCCTGCCTTGGCGATGACCGGGCCCGAGGTCGAGCGAAAGTTGACGCCGAGCTCGCGCGCCATGATCTGCGCCAGCGTCGTCTTGCCGAGACCGGGCGGGCCGACGAACAGGACGTGGTCGAGCGCTTCGCCGCGGTTCTTCGCGGCCTCGATGAAGATCTTCAGGTTGGCGCGCGCCGCCGCCTGCCCGACGAAATCGTCAAGCGTCTGCGGCCGCAGCGAGACATCGAGGTCTTCGCCGCGCTTTTCCGGAGTGATCAATCGTGGGGCGAGGCTCATGAGCGCTTCCTTAGCAGAGGAGACTCAGCCTGTCTCATCTCAAGCCTCAAGTTTGAACGGCAGGTGCTCACCGCGCCAGCTCCTTGAGGCCAAGGCGGATGAGTTTGGCCGAGTCGGCGTCCTCGCCAGCGACCTTAACCGCGGCGGCTATCGCATTCGCGGCAATGTCGCGCGAGTAGCCGAGATTGGTGAGCGCGGAGACGGCATCCGCGACCGGGGCCGGGGCGACGCCCTCGCCGAGTTCCTGCTTGAGCCCGATCGTGCCGGTTGCCTCGCCGGCAAAGGCCGGGGCCTTGCTCTTCAGTTCAGTGACGATGCGCTCGGCGACCTTCTTTCCGACGCCCGGAGCGCGCGAAACCATGGCGATGTCGCGCAGCGCGATCGCGTTAGCGAGTTCGGACGGAGAGAGGGTCGAAAGAACCGCAAGCGCGACCTTGGCGCCGACGCCCTGCACGTTCTGCAGCAGGCGGAACCACTCACGCTCCAGTGCCGAGGCGAAACCATAGAGCCGGATCATGTCCTCGCGGACATAGGTCTCGATGAAGAGGACGGCTGCAACGCCTGTGCCGCCAAGGGAGCCAAGGGTGCGGGCCGAGCAATAGACAAGATAGCCGACACCGTGGACGTCGATGACGCAGTGGTCCTCGGCGATCTCGTCGACGGTTCCCTTCAGCTTCCCGATCATGCCGTTCCCCCGACCTATCCGGCAGCGGCGAGGGCCGCGGCCATTCTTCCGCTGACGCTCTGGCGATGATGGGCATGGCAGATGGCGATCGCAAGCGCGTCGGCCGAATCGTCCGTATCGAAGGTCGCCTTCGGCATCAGCACATTCACCATCATGTGAATCTGCTTCTTGTCGCCGTGGCCGACGCCGATCACCGTCTTCTTGACGGCGTTGGGGGCGTATTCGGCGACGGGAAGGCCGGCGAGCGCGGGCACCAGCATGGCGATGCCGCGCGCCTGGCCTAGCTTCAGCGTCGCCGTCGCGTCCTTATTGACGAACGTTTGCTCGACGGCAGCCTCGTGCGGCATGAAGTTGTGAACGATCGCTGCAAGCCCGTCATGCAGCTGGCGCAGGCGGGAGGCGAGGTCGGCGTCCTGATCGGAACGCACCGTGCCGGAGGCAACGAAGCGCAGGGAGTTGCCCAGCGCGTCGACGATGCCCCAGCCGGTGCGCCTGAGGCCCGGATCGATGCCGATGATGCGAATCGTTTCGTGCATTTGCTCACTCTATGCAGATGGCATATGAATGCCATCACAAAGTGAACAAAACAGAAACGTGAAGTGAGGAATCAGCTGCGGCCGAAAGCGGTCTGCAAGAGGTTCAGCTGTTCATTGACCGGGTTGATGCTGCGGCCCATGCCGGGAAAGCCCGGCAGCGAGTCGCCGTAGATCTGCTCGTCCATGCGGCGCACGCGGGCCTGCAGGCGCAACGAGTGGTCAACGATGGCGAGGAATGCCGGCGGCAGCTCGTTCCAGCCCGGCGTGTCCGTGTGCGCGGACGCCGTGTCTAGACGGACCTTCGACTTCTCGGCCGCGACCTGGTCGCGGGTCATCTCGCCGGAATTGGCGGCGCGCTGCAGCAGCAGCCACGATGCGATCTGCATCAGGCGGGTGGTCAGGCGCATGGATTCAGCCGCATAGAGGGTGGCGGCAACGCGCGAGAGCTTCTTGGCTTCGGCGCGACCGTCGCCGTCGAGGTACTCCGCAGCCTGCTCGACGAGGCTCATGCCCTCGTCATAAAGCGGCTTGAACGAATTCGAGAACACGCGACGCTCGGCGAGCTTGATCGTGTTCGTTTCCTCGCAAATCTGTCCAAACATTAACCGCTTCCCTACGCACACTGGAAAATCGACGCTCGTGCATATCGTCCCGGTGGGGAACGATATGAAGTCGAATTTGGTCCGTTACCCACCGCAACGCAAGCACATGTTTAACGAAGGGTTAACGGCGAAAAGGTGGCGCAAGAGCCTGGCTCAAGACAAAAAAAGAGCCGCGGAAGGCGGCTCTCAGGAGTTAAACAGGGAGGCGTCAAACGAAGTGGCCGAGCCACTCAGTAAGAATCCAGAAGTCTGGATACCCACAGCTATGACACGGAATGCTTAACCGAACCTTAACGCGCCAACCGGACGTTAAGCTTAACGTCCGGTTACCGGGTTCGCGCTGGCGAATCACGCCTCCTTGGCTAGGTCGCGCAGGCGGAATTTTTGGATCTTGCCGGTGGAGGTCTTCGGGATCTCGGTGAAGATGATCTTGCGCGGGCACTTGAAGCGCGCCAGAAGCGAACGGCAGTGCTCGATCATCTCCTCTTCGGTGACGACCGCGCCGGGCTTCAGCTCGACGAAGGCGACGGGCGTCTCGCCCCACTTCTCGTCAGGCTTGGCGACAACGCCGCAGGACGCCACCGCCGGGTGCTTGTAGAGCGCATCCTCAACCTCGATCGAGGAAATGTTCTCGCCGCCGGAGATGATGATGTCCTTCGAGCGGTCCTTGAGCTGGATGTAGCCGTCCGGATGCATCACGCCGAGGTCGCCCGAGTGGAACCAGCCGCCGGCGAACGCTTCCTCGGTAGCGGGCAGGTTCTTCAGGTAGCCCTTCATGACGATGTTGCCGCGGAACATGACCTCGCCGATGGTCTCGCCATCGGCAGGAGTCTCTTCCATCGTCTCCGGATCGCGCACTGACAGGCCCTCGAGCGCAGCGTAGCGGACGCCCTGGCGAGCTTTCTTGGCCGCTCGCTGATCCTTCGGCAGTTCATCCCACTCGGCGTGCCACTCGTTGACCACTGCCGGGCCGTAAGTTTCGGTAAGGCCATAGAGGTGGACGACGGCAAAGCCGGCTTCCTGCATCGCGGCGAGAACCGTCTCGGGCGGAGGGGCGGCCGCGGTGTTGAAGGTGACGATCTGCGGGAAGTCGCGCTTCTCGCCTTCCGGGGCATTGAGGAGGGCGGACATGACGATCGGTGCGCCGCACAGATGGGTGACGCCAAAATCGGCGATCGCGTCGTACATTGCCTTGGCGCGCACCCAGCGCAAGCAGACATGCGTGCCGGCAGTCAGCGCCAGGGTCCACGGGAAGCACCAGCCGTTGCAGTGGAACATCGGCAGCGTCCACAGATAGACCGGGTTGCGGCCCATGCCGGCGTGGATCGTGTTGGTGTAGGCCATCAGCGCCGCGCCGCGGTGATGGTAGACGACACCCTTCGGATTGCCGGTCGTGCCCGAGGTGTAGTTGAGCGCGATCGCGTCCCATTCGTCGTCCGGCATCGACCAGGCGAAGTCCTCGTCGCCGCTGGAGACGAATTCCTCATAGTCGAGCTCGCCGATACGGTCGCCCTTCGCATAAGGAGCGTCGTCGCCAAATTCCGGATCATCGAAGTCGATGATGAGCGGCTTCACGGTGGCGATCTGCAGCGCTTCCCTGACGACGCCCGAGAACTCGCGGTCGACGATGAGCAGCTTCGAATTCGAGTGGTCGAGCTGGAAGGCGATGATCGCGGCATCAAGGCGCGTGTTGAGGGAATGCAGTACTGCCTTCACCATCGGTACGCCAAAATGCGCCTCGAGCATCGGCGGCGTGTTCGACAGCATGACGCTGACCGTATCGCCCTTGCCGATGCCGCGTTTGGCGAGCGCCGAAGCAAGCTTCAGTGAACGGCGCCAGAACTCGGCGTAGGTCGTGCGCGACTTGCCATGGATAATCGCGACCTGGTTGGGGAACACCTTCGCTGCACGCTCGAGATAGGTGAGCGGTGTCAGCGGCTGATAGTTCGCAGGATTTTTGTCGAGCCCGATCTCGTAGGGGTTGCTCATCAGAATTCCCTCCTGTCGCCGGGGATTCTCGTACGGCGACAGGACGCCGTCATCAACCCCAGAGTTCGAAAACACCGTCCCATATCAGTTTTGCGCCAACAATCATCACCATAGTGTACATGAAAGGATAGAACATTTCGGGCTTGATCCGGCGCACGATCCAGGCACCCGCAAGTGTTGCAAGGGGTGCGAGGGGCATGAGCACAGCTGATGCCGCTAGGTTAGTTGCGTCGAACTGTCCCAGGGCGAAATAGGGGATAAGTTTTACTGCGTTCATGATCGCAAAGAAGGTGACGCTGGTGCCGACGAACAGGCTCGGCGTCTGCCGCAGCGGCAGGGTGTAGACCTGGTAGGGCGGGCCTCCCGCATGGGCAACAAAGCTGGTGAAGCCCGAAATTACCCCCCAGAACGTGCCCCTGATCGCGCTGTGTGAGCCCACGTGCTCGATCGAGCGAAGCTTCTGCCATAGCCAGCGCAGCGCAAAGGCGAGTGCAACGACACCGACGATGAGGCGGACGGCTCCCGCCGTCACCACCGCTGCCGTCAGCCAGCCGATCCCGATGCCCGCCAGCGCACCAGGCAGCATCAGCTTCAGGGTTAGGTCGTCGCGATGACCGCGCCACGACCACAGCGAAACGATGTCCATGACGATCAGGATCGGCAGCATGATCGCCGCCGCCTGCACTGGCGAGATGACGAGCGTCATCAGCGGTACGCCGATCAGCGCCATCGCGCCGCCCAGACCGCCCTTCGACAGACCAACGAGCACCACGGCCGGAACGGCGGTGGCGTAGAACCAGGGATCAGCGAGCAGGGAATACATTTGAGGCGGGGCGCTGCGTTGTTTGCGAACCCATAGACCGGAAGCGCACGCTTGGCGAGGGCGTTGCGTTGCTCTAAAGCCCGAGAAGACGACTGGAGGAGCAGCCGGGCCTTCCGCTGGGCTATTGTCTGCCTGCCCATGCGTGACTGCCCAAATCCAACCACGATCGCCATCCATTGAGGCCGAGAAGCAGGAAGTTCATGAACCCGACCGAGATACCGAATCGCTGCCGTATCGTCCTTGTGGCGCCCGAGGGTGCCGCACCCGAGCGCCTGCTCGCGGCACTGGAAGGCGGGGATGTCGCCTCGCTCATCCTGCCGCAGTGGGGCATGGATGACGACGCGCTGCAGAAATACACCGAGACGATCGCCCCGGCCGCGCAGGCCGCCGGCGTTGCCGTGATGGTGGCGGGCGATCCGCGCATCGCCGCACGCGCCAAGGCAGACGGCATCCATATCGAGACGAACCGCAAGTCGCTCGAAGAGGTGATCGACAAGCACCAGGCGAAGCTGATGGTGGGCACCGGGGGCGTCACCACGCGCGACGACGCGCTGGAGCTCGGCGAGGCACGTCCCGACTACATGTTCTTCGGTCGGTTCGGCTACGACAGCAAGCCAGAGCCGCATCCCCGCAACCTCAAGCTCGGTGGCTGGTGGGCGGAGATGGTGCAGCTGCCTTGCATCGTGCTGGGCGGTTCAGATCTTGAATCTGTCATCGCGGTCGCGGCGACGGGCGCGGACTTCGTCGCCCTGTCTGCCGCGGTTTACGGCGATGGTGGCGACCCGGCAGCGGCGGTCAAGCGCGCAAACGAACTTCTGGATGAACGCGCACCTCGTTTCGAGGATGGGGAGTGAGTTGAAGCGTCTAGCCGTTATCATTCTGACGGGACTGGCCGGATGGGCGGCATCGCCCGCTGCCGCCCAGATGCCTGATGGCGGCCGGGTGACCGCGCCGTCGCTCGAGAATGTCGATCCGGGCCGCTTCAGCGAGAGCCCGGCGGATGTAGCCTACGCCGCTTACCAGCGAGGCTACTACCTCACGGCGCTGCGGCTCGCGACGCCGCTCGCGGAAGCGGGCAACCCGGCATCGCAAACGCTCGTAGCCGAAATCTATTCGCGTGGGCTCGGCGTGAAGCCGGACATCGCCAAGGCGATGGAATGGTACGAGAAGGCATCCGAGCGTAACGTGCCGGAGGCAACCTTCCAGCTGGCGATGATCCTGCTGGATGGCGGGCCGGAGATCCGCGACCGCGAGCGCGCCTACACGCTGATGAAGAAGGCGGCCGATCAGGGCCACCGCCTTGCGCAGTTCAACTACGCGCAAATGGCGATTGCGCGCATTCCCGGCCAGCGCGGCTATGCGGAGGCCGTACCCTATCTCGAAAAGGCGGCAACCGCCGGCCTTCCCGAAGCGCAGTATGCGATGGCGCAGGTGCGCACGGAGGGACTGGACGGCAAGTCGATCAACGGCAAGGAAGCGCGCGAGTGGCTGGAGAAGGCAGCGCAGCAGGGCTTTGACACAGCACAGATCGAGCTCGGCACCTGGCTGGTAGACCACAGCGGCACGGCGGCCGGCCAGGCGGAAGGTTTTGGCTGGCTGATGCGCGCGGCAAGCGCGGGTAATCCCGCCGCCCAAAACCGTGTCGCCAAGCTCTATCGTGCCGGCGTCGGCGTCGAGCCCGACCGCATCCAGGCAGCGAAGTGGTACCTGCGCGCGCGCCGCGCAGGGCTGATCGACCCGATCATGGAAGACCAGCTCGACGGCATGACCGAGGAGGAAATCCGGCTGGCTACTCTCGACGCCAACAGGCTCAACTGAATGGGGCTACTCTTGCCTCTGAGGGCGTTTTGTGTTCTTGGAAACCCGATGATGCGTGCCCGCACGTCGGCGCGCCCCTCCAATATTCCGGAACCGAGCAATGGCTAAGATCAACGGCAACGAAATCCGTCCGGGCAACGTCATCGAGCACGATGGCGGCCTCTGGGTGGCGGTGAAGACCAATGCGGTGAAGCCTGGCAAAGGCGGCGCCTATAACCAGGTCGAGCTGAAGAACCTCATCAACGGCACCAAGCTGAACGAGCGTTTCCGCGCTGCGGAGACCGTCGAGCGCGTCCGTCTCGAGCAGAAGGACTTCACGTTCCTCTATGAGCAGGGCGATGCGCTGGTGTTCATGGACGACGAGAGCTACGAGCAGCTCGAGCTCGAAAAGGACTTCGTTGGCGAGCGCGCCGCGTTCCTGCAGGACGGCATGAAGGTGACCGTCGAACTGCACGAGGACCGTCCGATCGGCATCAAGCTGCCGGATCAGGTCACGCTTACCATCACCGATGCCGACCCGGTCGTTAAGGGCCAGACGGCTGCGTCGTCCTACAAGCCGGCCGTGCTTGAGAACGGCATCCGCGTTTTGGTTCCGCCGTTCATCTCGGCGGGCGAGAAGGTCATCATCGACACCAACGAAATCACCTACGTCAGCCGCGCCTGATCGTTGGTGATACGATTACTGCTCACGCCTGGCGCCGCGGCATGACCGCGGCGCACGGCTGAGCGCCAGCTCTTTGAACGAGCAACAGACGGTTTCGGAGAAAGTTCATGGCGCGTTCGGCGATCATCAACGTCATGGTGCAAGCAGCCATGAAGGCCGGCAAGTCGCTGGCACGCGACTTCGGTGAGGTTCAGAACCTCCAGGTTTCGCTGAAGGGTCCCGGCGATTACGTCAGCCAGGCGGACCGCAGGGCGGAAGAGATCATCTACTCGGAACTGTCGCGGGCGCGTCCCGGCTATTCCTTCCTGATGGAAGAGCGCGGCACGGTCGCTGGCGACGATGACCAGCACCGCTGGATCGTCGATCCGCTCGACGGCACCACCAACTTCCTGCACGGCATTCCGATCTTCGCGATCTCGATCGCGCTGGAGCGCCAGGGTCAGATCGTCGCCGGCGTCATCTACAACCCGGCAATGGACGAGCTCTATACCGCGGAGCGCGGTGGCGGCGCGTTCATGAACGACCGCCGCCTGCGCGTTGCCGCGCGTGCGAAGCTGTCGGACGCGGTCATCACCACCGGCATTCCGCATCTCGGCCGCGGCCATCACGGCGTCGCGCTGATCGAGCTCAAGAACATCATGGGCGAGGCCGCCGGCATCCGCCGCTTCGGCGCCGCATCGCTCGACCTTGCCTATGTCGCTGCCGGCCGCGTTGATGGCTACTGGGAGCGCTGGCTGTCGCCGTGGGACATCGCTGCGGGCATCCTGATGGTGCGCGAGGCGGGCGGCTTCTCGTCCGACATTTCGGGCGGTCAGAACATGCTCGAGGATGGCACCATCGTCGCCGCCAACGAGCCGATCCACCGCCAGCTGCTGCAGCAGCTGGCCAAGAAGGCCTGATCAGGCTCCCGGAGCGCGATCTGCGCGCTCTCCTTCATTGAAGAAGCTGGGCCGCAGCCCTACCTCTTGCAGACTTTTGCAAGGGATGGAGGACATTGCGGCCCATGCTCGAATTCGTCGGCGAACATTTTTACTGGGTGGGGGACCCCACCGCGTGGGTTGCCCTGGTTACCCTGATCGTCCTCGAGGTTGTCCTCGGCATCGACAACCTCATCTTCATCTCCATCCTCACCAACAAGCTTCCCGAAGAAAATCGGGTGATGGCACGCCGGCTCGGCATTGGTGCCGCGCTGATCATGCGGCTGCTGCTGCTGGCGACCGTCGCCTACATCGTTCACCTCACCGAGCCGCTGTTCGAGCTGTTCGGTCATCCGTTCTCGTGGCGCGACCTGATCCTGATCGCCGGCGGCCTGTTCCTGGTCTGGAAGGCGACCAAGGAGATCCATCACTCGGTCGACCCGACTGACACCAAGGACCAGATGCTTGGCGAGAAGGTCGCCTTATCGCTGGGCGGGGCGGTGTTTCAGATCCTGCTGCTCGACCTTGTCTTTTCGATCGACTCGATCATCACCGCCGTTGGCATGACCGACGAGCTGGCCCTTATGTACATTGCCGTGATCGTCGCGGTGATCACCATGTTGATTGCCGTCAACCCGCTGTCGCGCTTCATCGAGCAGAACCCGACGATCGTTATGCTGGCGCTCGGCTTCCTCCTGATGATCGGCACGACGCTGATTGCGGACGGCATGGGCTTCCATGTGCCGAAGGGCTACATCTACGCGGCAATGGGTTTTTCGGCGCTGGTCGAGGGCCTTAACATGCTGGCGCGGCGTAAGAAGCGGCTCGACAAGGCAAGCGGGACAGACACGCACCACTGAGGTTTTCAGATGCCCCGCCCGGTGGCTGGCATGTCCTCGCCGGGCACGGGGATCAGCATGGTCCGCTCCTTGAGCCAGGGATGGATCTCGACGGCACGCCTGAGTGCAGCCTGTCCTGCCTCGATCCGCCCCTGCTGCATCAGGATCAGCGCCTGGCCGGACAGGGCGGCGAAATGGAGGGGCTCCAGCGCAAGCGTGCGCTCGATGTCCTGGAGGGAGCCCTCGAAATCGCGCTTGAGGAAACGGATGAAGGCGCGCTGGTTCCAGCCTTCGGCATAGTCCGGCGCCTCTGCCACGACCTTGTCGAGGATCGCCAGCGCCCCGTCCCAGTCGTACGACTCGCGCCGGCGCATTGCCTCGGAGATCGCTTCGGTAATCGCGGGCGTCGGCGCCTCCGCCATCCACATGCGCCAGACAGCGTCCTCGGCCATGCGGCCCTCGCGCTCGGTGGTGGCTGTTTGCAGGGCGCGGAACAGTTTTTCGCGGTCCGCCAGGTTCGGCTTTCCTTCGGCATAAAGCGGGAGCGGCAATGCGGTGATCAGGAACGCGGCGAGCAGGGCACGGCGCGTCAGCATGATCACACCCCGCTGAGGACCAGAATGGTCGGCCGGCGAGGCAGATCCCGCCGTGAGACCGTGAACGAGCGCTCTTCGAAGAATCTTACGTCAAAGTTTTCGCCCATCAGGCTGGTGAACTCGCCGATCGGCGTCGCATGCCGGTGCATCGGCAGGATGATCGAGGAGAACAGCCGCCGCGCGATCTCGCTCATGCCTTCAACCGAGAGCGTCATGCCCCCGTCGATCGGCACCATGACGATGTCGAGCCGGCCGATCGCGGCGTAGTGCTCGTCCGCGAGGTGATGGTGCAGGTGGCCGAGATGGCCGATGCAGAGGTTGGCGATCTCGAAGATGAAGATCGAGTTCCCGTCCGGAATCATGCCGCCGCCAAAGGAGCGGATGTCGGTCGGCACGTTGCGGATGTAGACGTCATCGACGGTGAGAGCGTGGCGGGCAGGGCCGCCCTCCGGGTTCCAGCCGCGCAGGACGTGCTCGATGCGGGCGTCCGGAACTTCCGTGTAGTGGGTGCGGTGGGCGCGGTTCATCGTCACCACGCGGGGCAACAGCTCACTACCGTAGACGCCGGAGAAGTCGGTCGCGACGCGCACGTCGGCGGGGCTTTCGATCACATAGGTCGAGTGGCCGGCATAGGTGATCGTGACCGCCTCTTCGGCGGGAGCCTCAGCCTTCAGGACGCGCGAGCCGGAGTAGTTGGCGTAGATGACGCGGGGAAGCTCCTCAGCGATCGCGAGGCAGCGACTGGGCGGCGGCACGTCGGCCTCCTGCGCGTCTGCCGGCAGGCAGTGAAGGCTGATGAACAATGCTGCTGCAAGCAAGAGGCGCATGAGCGGTCTCCGGTCGGCTGCATTCAGCGTGATGGTACATGCGGGAGTATTCGCAACCACCGGGAAAAATCTGACGCAACGTCACGATTTCGCGAGTTGGCGCCTCATGCGCTCGTCTGGACGGCAACGAGGCTTTTCTCTATAAGGCGCGGCATCCAGAAACATCGCGAAAGCTGTCGACAGGGGTTCCATGGCCGGTCATTCACAATTCAAGAACATCATGCATCGCAAGGGGCGCCAGGATGCTGTGCGCTCGAAGATGTTTTCCAAGCTCGCGCGCGAAATCACCGTCGCTGCGAAGCTCGGCGTTCCTGACCCTGCCATGAACCCACGCCTGCGTCTGGCGATCCAGAACGCCAAGGCGCAGTCCATGCCGAAGGACAACATCCAGCGCGCCATCAACAAGGCGGCTGGCAATGACGGCGAGAACTACGAAGAGGTCCGCTACGAGGGTTACGGCCCGGGCGGCGTCGCCGTCATCGTCGAGGCACTGACCGACAACCGCAACCGCACTGCGTCGAACGTCCGCGCCGCCTTCACCAAGGCCGGCGGTTCGCTCGGTGAAACCGGCTCGGTGTCATTCCTGTGGGACCGTGTCGGCGAGATCGTCTACCCCGCGTCCGCCGGCGATGCGGACAAGGTCATGGAAGCAGCGATCGAGGCTGGCGCCGACGACGTCCAGTCGGACGAGGATGGCCACGTCATCATCTGCGCCTTCGAGAGCATCGGCGAGGTTACCTCGGCGCTCGAAGCCTCGCTTGGCGAGCCCGAGTCGGTGAAGACGATCTGGAAGCCGCAGACCAACACCGCGGTGGACGAGGATCGCGCACGTTCGATCCTGAAGCTGATCGCCACCCTCGAGGATGATGACGACGTGCAGAACGTCTACGCGAACTTCGAGGTCGACGACGCGACCATGGCAAAGCTCAGCGCCTAAGCTGCAGAGCGACGAAATTCATCTGACAATGCACGCGGGAGCCCGGCTTCCGCGTGCATTTTCTTTTTCAGGCTGTGTCTGGGCTCAGTGATCGTGGTAGTGGCCCCAGCATCGGCCAAGCGCGGCGCCAAGTGCGATACCGATCGCAATGCCGACCGCGATGTTCCCGATCGAGATTCCGATCGCCATCCCCACCACGATCCCGCAGACCATACCGGCAGCCATGTCCGGATAGTTCATGGCGAAACTCCTTTCACCGGGAGTCGAACGGCGAGGAGCGTGCAAGGGTTCCGCCAGAGCTCGACAACAAAAAACCCGCCGAGAGGCGGGCTCTTCGTTTCGTCCTGAACAGGCGCTGGCTTAGATGCCGAGGCCTTCGTAACGCTTCTTGAACTTCGAGACGCGGCCGCCACGGTCGACGAGCGTCTGCGTGCCGCCCGTCCACGCCGGATGCGTGCTCGGGTCGATGTCGAGGTTCATCGTGTCACCGTCGTTGCCCCAGGTGGAGCGGGTGAAGTATTCGGTCCCATTGGTCATGACGACCTTGATGGTGTGGTAATCGGGATGGATATCAGCTTTCATCGGTGTCGTCCTGGCTTATGGGCGTTCTGCGGCGCTACGCTGCGGCGATGCGCCCACTGTCAAAACCTGAAGCCGCAGCTATTGAGTGCCACAGCTTCAAAAACGGTCGGCTGGCCTATACAGGAGCCAGCACGAATTCACAAGTGGAGTCGTCGGAAATTCGGCGCCCAGCGGAAATCAGGATGAAGAAATGGCCGATAACGGACGAGACGGCACACGGCGCACACGCACGCTGAACCCTCTGCGCCGCATCCTGCCCTATATGTTCCGCTATCGCGGTCTCGTCATTGGCGCGGGCATCTCGCTGCTGATGGCGGCGCTGACGACGCTGACGCTGCCGCTTGCCGTGCGCCGCATGATCGACCACGGGTTCAGCGATTCCAACTCGGCCTTCATCACCAGCTATTTCTCGATGTTGATTGTGCTGGCGGTGCTGCTCGCGGCGGCATCGGCCATGCGCTACTTCTTCGTCATCACGCTCGGCGAACGCGTCGTTTCTGACATCCGCAGCGACGTCTTCGCGCATGTGACGCGGTTGTCGCCGGCGTTCTTCGATCGCACCCAGTCGGGCGAGATCGTCTCGCGGCTGACGGCCGACACCACCCAGATCAAGTCCACCGTGGGGGCAACCGCGTCGGTGGCGCTGCGCAACCTCATCATGGGCCTTGGCGCGATGGCGATGATGGTCGTCACGAGCCCGAAGCTCTCCGGCATCGTCATTGCAGTCATTCCCATCGTCGTGCTGCCGCTGGTTGCCTTCGGGCGTTCGGTGCGCCGCCGCTCGCGCTATGCGCAGGATACGCTTGCCGAAGCGACCGCCTACGCAGCCGAACAGATTGGCTCGACCCGTACGCTGCAAGCCTTCACCAACGAGGTGCTGGTCACCGAGCGGTTTGCGAACGCCGTCGAGGCCGCATTCAATGCGGCGAAGTCGTCGGTGCTGGCGCGTTCGTTCCTGACCTTCTTTGCCATCGTCACCGTGTTCAGCTCGGTTGTCGCCGTGCTGTGGATTGGCTCGCACGATGTGCTGTCGGGCGCCATTTCGGCCGGCACGCTCGGCCAGTTCCTGCTCTATGCGGTGTTTGCCGCCGGTGCGCTCGGCGCGCTTTCGGAAGTGTGGGGCGAGCTCTCGCAGGCTGCCGGTGCCGCCGAGCGGCTGGGTGAACTCCTCGATGAGGAGCCGGCGATCCGAGCGCCCGCCAATCCGATCCCGCTGCCGAAGCCCGCGCGCGGCGCGGTCGAGTTCCGCGACGTTTCCTTCATCTACCCGACACGGCCGGGGCAGCAGACGCTGCAGGGACTTTCCTTCTCCATCAAGCCCGGCGAGACGGTCGCGATTGTCGGCCCGTCGGGTGCTGGCAAGAGCACCGTCTTCTCGATGCTGCTGCGCTTCTACGACCCAACCACGGGCGCGGTTCTGGTCGACGGCGTCGACGTGAAGCAGGCGGACCCGGAGGACGTGCGCGAGCGAATCGCGATCGTGCCGCAGGACGTAACAATCTTTGCCGCCTCGGCTGCCGAAAACATCGCCTTTGGCCGTCCCGGTGCAGACCGCGCGGCGATCGAGCGGGCAGCAAAGGATGCGCATGCCGACGAGTTCATCTCACAGCTTGAGGACGGGTACGACACGCAGCTCGGCGAGCGTGGCGTGACCCTCTCCGGTGGCCAGCGCCAGCGTGTGGCGATTGCCCGCGCCATCCTACGCGACGCGCCGATCCTGCTGCTCGATGAAGCAACTTCCGCGCTCGATGCCGAAAGCGAAACGCTGGTGCAGACCGCGCTGGAGCGGCTGATGAAGGGCCGCACCACCATCGTCATCGCCCACCGGCTGGCGACCGTGCTGAAGGCCGACCGGATCCTGGTCATGGACGAGGGGCGGATCGTCGAGGAAGGCACACACCAGAGCCTGGTGCGGCAGGACGGCGTCTATGCGCGCCTTGCTCGCCTGCAGTTCGACCGCGGCGCCGAGTTCCTCGACAGCGCCGCGGAATAGGCGTCAGCCCAGGATATTGCGAGCGGTGCGCATGAAGATGCGCGAGCCGATCGGAATCAGGTCGTCCGGAAAGTCGTAGTCGGGATTGTGCAGGGCAGAGGTGTCCACGCCAGCGCCCAGGAACAGCATCGCCGACTTCGCGCTATGTCCGAAGATGCCGAAATCCTCCGAGGCGCGCATAGGCAGTTCTTCCTCGTCATGGGTGATGCCTTCGGCATCGAGCGCTGCGCGCAGATGCGCGACCGCTTCCGGCGCATTCATGCTGGCGACGAAGATCTCGTGATAATCGATCGACAGCTGCAGCCCGTGCTCGCGGGCAATTCCGATCGCAAGTTCCTCGGCGGCAGAGCAGAGTGCCGCCATCCGGTCATCGAGGCGGGTGCGCAGCGTCGCCCAGACCTCCGCGTGGCCAGGTGCGATGCCGAACACGGCCTCGCCCATCTCCGCATGGGTGACGGTCACCATGGCAAAGTAATCATCGGTAAAGTTGCCGCCGCCGAGCTTCGCCAGTTCCGGCATAAGCCGGCTGATCGCCAGCATCGGTGAGGTGCCGGTTTCCGGCATGGATGAGTGAGCGGTCTTTCCATCGAGGACGATGCGCATGCCGCGCGAGGCGCAGTTGACGACGCCTTCTTTGATCCGCACGTGACCAAGCGGCGTGCCGGGCAGGTTGTGCAGCGAGAAGGCAAAGTCCGGCCGTATCGATTCGTAGCGCGGGTCGGCGACGACGCCAGCGGCACCGGCTCCGGTTTCCTCCGCCGGCTGGAACATCAGCACGACCCGGCCGCGCGCCGGGCGCTCGCGGCCGAACTGCCTCCCGAGTGCAGCAAGAATCGCGGTGTGGCCGTCATGGCCGCACATGTGCGACTTGCCTGGAACGGTCGAACGATGCGACGCGGACGAGATTTCCTCGATCGGCAGAGCATCCGTTTCCGAGCGGAAAAGCAGCGTCGGGCCTTCTTTGCCGCTGTCATAGACTGTGGCGACGCCGTGACCGCCGAGACCCGTCAGGATCTGGTCGGGTTTCGTTTCGCTGACAAAGGCGACGACGCGCTTTGCCGTCTGCTCCTCCTCGCCGGAGATTTCCGGGTGCCGGTGAAGCTCGCGGCGGAAGGCGACAAGATCCTCGATGTCCTGGTTGGTCAGCGTCACAAAGCTTCTCCCTTGATGCTGGCGTCCGGGCCAGTGTTGGCCGGATGGGCGCCGGCATCAAGGGAATGGTGCTGGTCCAGAACTCAGGCCGTGCCGTAGCGGCGCTCGAGATGGCGGCGGAAGTGCGCCGCGTTGAGCGGCTCCCCGGTCGCCTTCTCGATCAGCTCTGGCGTAGACAAGCGCGAGCCCTGCGACCAGATGCGCTCACGCCGCCATGCGTTGACGGTCTCGAAGTTGCCTTTGGCGAACTCTTCCTCGACGCCCGGATGCTCGCGTTCGATCGCCGCCCATTGCTGCGCGGCGATCATGGCGCCGAGCGTGTAGGACGGGAAATAGCCGAACGCGGCACTCGGCCAGTGGACGTCCTGCATCGGGCCGTCGGCCGGGTTGTCGATGGTCGAGAGGCCCAGATAGCTCTGCATGCGCGCGTCCCACGCATCAGGCAGGTCGGCGACTTCCAGCTTGCCGGCGATCAGCTCCTGCTCGAGTTCGAAACGCAGGATGACGTGCAGCGGATAGGTGACCTCGTCGGCGTCAACGCGAATCAGGCCGCGTTCGACGCGGTGGACGTGCGGAAGAATGTCGTCCAGCCTCCAGGCCTCGCCGAGATGGCGTTCTACGACGGGTAGTGCCCAGCGCCAGAAGGCGGGGTTGCGGCCAATCTGCTTCTCCACGAACAGGCTCTGGCTTTCATGGATCGCCATGCCGCGCGCCTTGCCGAGCGGCCAGTGCGCCCATTCCTGCGGCAGGCCCTGCTCGTAGAGCGCGTGGCCGGTCTCGTGCAGGATGCCCATCAGCGACGACAGGAACTCGTCGGTGCGGTAGCGGGTGGTGATTCGCACATCGGTCGGTACGCCGCCGCAGAACGGATGGTGCGAGACCGACAGGCTGCCGCGGGTGATGTCGAAGCCAACGGCGGCCATCATCGCGAG
Organism: Aminobacter sp. J41; assembly: GCF_000526635.1. Taxonomy (GTDB): domain Bacteria; phylum Pseudomonadota; class Alphaproteobacteria; order Rhizobiales; family Rhizobiaceae; genus Aerobium. Next base: position 150,122 of record NZ_JAGL01000005.1, read on the forward strand.
GCCGAGCTCACGCTGCTTCTCGACCGGGTAGGAGCCGGAGAGCGCGCGCAGCGGCCGCTTAGCCAGCCGTTCCTCCTGTACTGCCAGCGCCTTCGGGACGAAGTCGACCAGGAAGGTCTTCAGCTCCTCCAGCACCGGCGCGATGTCGGCCACGCGATTGCCGGGATCGTACTGCTCCATCAGCGCGTCGTAGGGCGCGAGGCCGAGGACGTCGGCGCGCATCTGCGCCTCCTCGCGGACCATGGCGACGACGCCTTCGAGCGCCGGCTGGAACGTCGCCCAGTCGTTCTTCGCGCGGGCGTCGCGCCACAGCTGCTCGCAGCGCATTCGGGTGCGCGTCTGGCGCTCGACGAACTCCGGCGGCAGGCAGGTGAGGTTGGTGTGCACGCGGCGGAACTCGCGCAGCGCCGCTGCCTGATCCTCGTTCAGCGCCTCGTTGGAGGCTGCCTCGATCCAGTCCGCGACTTCAGAGGCGGTTGCCATGCGGTGGGCCATGCCGGCGAGCGTCGCCATTGCCTCGGCGCGCTGTTCGCCGCCGCCAACAGCCATGTGCGTTGCCTCGTCGGCGCCAAGAATTGCGAGCGCGTGTTCGAGCGCTTGGAGCCGGCGGCCAAGGGAATCGAGCTTTTCAAATGACATGTTTCAACGGTTCCGGTGCTTGAATGCGTCCTGCCAATAGATCAGGCCTTCGGCCATGTCGGCGTATAAATCCTCGTCGCGGGTAGCGATGGCCCTAGCGCTCGGTGAGCTTCAGCTCGATGCGGCGATTGCGGTTGCGGGCTTCGGGCGTATCCGCATTGTCGAGCGGCTGGTATTCGCCGAATCCCGCGGCCACCAGACGGTTGGACGGCACACCGTTTGCGATCAGGAACTTCACAACCGAGATCGCGCGCGCGGCCGACAGTTCCCAGTTGTCGCGGTAGCGGCCGGAGCCCGACAGCTGGACGTTGTCGGTATGGCCGTCGACACGCAGCACCCAGTTGATCTCCGGCGGGATCTCGCGCTGCAGCTCGAGGATCGCGCCTGCAAGCTTGCGCATCTCTTCCTGCCCGGCCTCGTTGATGATGTCGGACCCGGACGGGAACAGCACTTCCGACTGGAACACGAAGCGGTCACCGACGATGCGGATGTTCTCGCGATCGGAGAGGATTTCGCGCAGGCGGCCGAAGAAGTCGGATCGATAACGGTTCAGCTCCTGCACGCGCTGGGCGAGCGCGACGTTCAGGCGCCGGCCGAGGTCGGCGATCTTGGTGTTGGATTCGCGGTCGCGCTGTTCGGAGGCTTCAAGTGCGTCCTCGAGGGCCGCGATCTGGCTGCGCAGCGCCGCGATCTGCTGGTTGAGGAGCTCGACCTGGCTCAGCGCCCGCTGGCTGATCTGGCGTTCGGTGTCGAGTTCTCCCGCAAGCGCATTTGCGCGGGCGGTGGCTTCGGCACCTGCGCCTGAGCCCGCCGCGAGCAGCTGCTCGAGCCGCGACTTTTCGTTTTCGGCGACGGCGAGCGAGGCCTGCATGTTGGCAAGCGCGTCCTCGAGGTCCTGAGTGTTGGAGCGCTCGAGAGAGAGCAGCTGCGTGAGCTCGTTGATTTGGGAATTCAGGCGGTTCAGCACCTCGTCGCGGCTCGACACTTCCTGCGACAGCACGAACTGGGCGATGACGAACACCGACAGGAGGAACATGAAGGCGAGCAGCAGCGAGGACAGGGCGTCGACGAAGCCTGGCCAGTAATCGACGCTGCGCTGCCCGCGCCTTCCGCGCGACAGCGCCATATCAGTTCTTCTCCTGCTGCTGGCGCAGGGCCTCGGCAAGCCTGTCGAGCGTGAGGCGCATTTGCTTCTGCTCGTTGGCCTGCGCCTCGACCCAGTCGCGCATCAGCTGCTGCTCGGAGCGCATGTTCTTCACGAGGCCGGCAATACCGTCGGCGAGCGACGCCATTGAGGTGGCAATGCGCGGGTTGGTGGCGCCCTCGTGCTCCTGCAGCGCGCGCATGCGCTCGGAGATCGCCTTCAGCTCCTCCGAGGTATCGCCCTTGGGGCCGCGGGCGAAGTCCGAGTCGGGATCGGTGACGGAAGAGAGCCAGTTTTCGAGCTCGGTGTAGAAGCGCGTTTGCGCACGGCCGGCCTGAAGGTCGAGGAAGCCGAGGATCAGCGACCCTGACAGGCCGAACAGCGACGACGAGAACGCCGTGCCCATGCCGGCGAGCGGCGTCGATAGGCCCGACTTCAGCATGGCGAGCACGTCGTTGGTTTCGCCGGTGCCCGGATCGAGCGACTGGATGGTGTCGCCAATCGAGCCGATGGTCTGCAGCAGGCCCCAGAAGGTGCCGAGCAGGCCGAGGAAGACCAGCAGGCCGGTGAGGTAGCGCGAGATGTCGCGGGTCTCGTCGAGACGGTTGGCGATGGACTCGAGGATCGAGCGCATCGACGAGGTCGACAGCACCCGGGTCGACGAGCGGGCGATCATCGCCTGCATCGGCGCCAGCAGGACGGGGTTCTTGGCTGGATGGCCGGCGCGGAAGGAATTGACCCAGCGCACCTCGCGGAACAGGCGCAGCACCTGGCCGAAGGCGAGCAGGATGCCGACCAGCATCACACCGATGATCAGGCCGTTGAGGCCCGGATTGGTTTGGAAGGCGGTGGAAATCTGTCGGTAAAGTATTGCCGCAACAAAGCCTGCAATCGCCAGGAAGATCAGCATCGAAAGCAGGAAAACCTGCGGGCTGGAGAGCTTTCGGGGATCGTATCCCTCGTCGGCGACGAGTTCGTCAGCTCCCAGCGATTTCAGAAATGCCATCTGCGCGCCCCGGATTCCCTATCGTCATGACGTTGGACGCGACTCTAAACGGAATTGTGACGAAATTGAAAGGATGAGTGAGCAGGAACAGGCAGTTGTTTCGGGTGGAGGTGGCCATTGGAGTGCCCCCGTCCGCTTACCAGAACGACGGCACAGTCTCTTCGAGCCGCGGGCCGATGCGCAGCGGCGCGATGCGCTCGCACAAACCGGTGCGGTCGGAAATATCGACGCCGACGCCGCAGATGGTGGCCGGGCCGCTCGCGGCCTCGAAACGGCCTTTCGGAACCTTCGACAGGAAGCGGTTAAGCGGCTCTTCCTTTTCCATGCCGAGCGAGGAGTCGTAGTCGCCGCACATGCCTGCATCCGACATGTAGCCGGTGCCGCCATTGAGTATCTGGTGATCGGCGGTCGGCTGGTGCGTATGGGTGCCGACGAGCAGGCTGGCGCGGCCATCGACGAAGTGGCCCATGCACATTTTCTCGGAGGTGGCCTCGGCGTGGAAGTCGATCACGACGGCGTCGGCGACCTCGCCCAGCGGACAATCCGACAGTTCGCGCTCGGCGGCCTGGAACGGATCGTCCAGCTCCGGATGCATGAAGACGCGGCCCATGATGTTGGTCACGAATACGCGCGCGCCGTTGCGGGCCTCGAACAGGCCGGTGCCGCGGCCGGGCGTGCCGATCGGGAAGTTGGCCGGGCGGATGAAGCGGTGCTCGCGCGGCGCGAAGGTCAGCGCCTCACGCTGGTCCCAGACATGGTTGCCGGTGGTGACTACGTCTGCGCCCGCCGCGATCGTTGCCTGGAAAATCTCTTCGGTGATGCCGAAGCCGCCCGCCGCGTTCTCGCCATTGACGATGACGAAGTCGAGCCGGAAATCCGAAATCAGGCCGGGAAGTTTTTCCCAAACCGCTGTGCGGCCGGCGCGACCGACCATATCGCCAAGAAACAAGAGCCTCATGGAGCTTTCTATAAAGACAGCGGGAAGCGACGCAAGCCGCTTTCCGACAGGAGTTCGTGCAACCTTACGTCGTGATCCTCGTCGGGAACGTCCTCGATCAGCTGACAGTCAAAGGCGATGCCGATGAGGCGCGGGTAGAGGCCGCGGGCGTGCAGCTTGCTGATCGCGCGGTCGTAGAAGCCGGCGCCATAGCCGATGCGGTCGCCGAGATGGTCGAAGGCTGCGAGCGGCACCAGCATGACGGTTGGGTCGAGCACCTCCGCGCTCTCGTCCGGGCCGTAGGTGCCAAAGCCCATGTCGACCATAGGCGCGCCGCGCACCAGCTCGCGGAAGACGATGGTGGTCTTGTCGATGATGGCCGGCAGGCAGAGCCGCGCGCCGCGATCCATCAGCGCGTACATTATTGGGCGCACGTCGACCTCGGAGCGGATGGGCCAGAAGCCGGATACGACGGTGCCGGGCTCGATGGCGAGTTCGTCGGCAATGGCGGCCATGTCGAGCGACTTTTCGATGCGCCATTCAACGGGAAGCGCGTCGCGGCGGGCAAGCGCCTCGAGGCGCAGCTGCTTTTTGAGTTCTCGTGAGGTCATGCGGCAAGTCCTGTGCGGGGCATGTCATTCGCACAACAGCGCCCCCCGCCGCAAGGTTCAGTCGGCGAGCGCGACCAGCGCATCCGGATCGTAGGCAAGGCGGATCGGCGCGCCGACCGGAATGTCGTCAGCGCCGAAATTGTTGGTCTCGATGACGGAGAGCGGCGCCTCGAAGCCGGGGATTTCGACAACGAGATGCGTTACCTCCCCGAAATAGTGCCGGTCGACGACGGTGCCGGCGACTTCGTGCCGGGACTGCTCGTCGTCCCAAAGGACGCGCAGGCGCTCGGGGCGGATGCCGAGCGTTGCCGAACCACCGTTGGAGCGGAAATGCCCAGGCTTGTCGGTCTTCACGCGGCCGAAGCCGGCAGTCTCGACAAGAATTGCGCGCTCGTCCTCGCCGACGATTTTTGCGCGGATGAAGTTCATGCCGCCGAGGAAATCGGCGACCTGCCGGTTCACCGGGTGCTGGTAGATGTGTTGCGGCGTGTCCACCTGCGCGATTTTGCCGCCGAACATGACCGCGATGCGGTCGGACATGGCGAGCGCCTCGTACTGGTCGTGGGTGACCAACACGAAAGTGATGCCGACCGACTTCTGCAGGTGGCGCAGCTCCACCTGCATCTGCTCGCGCAGCTTCTTGTCGAGCGCCGACAGCGGCTCGTCGAGGAGAAGCACCTTCGGCCGCATGACGAGCGCGCGGGCGAGTGCAACACGCTGGCGCTGGCCGCCGGAAAGCTCGTGCGCCGCGCGCTTGCCAAGTCCGCGGAGCTCGACCATTGCGAGCGCTTCATCCACGCGGCGCTTTTCTTCCGTCTGACTGAGCTTCAGGCGCTTGAGGCCGTAGGCGACGTTCTGCTCGACGTTGAGATGCGGGAAGATGGCGTAGCTCTGGAACACCATGTTGGTGGGGCGGCGGTTGGCCGGGGTGCCGACCATGTCCTGCCCGTCGATGAGGATCGAGCCCTCGGTCGGGGTGTCGAAGCCGGCAATCATGCGCAGCAGCGTGGTCTTGCCGCAGCCTGAGGGGCCCAGCAGCGAGAAGAATTCTCCCTCCTGGATCGTCAGCTGCGCGGCGTCGAGCGCCTTGAAGGCACCGTAGCTGCGCGTGACGTTGCGAAGCTCGATCATCGGCCGTTCAGACAAAGAGACATCCATCGGTTTGAGTGCGGCGAACGGCGCGGCGGCGCAGAATTTCAGCGATCGTGACCAAGATGAACGAGCCGATCAGCATGATCGTACCGAGGGCGAGAACCGCCGGAAGACGGGAGGCAAAGCGCAGCTGCCCCCAGATGTAGATCGGCAGCGTGGGGTCGGTGCCCGACAGGAAGAAGGCGACGATGAACTCGTCGAACGAGATGGTGAAGGAAACGAGCAGGCTAGACAGGATTGCGGGCGCCACCATCGGCAGCGTCACGCGCCGGAAGGTGCCGAACGCCGTTTCGCCGAGGTCGGCGGAGGCTTCCTCGAGGCTTAGGCCAAAACCGTCAAAGCCGGACATCAGCACCACCATCGAATAGGGCAGACAGATGAGGACGTGGCCGAGCGTGACGGTGACAAGCGACAGGTTCAGCCCGAACGCCAGCATGACCAGCAACAGCGAGATGGCGACGATGATCTCAGGCAGAACCAGCGGCGCCATGATCAGTCCGCTCATCGGCCGCTTGCCGCGGAAGCGGTAACGGGTGACGGCACGCGCGCCGCAGATGCCGAGAAGGGTGGCCAGCACGGCAGTTGCGAGGCCGACCGCAAGGCTGTTCCAGGCGGCGCTGACGAGCTCGCGATTGCCGGCGAGCTGCTGGTACCATTTCCAGGTAAAGCCGGCGAGCGGCAGGGTTGGCGTCGCCGAATTGTTGACCGAGAACAGCGGCAGCAGCAGCACCGGGGCGTAGAGGAAGGCGACGTAGAGCGCCGCGTAAATCGGAAGCCAGCTGGCAGGACGCCTCGTCATCGCATCGCCCTCGCAAGAGCGCGCAGCGCAAGGACGGCAAGGCCGGCCACGGCGGTGACGGCGACCATGGTGGTGACGGAGAGCGCCGCGCCCAACGGCCAGTTGGCGGCGCGACCGAACTGGGTCTGGATGGCGTTGGCGATCATTACGCCTTCGGTGCCGCCGACGAGGCGCGGCGTGATGTAATCGCCGACGGTCGGGATCATCACGATTAGCAGCGCCGAAATGACGCCTGGCATAGACAGCGGCAGCGTCACGCGCACGAAGGCGCGGACGGGCCCGTCGCCGAGGTCGCGCGCGGCCTCCAGCAGCGAGCGGTCGACCTTTTCCAGCGAAACGAAGATCGGCAGGATCGCGAAAGCGGCCCAGGCGTGGGTCAATGCGATGACCACCGCCGGCGTGTTGTAGAGCAGCGCGCTCGACGGCTCGCTGATCAGCCCAAGGCCGATCAAACCGGTATTGAGCACGCCTTGGTAGCCGAGGATCACCTTCCACGCCATGACGCGCAGCAGGTAGCTCGTCCAGAACGGCACCATGATCACGAACAGCCACAGGTTCTTGTGCCGGCCGCCGTGGAACGAGATGTAGTAGGCGATGGGATAGGCGAGGACGACCGTGGCGATGCTGACGGCCAGCGATATGCCGAGCGAGCGCATCAAATGGTCGAGATACATCGGGTCGGTCAGCGCCGTGCGGTAGTTCGCCAGCGTCAGCGTGCGGTCGATGGTGAGATAGTTCTGGGTCCAGAACGAGTGCGCGATCACGACGACGATCGGCAGCAGCAACAAGATGAATGCGTAGAGAAAGGTCGGGCTGATGAGCGCCAGCCCACGGAACTGCTCGGACTGGTGAAATGACTGCCGCCTCGCCCGCTCGTGCACAATGGCATCAATGCGTTCGGCGGCGACTGTCATTACAGTGCGCCCGGCGCTGGATGGGTGGCAGGCGTATGCAGACTGGCCATGGCCCGAGTTCCTCTTTTTGTGCATTCTAGCAGGAGCCGCCCGCTCCGTCCTCTGCATGTTGCTTGAAGTCGGCGGTTGAAATCAAGCATTTTCTCTGGGATATTGGCTGAACGGACATTCAATTTGTTGGCAGAAAGACGCGCCTAATCCGTCACTTGTAGGTCAAGGCGCAGAATCTTGCAGACGGAGACGGCGATGGCAGCGATCCGGAGGCAGTTGCAGCAGAGACCGGTTACCAACGAACGGCCGGATGTGGGGCTCGCGGCGCGCGATCATCTCATCCAGCCCTGGCCGGTGGCAGGCTCGATCGGTGCGGAAGCGCGCGGCCTGATTGGCGAGGGTGACGGCATCTACATCACCGACGGCGAGGGCCGTCGGCTGATCGACGGGCCGGCCGGCATGTGGTGCACCAATGTCGGACATCGCCGGCGCGAGATTGCCGAGGCGATGTACGAGCAGGCGATGAGCCTTTCCTACAACTCGCCCTGGTACACGATGAACGAGCAGTCCGCGAGGCTGGCGCAACGGATCGCCGAACATGCGCCGGGCGACCTCAACCATGTCTTCTTCACGACCGGCGGCTCGTCGGCGGTCGAGACGGCGCTGCGTTTCATGCAATTCTGCAACAATGTCCGCGGCAAGCCGGAGAAGAAGCTGATCCTCAGCCGCGAGGACGCCTATCACGGCTCGACATATCTCTCTGCCTCGCTCAACGGACGGCCGCGCGACCGCGACTGGATGGATGGTGCCGATGACCTCGTCATCAAGCTCTCCTGTCCCAACCCGTTTCGCCGGGCCGCCTGCATGAGCGTCGAAGCCTTCTGCGACCAGCTGGTGGACGAGCTTGCCCGTACTGTCGAACGCGTCGGGGCCGAGCGGATCGGCGCCTTTGTTGCCGAGCCCGTGATGGCATCGGGCGGTGTGATTCTCCCGCCTGAGGGCTATCTGCCGCGTGTCCGCGAGCTCTGCCGGCAGAACGACATCCTGTTCATCGCCGACGAGGTGGTGACCGCCTTCGGCCGCCTTGGCCACGTCTTCGCGTCAAAGGATGTGTTCGGCATCGAGCCCGACATGATCACTTTCGCCAAGGGCGTGACCTCCGGCTACTTTCCTCTTGGAGGTGTCGTCATTTCATCGGCCCTGATGGAGGCGATCCGCAGCTCCGATCATGCAGATGCGATGTTCGCGCATGGCCTGACCTATTCCAGCCATCCGATCGGCTGCGCGGCGGCCCTCAAGAACCTCGACCTGCTCGAGGATGGTCTGCTCGAGCATGTTCGTGCCGTCGGTCCCTACTTCCAGGCGCAGCTGAAGACGCTGGAGGAACTGCCCCTGGTCGGCGAGGTGCGCGGGGTCGGCCTGATGGCCTGCGTCGAATGCGCCGCAGATCGCGAAAGCCGCAATCCGCTCGCGCTCGACATGGAGGTCGGCAAGCGGATCGATGCCCACAGTCATGAACTCGGCCTGCTGGTGCGGCCGCTGATCCACATGTGCGTGATGTCGCCGCCGCTGATCATTAACCGCAGCCAGGTCGACGACATGGTCGCGATTCTGCGCGAGGGAATCAGCCGGACGATGGAAGACCTGCGCCGCGAAGGGCTCTGGCAGGGCTGATCACGCGACATCGAAGGCCGGATGAAACCGGACCTCGCCGCGCGGCACGTCGCCCGAGAACGACAAATATTGCAGGTAGCCTTTTGGCAGGTCGCGCCAGGTAAGGTCGTTGTCCGCGACGAAGCCGAAGCGGCGGTAATAGGCCGGATCCCCCACGAGAATGCAGCCTGCCGCGCCCGCCTGCTTCAGCCGCTCAAGCCCCTGGCGGATCAGCGCACCCCCGATGCCCATGCGCTGCAGGGCGGGTGCGACCGAGACGGGGCCAAGCGCATACCAGTCGCCTGCCACATCCTCGATCGTCACCTGAGAGAAGGCGACGTGCCCCATCACCTTGCCCCCGTCCTCGGCAACCAGCGACAGCGCAAGCGCGCCCGCCTCGCGCAGGGCGCCGATGATGCGGCCCTCCGTCTGAATGCTGTGGGGATGGTTCTCGAACGCCGCCTCGGTGATCGCGCGGATCGCGGCGACGTCTCCCTTGTTTTCTTCACGTATCAGCATGTGCGCCTCCGCTTTGCGCCAGCGTTGACCATTTCGGCCGGCTCGCGCAAGCATGCGCGTTCCTGCCCGCAACTTCCATGGACATGCGCATGACCACGCTTGCCGCCTATGCGATCTACTTCGGCGCCGCGCTGGCGGAGATCGCCGGCTGCTTCGCGTTCTGGGCCTGGCTGCGCAACGGCCAGTCGCCATTGTGGCTGGTGCCGGGGCTGGTCTCGCTTGCTGCCTTTGCCTGGCTGCTGACGCTCGCGCCAAGCGATCATGCCGGACGTGCCTACGCCGGATCATGACGCGGTGGCGGCCAGCAGCGCGGCATTGAGCGCTGCCATTTCCTCCTCCGGCGGTGCGGTTTCCTGATCCAGCACCGGCAGGACCTTGCGCAGGTGGTCGTGGTGGGTGCGTACGCCATATTCGAGGTCGGAGAGGAAAAACCCTTCGAAGGCGCGTGACAGCATCGACTCGTTCGACCAGATGGTGAGCTGCACGTCCTCGGCCGTGGTGTCGCGGTCGATGCGTGAGGCAAGATAGCGCGCCGCGCGCGCCCGCCGCGTCTCGTTCGGATAATGGTAGATCGCCCCGCGCAGCATCGTCCGTGACGGCGACAGCGGCACTTCCTGGTAGAACTGGATCGACTCCGGCGTCGTCGCGATCACCGCGTTGGGAAACAGCCCGTAATAGACCCAGGCCTTCTTCAGGTCAGGCGGCAGGTGCTCCGGTTCCTCGGCGATGCGCACATAGTGGCGCACGCTCCAGCGCCGGCCCGCATGCGGATTGTAGCTCGCATAGGAGCGCGAGACGCCGTTGACGAACGGCTCGTCATAGTAGGTCGTGCCGTAGAGATCCTGCAGCGCGGGATGCGCCATGGCGACGTGGTAGCCCTCATTGTCGACGTCGCGCACCGACTTCCAGTTGACGGGGCTTACCTGCGTCCAGAAGCCGTTTGCTGGCACAACCGTCTCCGGCCGGTAGTGCGAAAACTCCTCGGCGAAGGGCTGCATCAGCTCGCGCACCGCAGGCTGCGGCCCTTCCTTGAAACGGACGAAGATGAAGCCCATCCAGATTTCGAGATCGAGCGGCCTCAAGCGGAATGCCTCATGGGCGAGGTCCGGGAAGGTCGCGGGTTGCGCGGCGCCGCGCAATGTCCCGTCTAGATTGTAGACCCAGCCATGGAACGGACAGACGAGGGCGTTGCGGCAATGGCCGCGCTCGTCCGCCACCACCCGGCTGCCGCGGTGCCGGCACATGTTGTGAAAGGCGCGCACGACGCCATCCCTGCCGCGCAGGATCAGCGCCCGCTCGCCGGCGATGTCGAAGGTGAAGTAGTGGCCACTTTGGGGAATGTCGGAGATGTGCCCGGCAATCTGCCAGTGGCGGCGGAACACATGCTCGAGCTCAAGCTCGAACAGGGCCTGGCTGTGATAGCTCCAGGCTGACAGGCCCCTGCGGTCCCAGTTCCTCGGAATCCGTACGTCACGCAGCGGGTGGCTCATGGCGGCATCCGAATTTGTTGAATGATCATTCAATCAGATCATTTTTTCCTATTAAATGCAACGTGTTGTGGAGACTGTGATTCTTTGACGCCTGTATACGACCGGGGCCGGCGCAGAGAATCCTCCGCGATTTCCGGCACTTGGCCGAGGCAAAGAAAAACCCGCTGCCGGGGGAAGCAGCGGGTTTTTTGCGGGAAACGGCCGGGGAGGGACAGCCGTCCAAATCAGCAATCCGGAGGAGGAAAGAAAGCTGATGTGCTGTATCTGGGATCGGCTAAGTCGCCGCGCAAGTGAGGCGTCCAATTTGTCGCAGTTTGCCAGTATGGTCCCGCCGGAAGCGCAAGTAGAACGCCCTTCTGCCGCAACAGGATGCTTACCGTCGCGAGCTGCTTCCCGAGAAAAGCACCGCAGCTGCAACCGTAAGCGCAGCAAGTCCCAAAATGGCTGCCGAACGGCCTGGATTTTCCCGGATGGAATCTTCCAGCATGCTGGCGCGCCGGCGCAGCGAGGGCAGCGCGGCAACGGCGCGCTCGGCGAGCTCACTGCCGAAATCATAGGTGCGCTCGCCGGTATCCCTCAGCGTTGCCGCGCCCTGCTTCGACAGGGCGGCACCGAGTCGCGCCAGGTCCCGCCGCAGGGCCGCAATCTCTTCATGGACGTCACCGGGCGTTTGGTCGTGCGAGAAAAATGCCATGGCAGGCTCCGTGTCATCATGGTTGGCAAGATGAGGCAGGAACGGGCGGGGAATGGCTTGGTTCCGCGAGGGTCGCAGGCCTGAGCGGGGCGCAAAGAAAAAGGCCGGGAAAGACCCGACCTTCTCATCGACCGGCTCATTGCCAGTCCCAGCGCCTCGACGACCTGCCAGTACATCCGTGGTCAGGCCGGCGGCGATGTGTTGAACCCTATATGGGTAGGGTTAACGAATTATGAAAGGGCCGGGAGGAATTTTTTCTCAGGCGCGTTAAGCGGCGCCAGAAAAAAAGATAAAGCCCGCCGAGGGAGGAGGATCGGCGGGCTCAATCTGAAATGCAACGAGGGAGGAGGATCGCTGCATTCGTCATCAACGTTCTGGGAGGAGGAGGAACGTTGATGACCCTTATGTAGTCCGTGGCTGACGATTGTGCAACGCAACATTTATCATGCGAGGCATGCATCAACTGCATGCCTGACGGATCAGCTGCAGTCCATGCGCACGCGGCCGTCGGCACTCTGCACCTGGCGGCAGGTCACGGTTTCCTCGCGTGGTGGCGGTGGCATGACACGGCTCACCGGCCTGCGTCGCACTGCAGCATCCGGCACCTCCACCAGCTGCGGTGGCGGAGCGGATGCCGGGCGGCGCGGGAAGATCTGTTCCGGCTCCTGGCGGTTCGGCTTCAGCGCAACCACAGGCACCTTGCCGACCGATTTCACTTCCGGGACGTAGCGCGGCTCGAGGCTACCGTCCGGCGTGCGCACGCAGCCGGCAAGGCCGAACGCGAGAAAGGTGGCGAAGAGAGTTGCCGTGTGTCGCATCTTCAAAAGGTCTCCACCGGCCTTTTATCAGCAGGTCCTGATCAAAACCAGAAGCAGTTGGCATGGTTCCTCGCGGGAACCCGATGCCCAACAGGCGATGAATAGCGTTTCGTGTGGTCGCTGGAAGGTGGGGTAGCTGAACGCTCGCGAACAGTGGTGGCACCGTCAAGCGCCTCCGGTAAAAGGTCCTCATCATCGCTCTCCCTATATATGTGGGGCGGTCTCAGACGGGTTGTGAAGTCGCGGGAGGCGGTCTCACGGCGTCCTCGCTAAAGATCCATCCCGCACCTAGGCGTGCGTCTCCATGCTCGAGGTATCGCATCTGAGCTGGGGTCGTCCTGCTCCCGTCGCAGTTTCAGGGCTGGGAAGGCGCCTTAGAAGCCCTTCACTGCGGGGGAGCTTTTGGCTTCCCTAGAGGCAGCTTTCGACCCGGTTCCCCGTCCGCCCATTTTTCGACCATGGCCTTGATTTTGCGCAAGGTTTGGGCAGGCGGGAAAAAGTTCATTGGGGCGAAAAAATCCTGCAAAATGTCGTTGACATGGTTGGGGAGTGGGGCCTATATACGCCTCACCAACGACGGCGGCGGCGCTGCTGGCGGCGAAGAGCTTCGCTCTTGTGATCCGCGAGTTGGACGACATTCAAGCGAGCCGCGTGAGCGAACCTCGTCGGGCTGAAGCCGATGGTGATGGAGCCCGGGACACTGTTTTGTGTCTGATCTTTGACAACTGAATAGCGAAGAAAGAGAAACGTGGGCGGCAGAGGCTCGCGGGACTTGAGAAGGATCTTCGGATCTGGATGGGTTCCAAACGAGACTTTGGCG